>CAJUHT010000001.1:0-30705 GCA_910586035.1 uncultured Christensenella sp.
AAAGTTTCTCGGGTTAGAACAGATTTTGAAAAACAGCCTTACGGGCTTGCCCATTGGCGGCGGCAAGGGCGGCTCCGACTTCGACCCCAAGGGCAAGAGCGACAGGGAAGTAATGGCTTTCTGCCAGAGCTTTATGACCGAGCTTCAAAGGCATATCGGCGCGGATACCGACGTGCCCGCGGGCGACATAGGCGTAGGCGGCAGGGAAATAGGGTATCTCTTCGGACAGTATAAGAGAATACGCGACGAACACGTGGGCGTTCTGACGGGCAGAGGCTTGACTTACGGCGGCTCGCTTGTAAGAACGGAAGCTACGGGTTACGGTTTGGTCTATATCACGGAAGAAGCGTTAAAAGTGCGCGGCGACAGCTTTAAAGGCAAAACGGTCGTTATATCGGGCTCCGGCAACGTTGCAATTTACGCCTGCCAAAAGGCGCAGTCGCTCGGCGCGAAAGTCGTTGCAATGTACGATTCCAACGGCTATATCTACGACCCCGACGGCATTAAGCTGGATATCGTCAAGGATATCAAGGAAGTAAAGCGCGGCAGAATCAAGGAATATGCCGAGCGCGTAAAGGGCGCGAAGTATACCGAGGGGTGCAAGGGTATTTGGACTATCCCCTGCGATATAGCCCTGCCTTGTGCAACGCAGAACGAAATAGACGAAGAGAGCGCTAAGGCGCTGGTTAAAAACGGCGTTAAGTACGTTGGCGAAGGCGCGAATATGCCCTCTACTCTGACGGCTATCGAAGTGTTTTTGAAGGCGGGCGTTGTTTTCCTGCCCGCAAAGGCGGCAAACGCAGGCGGCGTTGCTACAAGCGCGCTGGAAATGGCTCAGTCGTCGGGCAGAATGTTCTGGTCGTTCGAAGAGGTGGACGCCAAGCTTAAAAATATTATGGTAAACATTTACCACAATATGGAGGACGCGGCTAAGGAATACGGGTACGACGGCAACTACGTAATGGGCGCCAATATTGCGGGCTTTATAAAAGTGGCAAACGCAATGCTTGCGCACGGCGTAGTATAAATTAAAAAGAAGTGCGCGCCGCGCGGCAAAACTTTTGCCGCACGGCGCTTTTTTAGTTGTAAACGGTTATAAAAAGACAAAAAGCGGGCGTTGCGCGCGCTCGCCGCGCTTGACTAATTATGCAAAATAATTTATAATATGCAAAAGGAGCGTGGCTATGCGTACCGTAATTAAAATAGGAACTTCTACTTTGACCTACTTAAACGGCAATCTTAATTTAAAGAGGTTTGAAAGTTTATGCAAGGTTATCGCCGATATAAAGAATGCGGGCAATCAGGTTGCCGTAGTTTCTTCGGGCGCGATTGCGCTGGGTAAAAGTAAATTGGGACTTTCTGCACGCCCCGCCGACATACCTTCCAAACAAGCGGCGGCGGCAGTGGGGCAGTGCGAACTTATGTGTTTTTACGACAGAGAATTTTCGCGCTATCACCACAACGTTGCGCAAATGCTCGTAACCGCCGAAGATTTGCGCGGTGGGGAGAGGAGAGTAAATTTCGGCAACACCGCCGAAAAACTTCTTTCAATGGGCGCGTTGCCCGTAATAAACGAAAACGACACCGTAGCCACGGCGGAAATTTCGGCGGGTGATAACGACACGCTGTCCGCATTGGTGGCGGTAGCCGTAAAAGCCGACCTGTTGATTTTGCTTTCCGACATAGACGGGCTGTACACCGCCGACCCGCATAGCGATAAAACGGCGCGGCTTATTCCCGTTGTGGAAAATATAACTGCGGAGCTTGAAAGCGCGGCGGGCGGCTCTGTAAGCGGCGTGGGTACGGGCGGTATGGCAACCAAGTTGCAGGCGGCAAAAATTTGTACCGCGGCGGGTTGCGATATGGTAATCGCAAACGGCGCAGAGCCTGAGAACCTTTATAAAATAATTGCGGGAGAAAGTGCGGGAACGCGCTTTACGGGCAAAAAAATATGACTACGCTGAAAATTATTCAACGTTGCGCGGCGGCTCAGCGCGCGCTTGCCGCCGCTTCGACCGCGCAAAAAAACGACGCGCTCGGTTTTATGGCGGAGGCTATCGAAGCCGCCGCGGAAGAAATTTTGGCGGCGAACGCGCTCGATATGCGCGCCGCCCGAGGGAGCGTAACCGACGTTATGCTCGACAGGCTGTCGCTTGACGGCAACAGAATTAAGGCAATGGCGGACGGGGTAAGACAGGTGGCGCTGTTGCCCGACCCCGTCGGGCTTACGCTGGAAAGTAAAACGCGTTATGACGGACTTAAAATTTCCAAAATTTCCGTACCGCTCGGCGTTGTGGCTATAATCTACGAAAGCCGTCCAAACGTAACTTCCGACGCCGCCGCGCTGGCTGTTAAAAGCGGCAACGCCTGCGTGTTGCGCACGGGTAAAGAGGCGCACCGTTCGGCGGCGGCAATAGTAAGCGCGATGAAAAAGGGGCTTGTAAAGGTCGGCTTGGACGGCGGTGTAATCGGGTTTATAGAGGACACGTCCCGCCAAAGCGCGTTGGAGATTATGCAAGCCAAGGGGCTTGTAGACTTGCTCATACCCCGCGGCGGAGCGGGGTTGATAAAAGCGTGCGTGGAAAACGCGGTCGTTCCTTGTATTGAAACGGGCACGGGCGTATGCCACGTATACGTGGACGGCGCGGCGGACTTTAATAAGGCTCTTGCCATTATAGAAAACGCCAAGTGTTCGCGTCCTTCCGTGTGCAACGCAATGGAGGTTTGCATTGTCGACGCCGCCGTAGCCGCCGAGTTTTTGCCCCTGCTTAAAAGTCGGCTGTATGATGGCAGAAAACAAAATAAAGTTAAGTTTGTCTGCGATAACCGGAGCTACCAAATACTTAAAGGAGAGGGGTGTTATCCCGCCGCCGAAGGCGATTTTAACAGGGAATTTTTAGACTACGTTGCGGCGGTTGCCGTTGTGAACGGCGTCGACGGCGCAATTGCGCATATATCCGAACACTCTACGGGGCACAGCGACTGCATAGTAACGGAGGACGGGAGCGCGGCGCAAAGGTTTATCGCCGCCGTCGACAGCGCGGCGGTATACGTAAACGCTTCCACGCGGTTTACCGACGGCGGGGAGTTCGGGCTGGGGTGCGAAATGGGCATTTCCACGCAAAAACTGCACGCCCGCGGTCCTATGGGGCTGAGGGAATTGACTACCTATAAATACGTTGTGGATGGCAACGGCAATATAAGGTAAAATTTTACTTTTAATTAAATAAACGTATGCCCCGCGTTTGACATAACGCGGGGCGTTTGCTATAATTTTTTTGTTAAAACCTTGCGGCAAAACGCCGTTTAAACGCGGGGAAAGGAGAGAAGATGGCTGATGTGTTTTTTACGGCTGTAAACGCCGTCGTTCCGCTTGTTCTTCTCATAGTCCTCGGGTACGTTTTAAAGCGCATAAAGTTTTTAAGCGGCGACTTTTTAAAGATAGGCAATAAATTTGTCTTCAACGTATGCCTGCCCTGTATGCTGTTTGTCAATATTTACGACAATATGAACAGCTTTGCCGAAGTGCCCTGGGCGGTTGTGCTGTACGTTGTTATTGTTGTATTCGTTATATTCGGGCTGGGTCTTGTTACCGCGCTTTTAACTACTAAAAAGAAGAACAGGCGCGGGGTGCTGTTGCAGTGCGCATTCCGCAGTAATTTCGCCATCATAGGCCTGCCGCTTGTCGAAAGACTTGGCGGCGACGCGGCTCTCGGCGGCATAGTTTCGGCGTTTTCGATACCCGTTTTCAATATTTTGGCGGTAATCGCGCTTACCGTTTTTGCCGAGTACAATCAGGCGGAAAGCCCGAACGGCGGCGTTCAGCTGTCAATCGAAGGGCTTTTAAATGACAAAAATTCGGTTAAAAACAAGCGTGGCGGCGCAAACGGAGCGCAAAGCGTTCTTTTAAATATTTTAAAAAATCCTCTCATTATCGGCGTTGCCGCAGGCTTGCTGTTTGTGGCAATCAGGGAATTGGAACGCGCTTGTTGCGGCGGCAGAGTGCCTTTCAGATTTGATACCCAGCTTAAATTTTTATACCTGTGCACCGTCGATTTAAAGGCTATCGCTTCGCCTCTCGCTCTCGTCGTCCTCGGTGGTCAGTTCGAGTTTTCGGCGGTTAAGGGGATGACGAAGGAAATAGCCGTGGGCACGGCTTGGAGAATTGTCATCGCGCCGTTGATAGGCATAGGCGGCGCGGCGCTTATAAACTTTATCGCGCCGAATTTACTCGGGCTTACTCCGCAGGCATATCCGACTCTGGTTGCGCTGTACGCTACGCCCGTGGCGGTTTCGAGCGCCATAATGGCGGGGCAGATGGGCGGCGACGAACAGCTTGCCACACAGCTTGTGGTATGGACAAGTATCTGTTCGATTTTAACGGTGTTCTTTACGGTGTTTATACTTATGTCCTGCGGACTTATAATAACTTAAAAACGGGATGATTATATGAAAGAAATTGCAAAAGACGTTTATTTCGTAGGCGTTGACGACAGGGAAATTCAGCTCTTTGAAGGTATGTATAAGGTGCCTTGCGGCGTTACGTACAATTCGTACGTGATTAAGGACGTAAATATTGCCGTGATGGACTCGGTGGACGCCCGTTTCGGGGCTGAGTGGCTTGCAAATATCGAAAGGGTTACGCAAGGGCGCGCGCCCGATTATCTTATCGTTCAACATATGGAGCCCGACCACAGCGCGTGCGTCGCGGCGTTTGCAAAAAAATATCCTCAGGCAAAAATCGTCGGCAACGTAAAAACGCTCGTGATGCTCGAAGAGTATTTCGGCGAGGGCTTTCCGCACAACCGTCTTACGGTAACCGACGGCGACGAGCTGACCCTCGGCAAACATACTTTGCGCTTTGTGTTCGCGCCTATGGTGCATTGGCCGGAGGTAATGTTTTCTTATGATAAAACAAATTCTCTGCTGTTTTCGGCGGATGCTTTCGGCAAGTTCGGCGCGTCGGATACTTTCGAGGGCGATTGGACGGAGGAAGCGAGAAGGTATTATATTGGCATAGTCGGCAAATTCGGTGTTCAAGTACGGTCGGCTATAAGTAAACTTGCCGGTTTGAAAATAGATACGGTCGCGCCCCTGCACGGTCCCGTTTTAAGCGACGGCAGGCTGGGGGAAGCGTTAAAGCTTTATTCCGTTTGGAGCGGTTATCAACCCGAAACGGAGGGCACGCTCGTTGCCCACGCGTCCGTTTACGGGCACACCGCAGAGGCTGCCGAACTGCTTGCGGCGGAGTTGAGGGGGCGCGGCGAAAAGGTTAAAGTTATCGACCTTGCGCGCGACGATTGGGCGGAGTGTGTGGCTCAGGCTTTCCGCTTTTCCAAGCTGGTTGTTGCGGCGACTACTTACAACGGAGGAATTTTTCCCGCGGCGAGGGAGTTTATAAACCGCCTTGCCGAGCGCAACTATAAAAAGCGTACTGTTGCGTTTATGGAAAACGGCACCTGGGCGCCAGTATGCGCCAAACTTATGCGCGCGGAGTTTGAAAAGTGCGCTGAAATTTCGTTTGCCCAAACGCAGGTTAAAATACGTTCGGCGCTGAGTGCGGAAAGCAGGCGGGCGGTTAAAGAGCTTGCCGAAGAACTCGTAACGGTAAAATAAATTTTTAAGGAGAATAAGAATGAAAAAAATCAAATCGCTTCTGCTTGAATTCAAGGCGTTTATAACGCGCGGCAACGTAGTCGATATGGCTGTCGCGGTAATCATAGGCGCGGCTTTCAACGCTATCGTAACCAGCCTTACCAACAATATATTAAAGCCCTTAATCAATTGGGCGGTAGGCGGCAGCGACGGCATAGGTCTTATTACTATGCTAAAAGAGGTTAAAACGGCGGACGCGGACGGCAATCTCATAGTCGATATGACAAATTCCGTCTATATCGATTGGGGAACGTTCATTATGAAAATAATCGACTTCCTTCTTATAGCGTTGGTGCTGTTCGTAATTATTAAGGTGTTTATGAGCCTGAAAAACGCGGCGAATAAGGCGGCGGAAAAAGCTAAAAAGAGAACGGCAAAAATGGCTAAAAAGTTGCAAAAACAGGGTATGAGCGAGGAAGAAGCGCTTGCAAAGGCGCAGGCGGAAGTGGCTGCCGAAGCCCCCGCGGTTCCCGCAGAGCCACCCAAGCCCACTTCCGAGGAGTTGCTTGCCGAAATACGCGACTTGCTTGCGGCGCGCAGCAGCGGCAGCGGTAAAGGCGCGGAATAATCAAGTATAAAAGGTAAAATTTCCCCGCCGCCCAATTTTTAGGCGGCGGGGTAAAACGTTTGATTTGTAAATTTAGCCGATATTGGCGAAAAAAATTTGTCGGGTATAAAAATTTTGGCGCGAATTTTGAAAAACTTCTGTCAAAATGTTTCCTTTTCGCTATATGTTGTGCTATAATGACACTACAATTTATAAATATTGTGTTACACGGCGATAAACGTAAAGCCGGAACGGAAAGCGACTACGCAAAGCCAGACGTTGATTACGCCTATGACGGGCAACAGAATCATCAAAAGCATATTTTTCAGCTTGAAGCGGGTGATAAACATCGTTACGTAAATGCCTATCGCTCCGCCGAGCAGAGCCGAAAGTATCAGCTTGCCGTCCCCGGCATTCAACTTGCTTTCGTCCGACATATACTCGTTGCGTTGCGCAAGCAAGAGCATAACCGAATATACGTTTACCGCGATTATATATGCGGCGAAAATAATATACAGAAGTATCATATACTCGTAGTATGCCGCAAAAACAAATTGTTATTACGGAGATTGTTATGGCAAAAGTAGCAGTTGTTATGGGTTCTAAGTCCGACCTTGGCGTGGTTAAGCCCGCGGTTACCGTGCTTAAAAGCTTCGGCGCGGAGGTGGAAGTACGCGTAATTTCCGCGCACAGAACGCCCGACGAAGCGCACGCATTTGCAAAGTCGGCAAAGGAAAACGGCACGGAAGTAATCATTTGCGCGGCGGGGAAAGCGGCGCACCTCGGCGGAGTTATAGCTGCGTACACTACGTTGCCCGTTATAGGACTGCCCGTAAAGACGGATATGATGGGAGGGCTGGACAGCCTGCTTTCCATTGTACAGATGCCTTCGGGCATACCCGTAGCGACGGTGGGGGTAAACGGCGGCGAAAACGCCGGCGTGCTCGCGGCGCAGATTTTGGGGATAAAGCACCCCGATATCGCGGTAAAACTCGAAGAGTACAAACGCAAAATGAAAGAAAAAATCAATGCAGACGACGCTGCCGTAATAGAGGAAGCTTCGCAATTTTGACAAACGCAAAATACCCGCATAAATTGCGGGTGTTTGCATTTAATAACATTTATTCGGCAAGTTCCGAGTGTTAAAAAGCATCATATAATCTTTAAGATTAAGGAGATAGAAAAACTTATGGAAAAGAAAGAACAGCTTTACGAAGGCAAGGCAAAAAAGGTATTTGCAACCGATAATGCCGACTATGTAATCGTGTCCTACAAGGACGACGCAACGGCTTTTAACGGGCTTAAAAAGGGTACAATCGCAGGTAAGGGCGTAATCAACAACAAGATGAGCAACCTTATGATGCAGATGCTTGAAAAGAAGGGAATACCCACCCATTTCGTCGAGCAAATCGACGACAGAAACACCGTTGTTAAAAAGGTTGAAATCGTTCCACTCGAAGTTATTATAAGAAACGTTGCCGCGGGCAGTTTCTCCAAAAAATACGGCGTTGCCGAAGGCACTGCGCTTTTAAACCCCACAATAGAGTTTTCCTATAAAAACGACGATTTGGGCGACCCCTTAATCAATACGTACCACGCGCTTGCTTTGGGGCTTGCAACCAAGGAAGAGATAGATACGATTACGAAAATGGCTTTCGCCGTAAACGAAGCTATGAAAGAATTTTTCAAACACCTTAACATCGACCTTGTAGACTTCAAACTCGAATTCGGCAGATTTAAGGGGCAGATAGTGCTTGCGGATGAAATTTCCCCCGATACCTGCCGCTTCTGGGAAGCGGGCACCTGGGATACTACAAAGCACGTAAGTCTTGACAAGGACAGATTCCGCCGCGACCTCGGCGGTGTGGAGGACGCGTATCAGGAAGTATTCAAGCGTCTTACGGGAGAGTAAGGAATGGGCGGTTTTTTCGGCTCGGTAAAGAAAAGCAGCGCTCTGTTCGACGTGTTTATCGGCACCGACTATCATTCCCACCTCGGAACAAAGCGCGGGGGAATGGCGGCGTACGATAAAGCGCTCGGTTTACAGCGCGAAATACACAACATAGAAAACGCGCCTTTCAGAACCAAATTCGAGAAGTTGCTCGGAGAAATGAAGGGAAACGCGGCGATAGGTTGCATCAGCGATACCGACCCTCAGCCGCTTTTAATGGTTTCTAAGGTTGGCACGTACGCCATTTGCACTGTGGGCGTAATAAACAACGCCGAAAAGCTTATGAAGGACGTGCTGTCGCGCGGCGGATATTTCGACGCGATGACGGGAAGCAAGGTGAACACAAACGAGCTTGTAGCCGCGCTGATTAACAGCAAGGACAGCTACGTCGAGGGAATACGCTACGCGCAGGAGCAGGTGGAGGGCACGGCTTCCATACTGCTGTTGACGGATAAAGGCACCTTAATCGCCGCGAGGGATAAGATGGGCAGATTACCCGTACATATAGGCAAGTGCGCCGACGGTTACTGCGTATCTTTCGAAAGTTTTGCTTACAGAAAATTGGGATATACCGACGAGCGTGAGCTCGGTCCTGCGGAAATAGTCGAAATTTCTGCCGACGGCATAACCCAGCTTGCGCCTGCGGGCGAAAAGATGCGCATATGCGCGTTTTTGTGGTCGTATTACGGTTATCCCACCTCCAATTACGAGGGCGTAAATGTGGAAATGATGCGTTGCAAAAACGGCGAGGTCTTTGCCAAAAACGACGCTAAAACCCACGATATGCACGAAATAGATTACGTTGGCGGCGTTCCCGATTCTGGCACACCGCACGCGATAGGGTATGCAAACGCCTGCAAGGTGCCTTTTGCCCGCCCCTATATCAAATATACGCCTACGTGGTCGCGCAGTTTTATGCCCGTCAATCAGACGGAACGCAACAAAGTAGCCAAAATGAAGCTTATCCCCGTACACGAATTTATTGAAGGCAAGCGGCTTCTTTTGGTGGACGACAGCATTGTGCGCGGTACCCAGCTTAAAGAAACGGTGGACTTTTTGTATTCGCACGGCGCGAAAGCCGTGCATATGCGTTCGGCTTGCCCTCCCATAATGTACGGTTGCAAGTATCTCAACTTCTCGCGTTCTACAAGCGATATGGATTTGATTACCCGTCGCACTATGATGGAGCTCGAAGGCGAAGAGAGTTTGAAGCATATGGACGAATACAGCGACGGAAGTACCGAGCGAGGCAAGGCGATGCGCAAGGCTATTTGCGACAAATTCCAATTTGAAAGTCTGGAATTCCAATCGATTGAAGGGTTGATTGAAGCAATCGGGTTAGAACCTTGCAAACTGTGTACCTATTGTTGGACGGGTAAGGAATAAAATTATTCCTCGGTGGATTTAATGGACGAATTTGGTGATGAGTTTCACGAAGAATGCGGTGTATTCGGCGTATACTCGCAGGAAAACCGCAACGTTGCGCACACCGTATATTACGGTCTGTACGCCCTGCAACACAGGGGACAGGAGAGCGCGGGCATAGCCGTAGCCTTTGCGGATAAGATAAACTATTACAAGGGAATGGGACTTGTGCCCGAGGTGTTTTCGGGTTGTAAGCTCGAAGACCTGCCGGAGGGCGATATAGCAATCGGACACGTGCGTTATTCTACAACGGGCGCAAGCCAGCTGTTAAACGCCCAACCCGTGGTGTTTACGGGCAAGTGCGGCAAAACGGCTCTTGCGCACAACGGCAATCTTACCAACACAAAACAGCTCCGCGACGAGATGATTGCGGCGAACGCGGTATTTCAGACGACAATCGATTCCGAAGTTATGGCGGTTATGATAAACAGTCTTTCGGACGGCGACATATTAAAGGGCGTTATGCGCGCGTGTCCCCGCTTCAAAGGCTCATACGCACTCGTAATTATGACGACGGACAAGCTTATAGCCGTGCGCGACCCGTACGGAATACGTCCGCTCTGTATAGGTACGGTTGTGGACGATTACGTAGTCGCAAGCGAAAGTTGCGCGCTCGACGCCGTTTCCGCAAATTTTTTGCGCGACGTAGAACCGGGCGAAATAGTAGTAATCGACAGCGAGGGGTTGCACTCGTACAAAATGGAAGACATACCCGAAAAGAGCGGAATGTGCATATTCGAATACGTGTACTTTGCAAGGCACGACTCCGTTTTGGACGGTTGCAGCGTATACGACGCGCGGTACGAAGCAGGCAGATTGCTTGCGCGCAATTACGGGGTTGAAGCCGATATGATTTCAGGCGTTCCCGACTCGGCTAACGTGGCGGCGCGCGGGTACGCGGAAGAGAGCGGAATACCCTTTATTGAAGCGCTTGCCAAAAACAGATACGTTGGCAGAACGTTTATCCAGCCGGACCAAAGGCAGAGGGAAAACAGTCTCAGCGTTAAAATGAACGCAATGCGGGCTAACGTATCAGGTAAAAGAATCATTCTCATAGACGACAGTATAGTGCGCGGCACTACGATGCGAAAGATAATAAAAATGTTGCGGGAAGCGGGGGCAAAGGAAGTGCACGTGCGCGTGTGTTCGCCGATAATAAAACACCCCTGTCATTTAGGCATAGACATACAGACCTATTCTCAACTGATAGGCGCGTATAAAGACGAAGACCAGATTGCCGAAAGTTTGGGCGCGGACAGCGTCAGGTATCTTTCGGTAGAACAGCTTATAAGCAGTTGTTGCAAGTCCAAACGCGGTTTCTGCCTCGGTTGTTTCAACGGCGAATATCCCTATCCGCTCAACGGCGAAACGGATAAACTAAAATTAGAGTAACATAGAAAATAATATATTGAGGTGTTAAATAAAATGGCTATTTCTTATAAGGACAGCGGCGTAGACGTAGAGCGCGGCTATCAGGCGGTTAAACTTATGCGCGAGCACGTTAAGTCTACGTATACGGACGGCGTTCTCGGCGACATAGGTTCGTTCGGCGGCTTTTTCGCAATGCCCAAGGGAATGGAAGAGCCCGTGCTTGTCGCGGGTACGGACGGCGTGGGTACCAAGCTGAAATATGCGTTTGTTGCCGACAAGCACGATACCATCGGCATAGACGCCGTGGCTATGTGCGTAAACGACATTGTTTGTCAGGGCGCCAAACCGCTGTTTTTCCTCGATTATTTTGCCACGGGCGCTCTCTCTCCCGAAACGGTTGCAACCGTAGTGTCGGGTGTTTCCGAGGGGTGCCGTCAGAGCGGTTGCGCCCTAATCGGCGGCGAAACCGCCGAAATGCCCGGTTTCTATTCCGCGGGCGAATATGATATCGCCGGCTTTGCCGTAGGCGTCGTCGACAGGAAAAAGGTAATAAACGGAAAAGACATCAAGGCGGGCGACGTGCTTATCGGCATTAAGTCCAGCGGCGTTCACTCAAACGGTTATTCTCTTGTCAGAAAATTATGGGGCGAGGACAAGGCGGAGCTTGAAAAGTACGACGAGAGGCTTGGAGGCAGAATTATAGACGTTTTGCTTACGCCCACTAAAATATACGTCAAGTCAATACTTGCTCTTATAGAAAAAGTAAAAGTCAAGGGAATAGCTCACATTACGGGCGGCGGCTTTATTGAAAATATTCCCCGTATTTTTCCTGAAGGCATTGGGTGCGAGATAGATATTAAATCGTACGATGTGCCCGCTCTGTTCAAAGTAATGCAGGAGAAAGCGGGCATAACCGACAGGCAGATTTACAACACCTTTAATATGGGCATAGGTATGGTTGTCTGCGTAGCCGAAAAGGACGTTGAAGCCACTATATCCCAGCTTGAAAGCACAGGCGAAAGTTGCGTAGTTTTGGGCAAAACGGTTAAGGGAAGCGGGGTAACGTTACTATGAAGCGCATAGCCGTATTTGCAAGCGGCGGCGGCACCGATTTTCAGTCGGTTATCGACGCCAACGAAAAAGAAAAGTTTTGCGACATTGCCTGTCTTATAGCTTCCAAAGACGAAATAGGCGCGCTCGACAGGGCGAAAAAGCACGGCATTAAGACGGCTGTGTTTTCCAAAGCCGCGTATCCCGATATAAACGTTTTGTATTCGGAACTTACATATCTTTTAAATATCAACCGCGTGGACTACATAGTGCTTGCGGGTTGGCTTAAAATAATACCCGAAAGTTTTATAAAGGCGTTCGAGGACAGAATAATAAATATTCACCCCTCGCTTATTCCCGCGTTTTGCGGCGCTGGTATGTACGGGCTTAACGTGCATAAAGCCGTACTTGAATTCGGCGCAAAGGTATCTGGCTGTACCGTGCATTTCGTAAACGAAGTCCCCGACGGCGGGGCGATTATCGCTCAGACGGCGGTGGAAGTAAAGTCGGACGACACGCCCGAAAGTTTGCAGTCGCGCATTTTAGAAAAGGAGCACGAACTGTTGCCCTATTGCGTTAAAAAGCTGTGCGAAGGCAAGATATTTAAATACGGAAGAAAAGTAGAAATAAAATAAGAGGTTTTATAATGGAAATGAAGAAGAGGGCGCTTGTATCCGTATCGGACAAGGCGGGCATAGTAGAATTTTGCAAGGGCTTGGTTGAAAACGGTTTTGAAATTATTTCTACGGGAGGAACAGCCAAAGCGTTAAAGGACGCGGGGCTTAAAGTTATAGGCATATCCGATATTACGGGTTTTCCCGAGTGTCTCGACGGCAGGGTGAAAACGCTTCATCCCAACGTTCACGCGGGGCTTCTTGCTATGCGTTCCAACCCCGAGCATATGGCTCAGCTGGAAAAGCTCAATATAAACACCATAGATATCGTATGCGTCAACCTGTATCCTTTCAAGGCTACGCTTGCAAAGGGCGCCGATTTTGCCGAGTGCGTAGAAAATATCGACATTGGCGGACCTACTATGATAAGGGCGGCAGCTAAAAACTATCAGGACGTTGCCGTTATAGTCGACACCAAGGACTACGGCAAAATACTTGACGAACTTAAAAACGGCGGAGTAACGCTTGAAACCAAGAAGTATTTACAGTACAAGGTGTTTGCGCACACGGCGGTATACGACAGCCTTATTTCCAACTATCTTGCGGCGCAGTTGGGTATAGAGTATCCCGACAGCGTTACCTTCGCTTACGAAAAGGCGCAGGAAATGCGCTACGGCGAAAATCCCCAGCAGTCGGCTGTATTCTATAAAGAAGAGTTTCCCCGCAAGGGCAGTCTTGCCACGGCTAAACAGCTTTGGGGCAAGGAGCTTTCTTATAACAATATAAACGACGCAAACGGCGCGTTGGAGCTTTTAAAAGAATTCGGTTCAACCCCTGCGGTTGTAGCCTGCAAGCACGCAAACCCTTGCGGAGTAGGTACTGGCAAGGATATTCACGAAGCTTACTTACGCGCATATAATTCCGACCCCGTTTCCGTTTTCGGCGGAATACTTGCAATTAACGGCGAAGTGGACGCGGCTACTGCGGAAGAAATAAATAAAATTTTTATAGAAATAGTTATGGCTCCTTCCTATTCCAAGCAGGCGCTTGAAATTTTGGAGCAGAAAAAGAATATCCGTCTTTTGGTTATAGACGATATATCCGCCCGCAGGGAGGCTACGGCTAAGGATATGAAAAAGGTGTACGGCGGACTTTTGGTTCAGCAGTACGACGAGTGTCTTATAAAGGGTGAAGATATGAATCTCTTTACGCAAAAGGCAAGCGTGGAAGAGAATATTTTGCCCAGCGGCAAGACTAAAACCGTTTACGGATGCGGCGTGGTAACAAACCGCGCGCCCACAAAGGAAGAAGTGGAAGCTATGCTCTTTAATTGGAAGGTCGTTAAGCATACCAAGTCCAACGCTATTGTAATTGGAAAAGAGGGCAGAACAACAGGTATAGGTATGGGACAGACCAACCGTATCTGGGCGGCTCAGCAGGCGATTGCGCACGCGGGCGCGGAAGCCAAAGGCTCGGTTATGGCTTCGGACGCGTTTTTCCCCTTCCCCGATTGCGTGGAGGAGTGCGTAAAGGCGGGCATTACCGCTATTATTCAGCCTGGCGGCTCCATTCAGGACAAGGCGTCGGTAGAAGCGTGCAACGCGGCTGGCATTGCAATGGTGTTTGTCGGCGACAGGCATTTCAAGCATTAAGCATTGGTTTATAAACGGCGCAATACTGCGTCAAGCACAAATTTCCCTAAGTCATTTACTCTTAGTAAACTCCTTTCGGGAAATTTGCACTTTCCTTGTCTTGCTTGTTTCTAAGCCGAGGAATAGTGGCGGAATATAATTAAGGAAAAAATTATGAACGTACTTGTGATAGGTAACGGCGGAAGGGAACACGCGGTTTTGCAGGCTTTGAAAAAGAGCCCTAAGATAGATAAGCTATACTGTATGAAGGGCAACGCCGGCACTGCGGAAATAGCCGAAAACGTAAACGTAGATTATATGAACGCGGAGGCGGTTAAAAAGTTTGCTCTTGAAAATCCGCAAATCGATTACTACGTGGTTACTCCCGACGACCCTCTTGCCGCGGGACTTGTCGACGAGCTTGAAAGTATAGGCAAACGCTGTTTCGGTCCAAACAAAGCCGCGGCGCAAATCGAGGCGAGCAAAGCCTTTGCCAAAGAGCTTATGCACAAATACGGCATACCCACGGCTAAGAGCGCAACTTTCGACAATTACGGCGACGCTCTGGACTACGTAAGAAAAGAGGGCGCGCCCATAGTTTTAAAGGCGGACGGGCTTGCTCTCGGCAAGGGCGTATTGATTTGCGAAACGTTAAAGCAGGCGGAAGAGGGCTTAAAGGAGATAATGCTCGATAAAACTTTCGGCTCTGCGGGCAATAAAATCGTTGTGGAAGAGTGTATGCGCGGGCTTAAATATACCCCGGGCGAGGAGGTTTCCGTACTGTGCTTTACCGACGGTAATACAATTGTGCCTATGCTTACTTCCTGCGACCATAAACGCGCTTTCGACGGCGACAAGGGGCTGAATACGGGCGGTATGGGTACGTTCTCGCCCTGTCCGTTCTGGAATGAGCAACTTGAAAAAGAAGTATATGAAACGATATTATTGCCTACCGTAAAGGCGATGAATGCGGAGGGCAAGCCGTTTAAAGGCTGTCTGTATTTCGGGCTTATGCGCACGGACAAGGGAATGAAAGTCGTTGAATACAACTCGCGCTTCGGCGACCCCGAAACGCAGGTTGTCCTGCCTATGTTAAAGACCGACTTGTTCGAGATTTTTCAAGCGGTTACGGACGGAACACTCGATAAAATTAAAATAGAATGGGAAGAGGGCGCGTGCGTTTGCGTCGTACTTGCAAGCGGCGGCTACCCCGTTCATTATCAGAAAGGTAAAGAGATTACGATAGGCGATATGGGCGACTGCACGCTGGTGCACGCGGGCACGGCTTTAAAGGACGGAAAGCTTGTAACCAACGGCGGCAGGGTATTGGGCGTTGTAGCAAAGGGCGAAAATGTTGAAGCAGCGCGCAAAAAGGCTTACGCGGCGGTTAAAAACATAAGCTGGGAAGGTATGTATTGCCGTTCCGATATAGGCGTTAAATACCGCGAGGGCTGAACCGACGGGAGAGGATTTTATGATTTACAGAATTTACGTAGAAAAAAAGGATAATTTACAGGCGAAAAAAGTTGCGGAAGATATACGCACTCTTTTAAAGATAAACGTTAAAGACGTGCGCGTGCTTATTAGGTACGACGTGGAAAAGATTTTAAAGACGGAGTTTAAGGCGGCTGTGCCGTGCGTATTCTCCGAGCCTCCCGTAGACGACGTCTATCTCGAAGAGGTTGAGTTTCCCGAGGACTACAAGGTTTTTGCCATTGCGTATCTTACGGGTCAGTACGACCAGCGCGCCGACAGCGCGGCGCAGTGCGTGCAGCTTCTTACGCAAAAGGAGCGCCCGCTTGTAAAGTGCGCAACCGTATATGCGGTTAAAGGCGTAACGCTTGCCCAGCTTGCTAAAATCAAAAAGCATTTAATCAACCCTGTCGAAAGCGAGGAAGTAGGGCTTGAAAAGCCCGAAACTTTGGCTCATTCCGCACTCGCCGTAGAGGACGTTAAGAGCGTAGAAGGCTTTATTTCGATGACGGATAAGCAAATAGCCGATTACCACGCCGCAATGGGGCTGGCTATGTCGGTTGAAGATTTGGCTTTCGTCCGCGACTATTTCGCAAAGGAGGGGCGCGACCCTTACGAAACGGAAATAAAGGTAATAGATACGTATTGGTCGGACCATTGCCGCCACACGACGTTTGCAACCGAAATTACGGGCGTAACCGTAAACAGCGACAACCCCCACGTAAACAGGGCTTTGCAGGCTTATAAGGGGCTGTTTGCCGAGCTGTACGCCAACCGCACGGACAAATATCCCTGCCTTATGGATATCGCCACTATTGCGGTAAAAAAATTAAAGAAAGAGGGGCTACTCGACAATCTTGACGAAAGCGACGAAATTAACGCCTGCTCGATTAAGATTGACGCGGAAATCGACGGTAAAGAAGAGAAGTATACCGTAATGTTTAAAAACGAAACGCACAACCATCCCACGGAAATAGAACCTTTCGGCGGGGCGGCAACGTGCTTGGGCGGCGCTATACGCGACCCTCTTTCGGGCAGGACTTACGTTTTGCAGTCTATGCGCGTAACGGGTTGCGCGGACCCTACCGAGCCGATTGAGGATACAATCGCGGGCAAATTGCCCCAGCGCGTAATAACCAAGACGGCGGCGGCGGGCTTCTCTTCCTACGGCAACCAGATAGGGCTTGCCACCGGTCAGGTAGAAGAAGTTTATCACCCCGGTTTCAAGGCTAAGAGATTGGAAACGGGCTTTGTTGTCGGCGGAGCTAAATCGGATATGATTTACCGCGAAAAACCCGCGGAGGGCGACGTAGTCGTGCTTCTCGGCGGGGAAACGGGGCGCGATGGTTGCGGCGGCGCAACGGGCTCTTCCAAGGCGCACGATAAAAAGTCGGTGCAGACCTGTGGCGCGGAAGTGCAGAAGGGCAACGCGCTGACTGAAAGAAAGTTGCAGAGGCTGTTTTTGAACGCCGATGCGACGCGTATGATTAAAAAGTGCAACGACTTCGGCGCGGGCGGCGTTTCCGTAGCCATAGGCGAACTTGCCGATGGGCTTGTAATCGAGCTTGACAAAGTGCCTAAAAAGTACGAGGGACTTTCGGGTACCGAGCTTGCAATTTCCGAAAGTCAGGAGAGAATGGCGGTTGTCGTATCCGCGGACGACGTGGATAAGTTTATTGCGCTTGCCGAGGAGGAGAACCTTGCGGCAACGCCCGTTGCAACCGTTACGGGCGACAGAAGAATGAAAATGTATCACCGCGGCAAGGCGATAGTTGATATCTCCCGCGATTTCCTTGATACCAACGGCGTTAAACAGCAAATTTCCGCAGAGATTAACGATAAGGTAACTCATTTCTTCGATAAGCCAGAAATTTACGATTTCAAGCGCGAAGTAGAACAGGCGTTAACGCAACTCAACGTGTGTTCCAAAAAGGGACTTGCGGAAATGTTCGATTCGACTATCGGCGCAAAGTCGGTGTATATGCCGTTCGGCGGCAAGTATCAGCTTACTCCCGTAACTGCAATGGCGGCTAAAATTATGGGCGGGGAAACGGACGATTGCACCGTGTCCGCTTACGGTTACAGCCCCGAACTTTCGTCGTCCTCGCCTTTTACGGGTGCAATTTACGCGATAGTAACGTCGGTAGCCAAAACGGTCGCCGCGGGCGCAAATTACAGGGACGTGCGTCTTTCGTTGCAGGAATTCTTTATGCGCCTGAGAAACGACCCCAAGCGCTGGGGCGTTCCCCTTTCGGCGTTGCTCGGCGCGCTGTACGCCCAGCTCAATTTAGGGCTTGGCGCAATAGGCGGCAAAGATTCTATGAGCGGTACTTTCGAGGATATAGACGTGCCGCCCACGCTCATTTCCTTTGCGCTTGCCCCCGCCAAGGCATCCAAACTTATAACTAACGTTGTGGGGCGCGGCGGTCAGAAACTTTACCTGTTGCCTATGCGCAAGGACGGTTGCCAGATTCCCGACTTCGAGTATCTTAAAAAGCTATACTTTGTCATAAATCTAAACATCGAAAGCGGCAATATCGATTTTGCCACGGTGGTGGAAAAGGGCGGCGTTGTGCCCGCCGTTATCAAGAGCTGTCTCGGCAACGGACTCGGCTTTGAATTCAACGGCGACGCGGGCTATCTGTTCGGCGAACACTACGGCGATATAATCGTTTCGGCAAACGATATAACCAAGCTCGGCAACGATATCGTCCGCGTGCTTATCGGCTCTTCCAAGGATGATGGCGCATTCAGCTACGGCGCGGAGAGCGTGTCGGTAAACGAAGCCGTTTCCTACTACACGGAAAAACTTGCTTCCGTATTCCCCGTTACAGCAAAGGCGGAGGGCGAAGTGCCCGACTGCGATTATACGGGCGGGCAGAAATATACGAATATAGCGGTTAAAACGGCTAAACCCCGCGTGTTTATTCCCGCGTTCCCCGGCACTAACTGCGAGTTGGATACCGCCCGCGCGTTTAAACTTGCAGGCGCGGAGCCCGAAATTCTGGTAATCAAAAACCGTTCGGCGGCGGATATAGAGGAGAGCGTAGAGGCGATTATAAATGCTGTCGACAAGGCTAATATAATAGCCTTCCCCGGAGGTTTTTCTGGCGGCGACGAACCCGACGGTTCGGGTAAGTTTATTGCCACAACTTTCAAAAGCCCCGCCGTTGCGGAAAGAATTATGGAGTTGTTAAACAACCGCGACGGTCTGGTGCTCGGCATTTGCAACGGCTTTCAGGCGTTGATAAAGTTAGGGCTTGTTCCTTACGGTAAAGTAAGCCCGCTTACTGCAAACTCGCCTACTTTGACTTATAACAATATTTCCCGCCACGTTTCCACAATGGTAAACATCCGAGTGGCAAGCAATTTAAGCCCCTGGCTTTCGGGCTGCAACGTCGGCGAAGTGTACGCCGTGCCCGTATCGCACGGCGAGGGCAAAATCGTCGCTCCCGCGGCGGAGCTCGAAAAGATGCTCGCGGGCGGACAGATTGCCACGCAGTACGTCGATTTGTCGGGCAAGCCGACTATGCAAGGACCTTTTAACCCCAACGGCAGTATGTGGGCGATAGAGGGTATAACTTCTCCCGACGGCAGAGTGTTCGGCAAAATGGGGCACAGCGAAAGAGTAGGGGAAAACCTCTACAAAAACTATTCGGGCAATTTCGATATGAAAATATTCGAGAGCGGCGTAAAATACTTCAAATAAAAAATTTGTACGGGCTTGCTGTAAAAGCAGGTCCGTATATTCTTTCTTTTTTCTTTACAAATACAATATATTGTGATATAATTATCAAAACACGGGAAGAGGTCGCTATATGAAGTGTATGTATTGCGGATGCGAGGACAGCAAAGTTATCGATAGCCGCTCCGCCGACGAGGGCAGAACGATTAGAAGAAGGCGCGAATGCGTTCAGTGCGGTAAGCGTTTTACCACGTACGAAACGATAGAGGACACGCCCGTGCTGGTTGTCAAGTCGGGCGGTACTCGTCAGTCTTACGACCCGCTTAAAATTAAAAACGGCATAATCAAGGCTTGCGAAAAGCGCCCCGTATCGATGGAAAAAATCGATAAATTGGTAGAGGATATTACCAAGCGAATATACAATTCTATGGAGCAGGAAATTTCCTCCAAGCATATCGGCGAGTTGGTTATGGACGGGCTTAAAAATCTCGACGAAGTGGCGTATGTGCGCTATGCGAGCGTGTACCGCTCGTTTACGGATATAGACAGCTTTATGCGCGAACTTCAAAAGATGATGGAAAACAGAAAATAATAAGGTAAGGCAGTTAAAAGCTGCCTTAAATTTTGGAATGGAAAGAAGAAAATCCAAAGTCGTAAGCATAGGCGGCGTTAAAATCGGCGGTACCGAAAGCGTTAAAATTCAGTCTATGTGCACGCATAAAACTTCCGATATAGCGGCAACGTCCGCGCAGATAAATGCGCTCGGCGCGGCGGGCTGTGAAATCGTGCGGGTTTCCGTGCTTGACGAAAGCGACGCGCGCGCAATTGCCAAACTTAAAAGCGAATGTAAATTGCCCATTGTAGCGGATATACATTTTTCTTATAAACTTGCCGTTGCTGCAATCGAAAGCGGGTGCGACAAGGTGCGCATAAACCCCGGCAACATTGGCGGCGAAAGTCATATAAAGGCGGTTGCCGACTGTATCAAGGCGCATAAAATCCCCGTGCGCGTTGGCGCTAATACGGGCAGTCTGGAAAAGACTTACGAAGAAAAGTACGGCAGGAGCGCGGAAGCGCTCGTGGAGAGCGCCTTATATAATGCGCAAATTCTCGAAAAGTACGGGGTGGACGATATTGTTTTGGCGGTAAAATCTTCCGACGCGCAGATGACTTACAAAGCGTATTCGTTGCTTGCCGAAAAGTGCGGCTATCCTCTGCACATAGGCGTTACCGAAGCGGGCGTAAAGGATATGGCGGTCGTCAAATCAAGTGCGGCGCTCGGTGCGTTGCTCTTAAACGGTATAGGCGATACTCTCCGTATATCCATAACGGGCGACCCTTTGGAAGAGGTTATTGCCGCGCGCAGGCTTTTAAGGGCTGTGGGGCTTGATAAAAATTACGTAAACGTAATTTCCTGCCCTACCTGCGGTAGATGTCAGTGGAACGTTACGGAGCTTGCCGAAAAGGTAAACAAGCGCGTTGAATATATATGCAAGCCTTTAAAAGTGGCGGTAATGGGTTGCGTAGTAAACGGCCCCGGGGAGGCGAAGGACTGCGATTTAGGCATTGCAGGCGCGGCTGAATACTGCGTTATATTCAAGCGCGGGGAGCTTGTAAGGCGTGTTCCTTCCGAAAACGCCGAAAGTGAATTTTTTGCTGAATTAGACGGTTTAATAAATGACTGATACATTTTTGCGGGAGGTCAGGAACATACCTTCCCTTGATACGGCTATAATATCATCCGTTACGCTTATAAAAGCCAAGCGCGAAGTTGAAGTTGCGCTGATAACAGATAAGGCGTACACGCGGGAGGACGAGGCTCAGGCTAAAAATGCCGTGCGCAAGTTTGTGCCCGACTTTTTTTCGTGCAGTTTACGCATAACCAAACTTACTCCCGACGCGGAAATGGTAGCAAGGAAAATACTTGCTATAATTGGCGAAACCAACCGTCAACTTGCGGCGTTCGTTACTTTGGAGGATATTAAGGTTGAAAAGTCGAAAAGCGGCTTTTATTTTACCGTTGCGGTCATACACGCGTCTTCGTATACTTCCGAAATCGCCGAAAATATCGCAAAAGAGCTTAAAAAGCATTTCTGCGGCGAATTTACGGGTAAATGCGTTACGGTAGAGAGCAAATTGGACGAGATTGTAATCGAGGAGAAGCCTGAAAATATTCAATATGAAATTCCTCCGAGGTCGTTTGAAATAGCCGACTTTTCATTTTTGGAGGGCGGAGTAGCCCACCAACGCGCCATATATATCGCCGACTTGAATTTTGAAAGCGAAAGCGTTGTAATCTGCGGGGAAATTATCGATATAAGGGAAAGGACGGTAACTACTTCGAGCGGAAAGGAAAAGACAATGTATTCCTTTACGGTAAACGATACCACTGCTTCCATACGCGTAGGATATTTCACAAGGCAGAAAAGTATAGAAAAGATTAAAAAGCTTGCCGTTGGCGACGGCGTAGTACTCACCTGCAAAACCGAAATTTACAACGGCTCGGTGCGCCCTACCGCCAATTTTATCGATTACGGCAGGGTGCCATACGGGTTTATACCCGAAAAGCGCGCTTCTAAGCCCGTGCCTAAGTATTACGAAACGGTGTTTCCCGAGCCGTTTATGGACTACACGCAGAGCAATCTGTTTGTGGACAGTCGCCTTCCCAAGTGTCTTACCGACAACGTGTTCGTCGTATTCGACCTCGAAACGACGGGCTTGAACAGCTCGCCTTCCGCGGGTAATATTGACAGAATAATAGAGATAGGCGCCTATAAGGTTATAGACGGAGAAATAAAGGAAAGTTTTACAACCTTTGTCAACCCGCAGAGAAAGCTTTCGCAAGAGATAATAAATCTTACGGGTATAGACCAGCAGACCGTAGACGGCGCGCCCTCTTATGAAAAGGTTATGCCCGACTTTTTCAAGTTTATAGACGGGTGTTATCTTGTCGGTCATAACGCCGCCAACTTCGACTATAAATTTATAGATTACTACTGTTCGCAATGCGGTTATGTGCCCGAACGTAAAATTTTTGATACCATACCGCTTTCGCAGAGCTTATTGCGATTGTCGAATTATAAGTTAAATACGGTGGCGGACCATTTCGGAATTACTTTCAATCACCACAGGGCTTCCGACGACGCGCTTGTAACGGCGAAAATATTCATAGAACTTATAAAAATAAAAAAATCTTTGCCAAATCTATGTTAAAACTTGCCAAATACAAATAGGTGTGCTATAATAGGTACAAGCTTAATACTTATGTTTAAGATTGAGTGCCTTGACGAGGCACTCAATACTTGTATGTAGGGGAAATATGAAATTTAAACCGGTCGCTGAAATAGGCGAAATGCTCGGCGGTATAGCCGAGGGTATGAATATTGAAATCGTCGAAGTGGAGTGCAACGAAAAGACCGCCGCGCTCACCGTGTATATAGAAACGGAGGCGGGGGTCGACCTCGATACCTGCGAAAAATTCCACAACGCCATATTCGAGCCTATCGACGAGTTGGACCCCAGCTACGGCGAGCCGTATACTTTAAACGTGTCAAGCCCGGGGCTTGACAGACCTTTTAAGACGGCGCGCGATTTCGAGAGAAACCGGAATAAGGAAGTAGAGGTTAAACTCTACGCGCCTTTAAAGGGCAAAAAGTTTTTGGAGGGAGTGTTGGAGGAATTTGACGAAAATTCCGTAACGGTCGCCCTTCAAAAGGAAACGGTAAAAATTCCCCGCAATAAAATTGCAAAAATAAATAAAGCTATAAAATTTGAATGAATTAGCGCGCAGAGCCGCGCTTACAGATAATTCGAGGAGAAAATCATAATGGTAAACAAGGACTTTTTTGCTGCGCTTGCAGATTTGGAAAAAGAAAAGGGTATCCCGCAGGAGATATTTATAGAAGCTCTCCGCAACGCTCTCGTTTCGGCTTGTAAAAAGCAGAGCGCGGGCACCGTTGGCGAAGTAGAGCTTAAACTTGTGCCCGAAAAGGGAACTATCGAATTCTTTACCGTAAGAACCGTTGTGGAAGAAGTTGCGGACAGGGATTTGGAAATATCGCTCGAAGACGCCCGCGCCATTAAAAAAAGCTATAAATTAGGGGATAAGGTAACCGAAAAGTTTACCCCCAAAGATTTTTCGCGTATCGCCGCGCAGACGGCCAAGCAGGTTATTCTGCAAAAGCTCCACGAAACGGAGCGCGACGCCGCAATGAACGAGTTTTCCGATAAGGAAGGCGAGCTTGTCGTTGGTAAAATAAGAAAAATCGACCTTAAAAACGTATACGTAGAACTCGGCAAAGGTCAGGTTGAGGGGCTTATGCTTCCTTCCGACCAGGTGCCCGGCGAAACTTACAACGTAAACGACAAAATAAAGGTGTTCGTAAAGCGCGTAAAAAGCGGCTTCAAGGGTGCGCAGGTGCTCGTCAGCCGTTCTTCCGCAGGCTTGGTAAGAAAGCTCTTCGAGGAGGAAGTGCCCGAAATCAAGCAGGGTACGGTAATCATTAAGGAAGTGAGCAGGGAAGCGGGCGCAAGAACTAAAATTGCAATTTATTCCGAGGACGCCAGAGTGGACGCAATCGGCGCCTGCGTAGGCAATAAGGGCGCAAGGGTAAACGCCATTGTAGAAGAGCTTCACGGCGAAAAAATCGATATAATTCCTTGGAGCGAGAACCCGCTGGAATTTATCGCAAAGGCGCTGTCGCCCGCAAAGGTTATTTCCGTAACCCAGCTCGAAGGCGAAAATACCGCTATGGCGGTTGTGCCCGACGATAAGCTTTCGCTTGCAATCGGCAGGGACGGTCAGAACGCCCGCCTTGCGGTAAGGCTTACGGGTTGGAAGATAGACGTCAAGAGCGAGAGTGCGGCGGCTAAGCTCGGAATAGGCGTAAGCGAAGAGGAAGAGGGCGGAGAAAACTTATAAAATGCCCAAATTAAAAAAGATACCGCTCAGGCAGTGCATAGCTTGCCGCGAAGCCAAGGAAAAACGGGATATGCTAAGGTTGGTAAAGACCCCCGAAGATAAGATTTTTCTTGATTTTTCAGGGAAAGCTTCCGGCAGGGGCGCGTATATATGCGACAATCCCGCCTGTATAGCAAAGCTTAAAAAGAGCCGACTGTTGGACAGGGTATTTTCCTGTCGGGTAGACGAAAGCGTGTATACGGCAATCGAGGGGGAATATTTTGGCAGGAAAGGTTGAAACCTACGTCGGATTCTGTCTGCGGGCGCGGAAAATAACGCTTGGCGGCGGTTCGATTGATATGCTGAAAAAGGGCGTTTTTCTGATTATGGTATGTTCTACCGCGTCGGAAAACACGTTTAAACTCGCGCTTAAATATAAAAAGAGATTTAACTGTCCGCTTATGGTTTGCAATGCTGGGCTGGAAAACGCCGTGCATAAACAGGACTGCAAATTGGCGGCTGTCAGGGACGCCGAGCTTGCGCGCGCGATTTGCGCCAACGCGGGCGGCGATTACGAATTATATACCGAGAGGTGATGGTATGGCAAAATACGAAAACATTGTCAGTATTGCTAAAATGTTATCGGAGGGAACGGTAAGCGAACTTTCTAAAAAGGTTGCGGCAGCCGAGAGAACGGCGGGCGATATTTTAAAGCGCCTTGCCGAGCTTGACAATGCAAGAATGGCAAAACGCGCAGAAGAAGAGAGAATTGCGCGCGAAGCGGCAGCAGCGGAAGAAGCCGCCGCCAAGAAGACCGAAGAGAGAGTAATAGAAGAAGTTCAGCCTGAACCCGAGGTTGTGGAGGAGAAGGTTGTAATAACCGAAGAACCCGTAAAGGAAGAAGTTAAAACGGAAAAGGCGGCAGAAGAAAAACCCGTTGCGGAAGCGAGCAAGCCCGAACAGGTTGCCGAACCCGTAAAGGAAGAGGTTAAACCCGCAAAGCCGGCAAGACCTTCCTATATAGTGGCGAAAGCTCCCGTAGCTCCGCCCAAGACTTACGTAAACAGGGATAACGCGGCGGGCAACAGACCTGCGCGCCCCCAGTACGGTCAGGCGCCCCGCAACGGCGCTCCCGCTTCAAGACCTGCGGGCGGCGCAAAGTACGTTGCGCCCGCTACGGCTCAGCCCGCAAAGCCTGCGGGCAAGAATTTCGGTGCGGATAAAAAGAAACAGAGTTTTGAAAAGACTTATGTGGAGAGGGACAGGCATACCATTTCCAAGCGCGCGCTTGTTAAACAGCAGGGCGCCACGGTTGCCGATTTTGACGAGAACAAGAGCGGTTACAGAAAGCTCAGGGTTAAAAAAGCCAAGTCAAATCAGGGCTCGCAGACGATTAAAATCGACCACGCAGTTGTAACTACCAACGATATTCCTTTAAAAGTACTGTCTGAAAAGATTGGTATGTCCGCCGTTGAAATTACTAAGTGGCTGTTTAAAGAGGGCATTATGAAGACGGTAAACGAGTCCATCGACTACGATACCGCCGCGCTTCTTGCCGCAAGTATGGATATAGAGCTGGAATATAAACCCGAAAAGACGGCGGAAGAAATTCTCAGCGAAAAGCAGGCGGATACGGTTGAAGAAATCGAAAGCCTTGTTCCGCGCGCTCCCGTCGTTACCGTTATGGGGCACGTAGACCACGGTAAAACCTCGCTTTTGGACTATATAAGAAAGGCTAACAACGCCGCCGGCGAAGCGGGCGGCATAACCCAGCATATAGGCGCGTACTCGGTAAGCGTAAAGGGCAAAAGCATTACGTTTATCGATACCCCCGGACACGAAGCGTTTACGGCGATGCGCGCCCGCGGCGCAATGGTAACGGATATTGTAATACTCGTCGTTGCCGCCGACGACGGCATAATGCCGCAGACGGTGGAAGCGATAAACCACGCCAAAGCGGCGGGCGTATCCATCGTAGTTGCAGTAAACAAAATGGATAAAGTGGGCGCAAATCCCGAAAAAATCAAACAGGAACTTACTACGCACGAACTTGTGCCCGAAGAATGGGGCGGTACGACTCCCGTTTGCCCTATCTCCTGCAAGACGGGCGAGGGAATAGACTCGTTGCTTGAAAACGTGTTGCTTGTTGCGGAAATGAAGGAGCTTTTGGCAAATCCCGAAAGGCAGGCGCGCGGCGTTATTATCGAAGCTCAGCTCGATAAGGGCAAAGGTCCCGTTGCTACCGTGCTTGTGCAGAACGGTACGTTGCACACGGGCGACAATATCATATCAGGTATGGTTACGGGGCGCGTGCGCGCAATGCTCGACGATAAGGGCAGAACTGTAAAGGAAGCGGGACCGTCTATGGCGGTGTTCGTACTCGGCTTCGAAGAGGTGCCCAACGCTGGCGACTCGCTGTTTGCCGTAACGCAGGACTTAATGAAGTCGGTAATAGAAGAGAGAAAGAGAAAGGAAAGCGACGAAATGGTAAAAGTTACTTCCAAAGTTTCTCTCGACGACGTGTTCGGAAAAATTGCCGAAGGCAATATGAAGACCTTGAACCTTATAATCAAGGGCGACGTGCAGGGCTCGGTTGAAGCCGTTAAGCAGTCGGTTATAAAGCTTTCCAACGAGGAAGTGCAGGTAAAGGTAATTCACAGCGGCGCGGGCGCGATTACGGAATCGGACGTTATGCTTGCCGATTCTTCGAACGCAATCATACTCGGCTTCAACGTTCGTCCCGACGCTAAGGCAAGGGTAACCGCCGAGCGCGGAAAGATTGACGTAAGGTGTTACAGAATTATTTACGACTTGCTCGACGATATGGAAGCCGCGCTTAAAGGTATGCTTACGCCCAAGTATCAGGACGTTTATCTCGGCAAGTGCGAAGTGCGCCAGACTTTCAAAATTACGGGCGTCGGCAACATCGCAGGTTGCTACGTGCTCGACGGCAAAATTATTCGCGGCGGCAAGCTGAGAATATACAGGGACGACGTGCTTGTCGTTGAGGGTAACGTTCGACAGTTGAAGAGATTTAAAGACGACGTTAAGGAAGTAAACTACAATTACGAGTGCGGATGCGCAATCGAAGGGTTTAACGACATAAAGGTCGGCGACATAATTGAGTGTTATTCTATCGAGGAGATTGCTCCGAAGGGCTAAAATATGAAGGGTTTGAGAGGGGAAAGGCTGTCAAGTCAGTTCCGTGAAGAAATTTACGGAGTTATTTCCACCGATTTGAGAAACAAATATCCCGCTATGAGCGCGATTATAAGCATTATAAACGCGGACGTTGCGCCCGACTTGAAGAGTTGTAAGGTCTTTGTAAGTATTTACGACCCCAACGAGCAGAAGAAGCGCGATACGTTTAAAATTCTTGTGGAAAACGCGGGATATATCAGGCACGAACTTTCGAAAGTGCTGAGGATACGCACTGTTCCCGAACTCCGTTTCGTTATGGACGAGAGTATGGAATACGGCGATAAGATTGACAAGTTGCTTAAAGGAATCGAGGACGGCAACGGAGGCGCAAATGACTAACAACAGTCTTTCGGAAGTGGCGGCAATTTTAAAAAGAGCAAAAAGCGTGGCTGTGCTTTGCCACGTGCGCCCCGACGGCGACGCGCTCGGCAGCGGTTTTGCCCTGTGCAACGCCTTGAAAAACGAGGGTAAAAACGCATATATGCTGTTTGAAGAGCAACCGCCGGAAAGACTGTGTATTTTTAATACTATGGCGGAATATTACACCGCTTTGCCCGTGGATATAAGCGCAATCGATTTGTTTGTGTCGGTTGACAGTGCGGATATTTCAAGGCTTGGGGCGTTTTCTTCGCAGTTTGGCTCTTTCAAAGGCAAAACGTTGAATATCGACCATCACATTTCCAATCCTAAATTTGCAAAATATAATTACGTTATTGCGGACAGTACCGCAACCTGCGAAATTATGCCCGAAATTTTTGAAGAGGCGGGTTTTGAAATAACAAAAGACTTAGCCGATTTGCTTGCGTTGGGGCTTTTGACGGACAGCGGCAACTTTTCCCACCGCGACGTAAGCGCAAAAACCTTTTCGGTTGCGGCAAAACTGCGGGAAAAGGGCGCGGATATTTGCGATATTGGTTATCAAATGTTCACCCGCCAGACAAAGGCGCGCGCACTGTTGTATAGCAGAGTGCTCGGCAAAATGCGTTTCGAACTTGAAGACAAGTTGGTATTTCTCACTGTTACGCAGAAAGATTTCGCCGAAACGGGCACGGATAAAAGCCAGACGGAAGGCTTTGTGGATTTTCCTCTGTCGATTGACGGTGTGGAAGTTTCGGTATCTTTAATGGAAGTTAGGAAAAATCAGTATAAAGCTTCTTTGCGTAGCCGAAGCGTCAACGTAAACGCCGTGGCGGAAAGATTCGGCGGCGGCGGGCACGTGCTTGCCAGCGGCTGTATGCTGTTCGGGGAATACGAAGAGGTGGTTGAACGGCTTACTCACGCGGTTTATCAGCAAATATGACGGGGTTTATCATAGTAAACAAAGCGGAGGGGCGCAGTTCCGCAAGGGAAGTAGCCGTAATTAAGCGGCTTACGCATACTCCCTGCGGGCATATGGGAACGCTTGACCCAATGGCGAGCGGTGTTCTGCCCGTAGCTGTGGGAAACGCGGCAAGGCTCTTCGATTATTTTTTGAAAAAGGAAAAGACTTACGTTGCAACTTTCCGTTTCGGAACGCATTATGATACGCTCGATACTACGGGCGCGGTTTTAAACGACGGCGGCAGAATTCCCTCTAAAAACGAGATTATCGAAGCGATTCCTTCGCTTGTCGGAGAAGTTTGGCAGGTGCCGCCTAAGTACAGCGCAAAAAACGTAAACGGACAGCGCGGCTATCAGTTGGCGCGTGGCGGCGTTGAGTTCGAATTGCCGCCTAAAAAGGTAACGGTTAAGTCGATAAAGCTTTTAAACGGGCTTGGTTACGGAGAATTTTCCTTTGAAATAGAGTGCGGCGGCGGCACGTATATCCGTTCCATAGCAAGGGATATGGCGGCAAAGTTGGGTACTTTTGCGGCGATGAGCGCGTTGAAAAGGACTAGGAGCGGACCGTTTTTAATAGAAAATTCAGTATCTACCGATTTGCTTGACGAAGATAATTTACATAAATATTTTATACCTTGCGACAGTGTTTTGCCGCTCGAAAGTATATATGCCGAAGGGGAAACGGCTAAAAAAATCTTTAACGGCGTTTGCGTAAATTGTAATTACAAAGACGGCTTATATAAACTTTATAACGCAGAAAAATCATTTTACGGTTTGGCGGAGGTCGCCGAAGGCATTTTAAAGGTGAGGACAAAATTATGCTGACGATAGTTGAATACGGAAAAGACGGATACGAATTCCCCGCGCTCATAGTTCTTGGGTGCTTCGACGCCGTTCATCTCGGTCATAGAGAGCTGTTGAAAAAAGCCAAATTACAGGCTAAAATCAACGGGCTCGATTTGGGCGTTATGGTCTTTAAGGGCGGCAAAAGCGATAAGCTTTTGTATTCTTTCGAGGAAAGAATTGCCTTGCTTGAACAGTATAACGTAAAATTTGTGCTTGCCGTAGAATTTAACGAAGAATTTAAAGCCATTGCGCCCCTTGATTTTCTGCGGGAAATAGAGGATAAAATAAACGTTAAGGCGTATATGAGCGGTAAAGATTTTCGCTTCGGCGCGCAGGCTAAGGGCAAATCGTCCACGCTCAAAAATTACGCCGAGGACGATGAAAACGGCGTTTGGTATATGCCCGTTAAGGACGTAACCTTAGGAAGCGATAAGGTCAGCACGACGCTTATCAAGTCCTGCCTTGACGCGGGCAATGTCGCGCGCGCAAACGAGTTGTTGGGCGGCGAGTTTTCTCTCAGCGGCGAAGTGGTAAAGGGCGAGGGCAGAGGTACCTCGGTAGTCGGCTTCCCTACGGTGAATATTGTTTATCCCGATTGGAAATATCCCATCAAGCAGGGAGTTTACAGCGTTAAATGCACTGTTGGCGATACCGATTATCAGGGCATTGCAAACTTCGGCACCTGTCCTACGTTCGGCGATAAGCGCGTAGCGTTGGAAACGTATCTCGAAGGTTTCAGCGGGAATTTGTACGGTCAAACTTTGACTATACGATTTATTGATTATGTCCGCGATATAGAACAGTTTGAATCTCCTTCGGCATTGAGCGCGCAGTTGCAAAGCGATTTGCAGAGTGTTAGCGAAGAAGTAGTTGTTGCCGACGCGTCAAGCGAGGTTGTGGAGGAAGTTGTTGAAGCGCCTGCGGTAGTAGAACAGCCCGTTGAAGAGGTTACGGCAGAACCCGAGGCGCAGACAGAACAGTCCGTTGAAGAGGTTACGGCAGAACCCGAGGAACAGACAGAACAGCCCGTTGAAGA
>CAJUHT010000001.1:30805-225547 GCA_910586035.1 uncultured Christensenella sp.
TTACGGCAGAACCCGAGGAACAGACAGAACAGCCCGTTGAAGAGGTTACGGCAGAACCCGAGGCGCAGACAGAACAGCCCGTTGAAGAGGTTACGGCAGAACCCGAGGAACAGACAGAACAGCCCGTTGAAGAGGTTACGGCAGAGCCCGAGGAACAGACCGAACAGTCCGTTGAAGAGCTTGCGGCAGAACCCGAGGAACAGACCGAACAGACTACCGATTATATAGACGGAGAAGAAAAAATTGATTAAATTCGGACCGAGCGGCAACAGCCAAAGTTTTTACGGTATGGGGTACAAGCATACCACGCAGGCGCCCGAATATCTTAATAAGTTTAATCTTGACTGCTTCGAGTATTCTTTCGGTCGCGGCGTAACAATGTCGGAAGATAAGGCTGTGGAAATAGGGCAATCGTTTGCACAGGGCGGTAAGGAAATAAGCGTTCACGCGCCATACTTTATAAATTTTGCTAACCCCGCCGATGAAGCGGCTCAAAAATCATATAACTACGTGCTTACAAGTGCAAAATATTTAAAACTTTTGGGCGGTAAAAGGTTGGTTTTTCACCCCGCGGCGCAGGGCAAGGCTACGCGTGAAGATGCTGTAAAACTGACTTGCGAGCGGCTTAAAGTATTGCGCGATTACGTCTATCTTAACGGTTTCGAAGATTTATATTTCTGCCCCGAGACTATGGGCAAGCTTGCGCAGATTGGCACTCTCGAAGAGGTTGTTGAGTTCTGCAAAATAGATAAAATATATCTGCCCGCAATAGACTTCGGGCATATAAATGCAAGGGAACAGGGAAGTTTAAAGACGGTTGAAGATTACAGGTTGCGCCTTGAATATATGGTTGACCAATTGGGCTACGAGCGCGTAAAGCATTTCCACGTGCATTTTTCTAAAATTATGTACAGCGCTAAGGGCGAGGTCAAGCATTTGACTTTTTCGGACAACGTTTTCGGACCGGAGTTCGAGCCGCTTGCCGTGGCTTTAAAGCAGTTGAAGTTAGAGCCGTATATCGTAAGCGAGTCGGACGGAACGCAAGCCGAAGACGCCGCCAAAATGAAAGAAATATACAATAGTATTGACATATAAGAATATTTTTGGTAAAATATTATGGTAAATAATACAGCAAAAAAGCTTTTAAACGCCGTTGGCGCGAAGGCTTTGGTAACCACGCAGGAGGACTTGCGTTTCTATTTAACTGGTTTTCAAAGCTCGTTCGGAGTGGTCGTAACCGACGAAAATTCCACGCGTTTCTATACCGACGCAAGATATTTCGAAGCGGCGACGGTCGCTCTTGCAGGTAGGGATATTCAAGTAATGGAATATCCCCGCGGAGAAAAACTTGTAGAACTTTTGCGCGGATATAACAGCTTGGGTATGCCTCTCGACAGGCTTACTGCAAGGGAATATACCGAATTCTTGCAAGGCGGATATACAATTGTCGACAGTGCAGATGCGTTTAAAAGCGCAATGGCTGTAAAGAGCCAAGCGGAAATAGAAAATATTTCGCTTGCCTGCTCGGCTACGGATAAAGCATTTTTGCAACTGCTCGGGGAAATAAAGGAGGGGATGACGGAAAACGAAGTCGCCGCTCTGCTTGAATACTTAATGCGCAAAAACGGCGCGAGCGGCACAAGCTTTTCCACCATATGCGCGTTCGGCGCAAACGGAAGCGTTCCCCATCACGAAACGGGAACGGCTAAACTCAGGTTCGGCGACGCGGTTTTGCTTGACTTCGGCTGTAAAATAAACGGATATTGCTCCGACTGTACACGAACGTTTTTATTCGGCGATGACGGCAAACACGCCGAGTTTAAAGATATATACGACAAGGTTTTAACTGCTCATATGCTTGTAAAGCAAAATTTCCACAGCGGAATGACGGGCAGGCAGGGGGACGCATTCGCAAGAGATTACCTCGAAACCCAAGGTTTGGCTAAGTATTTTACTCATTCACTCGGTCATAGTCTTGGAATAAATATCCACGAAAGCCCCAATCTTACGCCGTCTGACGAAAGTGTGTTTACGGACGGAATGGTCTTTTCGGACGAGCCGGGCGTGTATATAGCTGGTAAATTGGGTATAAGAATAGAGGACACGGTAACCCTTTCGGGCGGCAACGTTGTCAGTTTAACCGATTCGGATAAAAAACTTATTATTTTATAAGTCATTTCAATTACGCAAATTATAAGGAGATAATTTATATGGCATCAATTTTGGCAGGCGACATCAGAAAAGGCGTAACGTTTGAGTATAACGGCAAGGGCGTTTATACCGTAACCGAGTTCCAGCACGTAAAGCCGGGTAAGGGCGCGGCGTTTGTAAGAACGACGCTTAAAAACGTTGTTACGGGTCAGGTTTTGTCCGACATAACCTTTAACCCCACGGCTAAGCTCGAAACGGCTCAGGTTGAAACGAGAAAGATGTCCTATTCCTATACGGACGGCGAATTCTATTATTTTATGGACCCCGAGTCGTTCGAAATGATTACGCTCAACTTCGACCAGGTTGAAGACGCTTTGAAGTATATCAAGGAAAACGACACCGTAACAATCAAATTCTTGCACGGCACTGCGTTCTCGGTAGAGCCCGAAAACTTTGTAGAGCTTAAAGTTATTGAGTGCGAGCCGGGCGTAAAGGGCAATACTGCGACCAACGCAATGAAGAATGCTAAGGTTGAAACCGAAGCTATAATACAGGTTCCTATGTTTGTGGAAGAGGGCGACGTTATCCGTATCGATACGCGTAACGGCGAGTATATGTCGCGCGTAGGCAAATAATTTTTAATGAAGGCTGTTGCACAGCGCGTTAAAAACGCTTCGCTGTCCGTCGAAGGGGAGCTGATTTCTTCGATAGATAAGGGTTTGGTTGTCTTTCTGGGCGTCAAACAGGGCGACGTTGAAGCGCAAGCGGAGCGCATTGCATATAAAATTGTCAATCTGCGCGTGTTTGAGGACGCAAACGGTAAAATGAACCTTTCCGTAAAGGACGTCAGGGGCGAAGTTTTGTTGGTTTCTCAATTTACTTTGTACGGCGATTGCTCGCACGGAAACAGACCGAGTTTTACCGAGGCGGAAGCGCCTGAGAGAGCCAACTCTCTTTACGAGCATTGCGCCGAAACTTTGAATGGGTACGGAATACTCGTAAAAAAAGGCGTGTTCGGCGCGGATATGCAGATTAAGCAGTCAAACGATGGTCCTGTAACCATTATAATAGAGATATGATAGGCAGGGCGAATTTTCGCCCTGTATTACTTTATGAAGATAAGTTTTCTCGGTACGGGAGCGGCGGAGGGTGTGCCCGCAATGTTCTGCTCCTGTCAATTTTGCAACGAAATAAGAAAATCAGATTTTTCCGAGTATCGCACGCGTTCGCAGGTGCTCATCGACGGCAAATTGTCCGTTGATTTTCCGCCCGACGCATACGCGCATTCTCTGCGCTACGGCGCGGACTATTCGTCGCTGGAATATCTGTTGGTAACGCACTCGCATATGGACCACTTTTATGCGCACGATTTTATTTTGCGCGGCTATAAGTACGCTTCCCTGATTGGTAGAAAATTGTGTATTTACGGAAACGAAGAGGTGAATAAAGTATTTTGCGAGTGCACTGCAAGGGAAATGCGCGGCGACGTAGCAGAAAATATCGAAGTTAAGGTTGTGCGTGCTTTTAAGCAATTGGTTATCGGCGATTACCGCGTGCTTACGTTGCCCGCTAACCACGGAACGGCGGAAGAAGCGCTGTTGTACTACGTGGAAAGGCAGGGCAAAGGGTATTTGCATCTGTGCGATACGGGCGCGCTTAGCGATAAGTCCGTTGAATTTTTGGCGGAAAATAGCGCAAAAGCTGATTTGGTAACTTTCGACTGTACGTTTTTAGACGCGGTTCCACGCGCGGGTACGCGCCATATGTGTATCGAGGACAATATGGAAATAAAGCGTAGACTTATGCAAGCGGGCGTTGCCGACGGCAATACCCGATATGTGATTACTCATTTTTCGCATAACTGCCGACCTTCGAGAGAAAGAGTGGAACAGGTAAGCGAAAGTTACGGCGTGTTGGGCGCTTACGACGGTATGACGGTGGAAATTTGACTATGCATTTTTTAAGGCATTTGCACACCGTTTGCAGACACCGCCGACAGGTAAGGCGCAACTGCTTCAAAGCGGGGCTGATATGGCTGGGGCTTACGCACGATTTGTCTAAATTTTCTCCGCAGGAGTTTTTTGCGGGAGCTAAATACTATCAGGGCAACCGTAGCCCGCAGGCAAAGGAGAGGGAGCTTTTTGGTTATTCTGCGGCGTGGCTTCATCACAAGGGCAGGAATAAACACCATTTTGAGTATTGGACGGACGTGGGTGCGGACGGCGCCGTTGTGTGCGTTGAAATGCCTCCCAAATATCTTGCCGAAATGATTTGCGACAGAATAGCCGCAAGCAAGGTTTACAAGGGTAAAGATTATTCAAACGATTGTCCTTTGCAATATTTTTTAAGTAGAAAGGATAAGGCGCAAATGAACGCGCAAACGGCGGAAAAACTTGAATATTTTTTAACTTTGCTTGCAGATAAGGGCGAAAAAGCAATGTTTGCGGAGTTAAAAAAATTTTTAAAAGAAAATAAGAGAAAAAAGAAGTAGAACAGCCGAAGCTTAAAAGCTTCGGCTGTTTTGCAATTACTTGGTTCTTGCAATTTTAACGTTGTCTTTCTTTCTGTCGCGCAGTTCCTTAACGGGGTGGTCGCCGTCCTGATAGCGGTAGTCCTTGCCCCATTTCTTTATGGCTTTTTCAATTACCAAGTGGGAGGGGTTCCTCTCGGGGTCGCCCGACATATATTTCTGATAATTGAAATATCTGTGGTCGTTGGGTATTTTTACTATATCGCGGTAATCGAGCTCGTCTGCGGTCAATGTTATTGTACTGCCCAAAACGCGCCTTATATAGTCCTTATTTCCGCCGAGTTTCAAAAGTTTGGGGAATTCACCGTTGCCGCAAACCTGTTCGAACGTCTTGTTTTCGTATTTCTTTAACAGTTTTACCGCCGCCTTTAAGTGGCTGACTTCCATTTTATAATGTTCGGTCCATATTTTCTTTATGCTTTCGTTGCTTTCGTCCTGCATAGCGGAGTAATACAGCCAGCACTCGCAGTATTCGTGCATAACCCACTGTTCAAGCCAGGTCATATTGGGGTCTTTAAGGCTTTCGTACTGCGTTACGTGCGCCTCTTCAATCATTGCTATTTCCGCATACAGCTTTCTTCCCAAGTCGTTTTTATACCATTGGGCAATGTTCATATAATAATTCATTGTCTGTTGTTCTGCGGCGGTAATGGTGGAAGCAACTAGTTTGGTGTACAGGTCGGCTTTTTCCGCAACCATATGCGGCTTTAAATCGTCGGAAGGATAGCGGTGTTCGGCTATGGTAGGACGACCAGGCATAATTTCCGTAAATTTGCCGACAAGCACGTCCGCGTCGATTCCCTTATCCATCTTTAAAAGGTTTGCGTATCTGTAAAGGTGGTCAAAGTCCTCTAAAAGCGCAAAATTTAAGGCTTTTATATTATTTTCGTCTTTTTCGTTGCGGGCAAGCGTGGCGGTTAAATCTACGGCAAGCTGTTCGTATGCAATGGTAGTTTCGAGAATGCTCTCGTTAATAGGCTTTAAACAGCTGATGCGTTTTTGCTGTTGCTGTTCCTGACGGCGTACAACAGCCAAAGCCTGCAATATTTCAGGCTCGTCGCAATGCCTTGCAAACTGATGCATAAACCACTGGGATTCAAACTCGGTGCCGTTCATAAGTATTACGCGCGTTTTGGTGTAGGGGGAAGTATTATCCTTGTTGTAGCTTTTAGGATACATTTTTCTGAGCGGTAAAAAATTGTTTTGTAAACTTTTGCATTTTTCGTTTATAGGATTCATTTTTTTAGCCTCCGCGTAAGTTTTTACCATTATCAAAGGTTTTTAAACGGAATAGCGAAAATTATAGATTAAACAAGTTTTGAAGCGCGCAATAAAAAATAAAACGTAAAGAATTTATTTGCATTTAAACAGTTACTAAATTTCCAAGGCGTACATATTAAAATTGATTATTTATAAATGTGCTTTATAATCCGCTCCCCATTCGGACATCGCTTCGAGAATGGGTTTCAGCGATAGTCCAAGGGTAGTTAAGGAATATTCAACGCGTGGAGGAACTTCGGCAAAAACCTGCCTTTCTACAAGCCCGTCGCCCTCTAACGCGCGCAAGTCGTCCGTCAATACCTTTTTGCTTATGGCGGGAATTGTTTTAAGAAAGTCGCCGAACCGCTGTTTTCCTTTATATATTAAATTGCGGATAATTAAAAGTTTCCATTTATTGCCTATAAGTTGTACGGTGGTTGCAACAGGGCAGTCGGGCAATTCGTCCTTAGTCAACATAATAATTTACCTACCTTCAAAAATTAAATTTATTATACCGAAAATTAGGTAAAAGTCAATAGTTTAAAAATGAAACTATGTTACTAATCTATTATTTGGTAATTAAAAAGTAACGCTGTGGTATTGCTATCGCTTTTATGGTATACTTTGGCTACAATATATCACGGAGGTAATAATATGAAAAATTTTGACAAGGTAAACGTTAAGCAAGAAGCTCGGATTGAACTTCACGACGTGCTCGGTCTTACAGGCGCGGAAATAAGCATAAATACGTTGCCTGCGGGAGCAAGCGTTCCGTTCGTTCATTCGCATAAGCAAAACGAAGAGATTTATGCAGTTTTGGAAGGCAAGGGAACGGCAGAAATCGACGGGGAAAAAATCGAAGTGAGTAATGGGGATTGGTTGCGCCTTTCACCTAACGCGAAAAGACAGTTTTTTGCCTCGCCCGATACGGCATTAAAGTACATTTGTATTCAAGTAAAAGTTGGCTCTTTGGAAGGCTATACAATGTCGGATGCAATAGTTTAATGAAATAGCGCAGTCGCTTCAACGACTGCGCTTTTAACTTATTAAGGCAAAACTTAGCAAATAACAAAGCAATTTGCATAGAAAAAGACACACGCAGGTGGAGCAAAAGTACGCTCTTTATGCGTGTGTCAAAGTGGAGCAGGCGACGGGAGTCGGACCCGCCAAAATCAGCTTGGGAAGCTGACGCCATACCGATAGGCGACGCCTGCATTGACACTAATACTATAACATATAATATTAAAAAAGAAAAGTAAAAATAAAGGTTAAATAAAAATATTACCGGCAATTTTTATAGGTAACCGGCAAATCTTAATGGTAGCCTGTAAAAATAGTGTGCCTTTAAATTTGCTTTAAGGTTTTAAAATTACTATAATATAACAGAGTGGAGGAGATGTAAATATGATACAAAATTTTTTAATTGCCGACGGAAGTGTATTTTTAATACCCATACTAATATTTCTTCCTTTAATAGTTTTCATTATAGTTGTTATAGTTTTATGTATTAAAGGCTTACATCAAAATATTTCAGACGCGGTAAACGGTCATACCGTTCAGATTGTAACAGGCTATGGTTATGTACAACTTATCATTGACGGAAAAACAGTTGACGAGTTGCGGTCGTTTCAAATTTATACCGCTAAATTAAATGCAAATATCGACGGCTTAAATATAGTAGCGAATATTGGTACGGGTTTTTGTAGATATAGAATAACAACGTTTATTAACGGGGTGAGACAGGCTACTCTTTCCAATTGACAACTGAAAAGTTCATATTAACTAAAATTTTTATTTATTTAAATGCTTTCAATTAAATGTTAAGTACTATGCGTAACATAATCAATTATTTTTAGTTAAATTTGCTTAATAAAATAGAGAAACGCGCGCTTTATAAAGCGCGCGTTTAACTTACTTTTTATTTGTAAAAATTTTGTCGGGTCGTCTGTAAAATATCTGATAGCGGAACCTGTATAAAATTATTGCAACGGCGCCTGCAAGTAATATACCGACAACCGACCATACAACGGCGGGGTTAAAATCTTTAACGGCAAGGCATCTTACGTTTATCCACATTCTGTTAATGGCGCTCAGCCTGTCGCCGAAGTCAAGCATTACAACGCTTCTGTCAATTACGCTACGGTGCGGGTATTGTGCAAAAACCTGCCGCCCGCGGCTTACCTTTTCGGGGGTGGGGTACACAAGGTAATAGGTATCGTTTCCGTATTCTTCGCCGAGCTTTAATTTTTGAGGAGTTGCATTTTCAAGGTCAATCTCTATCTGGCTTGCGTCTATATAAATGGAGTATCCTTCGCCGAAAAAGTAGCTTAAATCATATTCGCATATTTCTAATAGCTCACCGTCGTAATAATCGTCCTCCGGGTCGAACACCGCGCCGTAATTCCAATCGAGGTAGTTAAAAACCGTGTCGTCGGCAATGGCGGAGGTGTAGCCGATATAGTACATATTGCGAATTGCGTTGTCGGGGCGGGAAAGAAAGTTTACAAACGCTTCCGCGGCAATCTTTTTCTGTTCGTTGCCTGCAATGCCGTCTTTAAGCATTATCCAGCCGTCAAACCACAGGTTGGTGCACTCGTCGGGGACGGAATACCACAGCTCCACAGGGTTTGTTTCGTCTTCGTCAGCTTGGTCCATTATGTATACGCCGTCGCCCGACCATTGGTAATTGGCTACGACTTTGCCCGTTATCATATCCGATTTTCCACTGTCCGTTTCAAAGGAGTAAACGTTGTTTTTAATATCCTTCAATATTTCCAGCGCGCTTGCAATCGTTTCGTCGTCCGTGCTGTTTAAAAGCGAATTTCTTCTTTCTTCGGTTATTTCGTCCGAAAGCAATTCCTCCGCGTTATGTATGCCGAGGGCGGCGAAGTAGGAGTCCCGTACGTTGTCCTTAACGGTAACCTGTCGCTTGTAGGTTGAATTTTTAAGTACCGACCAGCTTGACGCGTCTTCGGGGGTAACCATTTCGGGGTTGTAAACTATGCCCGTCGTGCCAAGCATATAGCAGGCGGCGTATTCCTTCCAGCCGTTTTCTTCAAATATTCCGTCAATATACGGCGAAACGTTGCGGGCGTAGTAGTTGGTTTCTATGCTTGGGTCGTGAAAGCTTTCCGAATATTTTTCGGCTTTGCCCTCGTTCAAAAGTTGCATAATCAGATAATCGGAGGGGCAAATCAGGTCGTACGTGTCGCCTAAATTCAGGCGGTTATAAAGGTCCTCGTTAGTGCCGAAAGTGGAGTACTCGACTTTGATTGTAAAGCCGTGGTTTCCGCTGTTGAACCATTCCGTAAAATCGTCTACAAGGCTGTTATTTCCAATTATTCCTTCCGAATCGGGTAAAAACGTGTTGTCTATATCAATAAGTTCGTCGTCTTTCCAGCCGCCCAAATCAATGTATTCTTCCCAATTAGAAACTCTTAAAACAAGCTCCGTCTGGTTATTCGAGCAGGCGGCAAGGGGAAGGGTTGCCAACGACAGCACTCCGGCGGCGGCAAAAGCCGCAAATATTTTAAGCGGTTTTTTCATTGCGTTTTTTCTCCTTTTGCCTGAATGAAATTACGTTCATAATTACGACAATGGTAACAACAAGCAGGAAAATCACCGTGCTAAGTGCCCAAAGCGCCGTTTTTACTTCCGTTCTGCCGCTTCTTACGGCGTTTTCAACGTAGGTGCTTATGGTGTTGAAGGTGGACGGCTTTGTATATGTGGTAATAAAATAATCGTCAAGCGATAAGGTTACAGCAAGCATAAAGCCCGAAAGTATACCCGGTATCAATTGGGGGAGCACAACTTTAAACAGAGCCTGCGCGGGAGTAGCGCCCAAATCGAGGGCGGCTTCGTAAAGATTGTTGTCAAGTTGTTTAAGCTTGGGTTTAATCGATAGGTAAACGAAGGGGGTGCAAAGCACAACGTGCCCAATAACCAGCGGAACGTACGTGTCTTTGCCTATGCCTAAAAGTATGATTAAGAGCACGCATATCGAAAAGCCCGTAACTACGTCGGCGTTTACTACGGGTATCTGGTTCGCCGCGTCCAAAATAGCCTTGGGGGTGCGCTTGGAGTAGTGCGCGCCTATTGCTCCCAGCGTTGCAAGTATCGTAGCTATCAGCGCCGAGCCGAGCGCAAGCGCAACCGTGCCGCCAATCATTTTGCGCAATTCCTCGTTTTTGAATAGCGTTGCGTAATTGGCAACCGAGCCCGAAGAAATGTGTCCGCCGACAATGTTTGCGTCGGTAAAACTGTAAAATGCAAGTATGAGTATGGGTACATACATCATTAAAAGCACTAAGGCAAGCCACACGCAGGAGAATGCTTTTTTCATAGAATCGTCCTCCTCGCGTCGTTGTCTTTGTCGCTGAACTTGTTTGTGATAAGCGTTACTATAAAAATTATTGCAAGCAGCACAAGCGAAATCATAGAGCCGTTGTTCCAATCTTTTGCCTTAAAGTAACTGCCGATAAGACTGCCCATTATGTAAGTGCTGTTGTACAGCATATCGAGCACAACGTAGTTGGTCATTGAGGGCAAAAGCACCATTGTAATTCCCGATACGATGCCGGGAACGGAGAGGGGCAGGGTTACGTGCAAAAATACCGAAAATTTATTTGCGCCCAGGTCCGCCGCCGCTTCCAACAGACTTTTATCGAGTTTCTGGAAACAGGTATAAAGGGGCAAAATCATAAACGGCAGAAAGTCGTAAGCCATTCCTATTACCGAGTTTAAAAAGGGGTAGAGGGAAATATTGCCCTCAATCGCCGTTAAAACTTCTTTAAGCGCGGTTATTCTCAGCGTGAAGTTTATCCACATAGGCAGGATAAACAGCATAAGCAAAACGTATTGCTTTTTAAATCCGCTACGCGCGAGTATGTAGGCGGTAGGGTAAGCTATTATAAGGCATACTACGGTTGTGGTAAGCGAAAGGAAAAGGCTGTAAAACAGAGTGCCTATCGTGTTGCCGTTTGAAAAAAAGTTTACAAAGTTATCAAACGTAAAATTTCCCTGTCCGTTTGTAAACGCGTAATATACGATTACAATTAAAGGCGCAATTACGAACAGTATCAAAAATACCGCATACGGCAGGCACAGCTGGCTACGCGAAAAACGCAGTTTCATTACTTTTTGTCAACCTCCGTAACTTTAAGTTTAAGCTTGATATTTTCCTTTGCTATAATCAGGCTTACAAGGTCGTCCGTATTCCACAGGTCGGGGCAGGAGAGAACAAAGTCCTCTTCGTTTTCCGCCGTGCGGACTATGTAGCGGTAGTGGTCGCCCTTATAAATCATAGAAATTATGTTGCCCGTAACGCCGCCAGCCGTCTTGTCGTCGCTCATTTCAATGTGGTGCGTGTCAACTTCAACTTCCACTTCAACGTCGGTAAGGTCTATTTTTTCGCCCTGCGCGGTTATCAGGTAGCCCTCTTCGTCAAGGTGCGAGGCGGGGTATAGCTGTGTAACGTCGCACTCGAATTCACCGTCGCCGAATTTAACCGTGTTGTTTTTGGTTATAACGCCGTGGTATTTGTTTACGGTATATACCTTTTTCATAAGATGGATGCCGTCCGGCTCTATTCTCATACCAATGGTCGTTCCCACTTCGGCGCAGGAGGTGCTTTGAATGACTATTTCGAATTTGCCGACTTCTACGGTTATTTCGTAGTGAACGCCCTTGAAAACGGTGGAGATTACCTTGCCTTTAAGCTGACCGTCGGCGGGCGCGCAAATCTTTATGTCCTCGGGGCGGACGACGACGTCTACAAGCTCGTTTATTTCAAAATCGTCAAGGCAGGCAAAGGTGGCTCCGCAAAATTTAACTTTCAGTTTGCCAACTACTGTGCCGTTAAAAATATTGCTTTCGCCTATAAAGTCGGCTACAAACGTGTTTACGGGCTCGTTATAAATCTCGGTGGGAGTGCCTATCTGCTGTATTTCTCCGTCGTTTATAACTACTACCTTGTCAGACATCGTCAACGCTTCTTCCTGGTCGTGGGTAACGTAAATAAAGGTTATGCCAAGTCGCTTATGCATATTTTTAAGCTCGATTTGCATTTCCTTGCGCATCTTCAAGTCCAAAGCGCCCAAAGGCTCGTCCAACAGCAGAATTTCGGGCTGATTGACTATCGCGCGCGCAATAGCAATACGTTGTTGCTGTCCGCCGGAAAGGGTGGAAACGCTTCGCTTTTCAAAGCCTTCGAGGTCGACTATTTCAAGCGCCTTTTTAACTTTTTTGTCTATTTCGTTTTTGCTCAGACGCACCTTTTTCGTCTTTGCTTCGCCGTTTTTGCCTTCAACGGTTATTTTGTTTCTTTTAAGGCGCAACCCGAACGCAACGTTGTCGTAAACGTTCAGGTGGGGGAAAAGCGCGTATTTCTGGAAAACCGTGTTTACGGGTCGCTTGTTGGGGGGAAGCTTGCTTATATCCTCGCCGTTTAAAAGAATTTTGCCCGAAGAGGGGAGTTCGAAGCCGGCAATCATACGCAGAGTGGTCGTTTTGCCGCAACCGGACGGACCGAGAAAGGTTACAAATTCGCCTTTCTTTACTTCGAGGTTGAAGTTGTCTACCGCAACGGTGTCGCCGTCGAATTCCTTTTTAACGTCTATAAGTTCGATGATGTTATTGGCGTTCATATTGTTCTCTCCTTAAAAGTTGGGCGGCGTGGATATCCATAAAAGCCTTGCCGCTGTTTTCCCTATGTTTTTTACAGAGTGTGCTTTATTTGCCGCATAGTAAAAAGTTTCGCCCTTTTTGCAAACGTATTTGCTCTCCCCGAGCACGACGCAAATTTTACCTTCCAGCACGTACCCGAATTCTTCGCCCTCGTGCGGGAAATCAACGGCGGTGGAGGCGCCCGAAAGCAATTCCACAAGCACGGGCTCCATTTCGTTTTTCTGCGCGTTGGGTATTATCCACTTCAATACCATTCCGTCCTCGTGCTTTTCAATAAAGTCGTTTTCCGAAAAGGTAACGCGGGTATCGTCCTCTTTTTTAAAAAATTCCGAAGGGCTTGTGCCCAGCGCGGACAGTATGTCCATAAGCGTTGCAATAGAAGGGGACGTCAAGTCGTTTTCCAATTGCGATATGTAGCCTTTCGTCAGCTCGCACCTGTCGGCAAGTTCCGATTGCGAAAGGTTTAACTGCTGTCGCAACCGCTTTATTTTAGAACCTATCTCCATATTACCACCCGTACTAACCTTTTAGTTTAATTTTGCTAAACGGTTATTAAAAATAAACTAAATGTTTAGTAAAAATAAACGCGATTAAAATTATATATTCAGGGGCGCGCATTGTCAATAGATTTTAATAATTATTAAAAGTGATAATTTTTAAAATTTTTTTGACCGAAAATGAAAAAATATATCAAAAAAAGGCAGTGGAGTTACTGCCTTTAAAAAGTAAAAAGCACGGACTTTTGTCCGTGCCGGAAATATTCTTTAATTAGGTTACGCCATTGCGTTAAGCTTCTTGGCAAGACCCGACTTTTTGTTAGCCGCGGTGTTCTTTTTAAGAACGCCTTTGCTTACTGCGCTGTCAATAGTGGAGCATACTTCGGGGAAGAGAGCGGTAGCGGCAGCCTTGTCTCCCTGGGAAACAACTGCAAGAAACTTCTTAACGTGGTTTTTAACCTGAGTTTTTACCACTTTGTTCTGCTCGGTCTTCTTTTCGGTAACTAATGTGCGCTTCTTGGCTGATTTTATATTGGGCACGGTCTATTTTCTCCTTTTTAGGTGATATCAACTTTAAATCTTGTGTCATTTTATCATAAAAAACAATGCTTGTAAACTGTTTTTGAACGCCTTTTACAATTTTTTTAATATTATTTTGCGCCTTTTAATATTTATATTATATGGTAAAGCAATCGAAGCAGGGCGAGGGCGTTGCGGTAGTTTTCGACAGCGGCATAGGCGGTTTGAATTTGCTGTGCGAATGCGCGCGGCGCGCCCCGCAAATGCATTATTATTACGTTTCGGATAACCAAAACGTGCCTTACGGCGACAGGTCGGCGGAAGAAATTTTACGGCTGACTTTAAACGCTTTGGACGGTATAGAAAAATTGCGTCCGTCCGCGCTCGTAATCGCCTGCAATACGGTTACGGCGCAGTGTATCGACAGCCTAAGAAAGATATTTCCGTTTCCCGTTGTGGGCATACAGCCCGCGGTAAAACAGGCGGCGGAAAAGGGCGGCAAATGTCTTGTTCTGGCAACTGAGGCAACGGTGTCGAGCGCGCCGTTTAAAAAGCTTATTTCCCGCTTTGCACCCGCGGATACGGCGGCGGTGGGTTGTAGTGGTCTTGCCGACTATATCGAACGCAATATTTTCGCTCTTCCCGCCGTTCTTCCGCAAGGTTTACTGCCCGATTTTTCACCCAACAGCGTCGTGCTCGGATGCACGCATTACGCCTTTGTAAAAGAGCAGATTCAAAACAGGTATAAATGCGCAGTTTACGACGGTATTTTTGGGACGGCAAGCCGTTTTTCGGAAATAGTAGGGATGACTGACCACTTTTTGCCACGGGCAGGGATTTTTGACCACTCACCACATAACGCGTTTAAAATAACTTTTTTGCGTGGAAATTGCGATAAAAATGCGCGTATAGTAAAATATTTGTTCGGTATAGAAACGTTTGATTAAAATATTGATTAAAAAATTTTGAAAAAACTCAAAAAATTTTAACTTTTTTTTAAAATGTGGTTGACAGTGGGCAGGCGGTATGTTATCATAAAAACACCAATTGCAAAGGGAATAAAAATATGGCAATGCTGACCGGTGAGTACAATCACCAGCTCGACGCAAAATACAGAATAAGAATTCCCGCCAAGCTTAAAAAAGAGCTTGGCAAAGAATTTTATTTTGCCAAGGGTACGGACAGCTGTATATTCGTTTATCCCAAGGAAGAAGTTGAAGCCATTCTCGAAAAAGTTAAGGGAATTACGCTGGGCGACCCCAGACAGAGAAGCGCAAGGGAGTTTTTAAAAACCATTACTCCCATAAAGGAAGACGAGCAGGGCAGATTGGTGCTCAGTCCCGAACTCCGCGCTCACATAGGGCTTGAAAAGTCGGATAAAGATTTGGTTATCTGCGGCGCCGGCTCCCGCGTGGAGATATGGTCAAAGAAGAGTTTCGACGCATACTTCAACAACTCGCCCGTCGATTACGATACTATCGTCAAGAATTTGGGCATCTGATATGGCATTTTCGCATTTGCCCGTAATGCTCGAAGAGTGTTTAGAGGGCTTAAACGTAAAGAACGGAGGAATTTACTTCGACGGAACGCTTGGCGGCGCGGGACATTCATACGAGATATTGAAGCGTAGCGCGCCCGACGGTAGATTGATTGCAACCGATTTGGATACCGACGCGATTACCGCGGCAACCGAAAGGCTTAAAGAATTTAAAGGTCGGTTCGAAATCTTCAATTGCAACTACAAAGATTACTCCTCGGCTTTCGAAAAGGCGGGCGTAGATAAAGTAGACGGCGTATTGCTCGACTTCGGCGTTTCGAGTTACCAGCTCGATTGCGAAGAGCGCGGTTTCTCCTATATGAAACCCAACGCTCCTTTGGATATGAGGATGGACAAGTCGTCCCCGTTTACCGCCGAAACGCTTTTAAACGAATTTTCCGAAAAGCGCATCGCCGAAATTTTGAGAGAGTACGGCGAAGAGAGGTTTGCCTGCCAGATAGCGGCAAATGTGGTAAAGGTAAGACAAAAGGAAAGGCTGACCTCCTGCGGTCAGTTTGTAAATATAATAGAAAGCAGTATCCCCAAGAAGTTTCAGCAAAACGGACCTGCGGCAAGAAAGAGTTTTCAGGCGGTGAGAATAGCCGTAAACGAAGAGCTCGACGGACTGTACGATTGCGTAACGGGGCTTACCCGAAGGTTGAAAAAGGGCGGAAGGATAGCAATATTAACCTTTCATTCGCTTGAAGACAGAATTGTAAAGAGAGCGTTTAAGGAAATGGAGATTGACTGCATATGCGACAAGAGTTTACCCGTCTGCGTGTGCGGTAAAAAGAGAGAGATAGAAATAATAACAAAAAAACCAACCGTGGCTACGCTGAATGAAGTTGCGCTGAATACCCGTTCTAAGTGCGCAAAGCTGAGGATAGCCGAAAGAATAATATAATTGATAAGGCGACAAGGAGAAAGACAATGGCAGTCGATACACCCGTTTTAGAAAGACCGACAACCAACGAAAGACTTAGGGAATGCGCGGTTCCCTCCCGCATCGATTTTATGGCGGAAGAGGAGCATAACGCCCGCATCAGAGATACATATAAAAGACTTATAAACCCCGATAACAAAATCGAGGACGTTTTCGGACGCGTGCAAGCCGAAGAAACCGTTGCCGTGCAGGAGAGCGTAGTTTCCGCTCCCGCGCGCCCTTACTACGTTGAAAACGCAAGGGCTGACGCGGCTATTTTCCGCGCGGACAGCGCCGTAAACGCAAGAAGGGAAGAAGCCGTTGCGGCTCAGCCCGAAGTTGCGGCATTCGCGCCCGCCGAGGAGGAGAACGAGGATTCCCTTCCCACGCCTACGACTATTCAGTACCAGACGCTCGGCAGGGCGGAAGAGAAGAAAGTTTCCGAAACTACCGATAAGAGAACGCATCTTTTCGGCAAGAGGGAAAAAATAATCGTTGCCGTTTTTGTCGCAGTGGTTGTGGCACTCTTAACGCTCGTTATAGTCAACTCCGCGGTAATCGCCAATCTCAATGCGGACATAACGCACGTGCAGGACAGTATAACCACAGTGAGGGGCGCGCTTGCAGGCGTAAATTCTTCGGTTGAAGAAATAATTCATAACAGTATCAGTCATTAAAATTACAATTGGATAATTTAATATAATAAAACTCTATCGGAGAATAAGAAAATAGATAAGAAAGGTTTTTCCGTAACTGTTTTACAAAAGAGGTTATTGTCAGCAATTTTGGCAATAGCCTTTATTTTTTGCATTATTTTCGCCCGCTTCTTCTACATACAGGCGGTGTGGGGAAGCGAGCTTGTTTACCGAGCGGCGGACCAGTGGAACAGGGAAATTCCCGTAATCGCGGCGCGCGGGGAGATAACCGACAGGAACGGTCAGCTGATTGCGGGCAATAAAACTACTTACAGCATATTCGTGCGCCCCAACGCCGTAAAAAACGCCGAGTACTGCGCCGCCGTAATAGCAAGCACGCTGGGCATAGACCCGACGCCCCTTCTCGAAAAACTTTCCAACGGCAAAGTTTCGGAAATAACCGTTGCAAGGCAGGTTGATAAACAGCTTGTCGAAAAGCTGACCGCGCACGATTTGGCGGGCGTGTACTATTCGCGCGACAATTCACGAACTTACGCCTATAACGACGCGCTGTGTCAGGTGCTCGGCTTTACTGCAAGCGACGGCACTGGGCTTTCGGGCGTGGAAAAGTACTACGAAAATATCCTCTGCGGCGTAAACGGTGAAATTGCGTATACGACCGATATCGTGGGAGTTGAAACGGAAAATTCCAAAATCGTTTACCGCGAAGCGGTCGCGGGCGACGGCATACGGCTGACGATAGATATGGATATACAGCTTTCGGCGGAGCAAGCTATGCGTTCGGTTTATCAGTCGTCGGGGGCAAAGCGCGTTTCCTGCGTGGTTATCGACCCTTCCGACTTCGGCGTTCTCGCAATGGTCAATTATCCGTCTTACGACTTGAACGACGTGCCGAGAAACGACCCCGAAAAGTTGAACCAACTTTCGCGTAACAATCTTATTAGCGATATCTACGAGCCCGGCTCGACCTTTAAGGTGCTAACTTCCGCGGCTAATATCGAAGAGCATTTGCGCGGTAACTCCAATGCGTTTTCTTCTTCGTACATATTCAACGGAAGCCGCACAAGGACGGTGGACGGCACGAAAATCAAGTGTTGGTCCGACCATTCCAACGGCAAGCACTCCAACCAGACGCTTGCCGAAGCCCTGAACAACAGCTGTAACCCCTGCTTTACGGATATCGCGTTGGCTCTCGGCAAAGATAAGTTTTACGACTATCTGTCGGCTTTCGGCTTGGGCAACGTTACGGGCGTGGACTTTAACGGCGAGGCACTGGGTATGTTGGTGCCGCGCTCGCTTGTCAGGGACTGCGACCTTGCCAGAATAGGTTTCGGTCAAACGGTTGCGGTAAGCGGCTTACAGCTTGCCTGCGCAACTGCGGCGGCGGTAAACGGCGGCAATTACTACGTTCCGCACTTCTTAAAGAGCATAGTTTCTGCGGACGGAAAAACCGTGGAGGAGTATTCTCCCGTGTTAAAGCAAAAGCCCGTAAGCGAAAAGGCTTCGCGTATGCTTGCGGAAATGCTCGAAGGCGTCGTAAAAGAGGGCAGCGGTAAAAAGGCTTATATAGAGGGTTACAAAGTCGGCGGCAAGACGGGAACGGCGCAGAAATACGAGGACGGACACATAGCTTCGGGCAAATACGTATCGTCGTTTGTCGGCTTTTTCCCTTCCAACGCACCCAAATACCTTGCGCTAATCGTAGTAGACGAGCCGCAGGGCACGTATTACGGAAGCGCGGTGGCGGCACCCGTTGCCAAAGAGATTTTTGAGGACATAATTAAAATAAAAAATATTCAGCCGTACGAGTGAGGTGGGTTAAATGAAATTAAGTGAAATTTTAAAAGATTTACAGTGCGAACAAATTTGCGGTAACGCCGATACGGATGTGCGCGAGCTTTGCACCGACGCGGACGCCGTGTGCGAAGGCGATTTGTTTATATGCTATAAGGGGACGAAGTTCGATTCCCACGGAGCGGTTTCCAAGGCGGAAAAGAGCGGCGCGGCGGCAATTATATGCGAAAGGGAAATTGAAACGAGCTTGCCGTACGTAATTGTCGGCGACGGGCGCGCGGCTATGGCTGTGGTGGCGCGCACGTTTTACGGCTATGCCGACAAAAAACTTAAACTTGTAGCCGTTACGGGTACAAACGGCAAAACCACCACTACGCATATGCTTAAAAGCATTTTCGACAAAAACAATTCAAAAACGGGCATAATAGGCACGCTCGGCATAGCATACGGCGATATATTTATATCACCCGAATTGACTACGCCCGACCCGTTGTTTTTGCACAGCGTGTTTGCCGATATGGCGGAGAGCGGCGTTGAATATGTGTTTATGGAGGTTTCCGCGCACGCGCTTTACTTCGACAAAATTCACGGGCTTACGTTCGAGGCGGGCATTTTTACAAACTGCACGCAGGACCACCTCGACTTTTTCAAGGATATGCAGTCGTATGCGGAATGTAAGTGCAAGCTGTTTGAAAAGGGCAGGTGCAAAATCGCCGTGCTCAACTCCGACGACGCTATTTGCGCGGCGCTTGCCGCATCCTTGTCCGACTGCGTAAGTTTCGGCTTGGAAAATCCCGCCGACACATTTGCCGTCAACGTAACCGAGCGCATAGACGGCAGTTCGTTCGTAATCAACCTGTCGGATGAAATTTACGAAATCAATATGCGGCTTCCCGCGCTTCACAACGTATACAACGCGCTTGCTGCGGCAACCTGCGCAAAGGCGCTCGGCGTGGAAATAGGCGTAATCGCCGACGGGCTGGAAGCTTTGGAAAGAGTGTCGGGGCGGTTGGAGCGCGCCGCGGAATACAACGGCGGGCAGGTGTTCGTAGACTTTGCCCACACACCCGACGGACTTGAAAAATCGTTGAAGGCTTTAAAAAAACTGTGTAAGGGCAATCTTTACTGCCTTTTCGGGTGCGGCGGCAACAGGGATACGACAAAGCGCCCCTTAATGGGCGAAGTGGCGGCTGAAATTGCCGATTTCGTTATTATAACTTCCGACAATCCGCGCTATGAGGACCCTTACGAAATTATTTCCCAGATAGAAAACGGTGTTAAGCGGTGCGGTAAAAAGTACGTTGCCGTAACCGACAGGGAAGTGGCGATTGAATATGCGCTCAACCTCCTTGCGGAGGGCGACATTTTGCTCGTCGCGGGTAAAGGCGGGGAGAATTATCAGGAAATTATGGGTATAAAACACAGTTATAACGACAATACGGTAATAAAAAAACTTATAAGCTGAGTTGTATGAAAATTTATTTTACGGCGCTTTTATCGGCGTTTGCGCTAACGTTCGCGCTTACGGCGGCGCTTATGCCGCTGTTGCGGCGGCTGAAAGCGGGGCAATATATCCTCGGTTACGTTAAAGAGCATAAGAGTAAGAGCGGCACGCCCACTATGGGCGGGCTGGCTTTTATTACCGCGTTTATAGCGGCGGCAATCATTTTTTACCGCTTCGGCGATAAAACGGTAAACCTTACGCTTATAACGGTGGCGGGCTTTATGCTCGTCGGTTTCCTCGACGATTTTTTAAAAATTTACCGCAAGGAAAACGAGGGGCTTAAACCCTATCAGAAGATTATTTTTCAGCTGGCGATAGCCGTAATAGCCGCCGTTTACTGTTACGTAAACGGCATAACAAAGCTCTACGTTCCTTTTGGCGGCGGTTTCAGCTTCGATATCTATTGGGGAATTATTCCCCTTGTTCTGTTTGTATTTCTTGCAAGCGTAAACTGCGTAAATCTTACTGACGGGCTCGACGGCTTGGCGGGAGGGACAAGCCTTGCCTATCTCGCCGTGTTCGGCGTAATTTTAGCGACGGGCGGAAATTCTTCGGCGAACCTGTGCTTTATTGCGGTGGGTGCGTTGTCGGCGTTTTTGCTGTTCAACGTAAATAAGGCGGGTATATTTATGGGCGATACGGGCTCGCTTGCGCTCGGCGGGTTAATCGCCTGCGTAACGGTGTTTTCGGGCAATACGCTCTTTCTTCCCGTAATCGGAATTATGTTTGTAATTTCGGGCATATCCGTTATAGTGCAGGTAATATATTATAAACGTACAGGGCGCAGGGTGTTTTTAATGGCTCCGCTCCATCATCATTTTCAGATGAAGGGGTACACGGAATGCAAAATATCCTATGCGTACGCGCTGATTACGGCGCTAATCGGAATAATATGTTTGTTGTTTATGTGAGGTAAAATGTTTTTCGGTAATCAGAAGTTTTTGGTGGCAGGGCTGTCGCGTTCGGGCGAAGGGTGCGCAAATTTCCTTTTGAACAGGGGCGCGCAGGTTTACGTTTACGACGACGTGGTAACGGACAAGGTTGCGCAGGTTATCGGCGCGTTGCAGGCTAAGGGCGCGGTCGCCGTAAATTCGGAAAGCCTTAACGACGCCGTAGGCATTTGCGACGTGCTCGTTTTAAGCCCCGGTATACCAATCGACAATCCTTTGCCCGTCGCGTTCAGAAAACTCGGCAAGGCGATTATAGGCGAGGAGGAGTTGGCTGCCGGTTATCTTCGGGCTACGGCGATAGCCGTAACGGGCACAAACGGCAAGACTACCACCGTATCAATGCTTGAAAACGTGTTGGCGGCTTGCGGCAAAAAGGGCGTTCCCTGCGGCAACTACGGCAACCCGTTAATCAACGAAGTGGAAAACCTCGGCTTCGACAGCTTCGCGCTTGTTGAAGTTTCGTCCTTTCAGCTGGAAACGCTGTTCAGTTTAAGACCGCACGTAGCCGTAATAACCAACATAACGGAAGACCATTTAAACCGCCATTACAATATGGATAACTACGTCTTTTTGAAGAGCAAGCTTATCCGCAACCTGCGCGAGAGCGAGTACGCCGTACTCAACTACGACGACGAGAGGGTAAGGCAGCTTGCCAAGGTAACGCGCGGCAAAGTCGTTTGGATTTCGGCTCTTCAACAGGTGGAGGGCGCGTACGTGGAGGGCGGCTCGGTATATTTCAACGGCGTAAAATATTTCGGCGTGGAAAATATGACGGTGGGCGGACTTCACAACATTTATAACGCCTTGGCTTGCACGGCGGTTTCGGCTGTTTTGGGGCTGAATAAAGAAGCAAGCTCGGCGGCGATTTGCAAATTCAAGGGCGTTAAGCACAGAATTCAGCTTGTCGGGGAAGTAAACGGCGTTACGTACATAAACGACAGTAAGGGAACAAACGTGGACGCAACGGTAAAGGCGGTGGACAGCGCAACCCGCCCCACGGTTCTTCTTTTGGGCGGCAAAGATAAGGGATACGATTATACGCCGCTCTTCCAAAGACTGTTAAACGGCAAAGTGGTGCACGCGGTAATATACGGCGAAAACAGGTTTAAGATGATGGACTGTGCGTCCGCGGCGGGTTTTTTCTCCTTCTCGCTATGCGCCGATTTTTCTACCGCGGTACGTCTTGCGACTTTTATCGCAAAGACGGGGCAGAGCGTGTTGCTCAGTCCCGCAAGCGCAAGTTTCGACGAGTTTGCGGGATATGAGGAGCGCGGCGACGCGTTTATCAAGCTTGTAGAAGGGTTGCGCAATGAAAATTAAAAAAACAGGCAAAGAAAAGAGAGCGGGAGATATCCCGCTTTTAATATGCGTTTTTTTAATGGTCGGCTTCGGTTGCCTTATGATTTATTCGGCAAGTTCGTACGTTGGTCAGGTACAGTACGGCGACAAGCTTTTCTTTGTAAAAAAACAGCTTATAGGCGTGGCGGTGGGCGCGCTCGCCTTTCTCGGCGTGCAGTTTATTCCATACCAAAAGCTTGCCAAATTAAAAATTGCGGCGGTGGTTGTCGCCGTAATCTTGCTTGCCCTCGTGTTTGTGCCGGGTATAGGCGTTACCAATTACGGCGCTACAAGGTGGATAGGTTTCGGCTCGTTTACCTTACAGCCTTCGGAAATAGCCAAATACGCGTTCGTCATATTTGCCGCGGCGTACTTTTCCAAAAACTATTTAAAGGTTAAAACCTTTCTCGGCGTGTTGCCCGTTCTGCTTGTCGGCGTTATCTTCTGCCTGTTGATTATTGCCGAGCCGAATATGTCAATCACAATGTGCGTGGGGCTGTTGATGCTGGCTATGATTTTTTTAAGCGGCACAAACTTAAAGACTTTCGCAATTGTTTTAGTGCCCTTTATTGTCGCCGTTCCCGTACTCATTATCCTAGAACCTTACAGATTGCAGAGGTTGAGCGCGTTTATCGACCCGTGGGCTTCGCCAAAGGGCGACGGCTATCAGCTTATACAGTCGCTGTACGCGCTCGGCAACGGCGGATTGTTCGGCGTAGGGCTCTTCAATTCCACGCAGAAATACAGGTTTCTGCCTTTTGCCGAAAGCGACTTTATAATGTCCGTTATGGGCGAGGAACTGGGCTTTTTCGGACTTGCAATATTCTTTTTAGCGAGCGGCTTTATTGTGTTCCGCGGGTTTAAAATAGCTTCACGCTGTAAGGACAGGTTCGGTTTTTTGCTTTCCGCGGGTATAACTTTGGTTTACGGCATACAGGTGGTAATCAACGCTCTGGTTGTAAGCGGCACTATTCCGCCGACAGGGTTGCCGCTTCCGCTGATTTCCAGCGGTAATACATCGCTTATTATAACGATGGCTTCTATGGGGGTGTTGTACTGCGTGTCCCGCACCAATTAACACGGCGGGGCGAAAATCCATATAATAAAGTAGAATAACTTGCGGGGGAAATTAAGTTTATAACGGCGGTTCCGCCGCATTTATTCTTTACGGCGCGCGAATACGGACGGCGGCAACGTCCTTTCGTACTTGCGGGCTGCTTTATTATTTACATACAGGGAGTAGTTATGGATAAGTACATTGTCAACGGCGGAAATGCTCTTTTCGGTTCGGTGAATATTCAAACGGCTAAAAACTCGGTGTTGCCCATATTGGCGGCAAGCGTGCTGACGGACGAACGCATTGTTGTGCGCAACGTGCCCGCCATTACGGACGTAAACAATATGGTTAAAATTTTAAGCTGTCTGGGTTGCCGCGCTTCGTTTGTTAAAAACGATATCGTGATAGACGCGTCCGCTTCCGATTGTTGCGAGATACCGAGCGTGCTCGCGCGCGAGTTGCGCTCTTCGGTTTTTCTTCTCGGCTCGGTAATATCCCGCTTCCGCAAGGCAAAGATAGCGTATCCGGGCGGGTGCGACATAGGGCTAAGACCCGTAGACTTGCACCTCAACGGACTTAAACGCCTCGGAGTTAAAATTACGGAAGCAAACGGCTATATATCCTGCGAGTGCGATAAACTAACAGGCGACGAGATTATGCTCGATTGCCCCAGCGTGGGGGCTACGGAAAATATTATGCTTGCGGCGGTAAAGGCGGAGGGGACGACAGTTATTAAGAACGCCGCGCGCGAGCCGGAAATAGAAGATTTGCAAAGATTTTTAAATTCCATAGGCGCCAAAGTGTACGGCGCTGGCAGCGGCACGGTGGTTATAGACGGCGTTGAAAAACTTGGCGGCGGCGAGTATCTGCCCATATGCGACAGGATAGAGGCGGGCACTTTTTTAATAGGCGCGGCTATGTGCGGCGGGGAAATTCAGCTGAACGGAGTCAACGCCGAATTGCTCAGTTCGCTTTTACATAAATTGCGTGAAAACGGTTGCAAAATCAGGGTGAAAGATGATAAAATAATATTGCGGTGCGAAAAGCGCCCCAACTCGGTTAAGAGTATAGAAACCCAGCCGTATCCGGGGTTTCCCACCGATTTGCAGGCGCAGATGACGGCGCTCTGTTGCGTGTGTCGCGGCAATTCGATTGTAACCGAAAATCTGTTTGAAACGCGCTATAAATACGTGCCCGAACTTAAAAAGATGGGCGCGGACGTTACGGTAATAGACAGAAACGCGTTTGTGCACGGCGTTGAAAAACTGCGCGGCGCGGAAGTTATCGCGCACGATTTGCGCGGCGGCGCGGCGCTTGTAATTGCGGCGCTTGCGGCGGAAGGAAGAAGCGAAATATTCGATATATCCCATATCGACAGGGGGTATTCGGATTTCGAATATAAATTGAGGGCTATCGGAGGGGATATCGTCCGCGTAGCCGTTTAAAGGCAAATGAAGTACATAAGAAAAGTAATGGCGGCGGGGTTGGCGATAGTCTTTCTGATTGCGGTCGTGATAGGCACGGGCGTAATTTTATCCGTGCGCAACGTAAACGTATCGTTTATAGATTACTCCGGCGCATATAAGGAAGAGTTTGAAGCCGTGCGTTCGGGGCTTAATAAATTGAAAGGCTCGGGATTGCTGTTTGTGGGAAGCGACGATATTTACGGCACGGTTACGGCGGACGAATATCTTGCCGTCGACGGCTACGAAAAGAAATTCCCCTGCACGGTAAACGTTGTAATCAGGGAGCGAGTGGAAACCTTTGCTTTGCGTACGCTGTCGGGTTACAAAATTTACGACGAGCGCGGCAAACTTATAAAGTCCGTGCCCGAAGCCGACGAATCGCCGAAAAACAGAATAGACGGTTGCCCCGACGTGCTTTTGCGTTGCGCGGAAACGCAGGTTGAAGGCGTTGCCACGCTGTGCGGGGAATTCGAAAGTAACTTCGGTTGTTTCCGCAGGATAGTCGAAAGCGTAACGGCGGAAAAATATCTCGAATTGAAGGTTGCGACTTTCGTGTTGCGCAACGGTCTTAAAATTACCGTAAGCGAATGGGAAACGGATGGCGCGCAAAAGATAAAAAAGGCTTGCGAAACATACTCTTCGCTCTCCGACGCTCAGCGCACGGGCGGCACTATAACGGTTGCCGAAAGCAAGGAAAACGGCGGCGTGGTGTCTAAATACAGCCCCTCCTGAACAAATAGAATACAAGGTTTTTAATGCGGTTCGTTTTTTGTTGCGAGCCGTATTTTTTTTAACGATTTAATTGACAATCGACTTACACTATTATATAATAAAATATGGGTGGATAAAGCCCGTTTATTACGGTTGCGGAGAAAGAGAGTGCGTAACAAAAGCGTAGCGGTGTTGGATATACGCTCGTCCAAAATTTGCGCGGCGATAGCCGAAAGGGGCGTAAACAACACTTTTATCATCAAGAGTAAATATTCACAGCCGTACGAGGGCTATGCCGAACGCGAGATTCTTGACGTGGACGACTTTGTCGCGGCTGTCAAAAAGGCGGTTGGCGCTATATCGTCCTCCGCGGAAACGCCCGTAAAGGAAATTTACGTCGGCGTTCCCTGCGAGTTTATAGAAACCGTTCAAACTGATAAAGTGCTCAGCTTTCATTCCGCGCAGAGGATAAGCCGCAAGCATCTTGTAAGTATTAAAAATAATTCAGTGCCCGCCGTCGCTCCCGACGAAACGGTCATAAAGTGCGGCGCGCTTTACTACATATTGTCTGATAAACGCAGGCTTGCAAACCCTTTGGGAATGGTGAGCGACAGCCTGCGCGCAAAACTGAGTTTCTTTGTTTGCAAAAACGCGTTTACCGATACGGTAATTCGCGCCTTGCGCGGTTTTCCGTCTATTAAAGTCTTTCATTGGATACCGCAAAACTATGCGCAGTCGCTCTATCTTTTCGAACCCGAAAACAGGGACGCGTACACCTTGCTTTTAGACCTCGGTTTTATTTCGTCCACGTTCAACGTGGTGCGCGGCGACGGTGTGGCGTTCAGCGAAGCCTTTTCGGTAGGCATAGGGCACATTGCCGTTTTGCTTATGGAGGCGCTTGATATTCCCTATACGGTTGCGGCGGAGTGGATTAAAAAGGTAAACCTCAACGCAAAGGAGGGCGGCAACGCTTCCGTGGAGGTAACCGCGGACGGCAAGCAATACGCCTATCAGGCTTCGGCTCTGCGCGAGCTTGTAAGGGAAGGGCTGGACGGGCTGTGCGGTATGCTCGAAACCTGTTTGCAGGCTTTTACGCTAAAAGATATGACGGGCGCGCCCATATATATCACTGGCGAGGGCGTAGGTGTTATAAGGGGAACGACGGAGCATCTCTCTTCGCGGCTGGTTACTCCTATGGAAGTAATATCTCCCAAAGTGCCCTACTATGATAAGCCGCAGTTTTCTTCACTTTTTAGTTTGCTATACGCCGCGCTCGGCGGCAATGAAGCGCAATAATTTTTACGATTTCGGAGGATGAATTTATGTTTAACGATTCAGCTATAAATAACAATATTTCAGGCAAGGCTAAAATAAAGGTCATTGGCGTGGGCGGCGCGGGCAACAACGCCATTAACAGAATGATAGAGGCGCGTATGAGTTGCGCCGAATACGTAGTTATCAATACCGATTCGCAGATTCTTGCGCTTTCCCCCTGTGAAAATAAAATACAGATTGGCACGCAGTTGACCAAAGGGCTCGGCGCGGGCGCTGACCCCGACGTCGGCAGAGCGGCGGCGGAGGAGAGCAAGGATATCCTTACCGAAATTATCAAGGGCACCGACCTCTTGTTTATTACCGCGGGTATGGGCGGCGGCACGGGTACGGGCGCGGCTCCCGTAATCGCAAAGATTGCGCGCGATTTAAAAATTCTTACGGTTGCGGTGGTAACCGAGCCGTTTGCGTTCGAAGGCAAAAAGAGAATGGAAAACACCGTGAAAGGGTTGGACAATCTCAAAAAATACGTAGATACGCTCATTGTTATTCCCAACGATAAAATCAGGACGGTTGTCGACAAGAATACGACTATGGTCGAAGCGTTGCGCGTTGCCGACGAAATTTTGAAGCAGGGCATAAAGGGGCTTGCCGAGCTTATAGTCAACCCCGCGTTGATTAACCTTGACTTTGCCGACGTTAAAACAATATTGAAGGACAGGGGTATCGCGCATCTCGGCGTTGGCGTTGCCAAGGGCGATAACAGGATAATCGAAGCGGTAAGGGTAGCCGTGAATTGTCCTCTTTTGGAAACTACAATCGAGGGTGCGCAGGGCGTTATTCTCAACGTCGTCGGCGGCAACGATTTGACTTTTGCCGAGGTTGCCGACGCGGCGGAACTTGTAAGAAGCGTAGTGGACGCTTCGGCGAACATTATTTTCGGCGCGAGGATAGACCCCAACGTACAGGACGAAGTTGAAATAACCGTAATCGCCACGGGTTTCCCCGGATATGAAAATACCCAAAACGAGGAACAGCAACGCGCTTATACGAGCGGGCAGTTGTATACGCAACAGACTTACAGCCAGAATAGAATGTCGGTGAACGAGCCGTACTATCCCCAGCAGAGGATGGCGCCCCAGCCTCCCGTACAGCCGCCTGTAAGAAACGTTCAGCCTGTACAGCCTCAGCCTCCCGTACAGCAGTACGTTCAGCCCGAACAGCCCGTTGTAAGACCCGCCGTGCAAGAGCCTCAGGTGGAGCGTCCTTCGGACAAGACCGTGCCTAAATTCGCACAGCTGTTGCACCGCTTCAACAGACGCAACGACGAATAAATAACGACGAGTAAATAAAGAAGTGTTCCGCCGCGCTTGGTATAGAGTGCGGCGGTTTAAATTTATCGCGCCTTTCGAGGCGCGTTTTTCATTTTTCGCCAATAATTTTAAAAAACGTGATATTTAACGTGCGCGGATAATAATATTTATTATGGCAGAAAATATTTTGACGGAATTTGACGGTTTTTTCTTTTTGGGACTCGGCGGCGTAAGTATGAGCGCGCTTGCAGAAATTCTGTATAAATCGGGGAAAAAGGTAGGCGGATACGACAGGGAGGAAAGCGAATACACGGCGCAATTGGCGGGTGCGGGCATACCCGTTTGGTATGGTTTGGACTGTCGGATAGACGACTACGAGGTTATTGTTTATACCGACGCGCTACAAGAGAACAACCCGTTGATTATGCGCGCGCGCAGGTTAAATAAAACTCTTATATCCCGCGGCAAGCTTTTATACGAGATAAGCCGTACGTTTAAAAAGACTGTCGCCGTTGCCGGTTGCCACGGCAAAACTACCTGTACGGCGATGCTTGCGCACATATTTGACGCGGCAGGGGCGGCGTTTTCAGCACATATAGGCGGTAACGACGGCAAATTTAACAACGCATATCTTAACGGATATGATTATTTTGTAACCGAAGCTTGCGAATACAAGAAAAATTTTTTATATTTAAAGCCTGACGTTGCCGTAATTCTAAACAGCGACGCCGACCATCTGGACTGTTACGGCACGGTTAAAAATTTAAAAAAAGCGTACTTGCAGTTTGCTGAAAGCGCGGAAAGCACGGTAAAACTTTACGGCGACTTGCCGGAGTTCGGGGGCGTAACTTTCGGGTTTGACGACAGGGCTGACTATTACGCCAAGCGCATAAGAAGCGCAAACGGCAAATTTTCGTTCGACGCGTACGAAGGAACAAACTTACTCGGCGGAATTGCGCTGTCCTCTTACGGCAAGCACAACGTTTTAAACGCGCTTGCCGCCACTGCGGCGGCGCGGCGGTGCGGAATAGAGTTCCGTCATATTGCCGAGGGGCTTAAAAGCTTTAAAGGGGTAAAACGCCGCTTCGAAGAAATAGGAAGTTATAACGGCGCTGTTTGCATAGCCGATTACGCCCATCACCCCAATGAAATTAAGGCGGCGGTTAAAACCGCGCGCCTCATTACCGAGGGCGAGCTGTTCGTCGTATTTCAGCCACATACTTACAGCCGCACAAAAACGCTGTTCAAGCAGTTTGTTCTTGTGCTTTCGTCAATAAAAAAGTTGATGATTTTTAAAACTTTTGCCGCAAGGGAGTACTACGACGACGCGGGCAGCGCGCTCACCCTTTCAGGCGCGGTAAAACGTTCGCTGTACGGCGGTTGCGAAACTGATATAGAAAATTTTTTAAAGGCGGCAACGCGCGGCGACACGGTTTTATTTCTCGGAGCGGGCGATATTTACGATATAGCGAGGGGAATAGTACTGGAATAATAAGGGGTAAAAGCTGTTAGTGGCTATACATTTTTATGCGTGTTACATTGCGGTTTTTGGCTGAATATACATAAAATTATAAAAATATGCAAATTTTCTGAAAAAATATTCAAATAGAATAACAGAACGCTTGACTTTAACACAGTAAAGAGTATAATATGTTTAAACTTGAATTTCGGAGGAAGTTAAACATTATGTCTAAAATATATTATCAGTCCGATTGCGATTTGAAAGCGTTGAAAAACAAGACGGTTGCCGTTATCGGTTACGGCAGTCAGGGGCACGCCCACGCGCTCAATCTGCGCGAAAGCGGCGTAAAGGTTATTATAGGTCTGCGCGAGGGCGGCAAGTCCTGGGCAAAGGCGCAAGCCGCGGGCTTCGAAGTGTTTACGGTTGCCGAAGCCACGAAAAAGGCGGACGTTGTAATGCTTCTTATAAACGACGAAAGACAGGCAAGCGTGTACAGCCAAAGCATAGAAAAAAATTTGAAAGCGGGCGCGGCTCTGGCGTTTGCCCACGGCTTCAATATTCATTTTAAACAGATTGTTCCGCCCGAGAACGTTGACGTATTTATGGTTGCGCCCAAAGGTCCAGGTCATACCGTTCGCAGCGAGTATCAGGAAGGTAAGGGCGTTCCCTGTCTTGTGGCAATTGCGCAGGACTATACGGGTAAGGCGCTCGAAACGGCGTTGGCTTACGCCGCGGGTATAGGCGGCGCGCGTGCCGGCGTGTTGGAAACGACTTTCAAGTGCGAAACGGAAACCGATTTGTTCGGCGAACAGGCGGTTCTCTGCGGCGGTGTAACCGCGCTTATGAAGGCGGGCTTCGAAACGCTTGTAGAGGCGGGGTACGACCCGAAAAACGCATACTTCGAGTGCATACACGAAATGAAGCTGATAGTAGATTTAATTTACAAGGGCGGCTTTTCGCTTATGCGTTACTCCGTATCCGACACCGCCGAGTACGGCGATTACGAAACGGGCAAGAGATTGATTACCGAAGAGACCAAAAAGGAAATGAAAAAGGTGCTCGAAGAAATTCAGGACGGCACTTTTGCCTCCAAATGGATAGCTGAAAACAACAACGGAAGGGCGCATTTCAATGCCAAGAGAGGGTTGGAAGCTTCGCACCAGCTCGAGGCGGTAGGCAAGGAAATACGCAGTATGTATTCCTGGAATAACGACAATATTCAGGCGGCGGAAGAAGGCAAATCCAAGCTTTGATTTTACCGCTTAAAAAGTTAATACGGCGGCTGCATTTTGCGGCCGCTATTTTTATATTTTTCGGTGCATTTTGTTGTCTTTTTGCATAGCAAATGATATAATATAAGTTGTTAGATAACGCATAATCGGAGATTAAGCCGTGGATAAAAAGAAAAATAACGACAAACGCTCATATATTCTTACAAAGGAAACTCTCGGAATGACGATTTTGTTGTTCTGTCTTCTCGTTACGGTAATGTTGCTTACCAACGATTTGATATTTATGAGTTTCGGTGCCGCCGTATGTACGCTAATGTACGGCACTTTCGGTTACGCTTCTTATTTTATCGTCGCGTTGCTCGCTTATCTCGGGGAATGGCTTGTATTCGAAAAGAAAATAAAACTCAATCCCCGTTGCGTATTGCTTGTCGTTGCAACGCTCGTAATGCTGTTTATGCTCTTTCATTCCGTAACTACCGCAAAGTATTCTATGAGCGGTTACGGCAAATATCTCTCCCAATGCTACAATAACGCTTCAAAGGGCTACGCGGGCTATTCTTTCGGCGGCGTTTTAAGCGGTCTTTTGGTTTATCCCATTGCCAAGGGCACCACGTTTATCGGCGCTTACGTTATATTTTCCCTTCTCACAGTAGCGTTCGGAGTACTGTCGTTCTTTGTTATAAAGGGCGTAGTTTTGGGCAAAGTTGTTGCCCGCGCCCACGCGGGTAAAGCAAAAGCGGAAGAAGAGGAAGCTCAGCCCCAAACCGAAGAGTACGTTTCAAAGCCCGACAACCTTTATACGGTAAACGAAAACCACGAAATAGTAACCAACGTAAAGCAGGCGGAAGCGCCCAAAAAGTCGCATAGACGGCAGACTGTCGAAGCGCACGCCGCAGACGGTCAGGAAAAGAAAAATTCCGATAAATTTTCTCCTGAAAATCTCGGCAGGCGCATACTCTTCGAAAACGGCGAGTTTGCGGCGGAAAGTTACCGCAGAAATATGATTTACAACGAGGATTCGTATTTCAATCATCCCGTGCAAAACGACGACGATTATCTGCGCAGTTTTTCAAGCAACCCCTCGGCGCCCGTATCGCGTAATTCCACGCCGCCCGCCGACACGACTTACACTTCCGATTTTGCCGCGCAGGCGGAAGAGTTTGGCGGCGGCAACGCCACGCCTTCGTACGTTTACGGCGACGAACCCGTAGAAAGCCTTGGCAGTCAGCCGCTTTATCAGGAAAAAGAGAACGAAGATTATAGCACGTATACCGTCGACAGCAAATCTTCCGTTCCTTTCGACGAGGAAATTGCCCCCGTCCGTCAGGAACACAACGAACCTTCTAATGCCGCTCAATCGCCCGTTATTCCGCCGGTCGCTTCCGACCCTTACGGTTTGCGGGACGATTTTGAAGATTCAAGTAGCGATAGGGAAGAGGATAGCGTACGACCCGCGCCGTTCGCCGAAGAAATAAAGCCTGAACAAATAGCGCGTGCAGAAGAACCTCCCAAGCCCGCAATGCAGCCTGAAAAACCCGAGGAAAAGCCGCAGGGCAGGTCTAACAGTCTGTTCGATTTATTCAGTTCTTCCAATCCGAGGTTAGGCGGCGAGAGGAGAATAGAGCCCGACGTTTCCGCATTGCAGACGCCGAGGCGCGAGAGAAGCAGGGAAAATTTGTTTGACGACGACGGCGAAGGCAATTTGTTCGCCGACCAAACTCCGCTTGTTTCCCGCAATCAAGGGTTGAACGGCGGCAGACAGCCGCTTGAAAATAAGAGGGAAGAAAAGATTGTTCCCGAGGACGTAACGCCCGTACCTGCACGCAGGACTGAACCAACGCCCGCGGCAAGGCAACCGAAAGCGGAAGAGGTTAAACCTCAACCCGTTGCCGAGGAAAAGCCCAAGCACGTGTGGAAAAAGTACGTTCGTCCTTCGCTCGACATTTTGGACGACTATCCCGAAAATACCAACGTGAACCCCGCGGAAATAGAGGAGAGCAAGCAAATTATTTGTGAAACGCTTGCCGATTACCGCATTGAAAGCAGAATATCAAACGTTGTGGTAGGTCCCGCTATTACCCGCTACGACGTTATAATAGAGGATAGAACAAACATTAAAAACGCCCTTAAATACAGGGAAGCGATTGCTATGGCGCTTATGAAGGAAAACGTAAACGCCTACCTTAACTACTCTAAGGGCGCAATTTCAATAGAAGTGCCCAACTCCTCGCGTTGCGTAGTCGGGCTTAAAAGTATGCTTGCAAGCAGTCAGTTTTTAAACGCCAAACCAAACAGCCTTACTTTCGCACTCGGCAAAAACGTTGAGGGGCAAGTGGTCTGTCCCGATATAACCAAGATGCCCCATCTGCTTGTCGCGGGTACAACCGGCAGCGGTAAAAGTATCTGTTTAAGCACTCTTATCGTAAGTCTTTTGTACAAATACGGTCCCGAAGATTTGCGTTTTATACTCGTAGACCCCAAACAGGTTGAGTTTATCTCCTACGATAAATTGCCGCACCTTATGATAAACGAAATTATCTACGACGTGGATAAGGCAATAAAGGCGCTCAATTGGGCGATAAAGGAGATGGAACGCCGCTATCAGCTTTTCAAGGAGATGACGGAAAAGGGCGTTGCAACCAAAAATTTAACCGAATACAATTCGCATTTGCCCGAGGGCGAAGAAAAACTGCCCAAGATTGTAATTATTCTCGACGAGTTCGGCGACCTTATGTTGCAGGCTAAAAAGGACATCGAAACGAGAATTATAAGGCTTGTACAAAAGGCTCGCGCCTGCGGCATACACCTTATTTTGGCTACCCAGCGCCCCTCGGTCGACTGTATTACGGGCTTAATCAAGTCAAACCTGCCCACGAGAATAGGCTTTAAGGTAAACTCTTTCGACGACGCCCGCTGTATCTTCGATATAGGTGGCGCGGAAAAACTGCTGGGTAAAGGCGATTTATATTTCCGTTCTGCGGAAAATCCCGACCTTGCAAGAATTCAGGGGTGCTTTATCGATACTCACGAGGTGCAGAAGGTTACCGACTTTGTAAAACAGCACAACGAAACGTTCTTTGACCAGAGCGTAAGCGACTTTATCAACACGGTGGAGGAGGAAGTTTCCGACGCGCCCGCAGATGATGTCGGCGGCGACGCTTCCAAGGTAGACGACACCTTTATAAAGGCGCTAAAATTCTGCGTTACAAGTAATCAGGCTTCGGTTTCTATGATTCAGCGCCGTTTCCCCATTGGCTATATGAAGGCGTGCAAGATAATCGACTGGATGGAAAATATGAATTACATTACCCAGTCCGAAGGCTCCAAGCCGAGGAAAGTTTTGCTTTCGCGCGAGGAGTTTACGCAGAGATACGGAGACGTTGATGATTGATTTTACACGCAAGAAATTCGGCGTTATTTCGCTTGGGTGCGATAAAAACCGCGTTGATACCGAAAAACTTTTGGCGGCAATCAAGGCTAAGGGTTGCGCGATTACGGACGATATAGAGCAAGCCGAAGTGCTTGTTGTCAATACCTGCGCCTTTTTAAACGAGGCGCGCAAGGAAGCCATTGAAACAATATTGGAATGCGCCGCTCACCGTAGCGGCAAATTGGAAAAGCTTGTCGTAAGCGGATGCCTGCCGCAGAAATATATCGGCGAACTGTACTCGGTGCTTACCGAAGCCGACCTCTTTCTCGGTACGCGCGACTACGGCAAGTTTTTTGACGCTCTCGAAAAAACTTACGCGGACGGCAGAGTTAATTTTGTGGGTTTGGGCGATAACATAAGCGGTGGAGAAAGGCTTTTGACAACTCCCTGCCATTATGCCTATTTAAAAATTGCAGACGGGTGCAACAATTTTTGTTCCTATTGCCTGATACCCAAAATAAGGGGCAGGTACGAAAGCGTTCCCGAAGAAAAACTTCTGGCGGAAGCCGAGGCGTTGGGCGACGTTTCAGAGCTGATTTTGGTCGCGCAGGACGTTTCGAGGTACGGAATTGACCTGTACGGAAAAAAATATTTAGTAAATTTTTTAAAAAAGCTGACAACGCTTGACAACATTAAGGGCGTAAGATTACTTTACTGTTATCCCGATATGCTTGATGACGAGCTTATAGCGGAAATAAGGGACAACCCCAAGATTATAAAATATCTCGATATACCTTTACAACACAGCGAGGACAGGGTGCTAAAACTGATGCACAGGCGTGGAACTCGTACGCAGTACCTTGAACTTTTAGCCAAATTAAAGCGGGAAATTCCCCAAATTGCCGTGCGCTCTACGTTTATATGCGGTTTTCCTTCCGAAACGGAGGAGGAAGTAGAGGCGATGTGCGAATTTTTAAGGCAGGCAAAGCTTGTCAATTGCGGCTTTTTTGCCTACTCGCGCGAGCCTGACACTCCCGCGTACTCTATGGCGGGGCAAATACCTTATTCCGTTAAAAAGAAAAGGGTAAAAAAGCTATACGCTGTGCAACAAGAAATTTCCAAACAATTTCTGTCATCGTACGTAGGCAGGGAGATAGAGGTTGTCTGCGACGGTATAGATTACGACAAGGGGTGCTTTGTCGGAAGGGCGTATTTCAGCGCGCCCAAGATAGACGGCAAAGTCTACTTTAATTCCCTTAACGCCGTGCAGGGAGAGAGCTATATGGTTAAAATACTTTCCTGCGACAGTTACGATATGTTCGGGCAGACGGAGGACTATTGCAATGAACAATGAAAATGAAAACGTGGAAGAAAGCGGGCGGGAGCAAGAGGTAATGCAAAGCAAATTTTATAAGTTTGCCAAGGGTAAGGGCGTTATGAATTTGCCAAATAAACTTACTATTGCCCGAGTGGTAATGATTCCCGTGTTTCTTCTGTTTTTCTATCTTAATTTTGCGGGGCACTATTTCGCCGCGCTCGGCGTGTTTGCCGTTGCAAGCTTTACCGATTTTTTAGACGGTTTTCTTGCGAGAAAGTACAAGTTAATAACGAATTTGGGTAAGTTTTTAGACCCCGTTGCCGATAAAATTTTAGTTTCCGCGGCAATGATAGTGCTTTTAACCGTTCCCGACTTCTTTACCTTGGGTTTAGGTGGTTGGGCGTTGATTGCGGCTGGCTGTTGCGTTGCCGTAATAATGGGCAGGGAACTTTTGGTAAGCGGTTTCAGAATGGTTGCCGCAGACGCGGGCATAGTTATCGCCGCCGATAAAATAGGTAAATATAAAACGGTTACCCAGCTTATAAGCCTTTTGGTTTTGCTCTTTGCGGGCGGCTTGGATGAGTTTATGGGGGAACATCTTGCGGTTAAAATCATAAATTACGCAGGGCTCGGCTTATTTGCGCTGGCAACGCTGTTGACGGTTATATCAGGTATCAACTATATAGTTAAAAACGCCAAGGTGTTAAAGGTATGAAAAGCGCGGGGACGCACGGCAAAATTTGCCTTATTGCGCTTGACAACAAGCGGAATACCGATTTGTCCGCCGTAAGCTCGCTGATAAGCAGTTTAGCTAAGCGCGGATACTATTGCGACAAAATAAGTAAGGTCGCTTTTAACCGCTCCGAGGATATAGTAAATGCTTTTGAAGAGGGGATAAAGAATTACGACAATATAATTATTCTCTGTCCTTTAAGTATGCAAAATACAATAGGCGACTTTTTTTGTTCGCGGCTCGGTTCGTCGTTCGACGCTCTCGGCGTTATGAACGGCGTCGATACCACGGTATTTATGCTGTTTGACAATTGCGAAAACCGACTGAAAACGGACGATATAAAGAAAATTTTAGACGGTAAATACAATTTAAAGTATGACAGTACGGTGGTAAGGGCTGTCGGCGCGCCGAAAAAGTTGTTGGAAGAGGCGCTGAAAAAGGCCTCGAAACTCTTTCCGGACGGCGGCGCGTTCTTCAACGTTACAAACGTATACGACGATATTAGAATAGAAATCGTTTACGATTCGGCTACCCCTAAAATTTCGCTTGACGAGGGCGTGAGGGAAATAGTTAAAATTTTATCCGATTATATTTACGCACTCGAAGATATAACTCTTGCCGAACAGCTTATACGGCTTTTAAAGTTGCGCAGAATGAAGATTTGCACGGCGGAAAGCTTTACGGGCGGCGGCGTGGGTAAAAAGCTCGTTAGCGTGTCGGGCGCTTCGGAAGTTTATTGCGAGGGGCTTAACACCTATTCCAACTCTTCCAAAACGGCGCGGCTTGGCGTAAGTGAGTTGACTTTGAGCCAGCGCGGCGCCGTATCTGCCGAAACGGCTTACCAAATGGCGGAAGGGCTGTCCGACGGTAAAACGTGCAACGTGGCAGTATCCACTACGGGGATAGCCGGTCCCAAGTCGGACAACACTTCCAAGCCCGTGGGGCTTGCGTTTATAGGAGTGGGCGTGGACGGGGATATATCCGTATATAAATTTAATTTCCACGGCGACAGAAAAACGATAACGGAAACGGCTATAAATCACGCGCTGTTTCTCACTTATAAAAAGTTAAAATAAATCAGAGGTAAACATATAATGAACGACGAAAAACTCAAAGCACTCAACTCTACAATCGCAATGATTGAAAAGCAGTACGGCAAGGGCGCAATTATGAAGTTGGGCGACGAAAAGGTAAATTCCGAGTTGGAAGTAATTTCCACCGGTTGCCTTTCGCTTGACCTGGCGCTTGGCGTAGGCGGCGTTCCGAGGGGCAGAATAATGGAAATTTACGGACCGGAATCTTCGGGTAAAACGACCGTTGCCCTGCACATAATAGCGCAAGCTCAAAAGGCGGGCGGCGTTGCGGCGTTTATAGACGCGGAGCACGCTCTCGACGCAGTTTACGCTCACGCTCTGGGCGTTAAAACGGACGAGCTGTACATTTCCCAGCCTGACACGGGCGAGCAGGCGCTCGATATATGCGAGTCGCTCGTGCGTTCGAGCGCGGTAGACGTAATTGTGGTCGACTCCGTTGCGGCGTTGACCCCCAAGGCGGAAATAGAGGGCGATATGGGCGACACGCACGTAGGTTTGCTTGCAAGGCTTATGTCGCAGGCGCTTAGAAAATTGACGGCTATTACAAACCGTTCCAAAACCTGCGTTATATTCATAAACCAATTGCGTGAAAAGGTGGGCGTTATGTTCGGCAACCCCGAAACCACCCCCGGCGGCAAGGCGTTGAAGTATTTTGCCACCGTGCGCCTCGATATAAGAAAAGCCGACGCGCTGAAAAACGACGGCGAAATTATCGGCAACAGGGCAAAGGCTAAGGTCGTCAAAAACAAGGTTGCACCCCCCTTTAAAGTGGCGGAATTCGATATTATTTACGGTGAGGGCATTTCTCAGGAAGGTTGTTTGATTGACCTCGGTTTGGAGTACGGCTTGCTTACCAAAAGCGGAGCGTGGTTCAACTATAACGAAGAAAAGGTGGCTAACGGCAAGGAGAAGATGAGGGAGCACCTCAGAGCCAACCCCGCGCTCAAAGCTGAACTCGAAGAAAAAATAAGACAGGCTCACAGGCAATCTATTAAGAAGGACGACTGATGCAATACGGTTTTGTTAAGTGTTGCGCGGCAACCGTTCCAATCAGGGTTGCCGACGTGGAATATAACTGCGGGCGGATAATCGCCGCTTTAAAGGAAGCCGCGGGGCAGGGCGCGCAGGTTACGGTGTTTCCCGAACTTTGCGTTAGCGGCTATACTTGCGGCGACCTGTTCAATCAGCGCGCGCTGATTGAGGAAACCCAAAGGGCTTTAATAAACATAGCGCAGGCAAGTAAGGGCGTAAAATCGCTCGTGTTTGTGGGCGCGCCAATTGTCTGCGGCGGCAAACTGTATAATTGCGGCGTGGCAATCAGTAACGGAAAAATTCTCGGCGTAGTGCCCAAGAGTAATATCCCCGATTACGGCGAATTTTACGAGGGCAGGCACTTTACGGCTTTTAAAGGCAAAACTCAAAGCATAACTATCGGCGATTGGATTGTGCCGTTTGGTACGGATATTCTGTTTATCGCCGAAAACTGCCCTTCGCTTAAAGTCGCTTGTGAAATTTGCGAAGATTTGTGGGTGCCGAACAGTCCTTCGGCAAGGCACGCGCCTGCGGGCGCGACGGTTATAGTCAACCTTTCGTGCAGTAACGAGGTGATTGGTAAATCCGAGTACAGGCGTTCGCTTATTTCCGTGCAGTCCGCAAAGCTTATTTGCGGATACGTTTACTGCGACGCCGGCGAGGGGGAGAGTACGACGGACACGGTTTTTGCGGGGCACAGTTTAATCTGCGAAAACGCGAGCGTACTTGCGGAGAGCCGTCTGTTCGAAAACTCGCTACTGTACGGCGAAATCGACGTTGAAAAAATCGAAAACGAAAGGCGGAGAACGTCAAGCGCGTTTTTCGGCGATAACGGAGCGGACGGTTACGTCTGCGTAGAATTTGAAACGGATAATTCCGAGGGAACGCTTTCCCGCAGGTTTTCTATGCATCCGTTTGTGCCTGAAAGCGCGGAAAAGCTTGAAGAGCGCACGAAACTCATTTTGACTATGCAGGCAAAGGGGCTTGAAAAGCGCCTTGCACATACCAAGTCTAAAACTGCGGTTATAGGTATTTCAGGCGGGTTGGACTCCGCGCTTGCGTTGCTTGTAACGCGCAGGGCGTTCAAAAATATCGGCAAGCCCCTTACGGATATAATCGCCGTTACAATGCCGGGGTTCGGCACTTCGTCGCGCACGTTTGAAAATTCGAAAAAACTTGTGGAGCTTTCTGGGGCAACGTTAAAGACCGTGCCTATCGGCGAAACCGTATTAAAGCATTTTCAGGATATCGGGCACGACCCCGCCTGCCGCGACGTAACTTACGAAAACGCGCAGGCGCGTATGCGCACGCTCGTCTTAATGGATATAGCCAACCAAACGGGCGGGCTTGTAGTGGGAACGGGCGATTTAAGCGAACTTGCGCTCGGCTGGGCGACCTATAACGGCGACCATATGTCAATGTACGGCGTAAACGCTTCCGTGCCTAAAACGCTTGTAAAGCATCTTGTTAGCGTTGAAGCCGACCTCATAGGCGGCGAGTGCGGTAAAGTATTGAAAGACATTGTTGAAACGGAAATAAGTCCCGAGCTTTTGCCCCCCGACAAGGACGGTAAGATTGCGCAGAAAACGGAGGATTTGGTAGGACCTTACGCCCTGCACGACTTCTTTTTGTACTATATAGTACGCTGGGGCTTTTGCCCGCAGAAAGTGCTGTATTTAGCCAATACGGCATTCGAGGGCGTATATACCGAAGAGGAAATAAAAAAGTGGCTTAAAAGATTTTACACGCGTTTTTTTGCCCAGCAGTTCAAGCGTTCTTGCCTGCCCGACGGCGTAAAGGTGGGAAGCGTGGCGCTTTCGCCGCGCGGCGATTGGCGTATGCCGTCCGACGCGGCAGCCGCCGTATGGCTTAATTCATTGGAATAATAGAATAGCCCGCAGGGATATAACCTTGCGGGCTTTTGTATATATGCATTCTTTTTTTATAATAGTCAACGGTAATTTACATAAATAAATTGACATTTAAACGCGTTTGTTGTAAAATGTTTTAAGGTATATTAGGGAGAGTTATACCCTCTCCGATATATAAAAAATTTAATCAGGGAGGCTTATTATGTTAAACGCAAACGTAAGCGCCCTGTTCCTTGCCGCAGACGCGTGGTTTGTCGGCTTTATAGTAACATTGGTCATTGCAATAGTTGCAGTACCTGCCGCGGCAATTTTATGCTGGATTTTCAGTCGCAAACTGTATAAATCTAAAATCGACAGTCAGCTTGGCGACGTTAAAGCGCGCTCCGAAAAGATGATTGAGGACGCTACGGCTGAATGTAAAGCGCTTAAAAAAGAAGCCATTTTGGAAGCAAAGGAACAGGAGCTTAAATTAAAGAACGAATTTGAAAGAGAGACGAGGGATAAAAAGAGCGAGCTTAACAAACTTGAACAGCGCTTAATGCAAAAGGAGGACAACCTCGATAAGAAGGAGTCCGCGCTTGACAAGAAGAATGAGGAGCTTGAAAAACAGAAAAAAGACCTTGTCTTAAAGGAACAGGAAGTTAAAAAGACTCAGGAAAAGGTAAATCATCAGCACGAGTTGATGGTGCAGGAGCTTGAAAAGGTTGCCCAGCTTACCAAGGACGAGGCTAAAAAACTTTTATCCGAGGAGATTTTGGACGAAGCCCGCCACGACGTAGCTTTGCAGGTAAGGAATATAGAGCAGACGGCAAAGGACGAGGCGCAAAACGAAGCGAAAAAGCTTATTTCGCTCGCCGTTCAGCGTTGCGCCGCCGACCACGCTTCGGAAATAACCGTTTCGGTTGTGCCCATTCCCAGCGACGATATGAAGGCGAGAATAATAGGGCGCGAAGGCAGAAATATAAGGGCGTTGGAAAATGCCACGGGTATCGAGCTTATTGTTGACGATACGCCCGAAGTGGTCATTTTGTCTGGTTTTGACCCCGTTCGCCGCGAGGTTGCGCGCTTGACTTTGGAAAAACTTATTGCCGACGGGCGTATTCATCCCGCGCGCATCGAAGAAACGGTTGCCAAGGTTAAGAAAGAGCTTGACCAGGAAATTAAAGCCGCGGGTGAAAGCGCAATGTTCGACGTGGGCATTTACGGTTTGCATCCCGAATTGATAAAACTAATAGGTAGACTTAAATACAGAACGAGCTACGGTCAAAACGTGTATAAGCATTCCGTAGAGGTTGCTCAGCTTGCGGGGCTTATGGCTTCCGAGCTTGGGTTGGACGTAACGCTTGCAAAGCGCGCGGGGTTGTTGCACGATATAGGTAAGGCTGTGGATAAGGAGCAAGAGGGCACCCACGTGCAACTCGGCGCCGACCTTGCCAAAAAGTTCGGAGAAAAGGCAAACGTTATCAACGCCATAGCCGCTCACCACGGCGATTGCGAGCCTAAGACTATGGAGGCAGTGCTTGTTGCTGCGGCGGACGCAATTTCCGGCGCGCGCCCCGGCGCAAGAAGGGAAACGGGCACTAACTATGTAAAGAGGCTTGAAAAGCTTGAAAGTATTGCCGCCGGTTTTAACGGAGTTGATAAGTGTTACGCCATACAGGCGGGCAGAGAAGTTCGCGTTATGGTCAAGCCCGAACAGGTAGACGACGCGCAGGCTATGTTCCTTGCAAAGGATATTGCAAAGAAAATAGAGGCTGAGCTCGAATATCCCGGTCAGATTAAGGTAAACGTTATCCGCGAATCACGTGCGGTTGAATACGCTAAATAAGTATTAGTTAGTAAAACCTACGACGCTAATAATCGTAGTTCAGATAGGGAATTTTACCACAGGAACAGAATATAAGAATAGCGCACTATACCTTGCAAGCAAGGCAAGTGCGCTTTTACTTTACGTTCTAATTTAATTGTTATATAATAACAGAGCGATAAACAGAAATTTAGAGGCACTAACTAATATGTTTGATAAAATCGGAAATAAAAGAAAACTGTTTATAGCGCTTTTGGATATAATAGCGTTATTCGTCTGTGCGCTGTCGCTGTCGTCCTGTTCTCTGTTCGGCTCTTCCGGGCTTAGGTATAAAGCAATAGAGGAGGACGGCGAGGTGGTGGGATATTCCGTTGAAAAGAATATCGGCACAAATCCCAAAACGCTGACCATTCCCGCCGAGCACAATGGCAAGCCTGTAACCAAGATAGAGCGGTTTGGGTTTAACTACTGCACGAATATAGAAAATGTGGTTTTGCCCGATACGATAACCGAGATAGGTTGGGACGCATTTGCAAATTGCCAAAAGCTGAAAAAGGTTTATATATCTGATTTAACGGCTTGGTGTAATATAAGCTTTGAAGGCGATTGGGCAACTCCGTTTTGTTATGGAGCAGATTTATATTTGAACAACGAGCTTGTCAAGGACTTGGTAATCCCCGATGACATTACAAAAATTCCGATGTATGCCTTTCAAGGCAGTAATATTTCAAGCGTTACGCTTCCTTCTGGTGTGGAACGCATTTACTACGGTGCGTTTACCTAGTGCAATAGCCTTGAAAGAGTTACTTTTAACGAAGGGTTAACTTCTATTGACGGTTATGCATTCGGTTGGTGCGAAAGTTTGAAGAGGCAGCTCTACCCGAAGGGCTTAAAAATATCGGTGACTGCGCTTTTTTCGGTTGTAGCGGACTTGTAAGCGTTACGCTTCCAAGCAGTGTAGAGAGTATAGACAGCGAAGCGTTCAAATTCTGTGAGAGAATAGCCGTTGTTTATAATCATTCCGACTTTGAAATAACCAAAGGTTCGACCGCTCACGGCTATTTGGGCAGTTATGCGCTGAATGTTTTTACGGGCGCGGAGCAAAGCATAATAACCAAAACCGACGAAGGTTTTATGTTTTACGCTTACGAGGACAATAAACTGTTAATCAATTATACCGGTAAGCAAAAGAAAATAACTTTGCCCGCCATATCCGAAGTGGGTTATTATAAAATAGGCGCTTCGGCATTCAGTAAACGCGAATATATTACGGAGGTCACTGTTCCCGACGGAGTGCAAACCATAGGCGGTTCGGCGTTTACGGACTGCATAAGTCTGACCAAGGTAGTTATTCCGCAAAGCGTTACCTACATAGGCGGTTATGCGTTTTTCGGTTGCAAAAACCTTGCCGAAATAGAATTGCCCGAAAACCTTACCGAAATTTCATCCTACACGTTTTGCCATTGCGAAAGCCTTAAAAGCATAGCTATTCCGAAATCGGTAAATACTTTCAAAGACGGCGCATTTTTTGCTTGCGTCAGCCTTGAATGTATTGAAATTCCCGAAGGCGTTACGGCGTTGCCGAGAGATTTATTCATCGGCTGCACAAATCTTAAAACCGTCAAGCTTACGCAGAGCCTGTCGGTTATCGGCGAGTCTGTATTTAGGGAATGTACCGGTCTTGAAAAGATAGATTTGCCCGATGGATTGCGGGAGATAAAGGCGCGTGCATTTGAAGAATGCGTTAACTTGAAAGCCGTTGTTATACCGGACGGAGTAACGGAAATAGGTTCATACGCATTTCGTAAGTGTGATAATATTGAAAGCGTAGTTATTCCCGACAGCGTTATTGAAATTAAAAGCTGTGCTTTTCGGCAATGCAGTAATCTCAAAAGCATAACTTTGCCTGCGAGGATAAAGTATATCGGTGAGTACGCTTTTCGCGAAACGTCTGTTTCGGAAATTATTTTCAAGGGAACAGTAGAACAGTGGAATACAATTATGGCAAAAACACATTGGAATATCTTTCACTGCGATTACACCTTTTACTGTACAGACGGACAAATTAAAAGCAATTAAGTTTTAAGGATTATAAATTTAAATTTATCTTGCTTAATTATAAGCAGAAATAACTCTCGAACAATTTGTTCGAGAGTTATTTATTGCTATTCGTTTTTCATTCCTTATGGGAATTGTGCTTATGCGGGGTGTAAGTTACTTTAAAAACGCTTTAAAGCATATTGAAAATATCGTTATGTTCAGCGCCGTTATCGAAGGGATAACGAGCATTTTCATTACGTCGCTTACCGAAGTAGGGTTGATATTCAGCAGGAACGATGAGGCGGATATAATCAATATAGCTATAATAGTAAGAATTACGCAAGAGCTGATATAGCTGTTGGTTGTCGGTCTTACGCAGTTTTTGCCGTAACCGCGCAACGCCATAATTCCGAATACGCTAAACTGAATCAAGCCCAACAAAAGTATTACGGTAGGGTATATCCAGGTTGTGTTAAGTTGCTTTAAAAAGATAAAGCTACAAACAAACTCCAAGGCGCATATGGCAAGAACGATAGCCGCGCACTTCAACAGCGTTACGCCCTTGTTGTACGTGGTCTTTGTTGCGTACGTTGCGCTCGCGTCGTAACCGTTAGAGCTGGCTACCATAACGCCGTCGGCTCTGCCCCTGTCTACAAGGCGTATTCTCGGTTGAGGCGCGGGCGGAGGGGGCGGCGCAAAGGTCGTCTGCACCGTTCCGTTTGTAACCGCTCTTTTAAATATGCTGTCGATAAGATTTTTATAATCGCGTTCCGTTTCGGGCTTGTTATTGTAAATAAGTCTTTCGGTGTTTACGTTTTCCGAATTGGGAACTATATTTTCGCGCACGGGTTCGGGGGTGCGCACGGGCTCGGAAATAAGCCGCATATAGTTTTCGTGCGCAAGTCTGCGCGCCTCCGCCTGCGAGGCTATTTCGCGCTCCGATTGAGTTGGGGTAGGTGCGGGCGCAGGGGAAGGTTCTATTGCTTCGGGTTTAGGCTGTGCGGGTTGTTCAAACGCTTGTTGTTCAGCGCCTTCACCTATTATTGTTTGTTCCTGCGGCGCTGCTTGGCTTGCCGTGGGGTGTTGGGTAGTGGGAGCGGGCGTGGGTGCGGCTATTGGTTGACTTTCCGCGGTTGAGGGCTGTTGCGTCGCTTGCGGCGCAGTATTTGCCGCGTTGTTGGCGTTTTCCGCATTATTGACTGTCGCCGCGCCTTCGCCCGAAGTTTGCGCCGCTCTGTCGGCTTCGTCGCTACGCACTACGGGCACTCTTGAAACGGAGTTGCGCAGTATGGTAAAGTCGACGGGGGTGGGCGCGGGTTGCGAAAAATCGAAAGACCTATCGGAAATAAGACTGTCGATTATCGTCCTCGAATATTCCCATTCAGCCAAATTCTTTTCGGTTATTTCCTTGCCGCTTTCCGTAAGGGTGAAATACTTTCTTCTGCCGCCCGAAGATACTTCGTCCGTCTTCCAATAAGCCTTTATGTATCCCTGCGTTTCCAAACGTTTTAGCGCGCTGTAAAGAGTGGGCTGTTTAAGCGCGTACTGACCGTGGCTCTTTTGCTCGATGTCGTTCATTATCTCGTAGCCGTACTTATCGCGTTCGTATAGCGCGCGCAAAATAATCGTGTTTATATGCCCGCGTATAAGGTCGGAACTGATGGAGGAAGCTTCCTCGTTTTTATTGTTTTCGTGCGGCTCCGCCGTGTCCGTTTCGCCCTGAACTTCCGCGTTTTCCGTTGCGGAGGTTTCAGCGTTTGAAACCTCTTGTTCGGGTTGTGCGGGGGCGGTAATTTGCTCTTCGTCCCGCCCGTCGTTTATTTCGTAAGGGTTGTCGCGTTCGGAATTGTTAAAATCTTCGTCTTGCATAATTTTACTCCGTATATTGTGTATATTGTACCATATTATACAATAAATGTCAATAATTTAATAAAATAAATGGTACTATGCCACACATAAATAGCGCAAATTTGCGAATTTTATGGACAAATTTGGGCGTATGTGCTATACTTATTCAAATTTATTTTGGGGAGTATAATTTAAATGTACCGTCATTGTAAAGATTACGAGATAAGATATACCGACGTTGATTTTCAGGATAATTTAAAGCTTTCTTCACTGCTTTCTTTAATGGAAGAATCGGCTTGCCTTTCCGCAGAGGAATTGGGCTTCGGGTACTCGGTTTTACAGCCGAAAAATATCGGCTTCATTATGGTAAATTGGTATATAGATTTATACCGCGCCGTTAAGCTTGGCGACGTGCTTACAATTCATACCTGGCCCGTAAAGCCAAAGAGGCTGATTGTTTTCAGAGATTTCGAATTGTACGTAAACGGGGAAAAGGTGGGCGTTGCAACTTCGCGTTGGTGTCTTGTCGATTTAAAAACTTTTTCAATGCTTGCCAGCACGGTTGCGTTCAGCGAGGATATGGTTTACAACGACTTCCGTTCGGTGGAAGTTACTAATTTTAAAATTCCGGAAATTAGCTGCGATAAGCCCGCTTACTCCAAAGTTGTTTCTTATTCCGATTACGACCATTACAATCACGTAAACAATACCAAGTACGCCGATTTTCTTATGGACGCTTTTACGGTTGAAGAGCTTAAAGACAAATATATTTCCTCCGTGCGCATAACCTACGTCAAGCAGAGCAAGTACGGAGAAACGCTCGATTTTTATAAGAGCCGGCAGGAGGACGGCAGTTGCATAGCCGAAGGCAGGGTAAACGGAGAATTGCGCGTACAGATGCGCGTAACGTTTAATGTTTAAATACGAATATTCGCTTAAAAGGTCCGACAGGCGCACAATCGCCGTTAAGGTTACGAGCGACAACACTATTAAAGTATTTGCCCCGCGGCGCACGCCCGTAAGCGTGATAGAAAGGTTTTTAAACGAAAAACTCGGCTGGGTAGAGAGGTGTTTAGCAAAAAACAACGGCAACAATGCCGTATTGCGCGACGTGCTCGCCTGTAAAAGCGTTTTAGTCCGCGGAAAAGCCGTGCCTTTGCATATCGGAGAAAAGAATAGTTTTTCCTATGACGGCATTAGCGCGAAAACGCCTAAACATCTGAAAAAGTTGTATTTGCAGAATGTGGGCGGAGATTTTTTAAAACTTTTTACTTGCCTGCGCCAAAAATATTCTTTCAGTTGCCAAAGCGTAAATTTTAAGGACTATAAAGCAAAGTGGGGTTGTTGCGACCGTTACGGGCATATCACATTTAATTATAAACTTCTTATGTTGCCCGAAAGTACTTGGCGGTACGTAATTTTGCACGAGCTTTGCCACACCGTGCATATGGACCACTCGGCTAAATTTTACGCTCTTCTTTCAAGCATTATGCCCGAATACGAAGCGGAGCGCAAAGTGCTGCGAGCGTACGACGCGATTATACGGCTTTATTGACTTGCGATTTTTAAATATTCAAACATTCAGCAAAAATTGCATATTTATAAACTTTATTCAATTTCTTGTGTAAATTTATACACAAACAAAATGTTGTAAATTTGAAATAAGAGCGCAATTTACTTGACTTGTAAATTTTATATATTGTATAATATTGCAGGTCGCAAATAGGCGGCATAAAATTTGAGGAAGAGTAAATTTTTTATGGAAAAGAAAATTAAAAAGGTCGTGCTTGCCTATTCGGGCGGTCTTGATACTTCGATTATAATACCCTGGCTTAAAGAGAATTACGATAATTGCGAGGTTATAGCCGTTTCGGGCGACGTAGGGCAAACAACCGAGCTTGAAGGACTTGAAGAAAAGGCTATAAAGACGGGCGCTTCAAAACTCTATATCGAAGATTTGAAAAAGGAGTTTATCGAGGACTATATCTATCCCACGATGATGGCGGGCGCGGTATATGAAAACAAATATCTTTTGGGCACGTCTTTCGCAAGACCCATTATCGCCAAGCGCATTGTGGAAATAGCCAAGAAAGAGGGCGCTGACGCCATTTGCCACGGTTGCACGGGCAAGGGCAACGACCAGGTGCGCTTCGAGCTTTCCATAAAGGCATTCGCTCCCGAAATGAAGATAATCGCGCCCTGGCGTATCTGGGATATCAAGAGCCGCGACGAGGAAATCGACTATGCCGAAGCTCACAATATTCCGCTTAAAATAAACAGGGAGACCAATTATTCCAAGGATAAAAATCTCTGGCACTTATCGCACGAGGGACTTGACCTCGAAGACCCCGCCAACGAGCCGGACTACGACAAAATCTGCGAGCTGGGCGTATCTCCCTGGAAGGCTCCCGATAAATCTACTTACGTTACGCTTCATTTTGAAAAGGGCGTTCCCACGGCGGTAAACGGCAAGAAGATGGGCGCGGTTGAGTTGATTGAGACGTTAAACAAAATCGGCGGTGAAAACGGCGTCGGTTTGGTGGATATGGTTGAAAACAGGCTTGTTGGTATGAAGTCGAGGGGCGTGTACGAAACCCCCGGCGGCACCATTTTGTATACCGCTCACGAAATGCTCGAATCTATTTGCCTTGATAAAGCAACTCAGCACTACAAGCAGTTAATAGGTATAAAGTACGGTGAAATGGTTTATGACGGTCAGTGGTTCACTCCGCTCCGCGAAGCCCTCGACGCGTTTGTCGCTAAAACGCAGGAAACGGTTACGGGCGATGTAAAACTCAGAATTTACAAGGGTAACGTTTTCAGCGCGGGCATAACTTCGCCTTACTCGCTGTACAGCGAAGATATAGCGACTTTCGGCGAAGACGACTGCTACGACCAGACCGACTCGCAGGGCTTTATAAACCTTTTCGGGTTGCCCATAAAGGTAAAGGCGTTGCTCGACGAAAAGAAACTCAAATAATGATAAACGTTTTTATAGACGGAAAAGAGGGTACGACGGGTCTGCAAATTTACGAAAGGCTCGGCAAGCGCGACGACGTAAACATAATTGCGCTTCCCGAAGAACTGCGCAAGGATACGGACGCGCGGCGCGAGTGCCTCAATAAAGCCGACGTAAGTTTTCTTTGTTTGCCCGACGCGGCGGCTATTGAAGCCGTTAGCTTGGTTACGGGCGGTAAAACTAAGATTATAGATGCGTCTACGGCGCACAGAACAAACCCTCAGTGGGTTTACGGTCTGCCCGAAATATCTTCAAAGAGAAGAGAGCAGATAAAAAACGCCGACAGGGTGGCAAATCCGGGGTGTTACGCAACGGGCTTTATCTCGTTGGTTGCCCCGCTCGTCAAAGAAGGGCTGGCGGATAGCGGCTATCCTTTTACGGTGCACGCCGTTTCGGGATACTCGGGCGCGGGAAAAAAGGCAATTGCACAATACGAAAGCCGCGACAGGGAATTTTCGCTGTCCTCTCCCAGAGAATACGCGTTGACTTTATCGCACAAGCACATTCCCGAAATGGTAAGGGAGTGCGGGCTCGCAAATAAACCAATATTCAGTCCGTATATCTGCGATTTTTATTGCGGAATGTGCGTAACGGTTCCGTTGTTCACCCGTTTGCTTACAAAAAAATATACAGTTGACGACGTGAGAAAGTTTTTCACTGATTATTACGCCGAAAGTAATTTTATAAAGGTTGAGGAAGAAATTCCGCAGTTTTTGCCCGCCAATATGTGCGCAGGCACAAACGAGCTGAAAATTTTTGTCGGCGGCACCGACGAACAGATTGTGCTTGTAAGCGTTTTCGATAACCTCGGCAAGGGCGCTTCTGGCGCGGCGGTGCAGAATATGAACATTATGTTCGGGCTGGACGAAAGGCAATCTCTTATTTAAACGGTTTTTATGGAAATCAAGGAAATACAAGGCGGCGTATGCGCGCCAAAGGGCTTTAAAGCCAACGGCATACACTGCGGAATACGAAAAAATAAGGCAAAAAGGGACTTTGCCTTAATAGTCAGCGAGGTTCGCGCGGCGGCGGCAGGCGTGTATACAAGCAATCTTGTAAAGGGTGCGCCCGTAGTTGTTACTAAAAATAACTTGACCGACGGCTACGCGCAAGCTATAATTTGTAATAGCGGCAACGCAAACACCTGCAATGCCGACGGCTTAGAAGTCGCAAATGAAATGTGCAGGCTTGTAACCGAGGTCGGCGGAATACCCGCAAGCGACGTTGTTGTCGCTTCAACGGGCGTAATAGGGCAAAAGCTGGATATAACGCCTATGCGCCAACATATCGGCGAACTTTGGCTGGGGCTGGGCGACGCGGGCGAGTTTGCCGCGGAAGCCATTATGACTACCGATACCGTTAAAAAGTCGGTTGCCGTGGAGTTTATGCTCGGCGGAAAAATCTGCCGTATAGGCGCAATTGCCAAGGGTGTGGGTATGGTTTGCCCCAATATGGCGACTAACCTTATATTTATAACTTCCGACGTTGCCATAACTTCCGAAATGTTACAAACGGCTCTCTCCGAGGACGTTAAAACTTCATTCAATATGGTAAGCGTAGACGGCGACCAATCTACAAACGACACCTGTTGTATTTTGGCTAACGGACTTGCGGGCAACCAATTGATAAGCGGCAAGGGGAGCGCGTTTAAATCTTTTTGCGCGGCGTTGAATTACTGCACCGTTAAACTTTCCAAAATGATTGCCAAGGACGGAGAGGGCGCAACCAAGCTTATTGAGTGCCGCGTAGTAGGCGCGGACAGAAAGTGCACGGCAAAGGCGGTAGCCAAATCCGTCATAAAATCGTCGCTTGTAAAGGCGGCAATGTTCGGCGAGGACGCCAATTGGGGCAGGGTGCTCTGCGCTATTGGCTATGCGGGCGTAAAAATCGACGTAAACGCCGTAGACGTTTCGTTCTCTTCAAAGAGCGGCGAGATATGCGTTTGCAAGGGCGGTTACGGCGTGGATTTTTCGGAAGAAGAGGCAAAAACGGTGCTTTCGCAGGACGAAGTAACTATTTTAATCAATCTGAACACGGGCAGTTCTTCCGCTACGGCGTGGGGTTGCGACTTAACTTACGATTACGTTAAAATAAACGGCGATTACAGGACTTGACGCAGGAATTTATATGGATAAACAGGAACAAGCCGAATTTTTAATAGAGGCAATGCCCTATATTAAAAAGTATTTCAATAAAATTCTCGTAGTAAAATACGGCGGCAACGCGATGATTGACGACAAATTGAAGTCGTCGGTTATGCGCGACCTTGTCGTTTTGAATTTATTGGGAATAAAGGTTGTTCTCGTTCACGGCGGCGGTCCCGAAATTTCCGATACCATTAAAAAAATGGGAATGGAAACAAAGTTTGTAGACGGTTTAAGGTACACCGACGAACAGACGGCGGAAGTCGTCCGTATGGTGCTTGCAGGTAAAGTAAACAAGTCGCTCACCGACCTTATTTGTAAAAACGGCGGTAAAGCCATCGGTATAAGCGGGCAGGACGGGCATATGCTCAAATGCGAAATGCAGGACGAAAAGCTTGGTTACGTTGGTAAAATTACCGATATTAACACTCAACTTATCGTTGATATGCTTTCCCTCGGATACGTGCCCGTAATTTCAACGGTCGGCTACGACGACGAGGGCAATATATATAACGTGAACGCGGATACTGCCGCGGCGGCGATAGCGGGCGCGCTCAAAGCCGAAAGTCTTATTCTTATGACTGATATACGAGGACTTTTGGAGGATAAAAACGACCCCGAAAGCCTCATTAAAAAGGTATACGTATCCGATATTCCCGCATTGATAAAACAGGGAATAATATCGGGAGGAATGATTCCCAAGATTGAATGTTGTAAGGACGTTATCCGTCGCGGCGTTAAAAAAGCCGTAATTATCGACGGGCGTGTTTGTCATTCTATTTTAATTGAATTATTGTCCGACGAGGGTAGCGGAACAATGTTTATGTAACGGCTGATTTATTTTTAAATCAGTCTTTATTTTAGCGGAGATGTAATTATGGACAAAGAAAATATTATTGCCGACGACGGCGAGTACATAGCCAATACGTACGCCCGTTACAAGGTTGCTTTCAAGAGCGGCAACGGCGCGCTTTTGTACGACTTTGACGGCAAGGAATATATAGATTGCGCCACGGGTATAGGCGTAAATATCTTCGGCGTAAACGATGCGGAGTGGAAAAACGCCGTAAAGAATCAGCTTGACAGTATTCAGCACGTTTGCAATCTCTATTATTCGCAGCCGCAGACTATGCTTGCCAAGGCGCTTTGTAAAAAAACGGGCGCAAGAAAAGTATTCTTCGGCAACAGCGGGGCGGAAGCAAACGAGTGCGCCATAAAGGCGGCTCGCAAGTACGGCAATACGAGGTACGGCAACCGCAACCAAATAATTACTCTTAAAAACTCTTTTCACGGCAGAACGATAGCGACTATAACGGCTACGGGGCAGGACGGTTTTCATAAGTATTTTAACCCGTTTTTGGAAGGTTTTAAGTACGCCGAGCCGACAATGGACGGCATATTCAAGCACTATACTGATAAGACTTGCGCCGTTATGGTTGAAGTTATACAGGGCGAAAGCGGCGTAAACGTTTTAAACGTCGACTTTTTAAGGGAACTCGAAAGCTTTTGCCGCAAGCGCGATATACTTTTAATCTGCGACGAGGTGCAGAGCGGCAACGGCAGGACGGGCTATCTCTATGCTTACCAAGCGGCGGGCATTACTCCCGATATAGTAACTACGGCAAAGGGGCTTGGCGGCGGTCTGCCAATCGGGGCGTGCCTTATGTTCGGCAAGTGCGGCGATATTTTCGGCGCGGGAGACCACGGAACTACGTTCGGCGGCAACCCCGTCGTGTGCGCGGGCGCGTTGAACATTATAGAAAGACTTACGCCCGATTTGCTTTTGGAAGTACAGGGCAAGGGCGCGTATTTCAAGCAAAATTTGCAACACATAAAAAACGTTAAAGGCGTAAGCGGTTTGGGGCTTATGATAGGTATTTCCACAACCAAACCCGCAAGAGATATTGCGGCGCGGTGCTTACAAAAGGGTTTGGTGGTGCTTACGGCTCACGAAAACGTAAGGCTTTTACCGCCTTTAAATATAACTAAGGAGCAAATAAACACGGCATTGAAAATATTAAACGAGGTAATTTCGGAATGAAACATCTATTAAAGTTGCAGGACTTGACAAGGGAAGAAATCTTGTCGATTTTAAACCTTGCCGACCAATTGAAATTTGAGAGGAACAACGGCATTCAGAAGGACTATCTCAAAGGCAAAAAGCTGGGGTTAATCTTTCAAAAAGCTTCCACCAGGACGAGGGTGTCCTTCGAAGTGGGCATATACGAGCTTGGCGGTTACGGTCTGTTCCTTTCAAGCAACGATTTGCAAATAGGCAGGGGCGAACCCGTTCAGGACACCGCAAGGGTGCTTTCGCGTTACCTCGACGGCATTATGATACGCACTTTCGAGCAGAAAGAAGTTGAAGATTTGGCAAAATACGGCTCTATACCCGTAATAAACGGTTTGACCGATTACGCGCATCCCTGCCAGGTGCTTGCCGACCTTATGACGATAAGGGAGTACAAGGGCAGTTTTAAGGGGCTGAAAATGGCGTTTGTCGGCGATGGCAACAATATGGCAAACAGCCTTATAGTCGGAGCTGTTAAAATGGGTATGTCGTTTGCGATTGCCTGTCCCAAGGGATACGAGCCCGATGCCGAATTGATTAAATGGGCAAAGGAAAACGGCGAAATAACCGTTACTACCGACGTTAAGGAAGCTTTAAAGGACGCCGACGTCGTCTATACCGACGTGTGGGCTTCTATGGGTCAGGAGGGTGAAAAGGCTAAGCGCGAAAAGATTTTTGCGCCGTATCAGGTCAATAGGGAAAATCTTTCCGTTTCCAAACAGGACGTAATGTGCTTGCACTGTCTGCCCGCGCACCGCGGCGAAGAAATTGCCGAAGACGTGTTGGAAGAGCACGCCAAAGAAATTTTCGACGAGGCGGAAAACAGGTTGCACGCGCAGAAGGCGGTAATGGTAAAACTTTTAAAATAATTTAACTCAAACGATAAACTTAAATAAATAGGAAAAGATAAAGTATGAAAGACGACAGAGTTTATTTAACTTTACAAAACGGCAGACAATTTGTCGGGCACAGATTCGGCGCGGACGGGGACGTCGTTGGCGAGTTGGTGTTCACGACGGGTATGACGGGCTATCTCGAAACGCTTACCGACCCCAGCTATTACGGGCAAATAGTTATTCAGACTTTCCCGCTGATAGGCAATTACGGTATAACGCCCGACGCGCAGTCCAAAAAACCTTGGGTTTCGGCTTATATAGTTAGGGAAAAGTGCGACGAACCCTCCAATTTCAGATGCGAGGGCACGATTGAGCAGTACCTTAAAGATAACGGAATAGTCGGAATTTACGGGCTCGACACGCGCGAACTTACAAGAATAGTGAGGGAAGCGGGCGTAATGAACGCCGCCATAACCACCAAACCGGTAAAAGACTTTTCGGCGATTGAAAAATACCGCATAACCGACGCGGTTAAAACGGTTACCTGCGCCGAGCCCATTTATACGGGCAACCCCGAGGGGGTGAGAATCGCCGTTTGGGATTTCGGCGCTAAATACAATATTGCCAAGGAGCTTGTAAAGCGCGGTTGCCACTGTATTCAGGTGCCGTCTTTCTATACAGCCGAACAAATTCTTGCGCTCAACCCGCAGGGGCTTATGCTTTCGAACGGACCGGGAGACCCTGCGGAAAACGTTGAAGTTATCGAAAATATGAAAAAGCTTGTAGGAAAACTGCCAATATTCGGCATATGCCTCGGGCATCAGTTGCTTGCGCTTGCAATGGGCGGCAAAACCAAGAAAATGAAGTACGGGCACAGGGGCGGCAATCAACCCGTAAAGTGTCTTAATACAAACAGGGTTTATATTTCAAGTCAGAACCACGGCTACGAGGTAATATCTTCAAGCGTGCAGGAAGTCGGCACGGTAAGTTATGTAAACGCCAACGACGGCACCTGCGAGGGCGTGGATTATCCCGCATACAACGCGTTTACCGTGCAGTTTCATCCCGAGGCGAGGGGCGGTCCCCGCGACGCGTCCTTCCTGTTCGACAGGTTTTTACGCAATATAAGGGAGGGTAAATACAATGCCTAAGAGAGAAGATATTAAAAAAGTTTTAGTTATCGGGTCCGGTCCAATTGTTATAGGACAGGCGGCGGAATTCGACTATGCTGGCGCGCAGGCGTGCAGAGTGTTAAAAGACGCGGGCATTAACGTAGTTTTGTGCAACTCCAACCCCGCGACAATAATGACGGATAAAGCGCTGGCGGACGAGATTTACCTCGAACCGCTTACGACCGATACGTTGAAGAGAATTATTATCAAGGAGCGTCCCGACAGCTTGCTTGCCTCTCTCGGCGGGCAGACGGGGCTTACCCTCGGTTGCCAGCTTGCAAAGGAGGGTTTCCTTGAAAAATACGGCGTAAAGTTGATAGGCGTCAAGCTCGATTCCATAGACAGGGCGGAGGACAGGGAACTGTTCAAAGAAACTATGGAAAAAATCAATCAGCCCGTCGTACCCTCCGATATAGCTTATACGGTTGACGAGTGCGTAACCGTCGCCGAAAAAATAGGAGGCTATCCCGTAATTGTAAGACCCGCCTACACGCTCGGCGGCGCGGGCGGCGGCGTTGCGTATAACGAAGAGGAGTTGAGGGTAATTTCGCACAACGGTCTTATGCTTTCGCCTATTACGCAGGTGCTTATCGAAAAGTATATAGGCGGCTGGAAAGAAATAGAGTTCGAAGTACTGCGCGATAGCAACGGCAACGTGCTTACCGTCTGCTCAATGGAAAACTTCGACCCCGTTGGTATTCACACGGGCGATTCGATAGTTATTGCGCCCGCGGTAACCCTTTCCGATAAAGAGTACCAGATGCTTCGTACGGCTTCGCTCGATATTATAACCGAGCTTGGCATAGAGGGTGGATGCAACTGCCAATTCGCTTTGAACCCCGACAGCTTCGAGTATGCCGTAATAGAGGTAAACCCCAGAGTTTCCCGCTCGTCCGCGCTCGCTTCCAAGGCGACGGGATATCCCATTGCAAAGGTTGCAACCAAAATAGCTCTTGGTTATACCCTCGACGAAATTAAAAACGATGTTACAGGCAAGACTTACGCTTGTTTCGAGCCGACAATAGACTACGTGGTCATAAAGCTTCCCAAGTGGCCGTTTGATAAATTCCTGTACGCAAAGCGCAATCTGGGAACGAGAATGAAAGCTACCGGCGAAGTTATGGCGATTGGCACAAGCTTTGAAATGGCGATAATGAAAGCCGTGCGCGGCGCGGAAATATCGTTGAGTTCGCTCAATCTGCCTAAGCTTGCAAAACTTTCCGACGAGGAAATCGTTTCAAGACTGCACGATTTGACTGACGAAAGACTGTTTGTCGTGTACGAAGCGATTAAGCGCGGCGTGCCCGTGGAAACGATATACTATATAACAAAGATTGACGAGTGGTTCCTCCACAAGATGGGCAATCTCGCCTCATACGAACGCTCTATTGCGGGCAGGGCAATTTCCCGCGAGGAATACGTAAGGGGAAAGAAGCTGGGCTATCCTGATAAGGAATTGGAGAGATTGAGCGGAAACAAACTTCCCGCCCACGCCCGTTCGACCTTTAAGATGGTTGATACCTGCGGCGCGGAATTTGCCGCGCAAACGCCCTATTTCTATTCTACTTACGACGAAAACGAGCACGACGAAGCCTTGCCTTACGTTACGAAGAGTAAGGAAAACAAGAAGAAGAGAATTATAGTTATCGGCTCCGGTCCTATCAGAATAGGTCAGGGCATAGAGTTCGACTATTCGTCCGTTCACTGCGTATGGGCTTTAAAACGCCTTGGCTACGAAGTAATTATAATTAACAACAACCCCGAAACCGTATCCACGGACTTCGACACTGCCGACAGGCTCTATTTTGAGAGCCTCACGCCGGAAGACGTGCAAAACGTTATCGATATCGAAAAGCCTTACGGCGTGGTAATCACATTCGGCGGACAGACGGCAATAAAGCTCTGCGCTTATCTCGATAAGAAGGGCGTTCGTATACTCGGCACCCCCGCAGACAGTGTAGACCTTGCCGAGGACAGGGAAAGGTTCGACGCGCTGTTGGAGCAGTTCCATATAGCCCGCCCCAAGGGGTTGACGGTAATGACAAAGCAGGAAGCGCTGAACGCCGCAGAAATACTCGGTTACCCCGTACTTTTGCGCCCTTCGTATGTAATCGGCGGACAGAATATGACTATTGCCTTTACTCAGAACGATATAGAGAGGTATATGGACGTAATTCTTGCGCAGAAGATTGAAAACCCTGTGCTTTGCGACAAGTATCTTATGGGTACAGAGCTTGAAGTGGACGCTATTTCCGACGGAGTTGACGTGCTCATTCCCGGTATTATGCAGCATATCGAGAGAGCCGGCGTACACAGCGGCGACTCGATAGCCGTTTATCCGCCCTACAATCTTTCCGACGCAATGCTCAAAAAGATTGTGGACGTTTCAACGGATTTGGCAATTTCCTTAAAGACCAAGGGGCTTATAAATATACAGTTCCTCATTTATCATAACGAATTATACGTTATAGAGGTTAATCCCAGAGCTTCGCGTACCGTTCCCTATATTTCCAAGGTTACGGGCGTGCCTATGGTAGATTTGGCAACCAAGATTATGGTGGGGGCAAAGCTCAAAAAGTTGGGTTACGGCACGGGACTATATAAGAGTTCGCCCTACGTTGCGGTTAAGGTGCCCGTGTTCTCTTTTGAAAAGCTCAACGACGTAAACTCTCAGCTCGGACCCGAAATGAAGTCTACGGGCGAAGTGCTCGGCATAGGCAAGACGATAGAAGAAGCTCTGTTCAAAGGGCTTGTTTCCGCAGGCTTCAATATGAAGCATCCCACTAAAAAGCGCCCTTCCGGTATCTACTTTACCATAAACGACCAGGACAAGTTTGAAATAGTAAATATTGTAAAGAAGTTTGCCGACCTCGGTCTTACGCTGTATGCAACCAAGGGGACGGCGGACGTTATCCGCAGTCTTGGGCTCGATTGTACGGACGTTGCGCGTCTTTCCACCAACGACGAAATTTTCAAGCTTATGGACGAAGGTAAGATTGACTATATCGTTTATACTGGCAAGACGGACATTGAATCGATAACCAATTATATGTCGTTGCACCATCACGCGATACTGCTCGGCATAACCGTTTTGACTTCGCTCGATACGACCAACGCGCTTGCCGACGTAATTGCGGGCAGATACAATCAATTCAATACCGAACTTATTGATATAACTAAGCTCAGGGAAGAAAAATTACAGCTTTCCTTCTGCAAAATGCACAGTTGCGGCAACGATTATATCGTATTCAACAATATGGACGGTGCAATCACCTGCCCCGAATCGCTTGCAATCAACTTCTCCGACAGGCATTACGCAATAGGCGCCGACGGAATAGTTATGATTGAAAAATCTAACGTTGCGGACGCAAAGGTAAGGGTATTTAACCGCGACGGCAGCGACGGCGGTCTTGCGGCAAATCCCATAAGATGCGTTGCAAAATATCTGTTCGATAACCGTATGGTCAACAGCGACCAAATTACCGTTGAAAGTTGCGGGCTTGTAAGAAAGCTTACGGTAAACAGCTTTAACGGCGTTGCAAGCTCCGTTGCCGTAAATTTGGGCAAACCCGCGCTTGTTGGTAAGGAAATTCCCTGCTCGCTCGAAGGGGAAGTTATAGACAGAGAGATAATTCTGGACGGAAAGGCTTACAACGTAAACTGCGTAAACGTAGGCAACCCGCACTGCGTAATTTTTGTGGACAGGGTAGAGGAAATAGATATAGACGCGCTGGGGCAGTCGCTGTACTATTCGGGAATGTTCCCCAACGGAATATTTTTGGAGTGCGTGCGCGTTGTAAACGGCGTAACCTTAAAAATGCGCGTTTGGGAGAAAGCCAACGGCGAAACCTGGGCTTGCGGCACTGCCGCGGCGGCGGCTGCGACGGCGGCGATAATCAACGGTAAATGTTTGAAAGGCGAAACCATAACCGTAAAATTAAAGGGCGGCGACCTCTTTGTAAAACTTGACGAAAACGGCGAAGTTGAGCTTGACGGCTTTGTTAAACAGTCATTTAAGGGAATAATCGAAATATAATGATATATTTGGATAATGCGGCTACAACCAAACCAGATATAAGGTGTTTGAATCTTGCCGAACAGTATTTAATCGAAAACTATTATAATCCTTCCGCATTGTATGCGGAAGGTTATAATTTGCACAAGCAACTCGTAAAAACGCGCTCTGATATTTTGAATTTAATTGCAAACGATTGGGATTATCAGCTTGTTTTTACTTCCTGCGGAACGGAAGCCGACAATCAAGCGCTATTTTGCGGCGGTAAGCGCGGCAACGTAGTAACGACTGCTGGCGAACACTCCGCCGTGTTCAATTGCGCAAGCGAATTTAAAGAGCGCGGAATAGAGGTGCGCGTAGCGCCGCTTAACGACGACGGAAAAGTAAATATACAGAGCCTTTTGGGAATGATTGACGACAGAACTTCGCTTGTTTCAGTAATTCACGTAAACAACGAAACTGGGGCAATCAACGACGTAAACGGCATTGCGCAGGCGGTTAAAGCTATAAACAGCCGCGCATTGTTCCACTCCGACGGCGTTCAGGCGTTTGGTAAAATTCCATTTAAAATGAGCGCGGACGTCGATTTGTACAGCGTTTCCGCCCATAAAATAAACGGAGTTAAGGGGTGCGGCGCGCTTATAAAGCGTAAAAATTTAATAATTAAACCGCTTATTTGCGGCGGCGGTCAGGAAAACGGACTGAGAAGCGGGACGGAAAACGTGTTTGCTATCAAGGCGTTCGAGTACGCGGCAAAATCTAAGTACGAAAATATTCAGTTGAATTATAAGTTTGCGCAAACGTTAAACGCTGCAATGCGCGAAAAGCTCGACGGGCAATTTTTCGATATTATCTCGCCCGCCGACGCGTCGCCGTATATTCTTTCGGTAGCGGCAAAAGGCGTGCGCGGCGAAATAATTTTGCACGAAGTAAACGACAAGGGGCTAATTATCGGGACGGGCTCGGCTTGCTCGTCCAACGACAAAAAGAGGTATTCGCGCGTAATTTTGGCGTGCGGAATCGACGAGGAGAGAGCCGACGGAGTATTGCGTATAAGTTTCAGCGCCGAAAATACGGTTGAAGAGGTTGAAGAGGCGGCTAATATACTCAACGAAACCGTTAAGATGCGAAAGGAAATAATGGAATAATGGATAAAGTTATTATCGTCAGATATTGCGAAATTCACTTAAAGGGCAACAACCGCGGATTTTTCGAAAGAATATTTGTGGAAAATATGGAGCGCGCTTTAAAGGGAATTAAGCACGAGATAAGAAAACAGAGCGGAAGATACGTAATAGAGGGGTTTGAAAGCGAACAGGCGTCTTACATTACGGATAAAGTCAAAAACGTGTTCGGCGTGCATACTTTAAGCGCGGCGTACAAAGTTTCCACTTCGCTTGACAACATTTTCGAAGCGGTAATAAAGCTTGCGCCCGTAAGCGGCACGTTTAAAATCGATACCCACCGCGCTGATAAAACATTTAATATGAATTCAATGCAAATAAATGCGGAAATCGGCGGCAGGTTGCTTGAATATAACAATAATTTGCGCGTGGACGTGCACAGTCCGCAGGCGGTTATAGGCATAGATTTGCGCGAAAACGGCACAAGTTTGGTGTTTGGCAACCTTATAAACGGCGTTGGCGGTATGCCCGTGGGTACTGCGGGCAAGGGTATGCTTCTGATTTCGGGCGGAATAGACAGCCCTGTTGCCGGCTATATGATGGCTAAGCGCGGAATGAGAATAGAGTGCATTCATTTTCACAGTTATCCGTATACCAATATGCAGGCAAAGGAAAAAGTGGAGGAGCTTGCCTCCGTGCTTGCAAAATACTCCTGCGGTACGGTTTTAAACGTTGTTAAAGTAACGCATATTCAAGAGGAGATACACAAAAAATGTAACGGCGATTTTATGGTTACGATTCTGCGCCGCTTTATGTTCCGAATTGCCGAAAGACTTGCAAAAAAATGCGGCTCGCAGTGCCTCATAACAGGGGAGAGTCTTGGTCAGGTTGCAAGCCAGACAATCGAAGGAATGACTTCTTCGGGGAGCGTTGTCAGCAAATTGCCCATTTTGCGCCCCCTTTGCGGTTTTGACAAAAACGAAATTATCGAACGTAGCCGCGCAATGGGCGCGTACGAAATTTCCATAAAACCATATGAAGATTGCTGTACGGTATTTCTGCCCAGACATCCCGTAATTCACCCCAAAATGCGCGACGTTTTGGAGGAGGAGGCAAAGCTTGATATCGAAGCTTTGATATCGGAAGCGTTAAACAGTTTGGAAGTAATTAAAATTTAAAAAATGGCTTTGCTTAGGCAAAGCCATTTTTACTATTGATTGTACCAATCTTTAAAAACTATATCGGGGAGCTTATCCTCTTTTCTTTCGCTTCTTATTATTACGCGCGGTAATTCGATTTCTTCGCCCTCATAAATCTTTCCGCCGTATTCGTATTGGGGCGTTACGGTGTATCTATACTCGCCGTCGGCGGGGGAGTCTGTTATATTAGCTTTCCAAATTCCGCTGTAAATAGTGTCGATTTTATTGCCATTATGCCGTTTTACAATATATGTGTAGTACTTTGCCTGACATAATAATATGCTTACTTGGTTGTTTTTAACTAAAATGCTCGGTTTTTTAATATTTGGCGTAGTAAATCTTGTCGACGTTTGAGTCGGTACGTTATTTTCAAGGCATTTAACCGAAAGCCTGTTCAGCTTTGGCGAAACGGCGTCGCACAGAATAACGCGGTCGTTATTTTCGTATTCTTCGCGGTCTATTTCTATTGTCGCCGTGCCCGAAGTCCTGTCGAGCGGTGCTGGCGCTTGTTCTTTGTATCTGTCTTTTAAAATACTTTTTGTAACGGCGCAACAATCTCTTCCGCCCGTAACTTCCAAGCGCTTGTTGTCTTTACTGCCCAGCCATACGCCGATACAGCAGTCGGAGGTATACGCAACGGAGTAAGCGTCGGTATTGCCGTCTTTATTGCCGCAAGTACCCGTTTTGCAGGCGACTTCGAAACCCAAATCGGCAAGTTTTTTGGCTGTTCCCGACTGCGCCGTATCGCACAGCGCATCGTTTATAAGCGAGCAGGCGCCCTCTGAAAACACTTTGTTTTTCGTATCCTTTGCCGAGTAAAGAACTTTGCCGCTCTGGTCGCTGATTTCCTTAATGAAGCGGGATGGCATATAGTTTCCGTTGTTTGAAAATACGCTGTAACAGTCGCACAGCTGTTTTAATGAAAGCCCTTCTTTCATTCCCCCGAGGGCAAGCGACAGGTTTTTTTCCTCTTTCAATAACTGTACGCCCATTTTGCTTGCGTAATTTTCCACGTCGTCAAAACTCAGCGAGTTTAATGCTTTTACGGCGGGAACGTTATAGCTGTACTTGATGCTGTCCTTTACGGTTACCTGTCCGTGGTAAGTTTTGTCATAGTTTTCCGGGCTGTAACCGCCGTAATTTATCGGTTCGTCCTTTATTTTGGTGAATAAATCGAGTTTTTTGCCGTCGATTGCTGGCGCATATACAAAGAGCGGTTTTGCGGTGGAGCCTATTTGCCGCTTGGCGTCGGCAATGCTCGATTTAAAGGCGGCAACTCCGCCGTCTGCGTTTCTTACGAAAAAAGAATAATCGCATTCGGTTTTTCGGTTTTCAAGACCGGCTTGCGTTTCGCGGTTATAGTACGTTTTAATGTGCAACTCGTCAAATTGACCGTACGGGTCTATATTCAACTCTTCAAACTCGTTAAAAACGGCGTGCAGGTAGGAGGAATTGCTCTGTCTGTTGCCTTCGGGCGCAACACTCAAAGGCAGGGCAACCGTTTCTTCGTACGTTTTGCGGTCGATAAAAGAGCAATCGAGCATATTTTTGAGTACCGTATTTCGCCTTAAAATGCTCTTTTGCGGGTTTTTATAGGGCGAAAAGTTGTTCGGGGAAGTTAAGAGTCCGACCATCGTGGCGCTCTGTTCAAGCGTAAGTTGGCTTGCGGGCTTGGCAAAATAAAAATTTGCCGCGTTTTGCAAGCCGAAACAGTTGTGTCCGAAGTAAATTGTATTTAAATACATTTCCAAAATTTCGTCTTTGGAGTATCTGCGTTCAAGCTGTTTGGTCAGTTTTATTTCTTTAAGTTTTCTTGTTATCTTTTTGTCGTTGTTTAAATGGGTGTTTTTAATGAGTTGTTGACTGATTGTTGAAGCGCCCTCTTTAAACGAGCGGGAAACTAAGTTCTTATACGCCGCTTTTAACATTCTCTTGTAATTCAAGCCGTTGTGGCTGTAAAAATTTCTGTCCTCGGAGGCGATAAACGCTTTTACGGTGTGGTCGCTTAAATTGGCTATTTTCACGCTACGCTGCTTGGTTTCGTATGCCGCGTCCTCTATCTTTTGCGATTTGTCGTCGAATACCGATATCGTTTTATTGTAATCGACAAGCTTTTGCGGTTGCAGGTTGCTTCCCGCAGTAATTATGAAAAAGGAGGCGAGTGCGGTCATTATTAACGATAAAATTGCTAAAAAGATAGCCAAAAGTATTTTTGCTGTTCTGTTCATTTGCAATTAGTATTTATAAATTAAAATATTTATTGCAATTTAATTGAAAATTATAGTAAAAAAAGTTATAATTGATATTATGGATAAATTGTATCACATTGTAACATACGGCTGTCAGATGAACGTGCACGAGTCGGAAAAAATCGCGGGGATTCTGTCCGAGCTCGGGTATTCTTCTACCGAAGATATGGAGCGGGCGGACATAGTCGTTTTTAATACCTGTTGTATCAGGGAGAATGCGGAAAATCACGCTTACGGCAATATAGGAATGTTGAAAAAGCTGAAAGCGCGCAATAAAAATATGCTTATAGCCGTTGGCGGCTGTCTTACCCAGCAAATCAACAAGGCGGACGATTTGCACGAAAAGTTTCCGTACGTTGACATCATATTCGGCACTCACAATCTTAATAAGCTGAAAGAGTATATTCTGGCAAAGCGTTTGCAAAAGAAAGCGGTAATAAAAATTGAGGAGTGCGACGGACGAATAGACGAGGGTGATAAGCCACTGAGAACGAGTTACCCCAACGCCTGGGTAAACATAACCTACGGTTGCAACAATTTTTGCACGTATTGCATCGTGCCATACGTGCGAGGCAGGGAGAGGAGCCGTAAATCGCAGGATATAATTGCCGAAGTAAAAGAATTGGTTGCCGACGGCTACAAGGAAATTACTTTACTCGGGCAAAACGTTAATTCCTACGGCAACGGCGGCGCGGATATTCCTTTTTACGAGTTGCTCGAAAAGCTCGCGGCGATAGAGGGCAAATTCAGAATACGCTTTATGACAAGCCACCCCAAAGATTTTTCGGAGGAGCTTGCAAAGGTTATGGCGGGAAATTCCAAAATTTGCAACTGCCTTCACCTGCCCGTGCAGAGCGGCTCCGACAGTATATTAAAGGCGATGAACAGGCGATACTCTTCCGAGGACTACCTGAAAAAGGTTGAAATTTTAAAAAAATACATACCCGACTGCGCTATTACGACTGACTTGATAGTCGGCTTCCCCGGCGAAAGCGAGAAAGATTTCGAAGACACGCTGGAATTGGTCGAGAAAGTCGATTTTGCTTCGGCGTTTACGTTTGTGTATTCCCCGCGAGAGGGAACCAAGGCGGCGGAAATGCCCGAACAGGTAGACGGGGAAATTTCCAAGCGCAGAATAATGAAACTTATTGAATTGGTAAATTCGCAAACGCGCGCTCATTCGGCTTTGTTCGTCGGCAAGCAGGTTGAAGTGCTTTGCGAGGGGTACGACGAAAAGCGCAACGCATATATGGGTAGAAGCGAGCACGGCAGAATGGTTTATTTCGGTTGTTCGGAAAACAAGATAGGCGAGTTTGTTGCGGTTAAAATAAACGAGGCTAACGGTATTTCGCTTATGGGCGAGATAATTTAGAGGTTTTTATGGGCATTTCACCAATGATGGGGCACTACCTGAGTTTGAAAGAGAGTTATAAGGACTGCATTATCTTTTACAGGCTGGGCGATTTTTACGAAATGTTTTTCGAGGATGCCGAACGCGCTTCGGCTCTACTCGGCTTAACGCTTACGGGCAGGGACTGCGGGCTTGAAAAGCGCGCGCCTATGTGTGGAGTGCCTTTTCACGCCGCCGAGAGCTATATTTCCAAACTTATTTCTTTGGGCGAGAAGGTTGCCATTTGCGAACAGCTCGAAGACCCCGCGTCGGTAAAGAAGGGCGCGGTTGTCAAGCGCGACGTAATCAGGGTGGTAACCGCTGGCACGGTTATAAACGACGACAGCCTTAACGAAAAAAAGAACAACTTTATATGTTCGGCGTACAAAAACGAGCGTTGCGTTGCTTTGGCGTGGGCGGATATTACCACGGGCGAACTGTGCGCAACACAGTTTGTTGGCGCAGATAATGTGAACAGGGCGGTAAACCAGCTTATAAATCTTGAAGTAAGGGAAATAATTTCCAACGACGATATGCTTTTTGCCGTAAAAGATTTGCCCGAAGTAACAAGGGGAGTGCTTCCGCGCTTTTCTTCGTATCTCGGCTGGGCGTACAATTATGCCGCCGCGCATAAAAGACTGCTTACGCAGTTAAACGCGCAGTCGCTTTCGGCGTTTTCGGTTGACGGCAAAAACGAGGCGATTTGCGCAATAGGCGCGTTAATCGAATATTTAAGCGAAACGCAAAAGCACGCGCTTTCCAACATAGATAACGTTAAATACGTATCTTCCGACAACTATATGCAGTTGGATATGGCCGCCGTAAGAAATTTGGAAATCGTTAAAAGTCTCGGAGAAAACAAGCGTTACGGTTCGCTTCTTTGGCTGTTGGACAAAACTTGCACCAATATGGGCGCAAGAATGCTTTCAAACCTTATTTTAACGCCGCTTATAGATAAAAACGCTATAAATTACAGGCTTGACGGAGTGGAAGAGCTGTATAATTCGACCGTTGTAAGGGTGGGAATTATAGAGCTTTTGCGGGAAGTAAAGGATATTGAAAGGCTTGCGGGCAAAGTTTCCAACAACGTTATTATGCCGCGCGACTGCCTTGCGCTCGCCCGTTCGTTGCAGGTAATTCCAAATATCAAATTCCGTCTGTCGGGCTTCACATCCAAAATTTTGCAGGATATTTCCGATGGCTTGCTCGACCTTACCGCGCTTGCTGACACAATAAATTCTGCGATAACCGACGTAAATACACCCGCAAATATTAAGGACGGCGGGTATATCAAAGCGGGGTATTGCGCCGAATTGGACGAGTTGAACTCGCTGAGAAAATCGACGGGCAAAGTGCTTACCGATTTGGAAGTGCGCGAGCGCGATATAACGGGTATCCGCACGCTGAAAGTCGGTTACAACCGAGTTTTCGGATACTACATAGAAGTTTCCAAGTCGTTCAAGGACAAAGTACCTACAAACTACGTTCGCAAACAGACGCTTGCAAACGCCGAGAGGTATATTACCGACGAGCTGAAAGAGCTGGAAGAGAAGATACTTTCAAGCGAAGACAGGGCTTTGCGCCTTGAAGCGGCTCTGTATAAGGAACTTACCGACAAGCTCACCGCGGCGATTAACTCGATTAAAACCATTGCCGAAAACGTTGCAAAACTCGATATTCTTTCCTCGTTTGCGGAAGTTTCCAAGAGCAACGGATACGTTCGTCCGACTGTGGTAGACAGCTCTATGCCTATGCTCATTAAGGAAGGCAGGCACCCCGTGGTTGAAATGATTGCAAAGGACAAGTTTGTTGCAAACGACACCTGCCTTGACGAGGATGAAAACAGGACTTTGATTATAACCGGTCCCAATATGGCGGGCAAGAGCACTTATATGCGCCAAAACGCCATAATAGCCATAATGGCGCACCTCGGTTGCTTTGTTCCTGCAAAGTCCGCGCAAATTCCCGTAATTGACAGGGTATTTACAAGGGTGGGCGCAAGCGACAACTTAATTTACAACCAGTCGACTTTTATGGTTGAAATGATAGAAGTCGCGTCTATCTTGCAAAATGCAACGCGCAACAGCCTGCTTATTTTGGACGAAGTAGGCAGGGGTACAAGCACGTACGACGGACTGAGTATTGCCTGGGCGGTAATAGAACACATTACGCAGAAGATTGGCGCAAAAACTATGTTTGCCACTCATTATCACGAGCTTTTACAGCTCGAAGACAAAATGAGCGGCGTAAAAAATTATAAAATTGCAGTCAAGGACTTTAACGGTTCCATTGTGTTTATGCGTAAAATTATGCGCGGCGGAGCAAACCGCAGTTTCGGTATAGAGGTGGCCTCGCTTGCGGGCGTGCCCGCCTGCGTTACCGACAGGGCAAAAGCAATTTTAAAAGCCGTGGAGAGCGGTAACGTTGCATACGATATAAGGGAAGCGGAGGAAGCCGACGCTCAGACCGAGCAACAGAGCGAAGTGGAAAAGATTTTACGCGACGTGGATATCGATAATCTTTCGCCTATGCAGGCGTTTATGATTTTGAGCGATTTGGTTGAAAAGGTGAAATAAAATGGGAAAAATAAATCTGCTTTCGGAAATGATATGCAACCGCATTGCGGCGGGTGAAGTTATAGACAGACCCTATTCGGCGGTTAAAGAATTGGTTGAAAACAGTATTGACGCCGGCGCAAGCCAGATAGAGATTTATATCGAGCGCGGCGGCAAGGACCTTATTAAGGTTGTCGACGACGGTTGCGGAATAGAAAAGGACGATATGCGCGCGGCGTTTTTTGCGCACGCGACAAGCAAGATATGCGAGCTCGACGACATAGACCATATACATACGTTGGGCTTCCGCGGCGAGGCGCTTGCAACAATCGCTTCAATTGCGTGCGTAGAACTTTTAAGCGCAGTGGAGGGCGCGGACGGCAATAAAGTGGAGTGCGACGGCGAATTTATCGGCAAGGTGGAGCCTGCCGTATCGCCCAAGGGAACAAGCATTTCCGTTCGCAAATTTTTCTTTAATACGCCCGTGCGCTACAAGTTTATGAAGTCGGATAAAAAGGAAGAAGCGGACATAACAAATTATATAATACACTATATATTGGGTTATCCGCACATTTCTTTTAAATATTATGTGGACGGAAAGCTCAGTTTGCAATCGTACGGCGGCGGGCTTGACGAGGCGGTTACGCAGGTGTACGGCGCGGGTGTTTTGCCCAATTGTTTTAAAATAAGCGCCGAGCGGAACGATATAAAATTGAGCGGCTTTATAAGCAACCAAAACTTTTTTAAATCGAACAAGACCTATCAAAACGTATTCCTCAACGGCAGGCACGTTGTTAACCCCGTAATTTCAAGCGCGATAACCAACGCCTACGCCGCATACGCGATGAAGCGCCAGTATCCTTTTTACGTATTGTTTATAGAAGTGCCCGAAGACGTCGTTGACGTAAACGTTCACCCCAACAAAGCCGACGTGCGATTTACGGACAGCTCGCTAATTTACGGAACGGTATATAAAATTATCTCTTCAATATTGGACGGCACCGTTAAGGCGGCGGAATTTGTAGTTGACGACGGGGAAAAGGTTGCTCCCGCGCCCGTTGCTCCCAAACCTTATGCGGCGGAATTCAAGAGCTGCGAAAAAGTCTACGACAAAGATTTCAGCGGAGTTGTAGGCATAGAGCAGTTTACCCCCAAAAAAAAGGAGGACGGAGTAAAAAAAGCCGAAAAGTCGGCTGATAACAGCGTATACGACACTTATTCCGCCCCCGATTTGACTGCCAATCCCGAAACCGATTTGCCCGTATATAAATATTATGAAAGGCGCGGCGACGAGAAGATAGATGATACTTTTTCCGTTTGCAGCGGCAGTTCCAAGCCCGTTTTTCTCAACGAGGCGGCAAGCGTGCAGATGCGGGGTAAGGAGGAGCAGGAAAAGATAATTTACAGTCAATGTAACTACAAGGGTCAGCTTTTCAATACGTATCTGTTGTACGAAATTGGCGACGAGGCATATATGATTGACCAGCACGCCGCGCACGAAAGGCTTATATACGACAGGCTTAAAGGTAAGCTTGGCGACAGGGAACTAAGCAAACAGGATATGTTTGTGCCCTACATTTTTGTGGTAAACCCCGAAGAACAGCTGTTTATTGAGGACAATATGGATACAATCTGGCAGATGGGGTTCAGCGTAGAGCCGTTCGGCAGTAATTCTTACAGGGTTACGGCTATGCCCGCCGATTTGCCTGAAATAAACTTGAAAGCGTTTTTTGAAGATTTATTATCCAACGTACACGAATTGAAAGATATTGCCCTCGTAGATATTTTAAAGGACAAAATTGCCCAATCTGCTTGCAAGGCGGCGGTTAAGGGCGGCGACGTGTTGACCGAACGGGAAAGACAGAAACTCTTCGATATGCTTGGCGGAAATATGGGGTTGAAGTGCCCGCACGGAAGACCGATTTGCGTTAAGCTTACTAAAAATGAAATTGAAAAAATGTTCAAGAGGAAGGTGTAAATCTCTTGAAACGCGTTTTAATTATCTGCGGCGCAACCGCCACGGGAAAAACCGCCCTTGCGGTTGATTGTGCCAAAGCATTGGGTTCGGAGGTTATTTCCGCCGATTCCCAACTTGTTTACAGGGGGCTGAGAATAGGAACGGCTAAACCTACGGCGGCGGAAATGCACGGCGTGCCGCACCACCTTATAGATATTGTACCCGCCGATGCAAATTTTTCCGTATCAGACTACGAGGAGAGGGCTTTGCCCATAATTGACAGGTTGCTTAAAGCCGATAAATCGCCCGTGGTGTGCGGAGGAACGGGGTTCTACGTAAACTCTTTGCTTTACAATTTGGGGTACGGCAACGTAAGGGCGGATTTGTCCGTTAGGGCGAAGTACGAGGCGCTGTTGGAAGAGCGTGGAAAGGAACATATTCATTCTCTTCTGTCGTCCGTCGACCCTGAAAGCGCGCAAAAATTGCACGTAAACGACGTGAAAAGGGTTGTAAGGGCGTTGGAGATTTACGAGGTGAGCGGAAGGAAAAAGTCGGAACAAAATGACGAGCTTAAACCGCGCTTCGATTATCTTGCCGTTGCAATCGACTATCCGCGTGAGCAGTTGTACAGGAGAATCGATTGCAGGGTAGACATAATGTTTAACAGCGGTCTGATTGACGAGGTAAGAGGCTTGCTAAATGCTGGAATTGACAAAAATTGTCAAAGTATGCAGGCAATCGGCTATAAAGAGGTACTTGAAGGCTTAAAAAATGGGCTTAATGATAGTACTATGCGTGGCATAATTAAGACGAATACTCGCCACTATGCAAAAAGACAGATTACTTTTTTTAAAAAGTTGAAAGGGATTGTTTGGCTTAAACCCGAAGAAGCCGATGCGGATAACGTTTTGAGGTTATTGAATGGACAATAAACAATTTATAGCCAAGTGCGAAGAAGGGCTAAAAGAACACTATAAAAGAATAGACGATACGGCGTATTTTAACCAGTGTAAGGTAACGGAAGCGTTTTTGCAAAACCGTATTGCCGCGAGACACTTTGCGGGTACGACGGGGTACGGCTACGGCGACGAGGGCAGGGATACTCTCGGTAAGCTCTATGCCGACGTTTTTAAAGCCGAGGCGGGCATAGTTTCGCCGCACCTTCTTTCAGGAACTCATTCGCTGTCGGTCGCGCTTTTCGGGCTTTTAAAGGGCGGGGATACAATGCTGTGCATTTCTGGTATGCCTTACGACACTATCCGTCCGGTTATTTTCGGCGAAAATATCGGCTCTTTGAAAGATTTAGGCGTAAATTTTGAGTGTTGCGATTTAACTGCTCAGGGCGGTTTCGATTTTGAAAAAATCGGTGCGCATTTGTCTGAAAGCATTAAGTTAGTTTATATTCAGCGTTCGCGCGGGTACGAACTGCGCGAGGCGTTTTCTTGCGCTCAGATTGGTGAAGTTTGTCAATATTTACGCGATAGCGGCTATAACGGCATAATTTTTGTTGATAACTGCTACGGCGAATTTGTTGAAAAGCAGGAGCCGACCGAGGTTGGCGCGGATATTTGCGTCGGCTCGCTTATCAAGAACGCGGGCGGCGGACTTGCCCCCACGGGTGGCTACATTGTGGGTAAAAGTCAACTAATCGAGCAAATCGGGCGCAGATTTACCGCGCCCTCCATTGGTTTGGAGGTTGGTTCGTACGCGCTGGGTTACCAATATTTCTATCAGGGGTTGTTTATGGCGGCACACACCGTTGCGCAGGCGTTGAAAACCTCTTTTTTGATAGGTATGGCAATGACCGAACTGGGGTATAAAAACTATCCTGCAATAGATAAAATTCCTTACGACATTACGCGGTGCATACAGTTTGACAGCGCGGATAAAATGATTGATTTTATAAGGGGAATACAGTACGCTTCGCCTGTGGACGGTTTTGTTTCCTGCGAGCCGTGGGATATGCCCGGTTACGACGATAAAATTATAATGGCGGCGGGAACTTTCGTTTCGGGGGCGTCAATCGAGCTTTCCGCCGACGGACCCGTAAAACCTCCGTATGCGGCATATTTTCAGGGCGGTTTAACCTACGAACACGGCAAATACGCCTTGGAACGCATTTTGGACAAGTTAAGGAAATAAAATGGTTGAATTGCGAGAGTGGCAAGAGGGCGACGCTAAGGTTTTGGCGGAGCTACTCAACAATAAAAAAATTTTGGATAACCTGCGCGACGGTCTGCCTTATCCGTATACCGAAAGCGACGCGCTTTGGTACATAAATTCGTGCCTTTCGGCGGATAAAGACAAACAATTCTGCTTTGCCGTTATTTACAATGCCGAAGTTGTCGGCAGTATTGGCGTTTTCAGGCAGGAAAATATCCACGGCAAAACGGCGGAATTGGGTTACTATATCGGCGAAAATTTTTGGAGGAAAGGTATTGCAACCGAAGCCGTAAAGCTTGCCTGCGAACACGTTTTCGAAAATACGGACATAGTAAGAATTTTCGCCGAGCCTTTTGCTGAAAACACGGGCAGTTGCCGCGTTCTGGAAAAGAACGGCTTTGTTTTGGAGGGTATTTTGCGCAAAAATGCGTTCAAAAACGGTGTTTTCCGCGATATGAAGCTGTACGCAAAGGTAAAATAAATGTATATTGAAACTTTCGGAAATAAAGAAAAACCTGTTGTTTTAGCTATTCACCCAATGTTTACGGGCGGCTTTTTCTTGAAAAATTTAATTGATTACTGTAAGGACGATTATTTTTTTATAATTCCTACAATGAGCGGACATTATGAAAATTCAACTTACGTTTCAATGGCGGATGAGGAAAAGACGATAACGGAGTTTTTAAAGACTAACGGAATTGACAAGGTTGCCGTATTGCTCGGATTTTCATTGGGCGGTAACACGGCTTTCGATTTATTTGCAAAAAATTTGATTTGCGCGGATAAAGTTATAGTGGATAGCGCTCCGTTATTCGATTTTCCTGCATTTATTCAAAGGCATTTTTATAAAAAATACGCCCGTTGCCTTAAAAAGATTAAAAACGGCAACATCAACGTAGCAAAAGAGTTAAATAAGTGTTTTAACGGAATGGGTGAAGCTCAAAAAAACGTTGCGCCTAACGTAACGTTTGAAAGTTTAAAAAATTTGATTTTAGGGTGTTTCGGCGTTTCTACGCCAAAGTTAAGTATTGCTAAACAAAGTAAACTTGTATTTATTTATGGAAGTAAGGACGAAGCCCGACTGTGCCGTCCGCGCATAAGAAAGTATAAAAATGCAACTTATATCAAGTTGAAAGGGTACGGGCATTGCGGTTTATATCAAAAAAGTGCTTGGGAATATCTTAAATTGCTGAATTTAATTTAAATTAAAAAATTTACTTAACAAAGCCCGCGACATAATCGCCGCGGGCTTTTAAAGCGAATTTAATTCTTAAAACAAAGAAATTCCAAAAATAATATTTGCGTTGAACTATCTTAGTACATACCGCCCATATCGCCGCCGCCCATAGGAGCCGCAGGCGCGGGAGGAGTGGGAATATCGGTTACGATACTTTCGGTAGTCAAAAGCGTTGCCGCAACCGAAGCCGCGTTTTGCAATACCGAGCGCGCAACCTTGGTCGGGTCGATAATTCCGCTCGCCACCATATCGGTGTAGCGGTTTTTAAGCGCATCGTAGCCGAAGTTTGCCTTTTTAGAGCTCTTAATAGTGCTTACGATTACGGAGCCGTCAAGTCCTGCGTTTACGGCAATTTGGCGTATGGGCTCTTCGATAGCCTTTAAAACTATGCTTGCGCCCGTCTTTTCGTCGCCGGAAAGCGATTTAACGAGTTTGGTAAGTTCGTTTGCGGTGGAGAGAAGCGCAACGCCGCCTCCGGGTACGATGCCTTCCTCGACAGCCGCGCGTGTAGCCGCCAAAGCGTCCTCTATGCGCAGTTTCTTTTCCTTCATTTCAACTTCCGTAGCCGCGCCAACGTTTATAACCGCAACGCCGCCCGCAAGCTTGGCAAGCCTTTCCTGCAACTTTTCTCTGTCGTAGTCGGAAGTCGTCTCCGCAATCTGCGCCTTAATGGAGCCGACGCGCGCCTTGATGTCCTCCGCCGCGCCGCGTCCGTCGATAACGGTGGTGTTGTCCTTATCAACCTTAACCTGTGCGGCTCTGCCGAGCATATCGAGAGTTACGTCCTTGAATTCGTATCCGAGGTCGGAAGAAATGACCGTTCCGCCCGTAAGGATAGCTATATCTTCGAGCATTGCTTTTCTTCTGTCGCCGAAGCCGGGGGCTTTAACCGCAACGCAATTCAAAACGCCTTTCAATTTGTTTACAATCAAAGCGGCAAGCGCGTCGCCCTCAACGTCCTCGGCAATAATCAACAGCCTTGCGCCCTGCTGTGCAATGGGCTCGATTACGGGCAGAATTTCCTGCAATGCGGAAATTTTCTTGTCGGTGATTAAGATGTAGGGATTGTCGAGTACGGCTTCCATTTTTTCGGTATTGGTTACCATATAGGCGGAAGCGTAGCCTCTGTCAAACTGCATACCGTCAACCGTGGTCAGCTCGGTTGACATCGATTTACCCTCTTCAACGGTTATAACGCCGTCTTTGCCGACGATTTCCATTGCGTTTGCAATGAGTTCGCCTATCTTTTCGTCGCCCGCGGAAATTGAAGCGACCTGCGAAATGGCGAGCTTGTTCTCTACGGGTTTGGAAATCGATTTTATTTTTTCAACCGCCGTATCAACCGCGGTGGCTATGCCCTTTTTAAGGATAATGGGGTTTGCGCCCGCCGCAAGGTTTTTCAAACCTTCGCGAATAATCGCTTGCGCTAAAACCATAGCGGTGGTGGTGCCGTCGCCCGCAACGTCGTTCGTCTTTGTGGAAACTTCCTTAACGAGCTGTGCGCCCATATTTTCAAAAGGGTCTTCAAGCTCTATTTCTTTGGCGATTGTAACGCCGTCGTTGGTAATAAGGGGCGCGCCGTATTTCTTGTCCAAAACAACGTTTCTGCCCTTAGGTCCGAGAGTTATTTTTACCGTGTCGGCAATTACGTTTACGCCGTTTTCAAGCGCTTTTCTTGCTTCGTCGCCGTATTTAATCTGTTTAGCCATTTTTAAATCTCCTTAAATTATTCTACGATAGCCAAAATATCGCTCTGACGGATAATCGTGTATTCCTTTCCGTCAAGTTTAACTTCCGTGCCGCTGTACTTGGAAAGAAGAACCTTGTCGCCAACCTTAACCTGCATAGTTACGTCCTTGCCGTCTATTACTCCGCCGGGACCTACCGCAACAACCAAACAGGTTGCGGGTTTTTCCTGCGCGGCGGCTGTTAAAATTATGCCGCCCTTCGATTTTTCTTCGGCTTTAACCGCTTCAACGACTACTTTGTCGAATAAAGGCTTTATACTCATTGCAAAATGAACCTCCGATAATTTTTTTCACGGTTATTTTATAAACTTATTAAAATAAAGTCAAACACCGTAAATCAAAAAATTGCATTTTAAGTTATAATATGGTAAAATAATATGCGAATTAGTTACTATCGCAATCTCGGAGTAATCTTAAATGGGTTTTACATTTAAGTCTATAACGGTAGGGCAGCGCAAAAATGCAAAAATGCTACTTATTATATGTTGCGTTTTTGCCGTTATTTCATTTTTATTACTCATAGGTATGCTTGCCTCGGTTCCGCAACTTATTAAGAGCAACGAAAACGCGCGATATCTGTACGCGCGCGGCTACGAAGTGGACGCCAATATATCCGACTACCGCATAAACGGCGGCAGACCGAATAGGCGAGGTTACTTTATTGTAGAAATAAAGTACGTAAACGAATTCGGGCGTACTTACAGGTGTGATTTTAAATATTTTACTTATAAGTCCTATGAAGAGCGCGACGAAAAAGAAAATATTATTAAGCAAATGTATGATGACGGCGATACGTTTAAAATGCTGATTGACGACAGGGGCGGTTGCTGTCTTGCTAAAAATAAAGAAAGCTTAATTAAAAATACAAACACGGCGATAACCGTTTCGATTATATGTATTTCCGCCGTTGTGTCGTGCGTGGGCGTTTTCGGCGTCTTGCGGCAGGCTAAGGAGTTAAAGAGGTTAAAGCAATACCCTGATATTTAAAAGGTGGTTTATGGATAAGTGGGATAAGAGATTTATGGATATGGCGGAGCAAATCGGCAGTTGGTCGAGTTGCTTTCAGGAAAACAGGCACGTGGGCGCAATAATAGTTAAAAATAAGCGCGTAATAGCCACGGGCTACAACGGCGCGCCTCAGGGAATAAAGAGTTGCGCGGACAAGGGCGAGTGTTTAAGAAAATTAAGCGGTATCGAAAGCGGAACGAGGCAGGAACTTTGCTACGCCGTGCACGCCGAACAGAACGCAATAATTCAGGCGGCGCGCGTTGGGTGCAGTGTAGAGGGTTGCACTCTGTATTGCACGCACCAGCCCTGCGTAATTTGCGCTAAAATCATAATAAATTCGGGAATTTCCCGCGTGGTATATAAAGAGGGGTATCCCGACGACTTTTCTATGCGCCTTTTCAGTGAAGCGGGCGTAAAGATAGAAAAATACGAAATATAATCATAAGAGAGGTTAAAATTTATGCCCAATCCCATAGTTACGATTGAAATGCTGAGCGGAAGAACAATAAAGGTGGAGCTGTACCCAGACAAGGCGCCCAACACCGTAAACAATTTTATAAGCCTTGTTAATAGCGGTTTTTACGACGGAATAATATTTCACCGCGTAATAAAGGGCTTTATGATTCAGGGCGGCGACCCTGCGGGCGTAGGTACGGGCGGTCCCGGTTACCATATAGGCGGGGAATTCAAGTCAAACGGCTTCAACGGAAACGACGTAAAGCACGAGCGCGGAGTAATTTCAATGGCGCGCGCTTACGCTCCCGACAGCGCGGGTTCGCAATTCTTTATTATGCACGCAAACGCTTCGTATCTCGACGGGCAGTATGCCGCGTTCGGTAAAGTTACCGAGGGTATGGATACGGTGGACGAGATTGCGGCGGTTGCAACCGACAGAAACGATAAGCCCAAAACCGAACAGGTTATGAAGCGCGTTACGGTTGTAACTTTCGGCGTTGAGTATCCCCAGCCCAAGAAAGTAAGGTAAAATGAACAAAAAAACCATAATTGCCGTAATGAGCGGCGCACTTGCCGCGGGTCTTGTATGCCTTATTACAGGACTAATCGTCTATTTTACGGCTAACGGCAACATTATTTCGCTTATTACGGGGCTGTTTACAACGGCGGTGGGAATAATTGTTTCCGTTGCGGCGGCAATCGTATTGATTATTACGGTAACGATATATTTAATTTCAAAATACAAAAATAAAAACAAGTGATTACGGAGACGATTATGACGGATAACAGCGTTTATGCAAATCCTTTGATTACGCGCTATGCAAGCAGAGAAATGGCGGAAGCATTTTCCGACGAAAAGCGTATAGGACTGTGGAGAAAGCTTTGGATAGCCTTGGCGGAAGCTGAAATGGAACTCGGCTTAAACATAACTCCCGCGCAGATTGAAGAAATGAAGAAGTATGCGGAGGACATAAATTTCGAGCTTGCCGAAAAGTACGAAAGAGAAGTGCGGCACGACGTTATGGCGCACGTAAAGGCTTTCGGCGCGCAGGCAAAGTCCGCTATGCCCATTATCCATTTGGGCGCAACAAGCTGTTTTGTCGACTGCAATTCCGAGCTTATTGTCATTTCCGACGCAATTAAGATAATCAAGAAAAAGCTTGTAAACGTAATGGACAAGCTTAAAAACTTTGCTTTAAAGTATAAAGATTTGCCGTCTTTGGGCTTTACGCACCTTCAACCCGCTCAGCTTACAACCGTAGGCAAGCGCGCCACGCTTTGGTTGCAGGACTTGAAGATGGACTATGAAAATCTCGTAAACTTGGAAAACGCTTTCAAACTAAGGGGCGTAAAGGGTACGACGGGCACGCAGGCAAGCTTTATGGAGCTTTTCAACGGCGACGAAGAAAAGATTAAGGAACTTGAAAAGCGGGTAGTAAAAAAGCTCGGCTATGCGAAAGTTTACGGCGTTACGGGGCAAACCTATCCCAGAAAATTCGACTACAACGTGCTCTGCGTGCTTTCGCAAATTGCGCAGAGCGCATATAAATTCTCCAACGACGTGCGCATTTTGCAAAATATGAAAGAAATCGAAGAGCCGTTTGAAAAGTCGCAGATAGGCTCGTCGGCAATGGCGTACAAGCGCAACCCTATGCGCAGCGAAAGGATGGGCTCGCTTGCAAGGTACGTTGTTTCTCTGCCTATGAACGCGGCGATAACGGCAAGCACTCAGTGGTTCGAAAGAACGCTCGACGATTCGGCAAACCGCAGAATAGTCATTGCGCAGGCGTTTTTAGCTTTGGACGGCGTGCTGAACATATATATGAACGTTTCGGAAAATCTTGTTGTTTACGATAAGGTGATTGCCAAGCACATAGCCGCCGAATTGCCCTTTATGGCAACCGAAAATATTATGATGGAGTGCGTAAAGGCGGGCGGCAACCGTCAGGAATTGCACGAAAGAATACGTGTGCTTTCTATGGAAGCGGGCAAAAACGTAAAGGTGAACGGAAAGGAAAACAACTTAATCGATTTAATCAAGGGCGACGATATGTTTGCTCCCGTCAGCGGCAAACTTGACGAAATTCTCGACGCAAGCAAGTTTATAGGGCGCGCTCCTTCGCAGACGGTTGAGTTTATCGCCAATGAAATCGACCCTATTTTGCAGGAAAACAGCGGCGATTTGGGTTTAAAAGGCGACGTTAAAGTTTAATGGAAGCTTACAAAGCGCCCGCGGCAATTATTTTACTGCTTATGCGCCGTAATAACGGGAAAGAGCAAGTTCTGTTGCAGAGGCGCAAAAATACGGGCTTTGCGGACGGTATGTGGGATTTTTCCTGTGCGGGTAAGGTTGAGGACGGAGAAACTATGAGCCAAACCGCCTTGCGCGAGGCAAAGGAAGAGTTGGAAGTGGAAATTTTTCCCGAAAGCTTGCAGTTTGCCGCTTTGGTGCATAAGCGCGACAGGGCGGCAAACTTGATTTATTACAACGCGTATTTTATATGCCGAAAGTTTTGCAACGAGCCGACAATAGGCGAACCAGAAAAGTGTTCTCAATTGCGGTGGTTTGATGCTGACAGCCTGCCCGACGATTTGATTGACGACAGAAAGCGCGCGTTTAATGCCTATTTAAACGGGGAGCGCTATATAGAATACGGTTGGTAAATCTTCCAGCGGTAATTTAAAACTGAAATTGCGCGCGCATATGTTTTTATCAGTTTCAGTAAATAAAAACACATACCGCCAAAGGCGATATGTGTTTTTGGCAGGGGAGACGCGATTCGAACACGCAACCGACGGTTTTGGAGACCGCGACTCTACCGTTGAGCTACTCCCCTAAAATTTCAACGATAGTTATTATATATTACAAAACAAGTTAAGTCAACTGTTTTTCGGAGATGTATTATGAAAAAGCAATTCAAACTCGGCATAATCGGTTGCGGGTTTATGGCAACGGCAATTTTAAAGGGATTATGTGAAAGCGAGTTTATACGCGCCAAAAAAATTATAGTCAGCGACCTTGACGAGGCTAAACTCGGCGCGGTAAAGGAAAGCTTTGGGGTCAACGTTACAAGCGACAGTAAATTTGTTGCCGAAAACTGCGAATTTCTGCTGTTGGCTGTCAAGCCGCAAAACTTTGCCGAACTGTCGGCTTCGCTCAGCGGCATTTGCCCGCAAAAGATTATAAGCGTTATGGCGGGCGTGAAGAAAGCGGCTATAAAAAATGCGTTTGGCGTTGGGCTTATAAAAGTTGCGCGCTGTATGCCAAATCTGCCGTGCGCAAACGGTTGCGGTATGATGGCGGTGGATATGACCGATTTTAACAGAAATACCGACGACACGGAATTTGTATACAATCTATTCAGCAGTATGGGTCAAGTATTGAGTACACAGGAAGATAAACTCGACGCGATAACAGGTATCAGCGGTAGCGGTCCCGCGTATTCTTTTATTTTTATAGACAGCCTTATCGACGCAGGCGTAAAGCAGGGGCTGACAAAAGACGAGGCAAAGCTTTTGGCTGTTCAAACGGTGTGGGGAAGTTGTTCTATGCTCTTGGATAGCGATAAGCCCCTTTCCGAACTGATTTTAAACGTTTGCAGTAAGGGCGGAACGACTATCGAAGCCGTGAAGGTTTTGGAAGAAAAAAATTTCAGGGGAATAGTATCGGAAGCGGTGGACGCCTGCGTAAAGCGTTCCAAGGAGCTTTCGCTTAAATGAAAAAGGTAACAATTTATACCGACGGCGCCTGTTCTGGCAACCCGGGAGTGGGCGGATGGGGCGCCGTGCTTATGTTTAACGGTTTTGAAAAGCGCATTTCCGGCGCGGAAAAGGAAACGACAAACAACCGTATGGAGCTGTTTGCCGTCATAAGCGCGCTCGAATGTTTAAAGGAGCCGTGCGAAGTTACCGTTTACAGCGATTCCGCTTATACGGTGAAGGGCTTTGCCGAGGGCTGGGTTTACGGCTGGGAAAAAAAAGGCTGGAAAAAGCCCGACAACAAGCAGGTTTTGAACGTGGATTTGTGGCAAAGATTGCTTGCTTTGACAAGAGTGCACAGCGTTAAATTTGTCAAAGTTAAGGGGCACGCCGACAACGAATACAACAATTTATGCGATAAACTCGCAACGGACGCCATTAAAAACTTTCAATCGGCATAAACTCGGCGCATTAAACCATAATAATATAGTGATGGATAATGCGGGCGATATTAAAAAGCAAAGCCGAACAAGCGCAGGCGCGGCAAAAATTGCGGCAAATATTCTTTTTGCCTTCTTTTGTGCGTGTTTAGCGCTTATTTTTTCGGTATGGGGCTATAAATTCAGGGGGTTGCCGTTTATTGCGGCGCATTTAAACCTGCTTGTAATGCTTACCTTGGGCTTGCTCGCTCTTCTTATGGTAGCGTACCTAATCTTCTTCTTTTTAGGGAAACAAGCCATTCACAGGCTGATTTTATGCACGCTAATTTGTCTCGATATAGTCGCTATAATATTTTTCGCAATCAGCGCTACTGGCATTATAGGTAAATTGACCAGCATCGAGGCGTTGAGAGATTATATTGCAAGCTTCGGGGCGACCGCCGTTTTAATATTTATCCTTTTTCAGTTTTTGCAGGTCGTCGTGCTGCCTATTCCGGGGTCGGTGTCGGTAGGGGTGGGCGTTGCGCTTTTCGGACCTCTGCGCTGTTCGCTGTTCAGCTTTATAGGTATTTTTTCAGGCTCGATTGTTGCGTTTGCCATAGGCAGGGTTATAGGCTACAAAGCTGTCTGCTGGATAGTAGGTAAGGAAGATTTGGACAAATGGCTGAAAAAAATGAAGGGTAAAGATTACCTTTTGCTTTCGCTTATGTTTCTGCTTCCGTTGTTTCCCGACGATATCCTCTGTTTCGTCGCAGGGCTTTCGTCCATAACTTGGCTATATTTTATAATAATGATAATAATAACCAGGGCGATTTCGGTCTTTACAACGTCATTTTCGTTGCAGTTGATTCCCTTTAACACCTGGTGGGGGATAACGATATGGCTCTTGCTTGCCGCGGGCGTCGTCGCTTCGTTTTGGGCGGTGTGTAAATATTCGGACAAAATAGACGCGTTTTTAAAGAGTAAATTTAACTTTAAAAAGAAAAAAAGCAAATAAAACTAACCCCTCCCCGAGATATTTTCGGAGAGGGGTTTTAAGTGTGAAAAGTATCTGAAAATAAGTTGATTTTTTTGTTGCATACTGTTAAAATGGTATAGGTAAAATTTGTCATTGAGGAGTTATTCAGTGGATAAAATCAAATTGTTAAAGGAAAGAAAGGAAAGGTTGCTTGCCGTCGGCAAAGGTATCCGCGCCGAAATCGACGCTTTGGTCGATAAGTCGAGCTTTGTAGAACTTTCCGCTTTTTCATTTTCTGAGAGCGAGTTTTACGACGGCACTGCCGAGGGCGAGGGCGTGGTTTGCGGCTTTGCCACTATCGACGACAGTCCGTTTTATATAGTCGCTCAGAATGCGGCGGTGTTGAGCGGCGGCGTAAGCAAAGCCAACTGCGAAAAAATTATTAAATGTTTGGAACAGGCGGAGAAGAGCTCTACTTCCGTAATCTATTTGCTCTCTTCGCAGGGCGTGCGTATCGGCGAGGGCGTAAACGTTCTGGAAGGCATAGCCTCGCTTTTTGTTAAGGCTACGCAACTCAAAGACGTTGTTACGCAATATTTAATTGTAAACGGCGAAGTATACGGTCAGGTGGCTCTGCTTGCAAGCATATGCGACTTTAATTTCTTTATAGATAAGAAGTCGGTTTTGTCTTATGCAAGTCCCTTGGTCATAACTGCGGCAGGCGGACAGAATTTGCCAAAGGAAAAGGTAGGCGGCGCGTCGGCGCTCAACAAGACGGAGCTTGTAACCTTTACAGTTAAAGATTTGGCGGAAGCCGCTTCCAAAATCAAGGCGGTTAAAAGCCTTACGGAAGAAGCACTGACCGATTGCGAAGAATTAAACGCGTCTTTGCCCTCGCTTAACAAAAAGTGCGACGCCAAAGCGGTTTTAAGCGTTTTCGACAAGGGCTCGGCATTGGAATTGTTTGAAGGGGCAAGCCCCGAAATTAAGTGCTATTTGGCAAGAGTAGGCGGTATTTCCGTTGCCGCGACCGTGTTTGACGGCGGCGCAGAGGGCGTAAAACTCTGCGGGGAAAACGTAAATAAGCTTAATGCTTTCGCTTACCTTGTCTGGAAATTCAATATCCCTTACGTAACCTTTGTAAATACGCTGGGTATCGAAGAGAAGCCCGAAGTTGCAAACAGCAATATAATTCTCGATTTGGGCAATTATATCGATATACTTAACGGTATGGAAGGTTGCGGTAAAATTTCGGTCGTTTACGGAAAGGCTATCGGGCTTGGATATACGCTGTTTGCCGCAAAAAGTATGGGCTACGACTATTCTTATGCCTTTGCAAATGCGAAAATTGCATTGTTCGACGGCGCGCAGGGCGCGGAAATCGAGCTGGCGACGGACGGCAAGGCGAATAAGGCAAAACTTGCGGAAAAGTACGCGGACGAAAATTCCGACCCCGTAAACGCGGCTAAAAACGGCTATATAGATAATATTATCGAACCTGCGTTTGTAAGGCAGTACTTAATTGCTTCCTTGCAGATGCTCATAAAGTGAGGTGAAAATGCTTAGCAATTTATTGGCTATTCTGCCCGGGGACGGCTCCTCGTGGGCGGGGCAGAACAAATCGCCTGATAATTTTTATTTCGATAATTTCGGCGAAGCCGCGCTGTACGCGCTAATCGGCTTTTTGGTCGTTTTTGTCGGTATTATTATAATAATAGGTATAATATGGCTTGTCGGTCTTATTATGCGCAAGACTAACAATCTTGAATTTCTGACAAAGAAGCGGGAAAAGAAACCTAAGAAGGGTAAAGAAAAGCAGGCGGAGGTCAGCGCGCCGACAGCCGACGAGGAAATACCTGACGAGGTTAAAGCGGCTATAATTGCCGCAATTATGGCTTATTATCAGGAAAAAGAAGAAAAGTGCGAATTCACTGTTAAAAGAATTAAGAGAATTTAAGGAGAAAGGTTTTTATGCGTAATTTTGTTGTTACAATCGACGGGAAAAGCTATTCCGTAGGCGTTGAAGAAGTTGGCGAGAGCGACAGCGTTGCTCCCGTAGTTACTAAAATAGAAAAGGCGGCGCCTGCCGCGCCTGCAAAGGCGGTTAGCGCAAACGGCGAAAAAGTGTTATCGCCTTTCCCCGGTTTAATTAAAAAGATATTGGTAAACGACGGCGATACGGTTAAAAAAGACCAGCCCATCATAGTTTTGGAAGCGATGAAGATGGATAACGACATAACCGCCCCCTGCGACGGCAAAGTTACTATATCCGTAGTTAAAGGCGCAAACGTAGAAACCAACGCGGTGCTTGCCGTTATCGGCTGATTGGAGGAAAAATGCTAAATTCGTTACTCGAAAGTAGCGGTATGGGGCAAATCTTCGTCAATCTGTTCAACGATATGGGATTTATGAACGGAAATTGGCAGAATTACGTAATGCTGCTGATATCGTTTGTTTTAATGTATCTTGCAATAGTCAAGAAGTTCGAACCTATGCTGCTGTTGCCGATTGCATTCGGTATGTTTTTAATCAATCTGCCCGGCGCGGAACCCGTTTTGTGGGGCACGCATCCCGTAAACCCCGAAACGGGCGAGATTATCAACTCTTACGACGCCGTTCAGGACAGGGGGCTTTTGTGGTATCTGTACTTCGGCGTAGATAAAGTGATTTATCCTCCGCTCATATTCCTCGGAATAGGCTGTATGACAGATTTCGGTCCGCTTATTGCCAACCCCAAGAGTATGCTTATAGGCGCGGGCGCGCAACTCGGTATATTTATTGCCTTTATTCTTGCCGTTCTGCTCGGTTTCTCCGTTGCGGAAGCCGCGGCGATTGCCATAATTGGCGGCGCGGACGGACCTACGGCAATTATGGTAACTTCTAAGCTTGCAAGCGACTTTATTCCTATGATTGCCATTGCGGCGTACTCTTATATGGCGCTTATTCCCATAATTCAAAAACCCATTATGCGGCTTTTGACTACCAAGAAAGAGCGCACCATAAAGATGAAACAGCTCCGTCAGGTAAGCAAGGTGGAAAAGGTGCTGTTTCCCATAATCGTTACTTTGGTAGTGGGAATAATTCTGCCGTCGTCAGTACCGCTTTTGGGTATGCTTATGCTCGGCAATCTGTTCAGGGAGTCGGGCGTAGTCGAAAGGCTTTCGTCGCAGGCGCAGAACGGACTTATGAATACTATTACCATTTTCCTCGGCGTTGCGGTGGGCTGTAAAGCCAAGGGCGAGCTGTTTTTACAGGTTCAAACGCTGTACATCATAATGCTGGGACTGTTCGCGTTCATATGCGGCACAATAGGCGGTCTGCTTGTCGCTAAACTAATGTGCAAAATCACCAAGGGAAAAATCAATCCGCTTATAGGTTCCGCGGGCGTATCCGCCGTTCCTATGGCGGCGCGCATTTCCGAGGACGTGGGTAGGGAGTACGACCCGCAAAATCACTTGCTTATGCACGCTATGGGACCCAATGTTGCCGGCGTTATAGGTTCGGCTATCGCCGCGGGTGTGTTGCTTGCCTGCTTCGGCGGATACGTAAACGGCACTGCGGCAACGGCGGCAATCGCATCGATTATAGTTTGATTTATTCGGAGAAAATTAAATGGAAAAGAAGAAAGTTCTTATTACCGATACTATTTTAAGGGACGCGCATCAATCTCAGGCGGCTACCAGAATGAGATTTGACGAAATGGAGCCCGTATTGCCTCTTTTGGACAATATAGGTTACTATTCTTTGGAAGCCTGGGGCGGCGCTACGTTTGACAGCTGTTTAAGGTTTTTAAACGAAGACCCTTGGGATAGACTCAGAAATCTTAAAAAATATCTTAAAAAGACGCCAATTCAAATGCTTTTAAGGGCGCAGAACCTCTTAGGTTACAGGCACTATGCCGACGACGTGGTTGAAAAATTCGTTGAGAAATCTATCGAAAACGGTGTGGGCGTAATCAGAGTTTTTGACGCACTGAACGACCCCAGAAACCTTGAAGCTTCTATGAAAGCGATTAAGAAGTACGGCGCAGGCGGCAAATGCGTGTGTGAAGCGACGGTTGTATATACGACCAGCCCCGTACACACTACGGAATACTTTGTAAAGCTTGCAAAACAGTTTGAAGATTTGGGGGCAGACAACATTTGCATAAAGGATATGGCAAACCTGTTGTTGCCCTTTACCGCATACGATTTGATAAGCAAAATAAAGGCGGAGCTTCGCCCCGAAACAAAGGTACACCTGCACACGCACAACACGTCGGGCACGGGCGATATGATTAACCTTTTAGCTATTCAGGCGGGCGTGGATATTGTAGACTGCGCGCTTTCGCCCTTGGGTAACGGTACTTCCAACCCCGCAACCGAGCCGCTTGTCGCTACGTTGAAGGGTACGGAGTATGATACGGGAATCGATATAGAAAAGCTTTTGCCCATAGTTAAGCACTTTAATAACGTTTCCGCAAGGCTGGAAAAAGACGGCTTCCTCAACCCCAAGGTTAGAAAAGTTGATATAAATACGCTGTTATATCAGGTACCCGGCGGAATGCTTTCAAACTTGATGAATCAGTTGAAGCAGGCAGGGCAGGAAGATAAACTTATGGAATGTCTTGCCGAAGTTCCCAGAGTAAGAAAGGACTGCGGCTATCCCCCGCTCGTTACGCCGTCCAGCCAGATTGTAGGCACTCAGGCGGTATGGAATGTTCTTATGGGCAAATATAAGACAATTACGGCGCAGTATAAAGATTTGATGCTTGGTAAATACGGTAAAGTCCCCGGCGAAGTAAACGCTGAAATTTTAAAACAGTGCACTAAGAACGGCGAGGAAATAATCACTTGCCGCCCTGCTGACCTTATTGCCGACGAAATGCAACAATTAACGGAAAAAGTAAAAGCCGACGGCTTCTATGAAAAGGAAGAGGACGTACTTTCATACGCGCTATTCCCCGAAGTTTCCACAAACTTCTTCAAATGGCGCAAGGCAAAGAACAGCAAAGTTGACGCAGATTTGGCAAACAACCCCAATAAGGTTTATCCTGTATAAATAAAATAGGTTTTTGCGGCGGGAAAATAAACGTTTCCCGCCGCAATTTTTAAGGAAAATGAAAGTAGCGGTGATAGGTGCAGGCGCGGCAGGCTTAATGGCGGCGTATGCCGCGGCAAGCGGCGGCAACGAAGTTTATGTTTTTGAAAAGAACGAAAAGTGCGGCAAAAAGATATACATTACGGGTAAGGGGCGTTGTAACATTACAAACGCCGTTTCTCCGCAAGAATTTTTACAAAATGTAGTTTCCAATTCTAAATTTTTAACGGGCGCAATATATTCTTTTACGCCAGACGATACGATAAGTTTTTTCGAAAATAACGGGCTGGCAATAAAAATCGAGAGGGGCAACAGGGTTTTTCCTTTAAGCGATAAGGCAAGCGACGTAACAAAATGTTTGGAAAAAGCTTGCAGAAATTTAGGCGTAAAGTTTAATTTTAACAGTAAAATCAATAAAATTTCAATTTTGAATAGTACTGTGTCTGACATAATCGTCAATAATAACCCTGTTTCGTTTGATAAAGTTATAGTTTGTACGGGCGGTTTAAGTTATCCGCTTACGGGCTCGACCGGCGACGGTTATAAATTTGCAACAGATTGCGGGCATAACGTAATACCCTTAAAGCCCTCGCTCTGCGGTCTTAATTTAAAGGGGAATTATTTTGCGGCAATGCAGGGGCTTGCGCTTAAAAACGTGGGGCTGAATATAATTTATTGCGGTAAAAAGTTGCACAGCCTGTTCGGTGAAGTGCTGTTTACTCATTTCGGCGTTTCGGGTCCGCTCATTTTGACGGCTTCGAGCCTAATTAACAGATTGGAATTAAAAAACGTAAAGCTTAGTCTTGACTTAAAACCCGCGCTTACGGAGGAGCAACTCGACGCGCGCCTTTTGCGCGATTTTGCCGCTTTCAACAACAAAAACGTTACGGCGGTTTTAAAGGGGCTTTTGCCGTCTTCGCTTATTAACGAGATATTGAAAAGAAGCGGTTTGGTCGCATCGAGAAAAGTAAATTCCATAACCAAAGCAGAACGCGCTTTACTATTGACAGTAATAAAAAATTTTGATATGCTTGTTTTGTCATTGCGGAACATCGAAGAAGCGGTTGTAACGAGCGGCGGAGTGGACGTAAAACAAATCAATCCCAAGACAATGGAAAGTAAAATTGTCAAGGGGCTGTATTTTTGCGGCGAGGTGCTTGACGTAGACGCGTTTACGGGCGGTTTTAATCTTCAAATAGCCTTTTCTACGGGCTTTGCCGCAGGCAATTCAATAAAAGAGGAATAAAAATGAAAGCTATAAGAGGAGCGACAACGGTTACGGCGGATACTCCGCAACAGATAAGAGAGAGCGTAAAGGAGCTACTCGGCGCAATAGTCGCAAAGAACAAGTTGGATTTCGACAATATTATTTGTATAATGTTTTCCAACACTGCGGATATAAAGTCTTACTATCCCGCAAAGGCGGCGAGAGAGGCGGGATATTCTTCCTGCGCGCTGTATTCCTCGCTCGAACCCGAAATCGAAGGCGCTTTGAAGTTGTGCATCCGCGTAATGGTACTTGTAGAAGGCAACGCACACCCCGAGCACGTATATATCAACGAAGCTAAAAGTTTAAGAAAGGACATAACGTCAATACTCAATATAGCCGTCGACGGTCCTGCGGGCAGCGGAAAGAGCACCGTAAGCAAGCTTGTTGCCGAAAGATTGGGTATTCTGTATTTGGATACGGGCGCAATGTACAGGGCTCTTGCCTATAAATGCGTTAAAGATAACAAAGATTACGGTGATAAAGACGTTGTAAAGCACATCACCAATAAATTGAACCTTAAAATTCAGTATAAGGACGGCAAGCAGGTAACTTTGTTAGACGGCGAGGACGTGTCCGAATTCATTCGCACGCCGCAGGTTTCGCTGTTGGCTTCCTACGTGTCGACTTACAGTTTTGTCCGCCAAAAAATGGTCGCTTTGCAGAGGGAAATAGCGCAAAAAACATCCTGCATTCTCGATGGCAGGGATATAGGAACTAACGTTTTGCCCGGGTGCAAATTTAAATTTTATCTTACGGCGTCCGCGGAAGTGAGGGCGACGAGAAGATTTGAAGAGGATAAGGCAAAGGGCGGCAGACAGACTTACGAGGACGTGCTGTACGAAATAAACGAAAGAGATTTTCAGGATAAAAACAGAGCGGTCGCGCCTTTGAAAAAGGCGGCCGACGCAGTGGAAATCGATACTTCCGATATGAGTATCGAGGAAGTAGTCCAAGAAATCATTACTAAAATTCAGGAACAGATTTAAACGCGGATTCCGCCGCAAAATTTGCAGGTATAACTTTAAAATGAAAAAACATACGGTGAGCGAAGAGAAAAAAGCCAAAAAATTGAAAAAAGTATTCAAAATACTTCATTTTTGGGAAAAGCATATGTTCAGGTTTTTTTGCCCTTATACAAGGCACGGAAATCTGACAAAATACGAAAACGGCCCTTTGATTTGCATAGGCAATCATTACAGTTATATGGACGTCGTTTTTCCCTGCCTTGTAACAGACCGTCCTATTCACTTTGTCGCTAAGCAACAGCTGTGGGACAACGGCGGACCTATGAAAAAATTTGTAAACGCCTGTCAGTGTATCCCCGTAAAAAGAGACGGAACGGACGTTCAGGCTATAAAGGAGTGTATGCGCCTTTTAAAGGCGGGCGAAGTTATAAATATTTTCCCCGAGGGCACGCGCAACCATTCTTATTCGGAATTTTTACCCTTTTTCGGAGGCGCGGCGGCGCTTTCCATAAAGACGCAGACGCCCATTGTTCCTATTGTAAAAGTTACAAAGATAAAAATGTTTAAAAGAACGCACGTAATTTTCGGCGACCCTATCGAGTTTAGACAGTATTACGGCAAAAAGGTTACCAAAGAGCAACTTGACGAATGCGACAATCTTTTACGCGAAGCTATGTGGAATATGCGTTTGGCGTTTTTGGATAAGCACGATATCAAGATAAATAGCGACAAAGTATAATGCAGGTTTACGTTGCTAAAAGCAGCGGCTTTTGCCGCGGCGTTCAGAACGCCGTAGATACGGCGATGAATACCGACCCGCGCCACGCCTACGTCTTGGGTGAAATTATTCACAATGCGGGCGTAATGCAAGCCATAAAGGGGCGTGGAATAAAAGTAGTTGAAGCGCTTTCGGAAGTGCCAGACGGGGCGACGGTTATTTTTCGTTCGCACGGCGTTCCTCCCGAATATTATGCCGAATGTAAAAACCGCGGGATAAACTGCATAGACTGCACCTGTAAATTTGTAAGCAATACCCAGAAAATAGTTAAAAACGAGTATGAAAAGGGTAACCTTGTGATTATTTGCGGAGAGCCCACTCATCCGGAGGTTATAGGGCTTTGCGGGTGGTGTAATAACAGCGCGCACGTAATCAACGGGGAAAGCCCGTTGCCAGACGATATTAAAGACAAAAACGTAAGTATTGTGGCTCAAACCACGTTTTCGGTGGAAAAATTTGAAAAAATAATAAAAAATATTAAAAAACTCTGTGAAAAATCAGTTGCCGTTTTTAAAACTATTTGTTATACTACTATATGTCGGCAAATTGAAGCAAACAAGCTCTCGTCCGAGTGCGACGCAATGATAGTAATCGGCGGGCTGAATAGCAGTAATACCAACAAACTTTACGATATTTGCAAGGCAAATTGTCCTAACGTTTTCAGGCTTGCAAGCGCCGACGGCTTTGAGTTTGACAAAATAAAAAATTATAAAAAAATAGGTATTGTTTCAGGGGCGTCAACCCCGAATGCGCAAACCCGGGAGGTTCTCTTTAAGATGGAAGAAAAAAGCACAGAAGTAAACGCAACGAATTCTATGGCAGATGTAGTTGCAAAGATTGACAGCGAATCGAAGTTCAAAAAGGGTCAGATTGTAACGGCTACCATATCGGAAGCTACGGAAGACGGTCTGCAAATCCTTTTGCCTTTCTCGAAAAAGGAAATTCCTTTGAGCAAGGACGAGCTTGACTGCGCGGCTTACAGCCAGGAAGAATATGCAGGCAAGATTGGCGATACTATCGATTTGTTGGTCGTTGAGCTTAAACCTTCTTTAAAGCTTTCCCAGAAAATGATTAAGCTTCTTGCCGAAGAGGAAGCGCAGCTTGCGGAAATTGAGCAGGGCAAGGAATTCCAGATTGAATGTACGGGCTCCAATAAGGGCGGTCTTGTAGGTCAGTTCGGTACCTACTCTGTATTCGTACCCGCTAAGGAAATTCGCCCCAGCTTCGTTCAGGACCTCTCCAAATACGTAGGCAAGACGCTCAGACTGCGTTTAATCGAAATCAAGAAAGACAGGAAAAAGGAAATAATCGCTTCCCAGCGCGTAATTTTACAGGAAGAGCGCGACGCTAAGGTTGCAGAGAGAGAAGCAAGGGATACGGAATTTTTCGATTCCATTTCCGAAGGCGATATTGTTGAAGGCAGAGTTGAGAGAGCGACCAATTTCGGCGCGTTCGTATCGGTTGGAGGTTTTGATTGCCTTGCGCACATTTCCGACCTCAGCTGGACGGGTACAAAGCAGGTTACCGACGTGCTTGAAATAGGTAAATGCTATCACTTCAAAATTTTGAAGGTTGACAGAGAGCACAAAAAGGTATCGATAGGCTATAAGCAGTTGCAACCCCAGCCTTGGGACCTTGCGGCTGACAAATATCACGTTGGCGACGTAATTCACGGCAAAGTTGTAAGGATTGTTCCCTTCGGCGCGTTTGTTGAAGTTGAAAAAGGCATAGACGGTCTTGTTCACGTTTCGCAAATCAGCCACGAGAGAATTGAAACCCCCGCAACCTGCCTTAACGTAGGCGACGAAGTTGAAGCAAAAATTGTTGCTTTCGACTGCGAAGCTAAGAAGATGAATCTTTCCATTAAGGCTTGCCTTGCAGAACCCGAAAGAAAGCCCAGAGAAGATAAGGGCGAGGGTGAAGAGGGTCGTAAGCGTACGCGCGCTCCCAGAAGGGACGACGAAGAGCTTTCGAGTTGGAGCGACGGCGCTATATCCGTCGGCACTTCGCTTGGCGACCTGCTTGCAAACGCGGAAAAGAACAGAAAATAATCGAATATAGTTCAGGCGCTTCCGCATTTTTGCGGAGGCGCTTTACTTTTTCAAAAAAACGTGAAAAAACTAAACGGCGAGCGGCTGATTTTGATTTTTAATTATTGAAAACAGTTTGAACACGCTTTTTTTTGTTTATATAAATACCGTCAATAATCGGAGGTAAAACATAAGTGAAAGAAGGTCAGATAAGAATTTCAAGCGAAAATATGATGCCCATTATAAAAAAATGGCTCTATTCGGATAAGGATATTTTTCTCAGGGAAATAGTGGCTAACGGCGTAGACGCCATTACAAAGTTTAAAAAGCTTGTAACTATGGGCGAAGCGACGGAAACGGAAGGCGAAGAGTATTGCGTTAAAATCAGCGTGGATAAAAAGGCAAAAACTCTTACGGTTGAAGACAACGGAATCGGTATGACCGAGGAAGAGGTTGAAAATTATATAACGCAAATAGCTTTTTCCGGGGCGAGCGACTTTCTTGCTAAATACGAAAAGGCTGGCGGCGACGGTATAATAGGTCATTTCGGCTTGGGTTTCTATTCCGCATATATGGTTTCGGAGCTGGTCGAGATAGAAACAAAGTCGTATAAGGACGGCGCGGCGGCTGTTAAGTGGGCTTCCGACGGCAACTCGACTTACAGTTTGGATAATTGCGACAGGCAGGCGCGCGGCACAAAAATAGTAATGCATATCGCCGCGGACGAAAAGGAATTTTTGAGCGACGATAAAATTAAAGGACTTGTAAGAAAGTACTGCTCGTTTATGCCGTACAATATCTACGTGGACTATAAGGGCGACGGAAAAGATACGCCTTTAAACACTACTTTGCCGCTCTATGCAAAGTCGCCCAAAGACTGTACAGACGAAGAGTATAAAAACTTTTACACCGATACGTTTATGGACTACGAAGCACCCATTTTCTGGGTGCACCTCGATATGGACTATCCTTTTAAATTGAAGGGTATTCTGTACTTCCCCAAGGTTAAAAATAAAGTCGAGCTTGAACGCGGCAAGGTTAAACTTTATTGCAATCAGGTATTCATTGCCGACAACATAAAGGAAGTAATTCCCGAATTTTTGATGTTGCTCAACGGAGTAATCGACTGCCCTGATATTCCTTTAAACGTTTCGCGCAGTTTTCTGCAAAACGACAAGCAAGTACAAAGGATAACCAAATATATAGTTAAAAAGGTATCCGATAAGCTTACCCAGCTTTATAAAAACGATAGAAGCAAGTATGAAGAGTGCTGGGGCGACTTGGCAAACTTTATAAAGTTCGGTTGCATAAAGGAAAGCGATTTTTACGATAAAATCAAGGATATTATAATCTGGAAGGACCTCGACGGCAATTATAAGCCGCTTTCCGATTTTGTTCCTGCCCTCGCCGAAGAAGAAAAAGAACAGAGCAAGGAAAAGGAAGAAGCAAAGGATGTCAAGCCGCAGACCGTGTACTACGTTTCCGACGCCCAACAGCAGGCTCAGTATATAAAACTGTTTAAGGAAAACGACCTGAACGCCATTTGTTGCGATACGTTTATCGACCCGCATTTTATAAGCTTTATCGAGTATAAAATGCCAGATAAAGTCAAGTTTATGAGAATCGACGCGGACGTTGCGGGCGCGCTCAAAGGCGAGGACTCCGCGGAGGACAGCGTAATTATCGATATCTTCAAAAACGCCGTTGCGGACGATAAAGTAACCGTAAAGACGCAGGCGTTGAAAAACGGCGGAGTGCCCGCTATAATCAACGTAGACGAGTATATGAGAAGATATTCGGAAATGGGGCAGTTCTACGGTATGGCAGGCGGTCAAATCGGTAAAACTTTGATTGTAAACACGGCGAACCCGCTTGTGGAAAAAATCAAATCTTTGCCCGACGAAAAACAGAAGGTTGCGGCAAAGTATATCTATTCGCTCGCGCTTGTATCCTTTAAAAAGCTCAGTCCCGACGAGCTGAACGATTTCGTATCCGAAAGCCTTAACTTGCTTGAAAATTTTTGCAACTGAACATTTTAAAAGGTTTTATAGATAACCGCATTTTGCGGTTATCTTTTTTTATGCAAAAAAATAGATTATAATATGACTTTTTATTATTTCACGGAAGAATTGCGTCGCGCTTTGGAGAACCTCAATCTCAATTATCTTTCTGAAATTCGGTTGAGGAACGGACAACCTGTCATTATCCGCTTCCGCGGGGAATATAACTATATAAACAGCTTCGGCATTACGTCGGATTGCGACAATGCGATTATTTGTAACGATGCGGGTAAATGCCTGTACGCGGCTATGGAAAACAGCGTTTACGCCTATACCGAGCAATTAAAGCGGGGGTTTATTACGGTGGACGGCGGGGTGCGCATAGGTATTGGCGGCGAGTACGTTACGCAGGGTGGCGATACCGTTACCGTAAAAAACGTAACTTCGCTTAACCTGCGCATACCGCACGACGTTGTAGGCGCGGCAAACGAACTTTACGGACACGTCTGCAACGGTGAAATTTTTAATACGCTGTTGTTTTCACGCCCGGGGTACGGTAAAACTACTCTTTTGCGGGACATTGCAAGAAATATTGCCCGTAAAACGCAGTTAAACGTGCTTGTATTCGACGAAAGAAACGAAATAGCCGCCGTTGACGGCGACGGGCGTGGTTACGATTTGGGCAAGGGGTGCGATATTATTCGTGGCGCGGATAAGCTTACCGCATTTTCAAACGCAGTAAGGGCAATGAGTCCGCAGGTGATAATTACAGACGAGCTGTACGGAGCGGAAGATTTGTTGGCGGCGCAATACGCCGCCGACTGCGGCATTTCGATAATTGCATCCTCGCATACGGTTGACAGGGAGCAGTTGAAAAAAATGCCGTTCAGTCGGTACGTTGAACTTAGCGGTGCGGGTAAGCAAGCGGTGATTTATGATAAAGATTTTAATATTGTTTGCCATTGTTCTACTGTCGGGCGCGTTGGGAATAGCGGCGGCAACTGAAAAAAAGCGGCGCGCCAAAATTTTTTCCGAGTTTTATGAGTTTAACGAAAAGTTGCTTCTAAATTTAAAGTACGGCAGAGAAAAGGTGAGCAAGGTAGCCGAAGAGTTTGAAAGCGTACGGAAAGTAATGGACGGCAATGAAGTTTTAAAGGGCGAAGACGGAGAATTTTTAAAAAAATACGTTTCCGGAATAGGGGAAACGGACGCCGTTACGCAGGTTGAGTATTTAAACGAAAGAAAGCTCGCTCTTAATGAATATAAGCAAAAAAGTCAGGAAAATTATAAAAAGTACGGCTCTTTGTACGTAAAGCTGGCTCTTATGGCGGGCTTGCTTGTTGCCGTTCTGCTTGCGTGAAAATGGATATTAGCATAATTTTTAAATTGGCGGCGGTGGGCATAATCGTTACCGTTGTGTGCCAGATACTTAAAAAGTCCGACCGTGATGACATTGCGACTATCGTCAGTCTGGTCGGCTTGATAATCGCGCTTACGGTAGTCATAACAATGATTTCCGATTTATTTACGCAAATCAAACAACTGTTCGATATATTTTAAATGCAGGTATTACAGCTGTGCGCCGTGGCGGTTATAACCGCCGTTTGCGCTTTAATTTTAAAATCGCAAAAGTCAGACCTCGTTCCGCTGTGCGTTACGGCGGGCGGTATTCTTTTGATACTGTGCGGGTTTGATTACCTTTCCGAAAGTATTTCGTTTATAAAGCAGTTTTCGGAGCAGACAAAGATAGATAAAACTGTTATAAGAATTATATTTAAAGTCGTGGGCATAGGTTACTTAATCGAGCTTACGGCGGGCTCTGTAAAGGATATGGGGTTCGAATCAATTGCGGACAAGTTGGTGTTATGCGGAAAAATTGTAATATTCGTAATGTCGGTGCCAATCTTACAATCTCTTTTCGGCATAATAATAAAACTTATCCAACTTACGTAATCAAACTCGCGGCAAAAGTTTTTGCTTTTATGCTGATTGCTTTTTTACCGCTTTTAATAGGCGGTACGGTTATAGCCTTTGCCGACGACGGCGCCGAGCTCAACGAAAATATTTCTTCAATAATCGACAGCCTTGATTTGACGGAAATTCAAAAATATTTGGACGAGTACGGAAACGACTACGTTTTCAGCTTCGGCGATACAGCCAAGGAAATAGTAACGTACCTTGTAAAGGGAAATTTAGGGGTAAATTATACCGATTATATTAGCGAGCTGTTTTCCGTACTGTTCAGCGGCGTAACAAAGCTGTTGCCTGCGTTTGCGCAGGTCATAGCAATTTCTATACTATGCGCTGTGTCGTCAGGCGCGGAGGGCGGAGTAATAGGAAAAACAACCGCAAAGGTTATACGGCTTGCCTGCGTTGCGCTCATTATGCTTATTTTGTCGTCAATGCTCTTCGGCATATTTTCGTCCTCGGTTAAGTGCGTTACAAACATTAAGCGACAGGTTGAAATAATTACGCCCATACTCGTTACCCTTTCCGTATTGACGGGCGGAAGCGACGCGGGCGCGGTGTATCAGCCGTCCGCGCTGTTTTTAAGCGGCGGCGCGATAGAAATTGTAAGCGGCTTTATATTTCCCGCAACGATTGCGGTGGTAGTGTTAAACTTTACTTCCCGCTTAAACGAGGATATTTCTTTTACGGGCGTTTCTTCGTTGATTAAATCGGTTATGAAGTGGATAATAGGCATTACAGTCGCAATATTCGGGCTGTTCATAACAGTGCAAAGCTCCGCGGCTTCGCTGTTTAACGGCATATTTTTTAAGGTTACAAAGTATCTTGTAGGTAATTCCGTGCCGATAGTCGGAAATTTCCTTTCGGCGGGCGTGGATATGATTGTTATGTCGGGGAGCGTAGTGCGCAGTTCGCTGGGAATACTCGGAATAGTTATGCTGTTAAGCGAAATTATTCAGCCGATTTTAATGCTTGCGTCGTTTTCGGTTATGTTAAAGGTAACCGCGGCAATCGCCCAGCCGCTCGGCGAAAAAACGCTGTATTCGCTGTTCACCGACTTCTCGAAAGACATAGAGTACCTGATTGCGGGTATTCTTATGGTGGCGTTTTTGTATTTCTTGGTTGTTATGCTCGTCATCAACTCAACTTACGCGTTTCTATGAAGGCATATCTTTTAAGCGCCGTAGGCGTTATATTTTTAACCGTATTGGTCAGCTTTATCGTTCCCGAGGGCAAGCTGAAAAAAAGCGTCAATTTCGTTTTAAGGCTTGTAAGTATCTGCGTGCTCATTCAGCCGCTGACGGGAGTATTTAAGTTTACGCCGCAAACGCCCTCCGCCAATTACGATTACGATTACATATGCGCGGTATATTCACAAAATCAAAGCAATCTTTTAACGCAAAAGGTAAACGGAGAGCTGGGCATAGACTGCGTGTGCAGGGTGGAAATAATCTACGACGGTACGCAGATTAAGGAAAACGGAGTTACCGTGGAGGTAATTTACGAAAATGTACAAACTGTTGAGGTTTTAACGGAATATTTAGAGGGCTTGGGCTATATAAATATAACAGTAAATGAAAAAACTGCTTGATTATTATACTCGACATAAAAAAATTTTGTTAATAGCCGTATTGCTTGCCGCTTTCATTATCTTAGCGTTTGTGCTTTACGGCAGTAAAAGCAAGATGACTTCCGCGTCGGGCAACGACGTTGACAGGTCGGTAACGGAAATAAAGCTTATGCGCATACTTTCCGAAATCGATGGGGTCGGGCAGGCGGAAGTTATGATAAACGAAGGGGAAAACGGAGTAAACGGCGTCATTATTGTGTGCGAAGGAGCATATAACATAATGACCAGAAGCGATATATTGAATGCGGTTGCAACCGCTCTTAACGTAGAAAAAAATAATATAGCGATATACGCTATGAACAAATAAGGAGATTTAAAATGACCAAAAAGAAGAAGATTATCATTATGTCCTCCCTCGTGTTGCTGCTTGCGGTTACAGCTGTGTTGAACGTACTGCTTGTCAGCCGCAGAACCGCCGCCGCAGACGCCGTGCAGACTTCGAACTACTTCACGTCCTTCCGTGCGGAGAGAACTTCTAAAAGAAGCGAAGAAATTTTACAGATTGACAGCGTAATCGAACATTACGAAGAGGGTAGCGAAAAGTACGAAAACGCTATGGATATGAAGCTTAAAATCGTTGGCATTATGGAGAACGAGCTTGTAATCGAAACGATGGTAAAATCGCTCGGCTTTTCCGACGCCGTTGTATCCATAGGTATGGAATCGGATAACGTAAACGTTTTCATCAATACCAACGAACTTGACACTTCCGCGGCTCTCTCCATATATAATCTTCTCAGAAACGAGCTTGGCGTTCCCGCAACCAACATAATAATAATGCCTGTTTACACACAAATTTAATATAAGCAGTTGCAAAATCTTACAATATGTGGTATACTAATTTAAAGGCGGCAACTAATTTGAGGCTGTTGCCTTTAAGGAGTTGAAAATATGGCACATATCAGGCACGACCCGACTTCTACGCAAAAAGGCAAAATATCGTACAATTCGGGCATTGTTATCGGGATAGTAGCGCTTGCCATCGGCGAAGTCGAGGGGGTAAGTCTGCTTAATACAAAAAACAAGGGGATAAAGCTTAACTTCGATAAGGAAGGTATCATTGCGGATATCGGCGTTAAAGTTGAGTACGGTTATAACGTGCCTTCGCTTGCTTTCAGAATTCAGCAATCGATTAAACACAACGTTGAATCGATGACTAATTACAAGGTGGCAAAGGTAGACGTTCATATTCAGGACGTGGATTTTCCCGAAAACCCTGCAATCTAACTGAATGTTAAAATTATTCCCTTAATAATTTAAGGGAATATTTATATTTAAGGAAATTATGAGAACTATCGCAAGAGAAACACTTTTTAAAATAATTTACGCTTCGCAGTTTGCCGACGGTATTGACGGCGAACTTAAAACTTCGCTTTTTAAAGCCAACGAGCTTACGGGCAACGACGTTACATACTGCGAAAGCGTTTTACAGACCATAAGCGAAAACAAGGAAAAACTTATTTCCCTGTTGGACAAATACTCCATATCTTTCCCCGAAAAGCGTATTTTTCCTTCAGACAGAAGTATCCTTTTGATAGGCTTGGCAGAAATTCTTTATTTTGACGATATTCCCGACAAAGTAACTTTGAACGAGGCGGCAAATATTGCCTCCAAATACTCCTCGGCAAAGAGCGCAACCTTTATAAGCGGTATTCTTTCCGCCGTATCGGGAGGCAAAAATGTTTAAGCTTATAGACGGCAAGGCGCACTCCGCGGCTCTCCGCGCCCAAATAAAGGAGCGGGCTTGCGCCTTTAAGGCGGCAAACGGAAATGACGTGGGGCTTGCCGTCGTGCTTGTCGGCAACGACCCCGCTTCGCAGGTCTACGTTAGAAACAAAATAAAGGGGTGCGAGGAAGCGGGCATAAAATCGTTCGCCTATTATCTTCCCGGCGATGCCGCGCAGGAAGAAGTTGAGGAGTTGGTTTGCTCTTTAACGGAAAACGGGGATATTCACGGCATTTTGGTTCAACTTCCGTTACCTAAGCATCTCGATGCGGATAAAATCTTAAAACTTATTCCCAAGGGAAAGGACGTTGACGGGTTCTGCGAGGAAAATATAGGCAACCTGTGCCTGAATCGCGACTGTCTTGTGGCGTGTACGCCAAACGGCGTTATGCAGATGCTCAAACGTGAGGGAATAGAAATTAAAGGCAAAAGGGCGGTAGTTATAGGTCGCTCCAACATAGTGGGCAAGCCTATGGCTATGCTTCTTTTAAACGCGGACGCCACCGTAACCGTCTGCCACAGTAAAACGCAAAATTTAGCAAAAATATGCGCCGAAGCCGACGTGCTTGTTGCGGCTATCGGTAAGGCAAAATTTGTTACCGCGGATATGGTTAAGGACGGCGCGGTTGTCATTGACGTGGGAATGAACAGGGATGCCGACGGTAAATTGTGCGGCGACGTGGATTTTGAAAGCGTTAAGGGTAAATGTTCTTACATAACGCCCGTGCCTGGCGGCGTAGGACCTATGACCATTACAATGTTGCTGTACAACACGGTAACCGCCGCCGAAAGGAGCGTAAGAATTTGACGGAAGAATTTAATTTGAAATACGTCGAATACCGCGAGAGCTTCAACGCGGTACTCGACAAATTCTGTAACGATATTTCCACCGTTCCCGAAGTGCTTGGCGAAAGTATGAAATACAGCCTGCTTTTGGGCGGTAAACGTATCCGACCCGTGCTTATGTTTGCCGTGGGCGAAGCGTTGGGCGTTGAAAGGGAAAAGCTTGCGCCCTTTGCCTGTGCTTTGGAATGTATACACACATATTCCCTTATCCACGACGATTTGCCCGAAATGGACAACGACGATTTCAGGCGCGGAAAGCCTTCAAATCACAAGGTGTACGGAGCGGCTAACGCCGTGCTTGCGGGCGACGGTCTGCTGAATACGGCGTATTCTCTGCTGTTTGGCGAGTGTTTTAAGGGGAGCGAGCATATCTCCGCGGCAAAGTTTATTTGCGACGCCGCGGGCATTTACGGTATGATTGCGGGGCAGTCGGCAGACATTCTGCACGAAAACGATAGCGTTCCCAACGAGGATGCTCTGGAATTTATTTATGAAAACAAGACGGCGAAACTGCTTATTGCCGCGGTAACCGTGCCCGCCGTGTTAAAGGGCGGCGCATATTATTCCGAGCTGAAACAGTTCGGCAAAAAGCTCGGCTATTTATTTCAGCTGACGGACGATATTCTGGATGCGAGCGGGTCGTTTGAAAATCTCGGTAAAACTACGGGCAAGGACGATAAAGAAGGAAAGTTGACCGCGGTTAAACTGTACGGGCTTGACGCCTGCAAGCTGAGGGCGGATATCGTGGGCGACGACTGCCATAAAATTCTTGACGGATTGCAGGGCGACGTGGAATTTTTACACGAGCTGGTTAATTTTGTAAAGGCAAGAGTGAATTGACCGATGACTGAATATTCCGGTAAAAATTTAAAGTCTTTTACGGCGGACGAACTCATTGTTCTGTGCGAGCGGCTTAGAGAAAAAATTAAATCGACGGTCGTAAAAAACGGCGGGCATTTGTCGTCTAACCTCGGCGTAATAGAATTGACTGTTGCGCTTCATTACGTATTCGACTTTCCGACTGATAAACTTATATTCGACGTGGGGCATCAGTGCTATGCGCATAAACTGCTCTCCGGCAGGGAAGACGGCTTTGAAACTCTGCGGCGGCGCGGCGGGTTGTCGGGCTTTCCCAAGCGTGAAGAGAGCGCGTTCGATTGTTACAACACGGGGCACGCGGGTACTTCCGTTTCGGCGGCGCTCGGTTTTGCCAAGGCGCGCGATATAAAGGGAGAGAATTTTAACGTTATTGCCGTAATTGGCGACGGCTCTTTTAACAACGGGTTGGTTTACGAGGCTTTCAACAGTTTAAGACCGCTCAATACGAATGTGCTTGTAATTTTAAACGACAACGGTATGTCTATCTCGCCGACCGTCGGCAGTATGCACGAGTATCTCGAACAACTAAGCCAAAACGCCCAGCACATCGCAAAGGTGGAAAAGCACTCCAACATATTCGAAAGATTCGGTTTTTCTTACGACGGCGTGCACGACGGCAACGACCTCTTTTCGATGATTGCCAAGCTGTCGGAAATAAAAGAAAAATTAAAGACTCAATCGGTAATTTTACACGTGCTGACGAAAAAAGGGAAGGGGTATTCTTTCTGCGAGGAAAATCCGCAGATTACCCACGGAATAAGCGGCGGAGAAAAGAAGCAAGCCGTTTCTTATTCCGAAGCGTTCGGTAAAACGCTTGTTGAAATTGCGTGGAAAGATAAAGCGATTACTGCGGTTACCGCGGCAATGACTCCGAGCTTGGGGCTGACGGAATTTTTTGAAAGATATCCCGAAAGGTCGATTGACGTAGGTATCTGCGAGGAACACGCGACAATTCTATGCGCGGCGTTGGCGGCGCAGGGGCTTAAACCTTACTACGCGGTATATTCAACCTTTTTACAGCGCTCTTTCGACGAAATAATTTTGGATATTTGCAGTCAGAATTTGCCCGTTACGCTGTGCATCGACAGGGCGGGAATATCCGGCGAGGACGGGGAAACGCATCAGGGCGTATTCGATTTATCATTTTTAAATCTAATTCCCAATTTGACGGTAGCCGTTCCCAAGGATATTGAAGAATTCAAACGTATGCTTGTTGCAAGCGCAAGTTTTAACGCGCCGCTCGCCATACGCTACCCGAAAGATTGTGCAAGAATCTTTGGAGGAACGCAAGGCGGAGAGTTGAGCAATTGGCAATATATCAGCCGCGGCAACTGTAACGTTGCGGTGCTCGCCTGCGGGGAAAGGGCTTTAAGTTTGGCGGATGACGTAAACGGCGAGATTGCGGAGCAAGGGTTAAACGTAACTATCGTCAACGCGCGTATAGTAAAGCCGCTCGATGAGAAATTTTTGCAGGGCTTGGCTGAAACGGTTATAATAACTTTGGAAGATAACCAGCTGTTGGGCGGTTTCGGTTCCTGCGTTTGCACTCATTTTGCGGACAACAGCGACGTGCGCGTAAAATGCTTTGCATATTGCGACAAGTTTATTCCGCACGGAACGGCGGAGGAGTTGATGAAAGAGTACGGGCTGGACGGCAAAAAATTAAAAGAATATATATTGAATAATGCGGTTAGATAAATATTTATCGGCTCGGTATGGTTCGCGTACCAAGGCGGCGGAAGCCATTGCAAGCGGGCTTGTAAGAGTCAACGGAAAAATTGCAAACGCGGCATACGATTATAAGGACGGCGATACGATAGAAATATCTAAGCCCGAAGTCAGTTTTGTTTCAAACGGCGGCTATAAGCTCGATAAGGCGATTAAGGACTTTAATTTTGACGTGCGCGGCAAAACGGTCGTAGACGTAGGCGCAAGCAACGGCGGGTTTACGGATTGCCTTTTTCAGCACGGGGTGCATAAAGTTTATTGCATTGACGTTGGCGAAAATCAACTTGACAGCAGTCTGCGCGGCAAAAATATAGTAGTAATCGACAACTTCAACGCGAGAAATTTGACAAGGGAAATATTTAAGGAAAAAATCGACGGAGCGGTAATCGACGTCAGTTTTATTTCTTTAACATATATATTGCGGCAGATTGCCGAAGTTTTAGACGAAGGTGCGTTTGTAATTGCCTTGATTAAACCGCAGTTCGAGTGTGAAAGTAAAAAGGTGGGCAAAAACGGAATTGTTAAAGACGCTTCTATTCACAAAAAAGTCATAACAAAGATTTACGACTTTGCGCAAGAAGCTGGGTTGGCTACCGAAAACATAACCAACGCGCCGCTACGCGACGGCAAAAATATAGAATATTTAATTCTTTTAAAGAAGTGTTCCATACAAAAATTGGATAAAAATCAAATTTTTAAGTACGTAAAATTATAAAAAATTTTGCGTACTTATTTGCATATTTTAATAATAAGTGGTATAATTATGCATATGAGAGTGGGCGTATACCTAAATAACCGATATGTTGAACAAAAAAACGCATATCTTGAAAAGATTGTTTCCGTGTTATTGCCCGAAAAATTCGAGTGCGTAACCGTAAATAAAATTTCGGAAATACGTTCTCTCGATTTGCTTATCGTCCTTGGCGGGGACGGAACAATTTTGGCTGTTGCCGCGGAGTGCGCCAGACACGGCGTAAAAATTTTAGGCGTAAACGGCGGGCATATGGGCTTTTTGACCGACTTTGAGGCAAACCAGCTCGACCGCGCGCTTGCGTTGATTGTGAGCGGCGATTATAAAACCGTCAGGCGCGCAATGCTGAAAGTTACCTATTGCGGAAAAGATTACTACGCTTTGAACGAAGTGGTCGTACAGAGGAGCACGACGGGCAATTCTTTCAGCAATACTGTAAACCTTCACGCCGAAATCAACGGCTCTACGGTGGACAACTTTTCCTCCGACGGACTTATTATAAGCACGCCCACGGGCTCAACGGCGTATTCTTTATCTGCTGGCGGCTCAATTTTAACGCCCGACTTAAACGCATTTATTATGACGCCTATTTGCCCGCACTCGCTTCATTCCCGCCCAATTGTTTTCAGCGATTCATCCGTCGTTAAGATAAACCAATCAAATAAAAACTGCACGCTTAACCTAACCGTGGACGGAAGAGTGATAGAAACTATCGACGGCTACGAAGTTATAACTGTTTGCAAGGCGGACAGGGTGGCGGAATTTGTGTCGGTTGAAGACAATAATTTTTTTGACAAACTTTTGATAAAATTAAACATATGGAGTAAATGATGCATAGAAACGCAAGACAAGCTATGATTTTGGAAATCATTGCAGAGCAGGATATCGAAACTCAGGACGAACTCTGCGAAGAACTCGTCAAACGCAACTTCAACGTTACTCAGGCCACCATTTCAAGAGATATTAAGGACTTGAAGCTGTATAAAGTTGCTGGTACCACAAAAAAATATAAATACGCATACATAGAGGGCGGCGGGGACGCGGTAAACAATAAGATGCGCAATCTTTTTCGCGAGTGCGTGCAGAGCATAAATTCCGCCAATAACCTCATAGTAATCAAGACTATGCGCGGCAACGGTTCTACCGCGGGCGTATTTATCGATATGCTTCAATACAAAGAAATTATAGGTACGGTTGCGGGCGACGACAACGTTTTGGTTGTAGTCGACAGTAATGAAAACACGCCCGAAGTGGTTGCAAGGCTTAAAGAATACGTAAAATAATGCTTGAACGGCTATACATTAAAAATGTTGCGCTTATAGAGGAAGCCGACGTAAAGTTTGACGGTAAATTTAACGTTTTGTCGGGAGAAACGGGTTCGGGCAAATCGGTTATTTTAGATTCCATCAACTTTGTCCTCGGCTCTAAGGCGGATAAGTCTATGATACGCTACGGCACGCAGGAGGCAACCGTTAAGGCGGAGTTTTCCGTTGAAGCGGACAGCGAAGTCTGCCGTTTGCTGCAAGAGTTGGACATTGAAACGGACGGCGCGATAGTTATTTCCCGCCGCTTCAATTCAGAGGGCAGAGGTGCTATAAAAGTAAACGGCGATACGGTTACAACCTCTATGCTTAAAAAAATTGCCGCTCACCTTGTAGACGTGCACGGGCAGAGCGAGCATTTTTATCTTTTAAACGAAAGCAATCAATTGAGTATGGTTGATTGTCTTTGCGGCGAAAAACTGTCGGTGCAAAAGAACAAGCTTGCCCAATTGCTGTCAAAGAAAAAACAGTATTTAATTTCCGTATCTATGCTTGGCGGAAGCGAGCAGGAACGGGCGCAAAAGCTTGACTTGTTGGCGTACCAGATAAAGGAAATTGAAGAAGCTGAAATAGAAGACGGTGAAATCGACTCGTTAAAGGCAAAGAAAAAGCTTTACGACAATGCGGAACGCGTTATTTCCGCGCTGAACGTCATAAGCGGCATACTTGCAAGCGACAACGGGTGCGCCGATATGCTTTCAGCCGCGTACAGGCAGGCGTGCGGGATTTCCGACCTTGACCAAGAGTACCAAAACGTTTGCGAACGGTTGGATAACCTGTCGATTGAAGTATCCGATTTAAGCGGAACTGTAACGGATATTATAGACGGTTTTTCCTTTGACGAGAGCGAAGCGAGGGCGGTTGAGGAGCGGTTGACGCTATTGAAAAAGCTTATCTCGAAGTACGGGCAGGACGAACAAAGCGTTTTGGCTTTTCTGTCGGAAGCTAAAATAAAGTACGACAGTTTAAACGACGCTTCCGCCGAACTGGAAAAATTAAACGCGCAAATAGAGCGTGCAAACGAAGAAATTTATTGCGTTTGCGGTGAAATAACCAAAATCAGAAAAAATGCTTGCGTTGAATTTTGCGGAAAAGTAGAAGAGGAATTGAGGACCTTAAATATCCCCAACGCCAAATTTTACGTGCAATTTAAAGAATACGGGCGCGAGGACTTTATCGCCACGGCAAACGGCGCAGACGCAATTTGCTTTATGTTTTCGGCTAACAAGGGCGAGCCGCCCAAACCGCTCGACAAAGTTATCAGCGGCGGCGAAATGAGCAGGTTTATGCTTGCCGTAAAGACACGGTTAAAGGGTTTGAACGGAATTTCCACTTACATATTTGACGAAATCGACGCAGGAATCAGCGGTGTTACGGCAAAGACGGTTGCCGATAAATTTGTGGCAATCAGCGGCGCAACGCAGATTATTGCGGTTTCGCATCTTCCGCAGGTCTGCGCGGCGGCAAGCGCGCAATACCTAATTTCCAAATGCGAAAACGCAGAAAATAAGACGGTAACAAGCATTAAACGGCTTGACAGGCAGGAGAGGGTAACCGAAATTGTCAGGCTTACGGGAAGTATTTCAACCGAAGCGGCAAAGGCGCACGCGGAAGAACTTTTAAAACAATTTAATAATTAAATCGGGCGGCGGAATAGAAAAGTTATTCCGCCGTATATTTTACTCTTTACTGCAAACAATATTTGTATGCTTTTTAAAAGGTTTACAAAAATTTTATTGGGAATTGTTTGCGTTTTAACGCTTGCAGTCAGCCTGTCGGCAATGCCTGTCTTTGCCCAAACGAGCGACGATTTGTATCTCGGCGGCTTCCCTGCGGGATTTGTTTTAAACACTCAAAACGTTGAGGTCATCGGTATGTGTGATATTATGACCGAAAACGGAGCTTGTTGCCCCGCAAGAGACGGCGGGGTAAAGAGCGGCGATATTATTAAAAGTATCAACGGAATACAAATAACTTCCGCAAATCAGCTTACCGAAACAATGAAAGAAGATTTTGCCGTTTATCATTTTTCAATTTTGAGGGCGGGAGAAGCCGTAGATTTAACTTTAAAGCCCATTATCGACGGACAAACGGGCAAAAGAAAGCTCGGCTTGCTTGTTAAGGACACAATCAACGGTATTGGAACGGTTACGTATATTGATAAAGCCAACAATAAATTCGGTTCGCTGGGGCACCCCGTTGCGGTTGAAAACGGCAATATCGTAGAAATAAACGGCGGTTGCCTTTACGGTTGCTCTATTTACGACGTTAAGCGCGGTTTGAGGGGCAATCCGGGAGAGTTGAAGGGCTTCTTTGACAATACCTGTATGCTCGGAACGGTAAAGACAAACACTAAGTGCGGAATTTTCGGCGATTTGTCTTCCGAGTTCGACGTTTCCACGCTTACCAAGGTAAAGAAAGGAAGCGTAAGCGAAGCGACTATGGGTAAGGCTTATATCTATTCCACGCTCGACGGAAACAAAAGCGAAAAGTATGAAATAAGCATTGTAAAAGTGGACGCCAACAATAAAGATAACAGAAATTACGTTATTAAAATAAGCGACAAACGCGTTTTGGATAAATCTGGCGGAATAGTTCAGGGAATGAGCGGTAGCCCCATAGTACAAAACGGTAAGCTTATCGGTGCGGTAACCCACGTGTTTATAAACGACCCTACAAGGGGATACGGAATTTCAATAGACAATATGGCAAGTTCATATTAAACTGTCAATCCTCATATAATTGTATATGAGGATTTTCAAATGCAATAAATTGAAATGGGATATTAAATGCCTTATCTCCTACGCAATCGTAGTAATTTTAGCAATTATATGTGGCATAGTACTATTTAAAATCAACAATATCAGCAATTACGTATATAATTTTGCTGATATTTACATATTTTACGTGTTCAATTTCAATAGCGGTTCGCTTTTCTTTTCTCATTTTTTAAGTGAAATAGTTTATCTATACGTTGTATTTTTGCTTGTTTATTTTACTAAATTTAAATTTTTGGTTTACCCTATATTATTTATAAGGGCGCTTTTTACCGTTTTATACATTATTGTACTTTGCGCTTTCTTCGGTACGGAGGGAATTATTGTTGCGGTAATCGTATTTATTCCCTCGTTTCTGTGTTCGTTGGCGTTTTATTTGGTTTTGTGCGAGCAGTGCCGCCAGCTGTGCGTTCCGTTTGCTTATTTATGTCCTGCGGTGTGCGCTCTAATAAATTCGGTTGCTTTGCTTTTGTTGGTAAACGTAATTTTCAGGGTTATAGTAGTTATAGTATAATAATTGAAAAAAGTAGCAGAATAGTAGTATGAAAAAGATTATTGCGACTATTCTTACGTTAGGTTTATCCGCGGGTTTTGCGGGCGCGGCGGCATCCGTAAACACTGCGTTTGCCGATACTCAGTTGACTTCCGCCTGCAAAAGCGCTTATTTATGCGATTTTAATTCCGGCGAGTGTATTTATAAGCAAAACGAAACGGAAAGGCTTCCCATTGCAAGCGTATGCAAGGTTATGACTTTAACTTTGTGCTTCGACGCCATTCAGTCGGGAAAGCTGTCCCTTGAAGAAAAAATTACCGTAAGCGACCGCGCGGCTGGTATGGGCGGCTCGCAAGTGTTTTTGCAGACTGGACTCAGTTATCCGTTGTCTGAACTAATTAAAAGCATTATCGTATGTTCGGCAAACGACAGTTGCGTTGCCGTTTCCGAAAGCATAAGCGGAAGCGAGGAAAGCTTTGTTGCGCTTATGAATAAGCGCGCCGAAGAACTCGGTTGCAACGACACTTTGTTTGCCAATTGCACGGGATTGCCCAAGGAACCGCAGTACTCCTGCGCAAAAGACGTTGCCGTAATGTTTACCAATTTAATAAAAAACGAGGAATATTTTAAGTACAGTAAAATTTGGCTGGAAGATTTCAATCACCCCGACGACAGAACTACTTCCATAACAAACACCAATAAGCTTATCAGAAAATATTCGGCTTGCGACGGCGGCAAAACGGGCTTTACCAACCAGGCGGGTTTCTGCCTTGCCTCCACGGCGGTTAAGGACAGTATGCGGCTTGTTTCCGTTGTTCTCGGCGCCGATTCCAGCGATAACCGATTTAAATCTGCGATAAGTATGTTCGATTACGGGTTTGCAAATTACAAAAACAGGGTTGTCCTGGATAAGGACGTTAATCTTAACGATAAACTTACCGTTGAATGCTCGCGCAAAAACTCCATTTGCGTTCGCCCCGCGCGTTCGAGTTACGTATTCTCGGCTATCGACTCCACGCCTGATATTACGCGAAACGTTATTGCTTACGATATAAAGGCGCCTATTAAGAAGGGCGACGTAGTGGGTAAAATCGAGGTGTATAAAGACGGAATTTTGTGCGACACGGTCGACTTGGTTGCCGCGGAGGACGCTGACAGAGCAACTTACGGCGATTTCTTTAAACAGGTTGCCCGCGGATGGACGCTGTGATAAAAATATAATATCGGCGTAGAATTATTAAATATATTTGACTATTTCAAAGACCTTTGGTAAAATTTATTTATAAATTTATCAGAGGTCTTTATGAACGCAAGAAAAACTTTAACGACAGACGGGCGCGGGCATCTTATGATAGGCGGTTGCGATACGCTCGAAATTGCGAAAAAATACGGCACCCCGCTGTACGTTTACGACGAGGAATATATCCGCTCGGTAATGCGCGTTTTCAGGGATACGATTGAAAGCCATTACAACGGAAACGGTAAAGTTTTGTATGCTTCGAAAGCGTTTTCCTGTATGGCTATGTACCGCATTGCAAGGCAGGAAAAAATAGGGTGCGACGCCGTTTCCGGCGGCGAGCTTTACACTGCGTTAAAAGCTGGTTTCGACGCGCGCGATATTTACGTGCACGGCAATAATAAGACTTACAACGAAATTGTAGAAGCTGTGGAAGCAGGTGTTGGCGGCATAGTCATAGATTCGTACCGCGAAGCCGACATTTTAAACGCCGTTGCAGGCGAAAGAAGTATTAAACAACGCGTTTTAATAAGGATAAACCCCGGAATAGAGGCGCATACGCACGCATTTGTGCAGACCGCGCGCACCGACTCCAAATTCGGCTTTTCCGTTTCCGACGGGACGGCGCTCGAATATACCAAACACGTTTTGAATTTAAAAAATCTCGATTTGTGCGGATATCACTGTCATATCGGCTCGCAAATTTTTGAAAAGCAGTCGTTTGTGCTTGCGGCTGAAAAAATGATTGATTTTATAGCCGAAGTCAAAGGTAAAACAGGATTCGAAGCAACAGTTTTGAATATGGGCGGCGGCTACGGTATCTACTATACCGACGACGACCCCAAACTTACCGAAAACGATTATGCGGAATATTTAAAGGCTTTGATAGGAGCCGTAAAGAGCAAAACCGCCGAACACGGATTAAATTCGCCCTATCTCTTAATTGAACCGGGACGCACCATTGTGGGCGAAGCGGGCATAACGCTTTATACCGTAGGCTCTATAAAGGACATACAGGGCATACGCAAATATGTTGCAATCGACGGCGGTATGTTTGAAAACCCCAGATACGCGCTGTATCAGTCTAAATATACGGCCGTTAAAGCTTCTGACGTAAACGCAGAATGTACCCAAAAGGTAAGTATTGCGGGAAAATGTTGCGAAAGCGGCGACTTGATAGGCGTGGATATACCTATGCCCGAAGTTGAAAGCGGTGATATAATCGCCGTACTGTCTACGGGCGCGTATCACTATTCAATGGCAAGCAACTACAACAGAAATTTTATACCGCAGGCAATTCTCGTTAAAGACGGTAAGTCGGAGGTAATAATAAAGAAGCAGACCTACGAAGATTTGATTAGAAACGACGTAATCCCCGATAGTTTGAAGTAATGATTGACAGAATAATAGAACTGCTTGCAAGTTTAATAGCCGTAATATTTGTGTTTGCCCCTCACGAGTACGCGCACGCTTTCGTCGCGTACAAAAACGGCGACCCTACGGCAAAAATACGCGGACGGATGTCTTTAAATCCGCTGAAACACATCGACCCTACGGGCTTTTTGTTGTGCGTATTCGCAGGTTTCGGCTGGGCTAAACCCGTACCGATTGACCCGTACAATTTCCGCAAATACAAGACGGGAATGTTTACGACAGCAATTGCGGGCGTTGTAGTCAATTACATCATAGCCTTTTTAGCTTACCTTATTTACATTCTGATTATCAGGTTTCTTGTGCCCGCTATGGTTGGAGTAAACGTTCTTGCCTATCTTGCGCGGTTTTTGTACAACACTTTTTATCTGATATTTGCATATAGCCTGTTTTCGTTCTGCTTCAACCTTTTGCCTATGTATCCGCTTGACGGATTCAGGGTGGTGGAAGCTTTTACGCGGCAACTCAACCCCGTGCAGAAATTTTTGCGCAACTACGGTCCTATGATTTTAATTATACTCATAGTTGAAAGCTTTCTATGCGGAGTGGTTATAGACTACGTGGAAAACGCGCAGGTGGCGCGCATTGTAAGCTATTTCGATATACTCGGTTACGTCGGCTGGTTTGCGCAAAATATATTAGGATTTCCCATAAAGGCGGCTTGGGACTGGATATTGAAAATATGAGCATCGACCCTAAATACGAAAATTTTGAATCAATCGTCGATTACGATACCGTACTCGACGATTTCGAAGGTCCGCTTGACCTTTTACTGCATCTTATAAACATAAATAAGATAAGTATAGACGATATTTTCGTTTCGAAAGTTACCGAACAGTTTCTCGATTATATCGAGTATATGAAAACCCAACCCAGCCGCGACGTAGACAAAGAGAGCGAATACCTTGCAATGGCGGCGCAGATTATATACATAAAATCGAAATCGCTCGTTCCTCCCGTAGAAATAGACGGCGAAGAAATCGGCGGGGCGGAGGACGAACAGCAGGAGCTTATCGAACAGCTCAAACAGCGTGAATTCGAACTCATTAAAGAGCAAACGCCTAAATTAAAGACTTTGGAAACGGTCGGCTATTATTTTAAGGACCCCGACAAAGAGATAAGCAAGGTAAAGATAGTTTACAAAGATTTCAGCGTTGACGCAATGTTGCAGGCGTTTGCAAACCTGCTTTTAAGAAACGAAAGTCTGCAACGCGAAAAGGAAAATATAAAGGAAATTCCCAAAGACGAATACACCGTTGCCGACAGGGTAACCTTTATAAGGGAAATACTTCTTGTAAAGGAGGAATTCGATTTTGACGAACTTTTTGCAAGCTATTCCCGCAACGAAGTTATAACCACTTTCCAGGCGCTGTTGGAAATGCTTAAATTTCAGTTTGTTCTCGTAGAGCAACCCGACACGTTCGGAAATATCAAAATCAGACGCAATCCCGAAACGGATTTAAAGGAAGTAAAAAATGAGCAATTTGACGAATATAATTGAGGGGATAGTTTTTGCCTCCGGCGAGGCGGTGCCCGTAAAATATATTATTGAAAAATTGAAATGCACTTTAAAGGAAGTAAACGCCGCCGTTGCCGAGCTTAAAGAAAAATACGGCTCGATTAGCGGGATACAGCTTCTTACGTTCAACGGCAAATTGCAGTTTGCCACAAATCCCGCATACAAACAGGAAATTTCGGACGTGTTGACGCCCATCAAGGAAAAGGAATTTACAAAAACCATATTGGAGTGCGCGGCGATTATCGCCTACAAACAACCCGTAACAAAGGGCGATTTGGAAGAAATAAGAAACGTAAACTGCGACTATGCCGTACATACTCTATTAGAACTTAAAATGATTGAGCCCTGCGGCAGGAGGGACGCCGTCGGTAAACCCATTTTATATACTACGACCGATAACTTTTTAAAGCGGTTTAAGCTCAACTCGATAGACGAACTTCCCGACTACGAAGAGCTTATGAAACAGATTGCCGAACTCAACGACACTATTCTGCGTGAAGAAGAGGGCGGAAATTACCTTTACAGAAAGGACGAATATAAGGGCGACGACGAGCAGCCTGAGCAGGAGGACGGCAACGCGGAAAACAATGAAGAAGAGAAAAAGCCGCAGTCTACCGAGGACGGATTCGAACTGCCCGATTTCCTTGACGGCGAGGATAACGTTATCAAAATTAAATAACTCTGTTTGCAGTTTTCGGCGCACGCATTTAAATGCGTGCGCTTTTTTGCGCTATATCGTTTTGGTATAATAAGTATTTTATTACAAATAATATTTTCGTGAACAACGCGTTGGTCTATTTTTCCGCTATTGCATTTTTTATAGCCATATTTCCCGTACACGTATTCAATTACGTTTACGCTTCTACGGCTGAAAAATACGCGGGCATAAATATTACGGTATACAGGCTTTTCACCGTTCTTAATTTAAACACGGCGCAAAATCCGTTGCGTAAGGATAAGGACGATAAGAGCGATACAAAAATAGTAACGCCGTCTAACTGGCTGACGCTTTTCAACAATCTGTGCATTACTAAAATAGTGCAGTTGGGCGATTACGGTCTGCAAAATCCCGACAACGCGTACGTTGCGCTTGCAAACAACGCCGTTACTAACGCAGTTTACACTTTTGTTAAACTTAACGGCGGAAATACAAAACTTAAAAACTACGCCGTGCTTAATTTCGAACACGGACAGGTTAATTATTACTTAAAGCTTGCCGGCGTTATAAACGTTATTACGCTTTTAAAGCTTTTCACAGTATTCTATTGGGGGAAAATAAATGAAACTTAAAAAAACACAAAAAGACGGACAGTTTGAAAAGCCCGCGCTTGCAATCGAAAAAATAGCCGACGCCGACACGGTCATTGGCGAGCCCATTACAACCGTAAGCGGCACGCAGGTTATTCCGCTTTCTTCCGTTACGGTAGTCAACCTTGGCGGCGGCGGAGAATACGGCGACGTTAAAACGTTCAGGGAAGCGGACGGCTTTAAACTTGCAGGCGGAAACGGTACGGTTATAACCGTAAAGCCCAAGGGCTTTTTGGTGGACGACGGCAAGGAGTGCAGGCTTTTAAAACTCGAAGAAGGGGCGATAGATACCCTGATAGAAAAAACGGGGGAATTGGTTCATAAACTTTCCGACAATGTTTAAGAAATTTGGTAAAATTTTGTTATTGCTCGTTTTTTGTACGGCGGCAGTTGCGCTACCTATGGCTTACAAAACGGTTTACGTTGAGGCGGACGGAGTTGCCGAAATTGCAATGGAGCTGACAAGCGGCAAGGTATTCCACTCCAAAAACGCGGAAAAGCGTTTACCTATGGCAAGCACCACCAAGATTATGACGGCGCTTATAACCGCCGAAGAATGTGATTTGGACGAGGTTATCACCGTTCCCGAGCAAGCCGTAGGCGTGGAGGGTTCGAGCATATATTTAAAGCGCGACGAACGCATTTCCGTCAAAGATTTGCTGTACGGGCTTATGTTGCGTTCGGGAAACGACGCCGCCTGCGCTTTGGCGGTGCATCACAGCGGCTCGGTGGAAAAGTTTGTTGAAAGGATGAACCAACGTGCAAAAGAAATAGGCGCAAACGATACAAATTTTAAAAACCCCAGCGGTTTGCCTGACGACGAGCACTATACCACGGCTAAGGACTTGTGCAATATTGCGCGCACGGCTATGAGCAACGCCACTTTCAGCCAAGTAGTTTCCACAAAACTGTACAACGGCGAATTCAGGCAATTTATAAATAAGAATAAGCTTTTAAACGCAATGGAAGGGGCGAACGGCGTAAAGACGGGTTACACCCAAAAGGCGGGCAGGTGCCTTGTATCTTCCGCCAAGCGCGACGGAATGGACGTGGTATGCGTAGTTTTAAACTGCTACGATATGTTTGAAAGAAGTCAAAACATAATGGAAAACTGTTTTGAACGGTACACTTGCGAAATTATTCCCGCAGATATGAATTTTATTTATAAAGGCAAGCCCTGCGCGCTCAACGAGGAATGTGCGCTGATAGTGGAAAGGAACAAGCCTTTACAGTTTGAAATAGCCGCACCGAATGCCGACGGCGACAGGAACGCGGTTGCCAAATTGGAAATATTATGTGAAAATGAGTTGCTTTTCAGCCATAATTTGTATACTATTAAATAGTACAAATTAAACGGACAGAAACAATTTATGAGATTAAACAAATTTTTGGCGGCGTGCGGCGTAGCTTCGCGCAGGGAATGCGACAGGCTGATTGCAGAGGGCGCGGTAACAATAAACGGCAGGCGCGCCGAGCTGGGAGCGGACGTCGGCGAGGACGATACCGTTGCGGTAAACGGCAACACCGTAAACGTAAAGAAAAACGAATACTATATTTTAAATAAGCCCAAGGGCTATATCTGTTCGGTTAAAGACGAAAAGGGCAGAAAAACCGTGCTCGATTTAATGCCGCAAAATATAGGCAGAATTTATCCCGTAGGTAGGCTTGACTACGACAGCGAGGGGCTGATTGTGCTTACAACCGACGGCGAGCTTGCGCAACACCTTACGCATCCTTCAAACGAAGTACCTAAAACTTATCTTGTAAAAATCGAGGGAACCATAACCGAAGCGGGGCTAAACCCTATACGGAGCGGCGTGGATATAGGCGGATACGTTACAAAGAAATGCAAGGCGCACATCGTTGAAACCAATAAGGAATACACAAAAATTCACGTTACGATTACCGAGGGCAAAAACAGAGAGATAAGAAAAATGTTTGAAGCTATCGGAAGAGAAGTAACGTTGCTTAAAAGAATTAAAATAGGCGAACTTACTTTGCGCGGATTAAGCAGGGGAGAATACAGAAAACTTTCAAGGCAGGAAGTAATATATTTGCTGTCAATATAATTTAAAAGCGGTAACAAATTAGTTACCGCTTTTATGCTATCTTAAATATTTCTTATAAGCCCCACGACCTTGCCCAAAATGGAAACCTCGTCAAAAACAAAGTCCTCCATATCGTCGTTTTCGGGGTGCAGAATAAATTTCCCGTCGCGCTTGTAAAAACGCTTTACAGTTGCGCTGTCATCGACAAGTGCAACCACAATTTCACCGTTTTCGGCAGTTTCCTGCTTTTTCACAATAATTTTATCGCCGCTGAACATTCCAATCTTTATCATAGAATCGCCCTTAACGGTAAGCATAAACATATCGTCGTTGCCGAACAGATTGGAGGGAACGGAAAAATAATCTTCGTAATTTTCCTGAGCAAATATAGGCTCGCCCGCAGCAACGGTACCTACCAACGGTATCTTTACAGCGTTTTGCTTTATGGACATTGCGCGTCTTTTGTTTTCACCGACTTTGCTCTTTTCGATAAGTCCTCTGTCCGCAAGCGACTTAATAATGGTAAAACAAGTGGCTGTGGAGGTTATATTGCAACCCTTGCATACGTCCCTGACGGAGGGAGCGTATCCGTTATTTTGCATATAGTCTTCAATAAATTTCAAAACTTCCAATTCGTCGTATTTCTTTCTGGACATTTCGGTAACCTCGCTTATTTAACCATATGATAACACATATTATGCCACAATGCAAACGTTTGTTTGAACATAAACGTAAAAATTTTAAATTTTGTAATTATAATTTGACTTTTCAATAAATAAGTATTAAATTTAAAGTGGTAGGTGAACTATGGATATTGGTAAAGAGTGCGTTTTATACGACGATAAAATTTGCGACGGGTGCGGAGAGTGTCAAATCTGCGACCTCGACGAAAATAAGATTTGCGATAACTGCGGCAAATGTCTGGATATTAAAGACGACGCCGTAATAAAAATCGACGCAATAATAACCGACTAAACAGTCAAAGTTGTCCGATTATAAAGTCTTTGAACTTTTCCGTAAAAGCCGTTTCAATTTTTACTTCGGCGGATATTCCTTCTTCGTTGTACCCGCGGGAAATTTCCACGGCGTTTTGCCGTACGCGTTCGTATTCATTTATTTTTTCAAACGGAATAAACAGTTTAAGTCTTTTGAAGCGCTCTTCAAAGGACTTTTTTATCGCTTCTTTCAACGCAGTTATTCCCGTTCCGTCCTTTGCTGATATCAAAATACAGTCGGAGGGCAGAGTGGAGGCATCCTCTATTAAATCGCACTTATTTAAAACTTTAATGACTTTGTTGTTGAAACCAAGCTCTTCAAGCGTTGAAACGGTAGTTTTAAATTGTAAATCGTAATCATCGTTTGCGTCGGCAACAAATAAAGCCAAATCACAGTTGAGCGCAACTTCTAACGTCGATTTGAATGCTTCGACTATTTCGTGCGGGAGAGCCTGTATAAACCCGACCGTATCTATTAGAACATAATTTTCACCGTCTATAACGCACTGCCGCGCGGTGGGGTCGAGAGTAACGAACAAAGCGTTTTGCGCGGTAACGTCAGCGCCTGTAAGCAGATTTAACAGGGTGGACTTGCCCGTATTTGTGTAGCCGACCAAAGCCACAGTTTTAACGTTTTCCTTTCTTCTACGACCGCTCTGCAACAGGCGGCGTTTTTTAGTTTCTTTCAGTCTGTTTTCAAGATATTTCAACCTGTAAGCAATGTGCCGTCTGTCCGTTTCAAGCTGGGTTTCACCTGGTCCGCGCGAACCGATTCCGCCGCCCAAACGCGACAGAGCGGCGCCTTTTCCTTTAAGGCGGGGATAAATATACTTTAACTGCGCTATTTCCACCTGTATTTTTCCTTCAACCGTTACGGCGTTGCGTGCAAAAATATCCAGGATAAGGGTGGTTCTGTCTATTACTTTTCTGTCGCCAAGCGCGGCGGAAATATTGAGAGTTTGCGAAGGGGAAAGGTCGCCGTTAAAGAGTATGGTCAGCTCTTCAACGCCTTCCAAAGTATGCGCAATTTCCGCAAGCTTACCCGAACCTATAAAGGTGGCAGCGTTTATTTCTTTGATGTTCTGGAAGCAGGAGCCAATGTAAACTGCGCCCGCGCTCTCGATAAGCGCAATCGCTTCGTCGTTCAGACGCTTATAATTGTCTGATAAAATGGGTTGTATAATGTAAATTTTTTCAGTCATAAAATGTAATCAGTCCTCGTCGCGGCGCAACTTTACCTTACCGGCAACGGCGCGGCGCGCGTCCTCGCTTATAGCGGCGTAGTGCTTTCTCGTTGTGTTTACGTCCTTATGCCCAAGCACGTCGGCAACTATGTAAATATCGCCCGTTGCCTTATACAGCTGAGTGCCGTAAGTGCTTCTCAGCTTATGCGGAGAAATTTTTTTCAGCGGCGAAACAATCTTTGCGTACTTTTGTACCAAATTTTCCACAGCACGCACCGTAATACGCGTTTTTTGGGAGGAGAGGAACAGGGCGTCTTCATCGCCGTTTGGCAAACCGCATTCGGACTTATAATCGAGATATCTTATTAACGCGGCGGCTACGTCGTCGTCAAAGAAAAGTATAGACTTGTTGCCGCCCTTTCGGGTAACCAAAAAAGAATTGTTCTTAAAATTCAAATCGGCATTATTTAACCCGACCAACTCGCTTATACGTATGCCCGTGCCCAAAAATAAAATAATTATTGCCGTATCGCGCACCTTATTCTTTTCGTGCCAGGCGCGTTGGTGGGGGGAAAGACCGTTTCCGCTCTCCGCAGTGTCTATTATTCCGTAAATTTCGTTGCCGTCAAGCCTGATTATAGGTTTTTCGTGCAGTTTAGGCGTGGAAACCTTGGCGGAATTGTCTACCGAAATCTGTCCCTTATTAAAAAAATACTTAAACATTGCGCGCACAGACGATAATTTTCTGGCTTTGGCGCGCTCGTTACAGCTGTGGTTTACTCCGCCGTATTCATAGCGGGAGAGATAGACAAGGAAGTACTCTATATCATTATTTGTAATATTCTCTAAATCAAGCAAAGAAATATCTTTTACCGATTTATTTTTGCCGTAGCATTTTTTGCACATAAAATCAAAGAAAATCTTTAAATCGTGCGCATAATTCAAACGCGTGAGAGTAGAGGTTACGCTGTCTATTCCCATAAAGTAATCAAGGCAGAAGGGCGGCAAATCTTCCTGCAAAAGCCTGTCTATTGTTTCAATATTTTTATTGTTTCTCTGTGAGTAGAAGTCGGAAGAGTTTTTCATATTTAAAGTTTAACATTCATTTTACGCAAAGTCAAATAAATATTTTACGCATAGAGAGAGTAAAAAAGTGCATACAAGAAAGCAAAGAAAAGCACAAAGAAAAACAAAAAAGCAATAAGCGACGTGGAACTACCCGCAACATTGCCGTTGTTTGTAATTATTTTATGCAAAATGAAAGGATGTCAATAGGTAAAAACAAAAAATAATAAGAGCAGTCCAACCTATAAAAAGAGTCAATCTGGGAATATTGAAATAATAGACGAAGAGCCGCCACAAAGTGAGATGGACGGCTAAAAATGCGAAAAATAGAGGATATAAAAGACTTCGTAAAACACAGCTTTTACGAAGTCTTTGGGGCATTTTTAAGCAGAACGGACAGAAGTTAAATCTTTTTAATAAGTTTAAACACAAAAAAGTATTTTATAAGGAACTAATTTATCCAAGTTAAAAAATCGATTTAAACATAAAATTTGCTCTAAAATTACTATGCGTAACATAAAACGCTTTAAAATCAGCGCATTTTCTGCTGTTTAACTTTATAATCGATTATATGACGCTTAGAAAGTTCCTGCAAAATATCTTTCGGCTCGATTTGCATTTCAGCCATTAAAACCATAACGTGATATGCAAGGTCGGCAATTTCATAAATAGTTTCTGCTTTTTCGGCGCCTTTTGCGGCAACAATAACTTCGGTAGATTCTTCGCCGATTTTTTTCAAAATTTTATCAATTCCCTGTTCAAACAAATACGTTGTATACGAGCCCTGCGGCTTTTCGGTTTTTCTTGCCTGCAATAATTCATACAGACAATCAAAAGAAAATTCAGGCAAATTTTCGCTTTTATAAACGTAATTATTAAAACAACTGTCAGTTCCCGTATGGCACGCAGGACCGTTTTTTACAACTTCCACAGTCAAAGCGTCGTAATCGCAATCGGCAATAATGGAAACGATTTGCTGATAATTCCCGCTTGTTTCGCCCTTTCTCCAAAGGCAATTTCTACTGCGCGACCAAAAGCACGTTCTGCCCTCGCTAATGCTGATTTGCAAGCTTTCAGCATTCATATAGGCAACCGTAAGAACCTTTTTGCTGTAAAAATCAGTAATTACAGCGGGAATTAAACCGTTTTTATCAAATTTTAATTTATCAATTTCTATCACATTCTCACCTCAATTTTGTTGTTTTTTAACTCGTTTTTTAGTTCTTTTATTGAAAATTCGTTAAAATGAAACACGGAAGCCCCTAAACCGGCATCAACGTTGGTATTTTTGAACAGAGTAACAAAATCGCTTATACTGCCTGCACCGCCGCTTGCAACCACAGGGATATTAACCGCCTTGCAAATTAAATTTAAAAGCGGCAAATCAAAGCCGCGCTTTACGCCGTCGGTATCTATGCTGTTTACCACAATTTCACCAGCGCCGCTATCCTGAGCAAATTTAGCCCATTCAACCGCGTCAATTTCCGTCTGATTTCTGCCGCCCTTTGTAAAAATTTTATATCCGTTGTCCGTAAGTTTAACGTCCATAGATAGCACAACGCACTGGTTGCCGTACAATTTTGCCGCTTGCGATATAATCAAAGGATTGGCTACCGCGCCGCTGTTTATACTTACTTTATCCGCGCCGCACTTTAAAACGCGGTCAAAGTCATCTAAATTATTTATTCCGCCGCCAACCGTCAACGGAATAAAAACGTTTGCCGCAACTTCCTCCAAAACGTTACAAAAAAGCGCTCTGCCGTCCGAACTCGCTGTAATATCGTAAAAAACTAGCTCGTCGGCTCCGTTTTCCGAATAGAACGCCGCCAACTTCGCAGGCTCGTCTATGTCTATAAGATTTTCAAACTTTTTACCCTTAACCACACGCCCGTTTCTTACGTCAAGACAGGGTATTATTCTCTTAGCCAACATTTTTTCAATCTCCGCAAACTTCAATTGCGCGTTTTAAATCAATTTTCTGCTCGTATAGGGCTTTGCCCAATATTGCGCCGTAAATCCCCATATTTTTAAGTTTTGCCAGCTCTGCAACGTCAAAAATGCCGCCGGAAGCTGTTATATTAGGATATTCTGTCTGACATAGTACTTCGTAAACTTGCAAATTTGTACCGTTGAGCATTCCGTCTTTACTTATATCAGTGTAAATTACGCGCTGTACGCTAATTTCTTTTAATTTTTTGCAAAATTTTAAAGAGTTTATTTCGGTTACTTCCAGCCAACCGTTTACCGCAACCTTTTCATCCGCCGCGTCAACACCCACCACAATCGCATTGTTGTACTTGGCTACTGCCTTTATTAAAAAATCGAAGTCCTTAATTGCAACCGTACCTAAAATTACGTTCTTTGCTCCGCAGTCAAGGTATTTTTGTATTTGCGCAAAATTTCTTATTCCGCCGCCGACCTCTACGTTCAAATCGCATTTTGAAACAATCTCTTCAATAACTTTCGCATTGTCGGCGTTTCCGCTCTTGGCGCCGTCCAAATCTACAATGTGTAGATATTTTGCGCCTTGTTCACGGAATTTGAGTGCCGTTTCAAGCGGGGAAAGCGCGTAATACTTTACATTGTTATAGTCCCCTTTACTCAAACGCACAACTTTACCGTCAATTATATCTATGGCGGGAAAAATTTTCATAAAATCACCTTTCTACAAATTTGCAAACGCCTTCAATATCTTTAAGCCGCTTTCACCGCTCTTTTCCGGGTGAAACTGCACGCCGTAAACGTTGCCCTTTCTTACCGCGGCGGTAACTTCAATTCCGTAGTCGGTCGTTGCCGACACGTTATTTTTACAGTTGGCGAAATAAGAATGTACAAAATAAACCGCTTCGCCCTGTTTAGTATTTTTAAATATCGGGTTATCGTCCTGAATTTTTAAACCGTTCCAACCCATATGCGGCACTTTTAAGTTGCCTACGTAATCTTTAAGCGGTAAAATATATCCTTTTATCAGTCCCAATCCGTCGTGAACGCCGTATTCGTAACTCTTTTCAAACAGCAACTGCATCCCCAAACAAATTCCAAGCAACGGCTTTCCTTTCTCGCATTGCCCTATTAAAAAATTGTCTAATCCGTTCTTTTTCAGCTTGCAAATAGCGTCGCCGAACGCTCCGACGCCCGGAAGAATTATTTTATCGGCGGCATCAATAATTTCGCAATCAGCAGTTACAACGCTTTGCGCACCTATCTTTTTTAGAGAGCCGACAAGGGAAAACAAATTCCCTACGCCGTAATCTATTATGGCAATCATTACAGTATTCCTTTGCTCGAAGGTATAGCATTGCCCGTTACGGCTACCGCCGTCTTTAATGCGCGGGCAACAGCTTTGAAAGCGCATTCTATTATGTGATGCGTGTTTTTGCCGTAAAGTTGTACGATATGCAATGTTATTTTCGCTTCCCTTACGAACGACAGAAAAAACTCCTCTATAAGTTCGGTATCGAATAAGCCGACGGCTTTTTGCTTTTCAACAGCGTCGCCGTCGTATACTTTTGCGCTCGGTATGTTTAATTGATAGTTTAAAACGCCCCTTCCGCTTATATCTACGGCGCACAGTATCAAACTTTCGTCCATTGGAATAACGACGTCGGCGTATCTGTTTATTCCGCGCTTGTCGCCAATCGCTTTTGAAAACGCCTGACCGAGAACAATACCAACGTCCTCCACGGTATGGTGAAAATCAACCTGCGTATCGCCCTTGCATTTAACTTCGAGCCCGAAACCGCTGTGCGCGCCGAACAGCTCCAACATATGGTTGAAAAATCCGCAATCGGTTTCTACTGTATAGTCGCCCCCGTCAAGGTCAAGCGTTAAAGAAATATTGGTTTCTTTGGTTTTTCTTTCTATTTCGGCACGCCTCATTTTGCATTTTCCTTTAAAATTTCAGTTATTTTTTTTAGCAATACTTCAATCTCTTCGTCAGTTCCAACTGTAATTCGCACAAAATTTTTTATCCTTTCGTCGGTGAAATGCCTTACCAGAACGCCATTTTCCTTCAACTTTAAATAAAGTTCTTCGCCTTCGATTGCTTGGTGCTTAGCAAGGATAAAGTTTGCCGCGGACGGCAGAACATAAAATCCTGTTTCTTCGAGTTTTTTTGTAAGATACCGCCGCGTATTTTTTATTTTATTTAAAGAAACTTTAAAATACCCGTCGTCCCTAATCGCCTCCGCCGCCAAGGCTGCCGAAACGCTGTTTACGTTGTAAGGATGAAACGAATTTTTTACTTTTTTTAAGTCGGCTATCAAATTGCCGTTTGCGATTACGTAGCCCACCCTTGCGCCCGCTAACGAACGCGATTTTGAAAAAGTATTGACTACAATCAAATTATCGTATTTTTTAGTAAGTTCTATTGCGTTGTAACTTCCGAAGTCCGCATACGCCTGGTCTAAAATTACTATGTTATGTAAATTGCTCGAAATAATCTTTTCTATATTGTCTTTGCCGAGCTCGATGCCCGTCTGCGCGTTAGGGTTGGCCAGCACAACTGTTCTTTCCGCTTTGAAAAACTCATTTATATCAACGGTAAAATCTTCTTTAAGCGGAATTTGCTTTACGTTGCACCCGAAAAGGTTTGCAATTACCCCGTAAAAACCGTAAGTTACGTCGGGAAAGCATACCCCGCAACCGCCATAGGCAAAAAATGCAAAAGCCAGAGCTTCGTCCGAGCCGTTTGTTACTAAAACGTTTTCCTCGCCCACGCCGTAGTAATCGGCGATGGTTTTGGTCAACTCCAAGCTTTCGGGGTCGCTGTATCTGTTTAAATTATAAAGCAAATTCCCCTCAACTCTCTTTACCGCCGCAATGCTTGTAAAGTACGGATTTTCATTGGTATTCAATTTTATAAAACTTTTACCCTTGGGCTGTTCGCCCGGCACATAAGGCGAAAGGCAGTTTATTAAATTGCTTGCAAACCTGCTCATTTTTTCACCCTTACATAAACGCTGTTTGCGTGCGCTCCAAGCCCTTCCGCTTCGGCAAAAGAAATTATATCGTCAGCCGCACCCTCCAACGCGCTTTGCGTATAATACACGTATTGAGTACTCTTCATAAAATCGTCAACGCTCAAAGGCGAAGCGTATTTTGCCGTGCCGCTTGTGGGCAGGGTGTGGTTTGCGCCCGCGTAATAATCGCCCACCGCCTCGGGAGTGTTATATCCGAGAAAAACGGAGCCTGCGTTTTTAACCGAATCAAGCAGTTTGAAAGGTTCTTTCACTGCCAATTCAAGGTGTTCGGGCGCGTATTCGTTACTCAGTTTAACGGCTTGTTCCAAGTTGTCCGTTAATATTATCCTGCAATTTGCGTCAAGCGACGCCTGAGCAATGTCTTTGCGCGAAAGGCTGTCAAGCTGAGATTTCAATTCAACTACAACCTCGTTTGCTAAATCTTCACAGTCGGTTAAGAGAATCGCCGAGGCGATTTTGTCGTGCTCCGCCTGAGATAACAAGTCCGCCGCAACAAATCGTGCGTTTGCATTTTTATCGGCTATTATCAAAATTTCGCTTGGTCCGGCAATCATATCTATGCCGCACGCCACGCCGTAAACAAGCTTTTTAGCCGTTGCCACATAATCGCGCCCCGGTCCCGTAATTACGTCCACTTTCGGCACGCTTTCCGTTCCGTAAGCCATAGCGGCGATTGCCTGCGCGCCGCCCATTTTAAAAACCCTGTCCACTCCGCACAGCGCCGCCGCAACAAGCACTTCCGCCCTGACCTTGCCATCCGCTTTCACGGGCGTTGCCATAATCAAGTTATTAACGCCTGCAATCTTTGCAGGCACCGCGTTCATAAGCACGGTTGACGGATATGCCGCCGTACCGCCGGGAACGTAAATGCCCGCGCTCTCCACGGGCGTAAACTTTTGCCCGACAACTCTGTCGCCGCAGTTTATTTCAAACCCTTTACGCAACTGCTTGCTGTGAAAAAGTTTGATATTGTCAACGGAATTTTTAATTGTCTGTATAAGTTTGCCGTCAATTTCTTTAAAAGCTTCTTCAAATTCCTCCGCCTTAACTTCAAAGTCGTCGCAGACAAAGCCGTCGAACTTTTCAGAGTATCTTTTCAGCGCGCCGTCTCCGTTTTTGCGCACTTCGGCTATTATTTCCTTTACCTTATCTTCAACGTTTCCGCATATTTCATCGCGCTCGCCAAACAAAAATTTTGCCGACTGCCCCGAATATTTTATAATTTTAATCATAATTTTCAACCGCTTTAACCAATTTTTCGACTATTTCAATTATGGCGTTTCCCTTAAATTTACAGGCTGATTTGTTGGCGATAACCCGCGCGCTTATTTCAAAAATTTTGTCTATAACCTGTAAATTATTTTCTTTTAAAGTCGTACCCGTTTCGACTATGTCGACTATCACGTCGGATATTTTAAGCAAAGGAGCAAGTTCAATCGAACCGTTTAATTTAATTATTTCAATATCTCTTCCCGCTTCGCCATAGTACTTTTCCGCAGTGTGTACAAACTTAGTGGCTACCCTCAGCGGCACGGAAGTATCGTCCTTAAAGTCCGCAGGCGCGGCAACGCACATCGAACACTTGCCTATTTTTAAATCGGCAAGTTCGTATAAATCCGCGCCGTCCTCTTCAAGAATATCCTTCCCAGCAACCCCTATATCCGCGGCGCCGAGGCGCACGTAAGCGGCAACGTCGGAAGGTTTTACCCAAAAGTAATTTATTTCACCGCTTTGGTCGCTGAATATCAGCTTTCGGCTGTTTTTATCGAAATTATCGCACCTGTAACCGCATTTTGAAAGCAGATTTAAAACTTTTTCGCCCAGCCTGCCTTTAGGCAATGCAATTTTAATCACTTTAAACTCCTTTACGGCTTGTTTGCATTGCCGTTGGAAACGTAAACTACCTTGCCGCTTTCCGCAACTTGTTGCGCCCTCATCAAAGCGGAAGCAACGTCGTTGCCGTCTGATACGATTACGCAATCTATCGGGCGCTCGTCCTTTATCAGATACCGCTCTATTTCTCCGAGATAGAGCGCGAACCCAATCGCGCCTCCGCTCTTGCCCAATTTTTGTAGAAGTTTATCGTATCTGCCGCCCGAAAGCACCCTGTGCGGGATGCCCTTTATATATCCGTTATAGATGAAGCCGTTGTAATAATCGGCGTTTGCCGTAGCGGAAAAATCGATATTGATTTTATCGCCGAAACCGCATTTTTCAGCAATTTCAAGTAGTTGAGCAAGTTCGTTTACCGCCGTAAGCATTTTACCGTTCAAACAAATACTTTTTGCTTCGGATATATATTCACGTGCGTTACCGCGAAAGTTCAAAGCGAATTCAAAAGCCTTTATAAACTTTTCCGAATACCCTTTTTCCTGCGCCAGCTTAATAAAATCGTGAAAATTTTTAGTTTGCAGGTATTCCGTTAGCGGTTGTCCGTCCGCCGCATAACTTTCGAACAGCCCCTCTATAAAAGCCATATGAGAAATATCGAGCGCATAGTCCGCGCTTATAACGGACAGTGTTTTACAAATAATAAAAGTAAGTTCAGCAACGTCGGTTAAACTTATATTTCCCGCAAATTCAACTCCCGTCTGCGCAATTTCCTTAAAGTTGTTGCCACCCGCCGACGGTCGGTAAACGTTTTCGTTATAAAAGTACTTTTGGGTTTGCCCTTGCAAAGAAGCGCAGTGCTTTATAAGCGAAAGAGTTATATCGGGACGCATCGCCATAAGTTTGCCGTTTAAATCGGTAAAAGTTATAACGTTTTTATTTATAAGGAAATCTTTGTTATCGCGGTACAGCGCATACTCTTCGAAGCGACCGGGTTTGTATCTTTGGTACCCGTATCCCCTGTAAAGCGCAAACAGCTCTTCCGTAATATTTTCTTCACGTTTTTCAATCGTCATTTTTGTCGCGCCCGTTGTAATCGATAAACTTTTTATATCCGCCGCTACCGTGAGTAATTGCCCGCGAAATTCTCGATAGCGTAGTGCTTGAAATATCCGTTTCGGCAATTATCTCGTTATAGGTCCAGCCCTCCAAAAACAGTTTTGCCGCATATGCGCGTTGAGCAAACTGCTCCACCTCCTTATAGGTGCACAAATCGTCCAAAAGAGCTTTGCAGTCCTCAACCGTTTCAACCTTAATAATCGCTTCGTACAAATCGTTAATATGTTTTTCGATATTCTTCATTACGTACCTCTTATTATCAGTATACTTTATCGCTTTACAGAAGTAAAGTGATTTGATAAAAAAATTTGCGGAAATTTTAACTTTTCCGCAGTAAAACTATATTTACACAATAAATCTTGTCAAATTATACTAAATACGGAACGGGCTTTCTCTTTTCATAATAAAAAAGCCTTTTAACTCCTCGCCTATTCAAATAGTCTTTTAACTTTGCGCCCTTATTTAAAAATGCCGAAACACTGTGAGCGTCGCTTCCAAAGCTAAGCTTTTCGCCGCCAAGCTCCAAATATCTGTCGACAACGTCGCAGTCGGGCAAAAATTGCGAGCCCGATTTACCCGTAGACGAGTTTATTTCAAGGCACTTATCCCTTGCAATTATTTCTTTAAGAATTTCGTCTAAAATATCGCTAAAATCTTTATAATGAATAGTTGCGCCGCTTTCCGTTCGGTAGCGCGATACGTAGCCGATATGCCCGATTATTTGAAAATCGTAGTCGGCTTTAACGCTTTCCAACACCGCTTCAAAATAATCGAAGTAATTTTCGCGCAGGGTTTTGCCTCTGAAAAACCCGTCGTGAAAGCAGTCGCCCCTGTTGGGCAAAGTATGCACGCTGTTTATGATATAGTCAAAATCAAACTTGTCAATTAGCTTTTTGTACTCGTCTACGGCAAAATCGCGGTAGCCGAATTCTATGCCTTTAAGCAGTTTAACGTTGCCGCTCCGTTGTTTCAGCCCGTCCAAATAAGCCGTGTAGGCGGCAATATCCGTTTCGGGAATATCCGCGCCGTCAACGTATGCGTCGTAGTCGTAGTGTTCGGAAAAACCGAGCGCAGACACGCCGCACTCTTTTGCTTTTTCTATATAGTTTTCCATAGCCTCGCGGCTGTCAAACGAAAACCGCGTGTGGAGGTGCAAATCGACAAGCATTTATTTACCGTACTTTTTCTCGATATCGCCAATCTTGTTTACCCTTCTCTCGTGCCTGCCGCCCTCGAACTGAGTAGTTAAAAACGTTTCGGCAATTTCGAGCGCGTAACCCGTTCCCACAACCTTTTCACCCATAGCCAACACGTTGGAATTGTTGTGCAGGCGGGTATATTTTGCGCAGTAAACGTCGTGGCAGTGCGCGCAACGCACCCCGGGCACCTTGTTAGCCACTATGGAAACGCCTATACCCGTAGAGCAAATGAGTATTCCCCTGTCGCATTCGCCGTTTGCAACGGCTTCCGCCGCGGGCAATGCGTAATCGGGATAATCGCAACTGTCGGTCGTATTTGTGCCAAAGTCGACAAACTCGTAGCCGTTTTCTTTAAGATAATTTATAATCGCATTTTTTAAATTGAGACCGCCGTGGTCGCAGGCAAGCGCTATTTTCATAACATTACTCCTCGTATTTTAAAATAAATTCTTCTATTATCGTTGTGCACGCCTGAAAAATCAGGTCGCGCGTGATTCGGTAAGCCTCTATTGAGAAGCCGTAAGGGTCGGGCACGTCAAAACCGCACAAGTCCTTAACGCTTCTTACGTTGCCGCGCTCTCCGAAAAGCTGTTTTTGGCTCTCCGTCATTGTAACGACAAGCACGCTACTATCAACAATATTTTCGGTGAGTTGTTTCGGCTTAAAGTTTTCGAAAGCAATGCCGATTTCAGTAAGCGCCAAGCGCGAATTTTCACTAATCGTACCGCCCACGTCGGCGTTGAGCCCGCGCGAAGCCACGTCCCACCATTTAATTTTTCTTTTCTTTATTTCCGCGCGCAAAACCGCTTCCGCCATAGGACTTCGGCAAGTATTGCCCGTGCAGATAAAAAGTATTCTTCTGCGTTTCATATTCAGCCGCAAGCCTTTCTCAATCTGTTCATAACGCCCACCATAATGCCGTCCTGCTTTAAAGGGGCTACGGCAATGATGATATCTGCGAAAGTTTCGCCCTCGCGCAGTTTATCGTACAGATTGCAGGCAATCTCCCTTTCGGTTTCTCCCAAATTCAAAATGCAGGAACAGTCGCAACCGCGCGCAACCTGACTGTCGCAAAGCAACGCCACGCGCACGCCTTTATTTTGCTTTTCCCTGTACAGAGCGTAAGCCTTTTCCCTGTCGTTATAATCAAACAAAACGGTCTGACAACGCGGAGAATAGTGCTTATATTTCATACCGGGCGAACGCACGCGTTCACCGTCCTTCATCACGTACTCATCGCATTCGCCGACAACCGCGGCAACCATTTCCCTTGTAACTAATCCGCTCCGCAAAATGCAGGGCACGTTGCCCGTGCAGTCCAAAACGGTGCTTTCAATACCGCCCGAACATTTTCCGCCGTCTAAAATCAACGGAATTTTACCGTTCAAATCGTCAAAAACGTGCTCCGCCGAAACGGGACTGACGTGCTTTGAAACGTTTGCGCTGGGCGCAGCAAGCGGAAGATTGACGTACTTTAAAAATTTCTGTGCACCCGAATGAGAAGGTATGCGCACGGCAAGCGTGTCCATTCCGCAGGAAACAGCCGAGCTTACGGATTTTTTACTCTTATAAACCATAGTAAGCGGACCGGGCAGAAAAGCTTCCGCCAAAAGCTTGCTATACTGCGGTTGGGCGCTAACAAGAGAGGAAATATCGTAATCTCTGTGCAAGTGAACAATCAAAGGATTGTCGTTAGGGCGCCCTTTAATTTTAAAAATGCTTTCAACGGCTTTGCCGTCGTAGGCGTTAGCCGCCAGCCCGTACACAGTTTCCGTAGGAAACGCAACCACGCCGCCGTTTAAAATTATTTCTTTCGCCAACGCCAAAGAATTTTCGTCAATAGGTAAAATTTGCGTAACCATATTATTTAAAACGGAGGGTTTTCATCATCCGAAAACATTACGCTGCCGTCCGTTTCCTCCGCAGGCGGCGCATATTCGGGCGCGGGCGAAGTATCGTAAACGGGCTCCTCGATTCCGTCGTCGGGTTCGGGATTGACAAACTTTGTAAGTTCGCCCTTAAAGCGCAATTTAATTCTGTCAAGTCCGCCGTTCCTGTGCTTGGCGATAATCAGGTCCGCCATTCCCTTTACGATATTGCCCTTTTTCAACTCCTCTTCCGTAGCGCCTACGTCGGGACGGTTGATAAACATAACTATATCGGCGTCCTGCTCAATCGCGCCCGATTCACGCAGGTCGGAAAGCTGAGGCTCCTTGCTCTGCATACGCCTTAACTGTGAAAGAGCGATTACGGGAACGTCGAGTTCCTTAGCCATTATTTTCAGCTCCCTCGTAATATCCGCTACTTCCTGCGTTCTGTTTTGTTCGGCGTTCTTTTTGCCGCTTGACATAAGCTGGATATAGTCAATCATAATGAGGTCGAGCTGACCGTTGTTTTTGGACTTTATGCGCCTGCACTTGGATAAAATTTCAGCGGGGGTAACGCGCGAAGAATCGTCAATATAAATTCTGCTCTTGCGCATCTTTTCCGAAGCTTTGGTAAGTTTTTTCCAATCGTTGGGCTGTAATTTGCCGGAAAGCGCGTCGGACATAGATACGCCCGCAAAACCGCACATAACCCTTTGGATAATCTGCACTTCGGGCATTTCGAGCGAAAAAACGGCGCAAACTTTGTCGTTGTTGAGCGCGGCGTTTTCTACAATATTCATCGCCAGCGAAGTTTTACCCATACCGGGACGGGCGGCAAGTACTATTAAATCGGACTTCTGCAAGCCGTTAGTCAGCCTGTCAAATTTAATCAGCCCCGTCTGAACGCCGCGGAAAGCGTCTTTGTTTTCGCAAAGTTTTTGAAACTTGGAAAGCACGGCGTCTATGCCGTCGCTCTCCCTTATGTCCTTGACCGAAGAGGAATCGTTCGTTTTGGAAATATCGTAAACGAGTTCTTCCGCATACTGAACGCTTTTAAGGTTGTCGTCGCTTGTCCTTGCAAACTTTATTATTTCCTGCGCCGACCTTATAAGCTTTCTGTTTACTGAATCGCGCCTGATTATATCAAAATAATGGCTGTAATTTGCCGACGAGGGCGTAACCTGCGTAAGCTCGGTCAAGTATGTGAGCCCGCCGCACTTTTCCAAATTGCCCTCCGTTTCGAGCTTGTCGGCAAGCGTAACCAAATCGAGCGGTTTATGCTCGTGATAGACAAGCTTCATCGCCGAATGTATAAGCTGGTGAGATTCCTGATAAAAATCGTCCTCCGTAACCTTTTCCAAAACGTCGGAAAGAATTTGATTATCAATCAGCATACAGCCCAAAAGCGCTTGCTCCGCATCTAAATTATTGGGTAAAACAGTATTTTTGTCTGACATAGTACTTTATATTTCCATCAATTTCTCAAATTCGAGCAGTGTATTCTCAAATTCTTTCATTGCAAACTCGAAAGGCGCGCTTTCTTCAAGGTTTACACCCGCAAGTTTTAAAAGAGATACGGGGTCTGTGGAAGAACCGCCCGAAAGGAATTTAAAATAGTTTTTAACCGCCTTATCACCCTGCGTCAAAATGGCGTTAGCTATATTTATTGCCGAAATTATTCCCGTGGAATATTTGTATACGTAGAACGAAGAATAGAAATGAGGTATTCTGCACCACTCGGTAGAAATTTCGTAGTCGTGTTCAATCGCGTCTCCGTAATACTTTTTACCTATCTTCGCATACGTTTCGCACAGGTTTTCTCTCGTTAATGGATTGCCCTCTTCAACCATTTTGTGCGCCTGATATTCAAATTCGGCAAACATAGTCTGTCTGTGCAAAGTTGCGCGGATGGAATCGAGGTAGTAATTTAATAGATATTTTTTAAGATTGACATCTTCCGCCTTGCTTACCATATATTTTAACAACAGCACTTCGTTTACCGTGCTTGCCACTTCCGCAACAAAAATTTTGTAGTCGCTCTTGGCGTACGGCTGATTTTTTTGCGAGAAATATGTGTGAAGCGAATGCCCCATTTCGTGGGCGATTGTAAATATGTCGTTTAAAGTAGGCTGGTAGTTGAGTAAGACAAACGGATGTAAGCCGTAAACGCCCGCGGAATACGCGCCGCTCCTCTTGCCTTCCGTTTCCTCAACGTCTAACCATCTCTCTTCGTATCCGCGCTTTAATAGCGACTGATATTCTTCGCCGAGCGCGGCAAGCCCCTCGACGACGTACCCGTAAGCTTTATCGTAGGGCATACTTATCTTTGCGTTTTCGACAAGCGGAGCGTAAATGTCGTAAAAATACATCTTATCATAGCCCAAAATCTTCTTGCGGTCGGCAATATAGCGATGCATAACGGAGCAGTTTTTAGTTACGCTGTCCAAGAGATTTTCGTATACCTTTTTACTTACGTCCTCGGAAAACAGAGCGTGCGCAAGGCAACTGTCAAAGTTGTATACCCTGCTCAAAAACACGTCCTTTTTTACGTTGCCGTAATAGTTTGCCGTAATCGTATTAAGCAAGCCGATATACGCCGCGTAATATTTTTTGTATGCCTCCTTTCGCTTTTCCCTGTCGGAAGAGTGCAGTATAAGTCCGTACAAGCCGTGTGAAAGTTTGCGCTTTTCACCATCGAATTCCATTTCGGGCAAAGGCAGGTCGGCATTGTCAACCATTGCAAATATATCGCTGAACGAACCGAGCGTTTCGCTTGCCAAAGCAACGAGTTTTTCCTCTTTTTCGCTTACGACGTGCGCCCTGCGCTTTATGAGGAGTTTAATCTGATAATCGTAGTCGGAAAAATCTTTGTCCTTTACAAGCGATTGCAGATATTTCTCGTCAAGAGAAGCCATCTCAGGCTCGAAGAAAGCCGTTGCGGTGCAATAGCGCGAATAAATCATATCTATTTTACCGCTGTAAGCGTTGTACTTTGCAACCCTTGTGTCCTCGTCGCGCTTCAAATTGGCGTAAACAGCAATATGCTCCAACTCTATCGTTAGACTGTCAAGCTCTTTCAAATAGCTCAAAAGCGTAGCTCTATCGCCGAGCTTGCCGGCGTACTTTGAAAAATCGAGCCTGCCGTACAATTCTTCCGCCTTTTTCTCCCAATCTTCGTCGCAGGAAAAAACGTCCTCAACCTTCCACTTATATTGAGTTTTAACTTCCTTTCTGTCCATAAATATTTCCTTTAATTTTTATTTGAATGAATGGGCGCGGGAATAATGCCGCCGCGTCTTATAAATTTTGCGCTTGACTTGTCGTGCACAGGCATAATGGGCGCGCGCCCTAAAAGTCCGCCGAAATTGACCTCCTCGCCAACGCCCTTCCCTGGAACGGGAATGACCCTTACGGCGGTAGTCTTATTGTTTATCATACCGATTGCCGCCTCGTCGGCGATTATGGCGCTGATGGTTTCCGCGGAAGTGTTTCCCGGTATGGCTATCATATCCAACCCCACCGAACATACGGCGGTCATAGCTTCGAGCTTGTCCAGATTTATGTCGCCGCGTTCCGCCGCTTCTATCATTCCTATATCTTCGGAAACGGGAATAAACGCACCGGAAAGCCCTCCCACCATAGAGCTTGCCATAACGCCGCCCTTTTTAACCGCGTCGTTAAGCATAGCAAGGCAAGCCGTCGTGCCGTGAGTGCCCACGCTTTCCAGCCCGATTCCTTCGAGAATCTGCGCAACCGAATCGCCGCGCGCGGGTGTGGGAGCAAGCGACAAATCGACTATACCGAACCTTGCGTTCAACCTCTTAGCCGCCTCTTTGGCGATAAGTTGTCCCGCCCTCGTTATCTTAAACGCCGTACACTTGATTGTTTCGGCAAGTTCCGCCAAATCCGCTTCGGGAACGGCTTCAACGGCGTGCTGAACTACGCCCGGACCAGACACGCCGACGTTAATTACCGTGTCGCTTTCGCCTACGCCGTGGAAAGCGCCCGCCATAAAGGGGTTGTCCTCCACCGCATTACAGAAAACAACAAGTTTTGCGCAACCGAAGCCGTCTTTCTCGGCGGTCGCCGAAGCGGTATCTTTAATTACCTGACCCATCAGCCTTACGGCGTCCATATTTATGCCCGACTTGGAAGAGCCGACGTTGACCGAAGAACAGAGCATTTCCGTACTTGCCAATACTTCGGGTATGCTCTTTAAAAATATCTCTTCGTAGTCCGCCGTACCCTTGTGGACAAGCGCGGAATAGCCGCCCAAAAAGTCGATACCGAGCGTTTGGGCGGCGCGGTCGAGCGCACGACCTATGAGCGGCGCCTTTTCGGGGAACGCCGCGCATACCAAGCTTACGGGAGTTACCGAAACCCTTTTGTTTACAATAGGAATACCGTATTCGCCCGACAGTTCGCGCGTTACTTTAACTATGTTTTCGGCTTTTTTGCATACGCGGTCGTATACAGCCTGCGCGGTTGCTTCCCCCGTAGCCCTTACGCAGGGCAACAGCGATATGCCCATAGTTACCGTTCGTATGTCGAGATGCTCTCTTTCGACCATCTCAATCGTTTCAAGCACGTGTTTATAATTGAACATACGCCACCTCAAACGCCGTGCATAACGTTAAAAATATCTTCGTGCTGAACGCGCACAGACATTCCTATCTTTTCGCCCATAACCCGACTTTCTTCCGCAAGGTCGGCAAGTTTTAAGGTTGCTTTCGATACGTCTACAATCATAATCATTGCAAAATAATCTTCTAAAATCGTCTGACTAATATCGAGAATGTTTACACCTTTTTCGGCAAGGAAGGTGCTTACGCGGGAAATTATACCCGTTTTATCCTTTCCTACCACGGTAACTACTGCACGCATATTTTTATCTCCTGTTCAGTGCCGCTTGTCGGAAGCGGGCACGGTAAAATCTATAAACGTATTAAACGCCGTTACGGAAGTCTTTAAAGACATCGACCAATTCGCTACAATCCCCACAGTCCAATTTACGGGCATACAGCCGTATATTTCCGAGCGGCTGTCAATGCTCACGTTGCGGTTATCCCCCATACAGAACATTTTACCCTCGGGAACGGTGATTTCGTCGAAATTATTTTCGGAAGGGGTATTATTCTCCGCCAACACGTAAGGTTCGCTCTTGACTTCGCCGTTAAGATACAAAACTCCGTCTATTATCTTCACGGTATCCCCGCCCAAAGCTATTACGCGCTTTATAATGGTTTTATGGTCGGTTTCTATAACCACAATATCGCCGCGACGCGGCTTGTTGTCCCTGAAAGCGTAAACATAATCGCCGCCCTCCGCATCCTTGCTCGGCGCGCCTATTAACGTGCCCGACATTGACGAACCGACAACGTACACCTTGAAATATATTAACGCAAACGCCATTCTGAGCACTGCGACGATTACCAGCAACCACAGCAAAACTCCCGCAATTACGCTTACGATATTTAAACTTCGGTTTCTTCCGTTAAGATATTTATTTTGCATTTATTATTAAAGCCAAATTAAATTATTCAGAGCAAACTTTCCGCTGCCCTTTACGGACAATGACTGACAGTCGACAAAATTTGTAAGCGAAATGCCGTTACCGTTTTTAAACAGCTTTGCCCTAAGCGTCTGACTCTGCCAAACTCCGCCAAGAATATACAGTTTAACCGAATAAACAAGCCCGTCGTTTTTGTTCTTTAAACCTACTTCCAAAGTTATGTCCTCTTCCGAACACACGTCGAGTTTTAAAATGCTGTCCTTATCGGGGCAAAACTGCTTACTCTTAATTCTGTAAGTTAAAAGTCCGCACTTTGAATACACGCCTTCGAGCCCGTCGTATTTTACGATTTTTGGCAATGCTTCGTCGTCGGTAAGCAGTATGCCGCCCACCGCGCTACCCGAGCAATCGGCAATCGAAAAACAGTCCTTACCGAATTTATTTATATATATAATTTTCGACTTAGCCCTTCCGTTCCTGAAACTTCCGCTTATCTTCTTTAACGTCAGCTTCGACCACACCGTAAAACCGTTGGAGTACACGGCATAGCAAAGCACGAAAATAGCAGAGGTCTTTTCGTAAACGTTTAAATAAAACTCGCTTTCGTGGGAATTTACGTTACGCTTCAAAGGCGCCGCCGTCCAGGCTCGTGTGGCAAACTCGTAACAGTCCTCCGAAAAGTAAACCCCGCACTTCTCTATAATGCCCAAGCTGTCGCATTCGACTTTTGCAACGAGGTTTTCCTGTTCGTCGGCAAAAACGTTTACCTTTACGGGCTTAGGGATAAACACGTGCCTGTCTTTAACGTTGCTGTCCAAAAACATAAGCAGGTCGTTTGTAGAACGCGAATCTATGCACGACCCGGAATTTACCGAATAGGTTATCGTGCTCTGCCGCGCGTATTCGGGGTTGATTCTCGAATAAGTGTCGTAAGCCCTGTCGTAATCGAAAGCCGCGTCGTTGGTAGTGCAAAGCATAAGCACGGGGCAACGCACATAGGGCGCGTACGCCTGAGAATCTATACCCGCGACAAATCTGTATCTCTCGTCGTCGAATTCAGGCTCTTTGCCGCTGAATTTTTCCAGCCCTTTATACGCTTTCCAGCCGCAGGCGCTTACAGTTACCGCGCAGGAAAACTGCGCCGCATACGCCAGCTTCCACACAATTTCCCCGCCGTCGCGCATACCGATTAGCCCGATTTTATCAGTAGAAAACTTTTCCCTTAAAAATTTGCCCGCATAAATTCCAACGGCAACCCATTCGTACCAGCAGGTTTGGTTTGCGGCGCCGTCTACAAATTCTTTATACCTTGCGCTTTTAACCGCATTGGCGTACTTTATATTGTTGGGATACAGAGTGTACCTTTCCACCCCTTCGCGTTCGCCGCCGTAATCAACGCAGAGCGCGTTGTATCCGCTCTTTACAAAGAAAGCAAGCAGTTGCTCGTCGATTTCTTCGGTACTGTCCAATAGAATAAGCACGCACTCTTTGGGAGGGTTATTTTCCTTAGTGGCAAGCACGCCGTACACGGTAACTCTGCCCATTCCCGTGTCCCTGCCCGAAAAATTGAGGTATTCGAACTTAATGCCGTCGTCAATTCTCTCACCGAGAGTTACGGGCATTACTTCGAGCTTGTCGTTGAAGTTTTTCCATAGCGATATGGGCGTTATTATGCTTGACAAAGTTCAACCACCTTCCTACCGCAAAGAAGTTATTTTTGCGATATAAATTTATAATATGCCTTTTAAAAAATTTTTGCCTACAACGCTAAAATAATAACCGTCGGCATAAATTATTGAAAAGAATTGCTTTTTTCAGTGCCGTGGGTTATAATAATAAACGCATCTACTTAAAAGGCGATATTATTCATCTTATTTTACATTATATTCCTTTTTGTCGGATAAATCAAGCGATACGCGGGAGTTTTAACTATGGCTTTTATTTCGGTCGCCGACGAGTTGACACAAAAATCGGCAACAAGCGTAGAAAACAAATTCATAACTAAATACCTTGCCGAATTGGAGCCCGTATCCGTTAAAGTATATCTTTACGCGCTGTATCTATATCAAAACGGCAAAACCGCATACACCTTGGAAGATTTTGCTAAAAAACTTAACCTTGACGAGGATACGGTTAAAGATTACTTTGAATATCTCGACGAATTCGAACTTGTGTCCGTAACTTCCCGCGCGCCGTTCGAAATAAAGATACTCGACTGCGAAAATTTTTACGGCAAGCCCAAAAAATTGCACCCCGAAAAATACGAAGGACTTTACGAAGAGATTCAGGCGATTATTTCGGGCAGAATGGTTTCGCAGAACGAATTCAGGGAATATCTCGTTTTACTCGAAGACTACGGTTTTGAACGCAACGCGATAGTTATGATTGTAAATTACTGCGTCAACCTCAAAGGCGACAAAATAAACAGCGCTTACATAAAAAAAGTAGCTAAAAATTTTTACGCCGACGGAGCCACCTCCGCCAAGCAAATCGAAGAAAAGCTATCCTCCTACACCGTTTCAACCTCCTCTTTAATAAAGATTTTCGCCGCCTGCGGAATAAAGCGCGCACCGGAAGTCGAGGACGGCGAAGCTTTGACGAAGTGGCTTGAAGCAGGTTACACCGAAGAGGCGATAATCAGCGCGGCAAAAGGCTTTAAAACCAAGTCTATGGAAAAACTTAACCTTGCCATAGAAGAGTTGCTTAAAAACAACAAATTCGACGTCAAGGAAATCGAGGACTACCGCAAGCAGAAAAATTCTCTCTACGAAACGGCTATTGCGATAGCCAAAGAATTGAGCGTTTATATGCCCGACCCTACCCCGTACGTTGAAAACTACGTTGGAAATTGGTATTCGTACGGTTTCAGCGGAGAAGCGTTGCGTAAAATTGCCAATTATTGTTTTTTAAGCGGCAGAAACTCATTTGATTCTGCAAACGACTTTATACATAATTTATACCGCGACGCATTTGTTGACGACGACAGCGTAAACAACCTTTTAACTCAACTTGCGGAAGACGATAAATTTATCAAGTCGATACTGACAGCCTGCGGACTTACGCGTAAAATAATTCCTTATGACAGGCAGGCGTTGAGCCGCTGGCGCGATTGGGGTTTTAACGAAACTATGATTTTGAAAGCCGCCGATATGTCGGCAGGCAAAAACAACCCCGTGGCGGCTATGAATTATTTGTTGTCCACTTGGAAAAACGGCGGTATTTATACGGTTGAGCAAATTACGGAAACCTCCTCCGCCAATAAAAAACCTGTAAAGAGAAGCATAACCGAAGAATGGGCTTCGACTATTGAAAAACTCAATTCTTCACACTGATTAAACGAGGCGCACTATGGAACTTACGCAAAGAGAAGACATAATAAAATTTATTATTAAGATACAACTTAATTTTGAAAACGCATACGTAACGACAACGCAACTCGAACGCGAGTTGCTTGTGGAAAGCTGGTACGAAGCGCTTGGAACTTTGCCGAAAGCAGTTTGCACAGCCGCAGTAAACAACGTTTTAAAAAGGGCAAAATTTGCCCCGCGCCTTGGCGATATAACGGAAGAAGCCGAAAAGCTGTTAGCCCCCGAAGCCAAGTCCGACGAACAGCTTTGGGCGGAACTTAATTCCGTACTCGCTAAAACTTACGATATTTCCCGCTACCTTACCTACCCTCAATACTTTAAGTGGGCTACTCAAAAGCTTGACGAAATTTATGCGGGCTTATCCGACGAACTTAAATTATTTGTTGTAAACCGTTCCGCTTTAATAGAGCTTGCCGAAATGTCCACGGAAAGCCTGACATTTGAAAGGACGCGTTTTTTTAAACAGATGCCAATACTTAAAAGACACAAAAAAGATACGCAGGCGGCTCAAAAACTGCTTGCCGAAACGCAGGCAAAACAGCTCGCACTTGAAAATAAGAAAAATTCAGATTAAAAACAAGGCGTTTTAAACAGCGCTTTCTTTCAGATATTCTAAAATAAATAGCGCACTTCTTCATCTGCGAAGCATAGTGCGCTATACTTTTTTTTGCTTATACATCAAATTAAATCTTATTCACCGTATCACAATTTAATAGCCGTATCTTATAGTGCCCGCGATAAATAACAAAACAAAGAAAAGGAAAACAGAAATTCCAAAAACTATATGGCTTGCAATATTGAGCGCTTTATTTTTCTTAATTGTAACAGTTAAAACGGAAAGCGTAACCGATACGACAATTAGAGAGATAGCTCCCCACAAAAGAAAGGCTATTCCTTCTCTGGCAATTTTATCAAAGATGCTATAATAGTAATACCGCCTATGGATAATTTGCTCCCCGTTTTCATTAAGCCCCGGCAGTAAAGCTTCATCACAGAAACCTTTATGAAATACAACGGGACAATTATACAATTGATGATTATTTTTACGATTTCAACAATTAACGACGCTCTTTTTCTCATAAACACCTCCACTTATTATATAAACGCATAAAAACTGAAAATGTCCCACGTTAATGATAAATTGTTTGCCATAATTTCATTAAATTTACAACAATAAAAAGGCAAAAAGGATTACCTTTAATTTACCACTGCAACACACGGTGTAAAAGCCATTTAATTTGATTGTTCGTCCCTGTCGTCAATTTTCAATTGAACGGCGGTTTCGTTGGACACAGTTTCTTCTACCCTCAAACTTTCTTCTTCAAACGGATTTACGTGCACGGTAACGTGCTTAACAAGCGGAAAGTTTTGTTCAATGCCGTCGTGAACGTATTCGGCAATGCCGTGCGCTTTGCTCAACGGAAGATTTTCATTACAGGCTATTTCCAAAACCACGTAAATTCTGTTGCCGAACAGTCTGGTCATTAAACTGTCAACGCGTTTAACGCCGTCGCATTTTTCAACAAATTTCCTTATCTCTCCCTCCGTCTTTTCGTCGCACGCCTTATCCGTCATCTTGTTTACAGCGTCTACAAATATGCTTATAGCCGCCTTTAAAATCAACACGCAGATAACAATCGCGGCAACGCTGTCTAGCACTGGCACGCCGCACATAGCGCCGACTATACCCACCAAACTGCCGATTGAAGAAAGAGCGTCGGAACGGTGATGCCAGGCGTCCGCCTTTAAAGCTCCCGAATTTGTCTTTTTGGCCGCCGCCCAAGTGTACCAGAACATAGCTTCCTTAACGACGATTGATGCGATAGCCGCAGATAATGCAAGATAATCGGGCAATGTCGCCGTCTTATAAGAGCCGTCTATAATATTGGTAATTCCACCGTAGCCTATTCCCGCACCGGTTGCAAATAAAAGCCCCGCAAGGAGAATAGCCGCAACGCATTCATATCTTTCGTGCCCGAACTCGTGGTCCTTATCCGCCGCCTTTGCCGAAACTTTAATACCTATAATTACTATTACGGTAGAAAGTACGTCCGACGCGGAATGAATTGCGTCCGAAATCATTGCAAGCGAATGCCCAAATATTCCGGCGACAAATTTAAATACGGTGAGAAGTGCGTTGATTATAATTGTTACAATCGACGTCCTCACCGCTATTTTTTCTATTTCTTTTCCGTCCATATTTAACCTTAAATTTTTGCTATATTACTTGAAAATGAATTGACAATAACAAATAATTAAAATATAATATTCAAGTAAATAAATTTTGTTGAATTTGCTGCTGTGGCTCAGTAGGTAGAGCACATCCTTGGTAAGGATGAGGTCGGCGGTTCAAGTCCGCTCAGCAGCTCCAAAGAAAACCACCCAATGCGGTGGTTTTTTATTTATATCAGTATGCCACTCTAAAAGACAAATTCTCTTATATAATAACCTGCCCGCCGTAAAAATCGGCGGGCTTTAAAGCAGTTTGATTTTCCAATTATTTTTTTCTTGCCACGGCAATGCGGATTTTTTTAACGGTAGTTATTCCGCCTGCTTCCGCAATAGCTTCTTCGGGCACCTCGTCGGGTATATCTTCCATATGTACCTGCAAACCCTCTTTAATCTTCATTCTTACGTACGCGACCGCGCAGGGTTTTTCAACAGTATTGTCGCAATACTTGCAAAAAGGCGCGTATTTACCGCATAAATCGCCCCTGAGTTTTTGGCTGTTTAAAAACTTATCGTTATCGATTACCTGCTGAATTTCGGCAAGATTTTCCGCCGTCAACACGTTGGGAAGATGCTTTAACAATTCCAAAGGTGCCTTTTCGTTCCACATATTTGTAGTACCGCCTTGTTTATATACTTATATTATAAATTCTGTTTCGCCAAAAATCAAGCGTTAAATTAAATTTCTTTAACCGTAACCGTCTGTAAAATCTCTTCGTACTTTTCTTTTAAAAAGGATATACTGTCCGGAAGCGTTACCGAAGCCGTGCCCGCGGCAACGCCGCAACGCAATATTTCGGCAGAGTCCGCCCCTCCGCACAGCGCCTTAGTTGCGGCGGCAACCATAGCGTCGCCCGCGCCGGCGGTAGAATTCATAGCCACGTTCATTGATGTACAGTAAAGTTTAACCGCCCCGTCGCACATAACGGCGCCCTGCTTACCAAGAGAAAGTAAAACACGTTTTGCCCCTTTTTTTATCAACGCGTCGCAAGCCCTGACCATACTGTCCTTGTCGGTTATCTTCATACTCAACGCACGCGAAAGTTCGGTAAGGTTGGGTTTTATTAAATCAACGCCGCAATCGAGCAGTTTATTTAATCGCCCGCCGTCGGTGTCGACTATTTTTAAAACGTTTGAGGGTACGGCAGACAGTATATCGTACATATAATTTGCAGGCAATCCTTCGGGAACGTCGCCAGACAGCACAACGGCACTGCAATTCTTAGATAAATCTGCGACAGTTTCAACAAGTTTTTTAGCGTTACCTTCCTCAATTGGAGTAGCTTCGTCTACGACCTCGGTAAGCATAGAGCGCCTGTCAATAAATTTATAGACTTCTCTCACCCGTCCCTTATTCCAGACGAATTTATATGTAACGCCCTCTTTATGCATCTCCTGCTCGAACATTCTGCCGTTCTCTTCGAACATAAAGCCGCTTGCAACGGCGTGCGCCCCCAATCTCGAAAGCCCCGCGGCAACGTTCATTGCCTTGCCCGTAAAAAACGTGCGCCTGTTTATAGCTGTGTTTACTCTGCCCACGGCAAGAGTTTCAACCTCTATATTAGTTTCCAAACAGGGACATAAATTAACGCATAAAATCATTATTTTGCATTTACCCGACTTAATTAAAATTTGATTTTCATAAAAAAACCGCTTTACTAAGCGGTTTTTACTTAAATTACATTGAAATCATTTGCAGAGTTTCGTAAAGTTCGTAATTAAACTTCTTTTTCATACTTACGGCTTCGATTATATCCATATCGATTATTTCGTTTTTGCGGATACCGACAACTCGGTTGCCAATGCCGTCTTTAAGCAATCTTACAGCCTTATTGCCGAATTGAGCCGCCAACATTCTGTCCGCCATAGTAGGCGAACCGCCGCGCTGTATATGACCGATAGTCGTAGGACGCACGGAATAAGTCGTAACCGATTGAAGCTGTTTTGCAAATTCGTCCGCAGTACATACTCCTTCGGCAACTACAACTATGTTGGAATGCTTGCCGTTCGCCCTCGAACGGTTAATTCTCATAACAATGTCGTCCAAATCGAATACGACTTCGGGCACAACTATTATTTCCGCTCCGCTGGCAATTCCGGCAAATAAAGCTATGTCGCCGCAACGCCTGCCCATAACCTCCACAACGGAAATTCTCTCGTGCGAGGTCATAGTGTCGCGCAGTTTATTTATAACGTCGATACAGGTATTCACCGCCGTATCGAATCCGAGCGTGTAATCAGTGTATTCAAGGTCGTTATCGATTGTGCCGGGAATACCTATGGTAGGAATACCGTATTCTTCGGAAAGGCACTTAGCGCCCCTGAAAGAGCCGTCGCCGCCAATAACGACCAACCCCTCTATATTTCTTGCTTCCAGCGTTTTAACCGCCCTTTTCTGCCCCTCTTTGGTAAGCATTTCAAGGCATCTCGCCGTCCTCAATTTGGTGCCGCCGCGCTGAACGATATCGGAAACGGAACGCATTTCCATAGGTATCATATCATCGTCGATAAGCCCCTGATAGCCGCGCTCTATTCCGTAAACTTCCATTCCGTAATACAGCGCCGTTCTGACAACGGCCCTGATGCAGGCATTCATTCCGGGAGCATCGCCGCCGCTCGTAAGCAAACCAATTCTTTTCATTGAAGTTCCTCCGAAAAATTCCGCCGTAGTGCGGACGGTTTTATTACCGCCTGCCCCCTAATTCAACACTCGGCTTATCGCATCATCCATTCAATTTGATATTATAACAGATTATTAAATTAAATACAACCTTTTTATGCAAATAATTTAATTTCTTTATTCAACGTATTTTATGTCGCTTTCGTAAATAAACGAACACAACTCGGCAAGCAGTCCCCTGCAATAATTTACCCCGTGCGACAACTTATACTTTTGATTGCCGCGCACCAACGCGCACGCCGTTTCACCCTCGTAATTGGATAGCATAGCCACAAGCTCGTTGAAAGCTTCCTCTTCAAGGTTGGTTGCGTTGAGCCAAAGTATCGCCCTGTGTTTGGGCTTTACCGCGCCGCCACCCTTTTTATCATATGCGGCAACGTCAAATTCGCTTATGTCGTCTAAAATTATCGTAGGTTCGTTTTCCTTAGAAAGGTCTATTTTTCCGCGTATTTTAACTATTTTATCGTTAGCCAAAACCGCCTTTACCCTCTCGTAAATTGCGGGGAAAGCCACGCACTCAATCGAGCCGTAAATATCTTCCACGGTGATAAATGCCATAGAGGCGCCCGAGCTGCGCGTTGTGGTACGGCGCATAGCGGAGATAATTCCGCCCATATTAACCGAAAGTCCGTCGCTTATTCTGTTATACGTCCTGTTGCCGTCCTCGTCCTCCATAAAGTCGGAAAGGTAAGAACAGTTAAAAGAACAATCGTTAAACGCCGACATATATCTTTCGAACGGGTGCCCGCTTACGTACACGCCGAGAACAAGCTTTTCCTTTGAAAGTTTGTCCATTAGGTCGAATTCAGGTATGTTCGGATACTTAACGTCGAGTTTCTCCTCTTCGATAATTTCCCCGAACAGACTAATCTGCGCGCTGCTCTTCTGCTTGTTGATTGCCGCCGCCCTTGTATACAGCTCGTCGTACACAGCGTATAATTGCGACCGAGGCACGCCCATCTCGTCAAACGCCCCCGCAAGAATAAGCCCCTCAATTATTCTCTTATTTACTATTCCCGCACAGCGCATCAAAAAGTCGGGGAAGTCGGCAAAAGGACCGTTTTCCGTCCTCTCCTTTATAACGCCGTCTATTGCCGCCTGCCCCGAGCCTTTAAGCGCCGAAAGCCCGAACAAGATGCCGTCGTTTTCAACGGAAAATACCGTTTTGGACTTGTTAATGTTGGGCGGAAAAACTTTCATTCCCTTATCTTTGAGATAAATTATATATTTTGTAATTTCGTCTATCTTGTTAATGCGGTTGTTTAACAGCGCGCAAATAAACTCTTTGCAGTAATATCTTTTCAGCCAAGCCGTCTGATATGCAAGCGTTGCGTAAGCCGCCGCGTGCGACTTGTTGAAAGCGTAAGAGGCAAAGCCCTCCATATCGGCGAATATCTTTTCGGCGGTCTTCGCCGAAATTCCGTTAGCCACGCACCCGACTATTTTAGAGCCGTTTGTATCGCTTACGCCGCCGTTGATAAACTTCTCCTTCTGCGCCATAAGCGTCTTTTTATCTTTCTTGCCCATAGCCCTGCGCACAAGGTCGGCTTCGCCGAGCGAGAAACCGGCAAGCTCCTGGAAAATCTGCATAACCTGTTCCTGATAAACGGGTATGCCGTAAGTTACTTTCAGCAGTTTTTCTTCCTGCGGGCAGTCGTATTCAATGGGGGCTTCGCCGTGCTTGCGCTTACAGAAATCGTCTATAAACCTCATAGGACCGGGACGGTAAAGCGATACGCCTGCAATTAGGTCTTCCAAGGAGTCGGGTTTAAGCTGTTTCATAAACCTCTTCATACCGCCGGCTTCGAGCTGGAACACTCCGTCAGTATCACCCTCGGAAACCAATGCGTAAGCGCCCGCATCCTCGTATCCTATCTTGTTAAAATCGACCTCGAAACCGGTATCCTCTTTAATATAATCGACGCACTTCTTTATGTCGGTAAGTGTAACAAGCGCAAGGAAGTCCATTTTAAGCATACCGAGCGCTTCTATTTCCTTGGCGACAAACTGCGTGGTTATGTCCTCGCCGTTTCTCGAAAGCGGAACGTTGTCGGCAATGCGCTTTCGGCAGATAACGACGCCCGCGGCGTGCATACCCGTCTGCCTCGGCATACCCTCAATTTGCAGAGCCATATCTATTACGCGGCGCAGGGTCTGGTCCTCTTCGTACATTGCACAGAACTCGGCGTTTCTCGCAACTTTCAATTCTGAAAGCTTACCCTCCAACTGCTGGCGCTTGTCGGGGTCGGTTTCGTCGCGCAGTTTTTTCTCCGCCTTTTCTATATTGCGCCCGAGCAAATCGCTTATGGAAGTTTTGCCGTCCATTATCTTGGTGAGCCTGTCCGTTTCGGAATACGGAACGCGCATAACCCTGCCAACGTCTTTAATGGAGTTTTTTGCCGCCATTGTGCCGAACGTTACAATCTGACATACGTTTTCTGGGTTATACTTCTGCCTTACGTATTCAATAGTTTCCTCTCTTCTGTCCGTGCAGAAATCTATGTCGAAGTCTGGCATCGATACGCGGTCGGGGTTGAGAAAACGCTCGAACAGCAAGTCGTACTGCAACGGCTCCACGTCGGTTATGCCTATGGAGTACGCGACAATAGAGCTTACGCCCGAACCGCGCCCCGGACCTACGGGTATGCCGTTTTCCTTAGACCAATTTATAAAGTCCCATACTATTAAATAGTATTCGGCGTAGCCCATTCGGCAGATTACGTCCAACTCGTAGTCCGCGCGCGAACGCTCGCGTTCAGTTACCGTGCCGTAACGCTTTTCAAGACCCTGCGCGGTTAAACTCCTTAAATAATCTTCGGGAGTCGAGCCGTCGGGCGGATTGTACCCCGGAATGAGCGTCATATCCCTTATGGGATACCCCTTTTTATCCAGATTGAACGCAGGCTCCGTAACCTTATCGGCTATAACCCGCGTATTTTCTATGGCTTTTGGCAGGGAAGGAAACAGCGCCTTCATCTCCTCGGCGGATTTGAAGTAAAATTCACGCGAATCGAACTTCATACGCTTGGGGTCGTCGAGCGTCTTTTTCATCTGTATGCACATAAGCACGTCCTGCATATCGGAGTCCTGCTTAGTCAGATAATGCACGTCGTTGGTGGCGACAAGCTCCACCCCTATATCTTCCGCAAGTTTTACAAGCAGAGGCAAAACGCGCCTTTCGTCGGCAATGCCGTGGTCCTGTATCTCGATATAAAAGTCGTCCTTAAAAACTTCCTTTAAATACAGAGCCATCTCCTTAGCGCCTTCGTAATCGCCCGCAAGCAAACGGCGAGGAATACCGCCCGCAAGGCAGGCGGAAAGACATATAACGCCCTCGGAATGTTCCTTTAAAACTTTATAATCTATTTTCGGCTTATAGTAAAACCCGTCGACAAACGCCATAGAGTCGAGCTGAACAAGATTTTTATACCCGGCCTTATTCTTTGCAAGCAAAATAAGATGTTCGGCGGTATTTTCGCTCTTGTTGTGCATATCGCGCGTCATATAAAATTCACACCCGATTATGTATTTCAAGCCGGCAACCGCGGCTTTTTCGGCAAAATGCAACGTACCGTACATATTTCCGTGGTCGGTCATACATACGGTATCTATGCCGTTGGACTTGCAATAATCTATAAGATTGTCAATCTTACAGGCGCCGTCCAACAGTGAATATTCGGTGTGAAGGTGCAAATGAACGAATTCTGCCATTGTTTTATCCTTAAAAGTAATAGTTCGCCTACGAAAGTTGCGCGGCGATGTCCGAAATCTTTCTCATTCTGTGATTTATACAGCTCTTGGAAATTTTCAGCCTGTCGGCAAGCTCCTGCATAGAAGCGTTGGGGTCGGCAAGTCGCGCCTCCGCCACTTCGAACAGGTTTTTATTCAAGCTTTGAAGCCCCTTGGTCTGCGATATTATTTCAATCGCCTTAATCTGGGCTACCGAAGCGGTAACCGCTTTATCGATATTGGAAACGGAACAGTTGCTGACTCTGTTTTCGTTGTTGCTCCTGTCCTTTTGCTCCACAATGCGGTTTAGCTTTTCAAGACAATTGTCCGCCTGCATTATATGCAACAAATCGGAAATTACTTCCTTGCTCTTGATGTAGACGACCGCGCTTTCCTTTCTTGTTACAAGTTTGGCAAGCACTTCCGAATAACACAGCAAATCGCAGTAATCGCCCGCCGTTATCCTGTTTGAAAATATCACTTCAAAGTGGTAGCCCGTTCTGCTGTAAGTTTGCTCTTCGGGCAAAGTGCAACTGCCGCCGCCCAAAAACGCGCCCTTGATATACGCCGCCACGCAACAGTCGCTGTTTACAACGCTTTCTCTAATGCCGAAAATCAGCGATACGCCGTCAGGGCTTCGACTGATTATGCCAAGCCTCTCCAAAATTTCGGTAGTATTTTCACCTACGCACTCAAATTTAAGCTTGTCCTTGCCGCTCTTTACGTCGTACTCGGATTGGGAAGCCGTTAAAGAAACGCCGAAAACGCTTTCAGCCAGCCCGCAGATAAATTGCGCGGTTCTCTCGTTTTCCGTTACGATTTCAAAGCCGTAATTGCCGTTTACGGATATAATACTACCGCTTGTGCGGATAAAAGCAGACAAAAAGGCAATGCGGCAACACTGTCTTTCCAGAGGTACGCGTATTATTTCGTTTTTCAATTCTTCCGTAAACGTGCTCATAACTTAATTTGAATTTACAGGTGCGCCCTTTTGTACTCGGCAAACCTGAACGTAGGCAGTCTGCCTTCTATGTTGTCGATTCGCTCCAAGGGCAGATTGCAGGCGGATAGCAGTTCTTCGGCTATCTTGGTATCCCCGACCCTGTCGGCGGAATGCGCGTCGGAATCGATTACAAACCTTGCTCCGACCGACGCCATTAGGTCAACTTCCTCAGGCGAAACGTGCCGCTTCTTTGTGTTTATCTCTATATAAGTGCCGTAATCTGCGCAAGCCTTGGCAACTTCCTTCAAATCGCAACAACATTTGTAATTTATATGGGTCAATATGTCGACGGGATTGTTTTTTACCGCGTTAATATACGCCTTTGTGGTATTGTCTATAACCTTTTGCGAAGGTTTTTTACCAAGCTTGTACGCCGAATAATTGCAAAACATTATATTATAGAAGTCTGAAAACTTCTTATATTTAAGCACCTCGTGCACGCCGAATAGAAAGATATCGAACTTGTCCAAATCGTCGGGGCGCATATCAGTTTCCCCGTCGATTGAAATTAAATTACTCTCCATCCCCATCAGCACCTTAACGCCCGTAAGGCGCTCGGCTTCGCGTATTTCACTGCGCAAATCGCCGAGCCTTTTTCTCTTTAAGCCGAAAAGTAAATGATTAAAACCGTGGTCGGTAATTGCAATTTCTTTTAAATTGAGTTTTTTAGCCGCGGTTGCATTTTCCAAAACGGTATTTTTACCGTGAGAGTAGGGCGTATGGGTATGATAATCAGCCGTTAAATTCATCAGAATTCTCCTATGTACACCACTTCCTCGCTTAAAGCGATTGCAAACCTCTCAAATACTCTCTTTTTAACAGTTTCAATCAGGCGCTTAACGTCGTCAGCCTTTCCACCCTCGTTTATTATAAACGAGGCGTGTTTATCGCTTACAACCGCGCCGCCTATGCGTAAACCTTTAAGCCCCGCGGCTTCTATTAAATATCCCGCAGAAAACCCCTCTGGGTTTTTAAATACGCAACCGCAACTTTTCCCATTAGGAAGGTGAGCCCTGCGCGCCCTGTAAAACTGTATTCTTTCGTCCATTTCCGCCGCGCAACTACTGTTTACTCTAACTATTATTGATAAAATTAACGCATTTATGTTACGCATAGTACTATGCCTATACCCAAAATTGCATTTTTCGTTGGGTAAAACCTTACTTTTTCCGTCATAGACGTGCACGCTTTCAATATTTTGAGATATAGAAGTTCCGCACACACCCGCGTTCATATACGCCGCTCCGCCCACCGTGGCAGGAATTGCGTATAGATATTCGAGCCCGCCCAATTCGTTTTTACGGCAATATTCAAGCAATCGCACAATTTTTGTGCCTGCAAGGCATAACAACCTGTTCTCGGAAAGCCGCACTATACCTTCCATTTTTTTTGTGGAAATTATCGCGCCGCCCACTCCCTTATCGGAAGCCAAAACGTTAGAGCCGTTGCCCAATACCGTTATAGGAATTTTATTGCTTTTTAATTCGTCAAACGCAATTTTCGCTTCAAATACCGTCTTGGGGTAATAGGCAACAGCGGCAAAACCGCCAAGCCCGTAAGTCGTGTTTTTGGAAAAATCGAACTTGTTTTCTTTTGCGGCGTGCGCGCACTGCAAACAGCTTTGCAAGCCGCCCTTATATAGTAGCATTTTTTTCAATTTTAATCAATCACTTTAATAAAGATTTTATTTTATTTATGTCCCCGCTTATTGCCGCCGTTTTAAGCGACTGAATATAATCTTTTCCGCAGGGATAATTCAGTATATGCTCAAACTCGATATTTGCCATACAGTTCAGCTCCTCGACAGCCAATTCCCCGCCGCCGAACAGCCCCAACGCGCCCACGCCGCTGTTTTTCAGTAAATAATCGATAAATTTATTGCACAGCTCAACTTTTTCGCCAATATCGGTTAAAATTGAAATGTTCTGGTACAAATCGTTGAATTGTTCAATCGGCTTAATTGTAAAGGACACGTTTCTAGTCTTTAATCTGAAAACGTCCCTCTGCGTACCGAGCATATACTTGTATTTTCCGCCTATAAGTTTCAGGTAGGCATTCGTTGGCTCTTCCATTGCCGCGCCGCCCACGCCGCAAAGCACTGCCGCAACGTCGGCAAGATTGTCCGTACCGGCGTTTACAACCGTATTTTGCGCCGTTGCGTCGTTGAAGCCAGCCCTTTCGTCAATCGACAGTAGGCAATATCCGCCGCGACACCAAACTTTGTTTACAAAATTTTTACCGCCAACGTAGCTTTCCAGCCCGTAGAAACCCGCTGAATACGAAATAATATCGGGAAAATCACCGTTCGCCATATTTTCCCTTGCGGCGTCAGCAGACAAAGGTACAACGTTTACGTATGTTTTACTCTGTTTAAAGCACTTTTCCGCCTTACTTTTAAGGTATTGCGCGCGCGAACCTTTGCCGCCCTCGAAGCCGTCTACTTGCCACAGCGTAATGCACTGCATCTGCGGTTGGTTGTCCGCAACGGCTTTTTTTCTGTTAAAAACCGCTAAAACGGGCGCAACCACCACTATAATAACGATTAAAGTAATAAAAATATATATTTTTTTGATATGCACACGGCGCTTGAACATATAATATTTTATATCAAATGAGGTAAAAAAATTCATAAGGGGGATATTCTTAAACGTAAGAATATCCCCCTCGCCCCAGCCGCAAAAGTCAATTAAAAAAATTTGAACAACCTTTTGCGCATCGGCTATATATAAAGCGTTTCCGCTTGTAAAATTATATTGGGCAAATCAATTTTCTTTTATTCGCGCAGTCAAAATTTTTTATCACAAAAAATATCCCCCGCAGAATATTCTGCGGGGGACTTAAATATCCAATAATCTTAATACTTACTTTTCAGCAATCTGTCGGCAAGTTTATTTCTTACTCCCGCGCCGCAATCGGCGTTATCCAGATTATCTTCAAGCTCTTCGAGGGCAAACGCTTTAACTGCAAAAGGCGCGTTGCCGTCGGACGTATGCCAAGCGAAAAATTCGGGTTTAAGCTTACCCGTATAATCTTTGGGGAAGCTGTTGTTTGCATCAGTAGTCGAACCGACGTAAGGCGAATTTGCCGCCGCAAGCTGATAGCTACAATTTATAAGCTGATAGCCGCCCTGCACGTACACGCCCGTATTCTTCTTGTCGTTATGCTTTACAAGGCTTTCTATGCCGCGAAAAATGCAGTTTTCCGCCATTACGCTACCGCCGTTGCCGCATACAATGCCCTGCGATACGAGAGCGCACTTCCAACTTGAATTTACCGCGGTAACCTTACTTGCCGCCGCGGCGCTCCTCAGCTTTGTGCGGTAAACGTAGTATTGCGAACTGTCAACCACGCAATTGTACATAAACGCATTGCCGCCGCGCAGTTTGGGCAGTCTGTCTTCGAGATTTTTAAACACGCAGTTGGAGAAAGAAACCTGCAACTTCAAATTAAAGTTGTAATCGTTATCGTCCTCGTAAGAGCCCGAAAAAGTCGCGTCGTCGCCGCACAAAAAGCCCTTCTTTTGAGGTATTGCGATACCGTAGAGAATATCCTCGAAGCTTATACCACCGTCGCGCAACGCCTTGTAATAGAGGTTGTTTATACCGCCGCTTTGATAATCATCTTCTATTTTCTGCATCATTTTATAGAGGTAACCGTCTTTTTCGTCGCTTCCCGCGTTAAATCTGCACCAGCTAATGTGCAAACCGTTAGCGCCCGACGCGCCGTACGGCGCCCGGAACGCAGTTCCGGGGTTTGCGTTGTAAACGGGGTTAGCATAGTCGATTTGTCCGTCGTAAGACTTACCGAACGTGCAATGGTCTATCCAAACGTATCCGCAGAACGATATTTTAAAGTACGCCCAGCCGAACGCGTCGTAATCGCCAACGGCGCCTACGGACTTATCGGGAGCGTCCTCCCACTGCCACAATTCGTCGAATTCAAGATTTCTTATAACTACGTTTGTATCGCTTGTAAGCTTAAACCCGCCGTGCGTAATTTTTGCGCCGTTTTTAGAGAATATGAGCAGATTTGACGTATTTTCTATTTTGAATTGGGATATACCGTTTTCCGTAAACATATCCGACATAGAAAACGCTTTTATCTGGTTGGTGTTTCTGCGGCAAAAGTCCTCCACAATGGCGGTTTGTTTTTTGGCTTCCGCGCTCAACTTGTAATAGCCGAGATTTAAGTCCTCGGTTATCTCAATAACGTGTACTTTGCCCTCGAAATTCTCCTCGGTGTAGCCCTCCGCAGGAGATTGTGTAAAAGTCTTGGTTTCCTCGTCAAAGTTAGTAACGTAATGATATTTTGCGTCTGCAAGCGCCGCCACAAGTTCGTCCGCCGTTGCAACCGTCCTGTACGCCTCTGTACCAACGTACTGCGAAAAATCGCCGATATTTTCCCTTACGTAACCGTCCGCTGTCAAGTTTGCTTTATAATCGTCCGAAAGCAACTCAAACCAATCTTTTTCCTCAACGGGCGGTTGCTGTTCATCGTCGGGATTTTCTTCCTCTCCGCCGTCGGGCGTGTTCTCGTCGCCGTCGGAAGGCTGATTGTTTTCAATCCCGTTTCCCTGCTCGTTACCGCCCGTCTTCACGCAACCGCAAAAAACCGAGCCGCACATCAAAATAGCTATAACAGCCGCAATAAGTTTTTTCATATTTTTCCCTCCCAAGATATGATATTACATAAAAACAAATTTTTCAAGTATTTTTTTAAAATTATAACGCCGCCGAAATTTTCGGCGGCGCAACGACTAAAATTACCGTGTTTATTCGTCCTCTTCGGGAAGTTCAACGTTGTGGTAAACGTTTTGCACGTCGTCCAGCTCGTCGAGTTTATCAAGCATCTTTCTGAACGTGGCAACCTTGTCTTCGGGCAAAGTTATATAATTTTGCGGAAGCATCTTTATTTCCGCTTCGAGGAAAGTTACGCCCTTATCCTCGAAGTACTTACGCACTTCCGAAAACTTTTCGGGGGTAGTATAAACTTCGTAAACGTCTTCTTCTACGGAATAGTCCTCGGCTTCCGCTTCAAGGCAGTACTCCATCATAGTATCCTCGTCAAGTTTTACCGTTCTCTCGATAACGATTAAACCTTTGTTGTCAAACTGATAACTTACGCAACCGGGTTTACCCATCTGACCGCCGCACTTAGACATTGTGGAGCTTATATCGCCGCTTGTCCTGTTTACGTTATCTGTAAGCGTTGTTATGATAACAGCCGAACCCGCAACGCCGTAGCCTTCGTAGGTCAGTTCCTTATAGTCCTTGCCGCTGAGTTCGCCCGCCGCCTTGGCAATCGACCTTTTGATATTGTCGTTGGGCATATTAGCCGCCTTAGCTTTGGCTATAACGTCGGCAAGTTTGCTGTTTGTATCGGGATTGGGGTTACTCTTTGCCGCAACGGCAAGCTCCCTGCCTATTTTGGTGAATATTGCGCCGCGAGCGGCGTCCGTCTTGCCCTTTTTTGCCTGTATATTGTGCCATTTGGAATGTCCTGACATAACTTAATCTCCTAATCAATTTTTTAAAACGTACATTGCAACAGCCGCAGACACGGCGGCGTTTAAACTTTCGCAAGTACTGCGCATAGGTATTTTCACCGTAAAACGGCAACGCTCTTTCAAAATATCGCTCACACCGCCGCCCTCGTTGCCTATGCAAAGACAAAACTTTTCAGGCGGTTTAAACGCAAATATATCCTCTCCGTCCATATCAGCGCAAACCAATGGCACGACGTCAAGCGCCGAAAAAACGCCGTCGTAGCCGCCTTCGTGAATATTCACGTAAAATATTCCGCCCATACTCGCCCTTACGGCTTTCGGCGAAAACGCGTCGGTACAGTTAATGAGATATATATCGTCGTACCCCGCGGCGTTTGCCGTTCTTATAACCGTCCCCAGGTTTCCAGGGTCCTGCAACCTGTCGAGCAGAATACAGCTACCATTGGGCGCGCGTACGGAAGTATCGGGCTTTTTTACGACAGCCAAAACGCCCTGCGGCGATTTTTCCGTTGATATACGCGCAAAAAGCTCGTTAGTAACCACAAGCGGATTTTCATATCTGTCGGCAAGCGAAGCAGTGCAAACGATTTCGGACACCGACATTCCTGCGGACAGACACTCGTCTACCGCTTTAACGCTTTCAACGATAAATTCGCCGTACTGGTTGCGGAATTTCTTTTCGGCAAGCGACGAAATTCTTTTTATTTCGGGGTTGGCTTTCGATGAAATAACCATAAAAAGTTTTTAGGGTAGCAAAAAATTTCGCTACCCAAATGATTTTTTTAATTAAACGGTTGCCTTAGCTTTTTCCGCAAGCGCGGCGAAAGCCGTTGCGTCGTTTACGGCAAGCTCTGCAAGTACCTTTCTGTTGAGGTTGATACCTGCAACTTTAAGACCGTGCATAAACTTGGAATAGGAAAGTCCGTTGATTCTTGCCGCCGCATTGATACGCGCTATCCAAAGCGAACGCATATCGCGCTTTCTCAGCCTTCTGCCGATATAAGCATAGTTCAAAGACTTCATAACCGCTTCGCGCGCGATTCTGTAATTTTTAGATTTGTTACCGAAATAACCTTTTGCAAGGCGCAAGATTTTTCTGCGTTTCTTTAACGCGTTTACCGACCTTTTAATACGCATTTGTCTTTACCTCCGTTAAGCCTTATAGGGAATCATCGACTTTACGGTCGATTCCTGTGTAGTGGAAACAAGCGTGTTCTGGCGCAGGTTTCTCTTTCTCTTTCTGTTCTTGGTTTCAGCCTTGTGGTTTTTGCCGCTGTGAGGTCTTTGAACCTTACCGCTTGCGGTCAGCCAGAAACGCTTTTTAGAGCCGCTATGTGATTTATGTTTAGGCATTATCTTGTCCTCCGATGAAGAATTTCTTTTTTTTAATTTATTTTTTTGTTTAAGCTTTTACGGGCGAAAGCATCATAATTATGTTTCTGCCCTCAGTGGTAGGCTTTTTGTCCTGCACGGCTTTACCGTTTAAACCGTCGAAAAAGTCCTGCATTACTTTTACGCCCTGATACGAACGCGAGTTTTCCCTGCCCTTCATTCTTATGGAAACTTTAACTTTGTTTCCCGCTTCGAGGAATTTAAGGCACTGCTTGGACTTTACCGCTATGTCGCCTACGTCTATGGTCATAGACAAACGGATTTCTTTAACTTCGACCATAGTTTGATTCTTGCGGTTTTCCTTGTCCTTTTTGGACTGCTCGTACTTAAATTTGGAATAATCCATAATTTTGCATACGGGCGGAACAGCCGTTGGCGAAATTTTTACGAGGTCGAGGTCGGCGTCGTCGGCAAGGCGCTGAGCCTGCTGAACGGGCATTACCCCGAGCATTGCGCCGTCCGTACCGATTACCCTTACTTCCTTATCCCTGATTGCCTGGTTTATCTGATACAACTCTTTTATAACCATATACCTCTCTTAAAAATATAAACGGGCTACGCAAAGTAACCCGTTAATGCAAGAAAATAAACTTTCAATTTTCAAAACATTATTTGCCGTTGCAATATTTTGCAAGGCGAAAGGGGTTAAACCTTTACTTACTTAAATATAATACATCCGTAAAACGCTTTTGTCAAACGTTTTTTAACTTAAAAATTGACTTTATTGCAAATATCGTTTACAACCGTGTCGATAAATTCGTTTACGGCTACTGTGCTCTTTTCTTCAACGCCGCGCTTGTTTACGTTTACGGTGCCTTCTTCGGCTTCCTTATCGCCCACCACAAGCACGTAGGGCACCTTTTCCATTTTCGCTTCACGTATTTTATAGCCGATTTTTTCGCTTCTCGCGTCGACTTCCGCGCGCACGCCCTTTTCGGAAAGCATCTTGCAAACCTTTTCCGCATACTCTGCCGTACGGTCGGTTATGGGCAAAATTTTAACCTGCTTGGGCGCAAGCCACACGGGGAATTTACCCGCAAAATGCTCTATAAGTATACCTATAAACCTCTCAATCGAGCCGAATATAGCGCGGTGTATCATTATGGGGCGGTGCTTTTTTCCGTCCTCGCCGACGTATTCCAAGTCGAAGCGCTGGGGCATCTGGAAATCGAGTTGTATCGTTCCGCACTGCCACGTTCTGCCTATGCTGTCCTGCAAATGGAAGTCGATTTTAGGTCCGTAAAACGCCCCGTCGCCCTCGTTTATTTCGTATTCTATGCCCATTTCGTCCAAAGCGGCTTTCAAAGACGAAGTTGCAAGCTCCCAATCTTCCGCGCTTCCCATACTGTCTTCGGGGCGGGTGGAAAGCTCTACCTTGTATTTAAAGCCGAATTGTCTGTAAATTTTATCCGTCAAACGCACTACGCCCTTGATTTCGTCGGTAATCTGTTCGGGAAGCATAAAGATATGCGCGTCGTCCTGAGTAAAACAGCGGACGCGGAAAAGCCCGTGAAGCTGACCGCTCTTTTCGTGGCGGTGCACCATACCCATTTCAGCCGCCCTAAGGGGCAAATCTTTGTAGCTGTGCGGTTCGAGCTTGTATACGAGCATACCGCCGGGGCAGTTCATAGGCTTTACCGCGCAGTCCTCGCCGTCGATTTTGGTCGTATACATATTGTCCTTATAGTGTTCCCAGTGTCCCGAATTTTCCCAAAGCGTGCGGGTGAGAATTATGGGAGTCTGTATCTCCACGTAATTTTCTTTTCTGTGAAGTTCGCGCCAATAATCAACAAGCGCGTTCTTCAAAATCATACCGTTGGGTAAAAAGAAGGGAAAACCTTTGCCCTCGTTTAACAGAGCAAACAGTTTAAGCTCCTTGCCCAAACGGATATGGTCGCGCTTCTTCGCCTCTTCAAGCATTTCGAAGTACGCCTTCATCTCTTCCTTTGTCGCAAAGGCGACGCCGTAAATTCTTGTAAGCATCTTGTTTTTTTCGTCGCCGCGCCAATACGCGCCGGCAATAGAAACAAGCTTAAACGCCTTTATCTTACCCGTAGAAGGCAGGTGGGGTCCGCGGCACAAATCGGTGAAAGCGCCCTGTTTATAGAAAGAGATTACCGCGTCCTCGGGCAAGTCTTCTATAAGCTCCACCTTGTATTTTTCCTTATATTTAGCCATAAGTTTTATGGCTTCCGCCCTTTCGAGTTCGAAACGCTTAATAGGCGTGTTGGACTTGATAATCTTCGCCATTTCCGTTTCTATCTTTTCAAAATCGTCCTGCGTTATGGGCGTTTTAAAATCTATATCGTAGTAAAATCCGTTGTCTATAACGGGACCGATTGCAAGATTGCAGGTGGGGAATACCGTTTTAACCGCCTGCGCAAGCACGTGCGAACAGGTATGACGGTAAACTTCGATACCCTCCTTGTCCTTCAACGTTACAATTTCAAGCCTGTCGCCCTCTTTGAGCTGAACGCACAGGTCCACAAGCTCGCCGTTCACCTTTGCCGCCACCGCCGCGCGCGCCAAGCCCTCGGATATTGCCGAAGCCGCGTTAAGGCAGGTTGCCCCCTCGCTTAAACTGAGTTTGTCGCCGTTTTTCAATACTATTTCCATACTTTTCTCCTTAACAAAATAAAAAAAGCCTTAAATTCAAGCACACTGCTGAATTTAAGGACGCAAATTCTTATTTGCGCGGTTCCACCCTAATTGCCGAAATCGACCGCTCTTTTCCCCTGCCGATATAACTGTTAAGTGGTTTCCCGTTATCCCTCGGAATAAGCGCTTCGCAGCAAACGCGCTCTCTCTGAAAAACCTAAGGCGGTACTTGTCTTACTTACATGGCAAGTTGATATTTAATTTTCTTTATATTAGTACAATTTAACGCCAATGTCAACGACTTTACCCGCCAAAACGCAAAAATTTAATTGCCAAAAATTATATAACTATGTATAATGAGTATCAAATAAAATTTTCAAGGAAAAATTTATGCCTTACACCAACTTTACCGAAACAGAAAAAAAATGGGCGGCTTATTGGGAGAAAAACAAGACCTTCCACACCGATTTACACGATTTTTCCAAACCTAAATACTATATTTTGGATATGTTCCCCTATCCCTCGGGCGCAGGCTTACACGTGGGACACCCCGAAGGCTACACCGCCACCGACGTTATCGCGCGTATGAAGCGTATGCAGGGCTACAACGTTTTGCACCCCATCGGCTTCGACAGTTTCGGTCTGCCCGCCGAACAGTACGCCATAAAGACGGGCAACCACCCCGGCGGCTTTACGGAAGAAAATATAAAAAACTTTACCAAACAGCTTAAAATGTTGGGCTTTACCTACGATTGGGAGCAAACCGTTTCCACCTGCGACCCCGCCTACTACAAGTGGACGCAGTGGTTCTTTAAACAACTCGTTAAAGAGGGACTTGCCCGCTACGTTGAAACGCCCGTAAACTGGTGCGAAGAGCTTGGCACGGTGCTTGCCAACGACGAAATTATTGACGGAAAGAGCGAGCGCGGCGGCTATCCCGTCGTGCGCAAAAATATGAAGCAGTGGGTAATCGATATACAAAAGTATGCCGACCGACTGCTCGAAGGTTTGGACGAACTCGATTGGAGCGAGTCCTCGAAAGCGGCTCAGCGCAATTGGATAGGCAAATCGGTAGGCGCTAAAATCGACTTTGCAGTAGACGGCACAAACGAAACTTTCACCGTATTCACTACCCGTTGCGACACGCTTTTCGGCGTTACCTACTGCGTGCTTGCACCCGAACACCAACTTGTAGACAAAATTACCACCGCCGAACAGAAAAACGTTGTTGAAGCCTACAAAGCGGCTTGCGCAAGCAAGTCGGAACTTGAAAGAACCGAACTCAACAAGGAAAAGACGGGCGCGTTTACGGGCGCGTATGCAATCAACCCCGCAAACGGCAAAAAGCTCCCCGTTTATATTTCCGACTACGTGCTTACCACCTACGGCACGGGCGCGATTATGGCTGTTCCCGCGCACGACACGCGCGACTGGGAATTTGCAAAAAAATTCAATTTACCCATAATCCCCGTACTCGAAGGCGGCAACGTTCAAAAGGAAGCGTTTACGGAGGACGGCTTACACGTAAACAGCGGGTTTATGGACGGTATGAACAAGCAGGAAGCGATTGCCGCAATGCTCGAATGGCTTGATAAGAACGGCTACGGCAAAAAAGCCGTAAGCTATAAACTGCGCGAATGGATATTTGCCCGCCAACGCTATTGGGGCGAACCTCTGCCCGTAGTGCATCTCGAAAACGGCGAGGACGTTTTGCTTGCCGACGAAGAACTGCCGCTGATTCTGCCCGAAATGGACGACTATAAGGCGCACGGCGGCAACGCGCCATTGGAAAACGCCAAAGATTGGGTAAACGTTGAAATAAACGGCGTTAAGGGCAAGCGCGAAACCACCACTATGCCCGGCTCGGCAGGTTCAAGCTGGTACTTTTTAAGATACTGCGACCCGCACAACGACGGCGTTTTTGCCGATTACGAACTTATGAAATACTGGCTTCCCGTAGACTTTTACTGCGGCGGCAAGGAGCACCTCGTCGGGCATTTGCTATACTCCCGCTTCTGGATGAATTTCCTTTTCGATAAGGGGCTTGTTCCCTGCAAGGAGCCGTTTACAAAGCTCTTCCACCAGGGGATGATTTTGGGAGAAAACGGCGAAAAGATGTCTAAATCTTTGGGAAACGTTATAAATCCCGATGACATTGTGCGCGACTACGGCGCCGATGTACTCAGAATGTACGAAATGTTTATGGGTCCCGTAGCCGATACAAAGCCCTGGAACACCGCCAATATCGAGGGCGTGAAGAAATTTATAGACAGGATACACAGACTTTACTGCGAGAGCAACGTAATAAACGCAACGCCGAACAAAAACCTTGAAAGATTATACAACCAAACCGTTAAAAAGGTTGGCGAAGATTATCTGTCATTGAAAGTAAATACGGCAATTTCCCAAATGATGATTTTTGTAAACGCTATTTACAAGGAAATCAACGATGGCAGAAACTTCCCCTTGGAATATGCGGAAGGGCTTATAAAGCTACTCAACCCCGTAATACCGTTTATCACGGAGGAAATATGGACTACCGTCCTCGGACATTCCGGCACCATAGCCTACGAAAGCTGGCCCGAATACGACGAAAGCAAGTGCGGAGAAGACGTTTTTGAATACGCCGTGCAGGTAAACAGCAAAATTAAATGCAAAATAACTTTGCCCGCCGATATGAGCGCAAAGGAAATTGAAGAAACCGTAAAAAACAACGGCGAAATCGCCCCTATAATAGAGGGCAAACAAATCAAGAAATTTATCGTAGTACCCAAACGGCTTATAAACATAATCGTTTAAAACCCAACGCCCCGCGGCAGATTTGCCGCGGGGCGTTACTCTTTATTATTTATTTTTGAAAACGTAATAATCGCCGTACTTTTTGCCGTCGAAACCAATCAGCTTTTCGTTTACGGGCATAAATCCGAGCTTTTTAAGCGCCGCAATTCTTTGCTTTGCCTCGGGCACAGCCTTTGTCGCAACCATTGCACAACCGAAAATTTCAAGCGACGGCTTTACGATAAGCGATAAAATTTCTTCTATTTTTCCGTTCTCTTCGTAATCGCTACGCAAGTCCAACCGCAAAAGTCCGCAATCGTTAAAAAAATCTTGCGCGTTTCTTTTGAATTCTTCTACCGTTCCCACCGCTTCGCCGCTTATCTTGTCAATAACCGTCCAGCGGACAAACCAACCGTTTTCGTAGGCTTGCCGCCAAAACTTAACCGCCTGTTCCATTCTTTCCATCGTGGTGTAGTAAAAGTTATCGCCGTGGCAGTTGTCGCCGTTAAAAAACTCCGCCGCTTTCTTGTCGCTGTAAACTTTAAGCAAGTCCTGCGCGTCGCCTTCTATTGCCAATCTTAAAATAAACCCGTCGTTTTCAAACGAAGGACAATTTTCGTATACGTTCATTGTCGTCCCCCTATTACACTTACCGTTTTTAATTAAAGAAACGAAAACTCAACGCGCCTGCCTTTAAGCCCGAATTCCTTACCCTTAAAACCGAAATAATCGTATTTTTTAAGCAGAGTTTTAGAAGCCGTTATACTTACAAGGTTGTCGCAATATTCAAAATAGGGATTGCAGACGTAATTCACCGTTTCGGCAATGGTAACGCTTTTAAGATTTTTGCAGTTTTTAAACGCATTATTGTAAATGTCAGTTACTCCGTTGGGAATTACGATACTTTCAAGCTTAGTACATTTATCAAAAGCATAATTGTCTATGCGCACGACGCTGCCGTCGTCGGGTATAACGCTGTTGTTGCATCCGCGCACCAAAATTTTATCCTGTGTTTTAATAAGACAGTTTCCCGAACTGTGGAACACGGGATTGCCCTGTTCAACCTCAATTTTTTCAAGACCGCCGCACCCTTTAAATACGTCTACAAGTTTTATAACGCCTTTGGGAATTACAATTTCCTTAATCTCAATGCAACCCATAAATGCGCAAGCTCCAATCTTTGTAACAATAGCAGGAATATTTACAGATTCAAGCGAGGCGCATTTACGGAAAGCATCGCACCCTATTTCGGTTACACTGTCGGGTAAATTTATCGAAGTCAACTCGGCACATTCTGCAAACGCCTCTTCGCCTACGCTCTCGCAGATTGCGTTTTCCGCAAAGACGACCTTTTTAATTTTGGGTGCGCTTTCGGAATCTGCGCTGAAAAGATATGCGGGTATTCTTTGCACGTTGGCGCCGAAATTTACAATAATTCCGTCTGCGTTTTTGCCGGCATTGTAAAACATTATGGTGCTTACCCACAAATCGCCGCAACAATCGGCGTTAAAATTTATTTCGGTAAGCGCAGTACATTGCGAAAACGCCTCGCCGTTCATAGTAGTAACGCCCTTGGGGATGGTTAAACTTTCAAGCGCCGTGCAGTATTTAAACGCGCTCGGTCCTATCGTCTTTAAAGTTTGCGGCAACGTAACACTCTTTAACTTACCGCAACTTTTAAAAGCCCCCGAGCCAATCGATTTAACGCCTTCGGGCACGTCGATATGCTCGATGTCCACCCCGGCAAAGGCGTTTGCCGCAATTGTATTTACACTGCCGTCCGCGGGTATTATACTGTCCTTAAAACCGTATATAAGATTTTTCTTTTTGATTTCTATAAGGCAGTTGCCCGCAGTACGGTAAACGCCGTTTTTATCGTCTACTTTTATGCTTTTGAGATTGGCGCACCTCTCTATCGCCTTATTTGCAATTGAGGTGAGCGTTGACGGCAACGTTATTGTTTCCACGTACTTTTTATTATAAAAAGCTTTGACGCCAATCTTTTTAACTCCCTCGGGAATAATTACGTCCTTCGATTTGCCTTTGTATTTAAGCAAAACGTTATCGGCTATCTCAAATCCGACGTCGCCCGTCTTTTTAGGCGGAGCAACCTTTACTTTGCAAGCTTCGAAAACTTTACTGCCAATAAACTCGATGCTTGAAGGCATTTTAACCGTTTCAAGCTTTTCACAACAATCGAACGCCCCGTCGCCTATGTATTTAATGCCTTCGGGAATTTCTATACTTTCAAGCGAAGTACAATAGCCGAAAGCAAACTTGCCAATATTTTCAACAGAGCCGTTAAACTTTACGTCAATTAACTTTTGACAGTTTAAAAACGCCATTGTTTCAATAGTTTTCAAAGTTTTCGGGAAAGTTATGCTTTTGAGTGCCGCACATTCGCTGAAACAACTTTCTCCAATCTCCGTAACGCCTTCCGAAACGACAACGCTTTCCAGATTTTTGCACCACCTGAAAGTATTTTTACCTGTGTTACTTACGTTTGCACCGAAAACCAAGTTCTTAATTCCGCTATAATAAAATGCTTCCGCACCTATTTTCTTAATGCTGTCGGGCAAAACCAAGTCGATTTTTAAATTTTCGTTATAGGAAAACGCACCGTCCCCGATAGTTTGTACACCGTTGCCCAATTCAATGCTTTTAAGATTATAGCAACGCGTAAAGGCGCGCTTTTCAATAGTTTTTACCGAATCGGGAATAACTACGCTTTCCAATGCAAAATTGAACTCGAAAGCAAATTTGCAAATCTTTGTTATCCCCTCCGGTATCACAACGTTGGTAAGCCCCTTAGAATGAACGTTGTTTCTGGGGTGTATGCTGTCGTTTGAAAACGAATTTTCTCCTAAAACCGTAACGCTGCCGTCGGAGGGAATAACGCTTTGTTTGCAGCCGCGAATAAGCACCTTTTTTCGCGTTTCGATTAAACAGTTGCCGGAGCTGTGATAAACGGGGTTATTTTCGTCAACCGTAATTTCTTCTATATCCCCGCAATTGGTAAACGCGCCTTCGCCTATCGAAGTTACGGTATCCGGAATGACAATTTTTTTTAGGCTATGACAGTTATAAAACGCGTCTTTGCCTATCTCTTCAACCCCTTGCGGAATAATAATTTCCTGCAATTGTTCACAGCAGGAAAAAGCACCATTACCAATTTTTTTTAAGGTTGACGGCAAAAAAACTCTCTTAACGCCGCAGTACGCCACTTCGAAAGCCCTGTTGCCTATGGCAATTACGCCTTCGGGAACATAGGCGTCCCCGTCAAAGCCGCGCACTTCCCTGAATAAAACGACAACGTTGTTTATTATTTCCATATTATAATTGTACTTCGCCATATTTACCCCAAAAGTTAATTCATTTTGCAATTTACATTATAATATAGCAAAACGCATTTTTCAAGTATTTTAACTTTCTTTATAGACAAATACGGCAATTGGCAAATTTTGGTAATTAAAGAATATTCCCCGCAGACGTTTGCGGGGAACTCAAATAAAACTAAAATATATAATATTGCTTTTAACTCACTTAATAAATTCAATATTTATATTTCCGTTATTACAATCTGCCGAAAACGATTTTTCGCCATTATCCTTACGCAAAGGCAAATTGCAATCGCCCTTTTTAATATTGCAGTAAATAGAAAAGTCGTCTCATCCACCGACTACCGTACCCGTTATGTTGCCGTCCTTTGCTTTTAAGTTGACAGATTTGCCTACGCTTACCCGTTCGCACATTATATTGCCGCCGTTCGTATCAAAACTTATATTTTCCAAGACCGAAATCGCGGTAACGTTTATGTTTGCGTTTGTTGTATTTACGGAGAACGCGTCAATTATATCGTTTGATATTCTAATCTTAATTTTGCGATATTCTGCCGACGGCTTTGTTCCGATAAAGTCAGTCCAATCTTTATTAAAAGTTAATTTTATAATCAATTCCTGATTTTCTGAAACCGTTATATCAAGATATTCCTTTTTACCGTGTTTCCCGATTTTACTATTCAGTTGATTGTACTTTCAGGAATTTTACAATGGAACTACCAAGCGCAAATATTTATAGAAAAATAATTCATTTGTAGCCTACACTTTTATGCGGCTTAAAAAATTTTTATAATTTACATTTAAACGGCAACGAAAAAAACCTGCACTCTTATGAGCACAGGTTTTTATGGTGCACTCAACAGGAGTTGAACCTGCATGGAGTTACCCACAAGATCCTTAGTCTTGCGCGTCTGCCAATTCCGCCATGAGTGCATAACTTTTCAAAAGCATTGATATTCTATAATATTTATCGTATAAAGTCAAGCCAAAATAACGGCATTTTTATTAAATTTGCAAATAATTTATAAACCATACTTTCGAGCCATTTTTGCCAAAATTAAACGTATTACTTTACGCAAATTGTCAATATTGCCTTGATTATGTATGACATAGTACTCTTCAAATTTGCAATTATCATAATTCAGTTGACTTTCTATGCGAATTTGCGCCTCTTTTAATGAAAGTTTATTCCTGTTTGCAAGGCTTAAAATTCTTTCGTTTATATCGCGTTGCACCACCACAACTTCGTTAAACAGCTTTTCATACCCGCACTCAAAAAGTACGGGCACTTCAAAAAAAACAAGCCCTTTACAGTTTTCTGCTCGGCGAAACATTTCGCTGAAAATCAGCGGGTGCGTAATCTCATTAAGTTTTTTTAATTTATTGCTATCGGAAAATACGGCATTGGCAAGCATATGCCTGTCAATACCGCCGTCGGCCGCCAAAATATCATTACCAAACTCTGATGTTAATTTTTCGGTAAACGCGCCGCGAGTCAATAATTCGGCATATATTTCGTCGCAGGAAAATAGCGCAAACCCTTGCTCTTTGATATAATTGCATACCGTTGTTTTTCCGCTTGCTATTCCGCCCGTAACGGCAACTTTAATATTATTTTGCTTCATACCAATTTTTGCCGCTGTGCACGTCAACCTTCAAGGGCACGTTAAGTTTTACAGCGTTTTCCATATCGTATTTTAACAGTGCCGCCGCTTCTTCCGCCTCGCTTTCGGGCGCGTCCAAAACCAATTCGTCGTGTACCTGTAATATAAGTTTTGTCTTTAAGCCCTTCTTTTTAAGCGTATTGTAAATATTTACCATTGCAATCTTTATAATATCTGCGCTCGACCCCTGCAACGGCATATTCATTGCCGCGCGCTCGCCAAATTGCCTTAAATTATAATTACTTGAACTTAGCTCCCTTATATAGCGTTTTCTTCCCGTCAGGGTGGAAACGTATCCGTTGTTTTTTGCAAAAGCAACGTTGGAATCCATATACTCTTTAACCGCGCTATATCTCTCAAAATACTTTGCAATGTATTCCTTTGCCGTCTTAATATCTATTCCGATATTTTTGGAAAGACCGAACTCGCTGATGCCGTAGATTATTCCGAAGTTTACCGCCTTTGCTTCCCTTCTCATTCTTGCCGTAACTTCGCCAAGTGGCACGCCAAATACCTGCGAGGCAGTAACCGCGTGCACGTCCTCGTCTGCTTCGTATGCGGCAATAAGCTCTTTACAGCCCGAAAAATGAGCCAATAGACGCAACTCTATCTGAGAATAATCGGCGTCGATAAATACGTGCCCTTCGCGCGGAACAAACACCTTTCTTATTTCCCGCCCCTCTTCTTCCCTTATAGGAATATTCTGCAAATTGGGGTTGGTACTGGAAAGTCTGCCCGTTGTAGTTATGGTATTGTTGTAGGTAGTATGAATAAGCCCCGTATTCCTGTCAATAAGCGGTTTAAGCCCCTCCGCATAGGTTGAATACAACTTTTGATAGGTTCTGTAATTGAGGATGAGTTTGGCTACCTTGCTCTCCTCCGCGAGTTGTTCGAGTATTTCCGCGCTTGTTGAATATTTCCCCGTTTTGTTCTTTTTACCCGACTTCAAGCCGAGCTTTTCAAATAATATCGCGCCCAACTGCGAGGGGGAATTGAGGTTGAATCTTTCGCCGCACAGCTCAAAAATCTGTTCGCTCAACTCCGTAATTTTAGCAGAATATTGCGCGCCGAGGTTTTCGAGTTGGACAAAATCAACCCTTACTCCTGTTTTTTCCATATCGTACAGCACTTCAATCAACGGCTTTTCGATATCGTTATAAAGCTTTGTCGTTCCGTCCTTTTCAAGCACTTCGCGGTAACCTGCATACAGAACGCTGAAAACGTAAGCCGAATAAGCGTAATCGAAGCCCTTTGACGAACATAATTCCTGCGCGTTTTTGCTGTCGTTGAAATAGTCGCACAGGTATTTCATTACGGAAACGTCGTCAACCTGACATACGGGCTTAAAATCGCCGTCGACAATAAGGTGCAAAATCTGTTTATAGTCGTAAACTACTACTTTATTTTGCTTGTTTTCAAAAAGCTTTTTAAAAATATCTTTAAACTTATAACAGGGGAATTTGCATAGCAAATCTTCTTCGCCGTATCTAACCTGATAATACCTGCCACCCGTGTAGATATCCGCGCCGTAAGGCTTTAAGTCAATAAAAAATTCACCCGAATTATTGCAAACGGCTTCGAATTCTTCCGCCGCATCGATTTTTTCGATTTGAGGATATACTACCGCCGCCTCTTCGCCTTGACTGCCGTCCTCGAATTTCATATTGGCTAAAAGACTTTTAAACTCGAACGCCTTAAACATCTCTTTAACCTGCGAGGAATAGCCGTCAGGCACAAGGCACTGTTCAAGCTCCAAATTTACGGTACAGTCGCATTTTATAGTGGCAAGCTCATACGAGAAGTACGCGCTCTCTTTTCCGCTTATAAGCTTATTTTTGAGCGATGCGGACGATATACCGTCAATATTTTCGTAAACGCCGTCAAGACTTTCGAACTGCGACAACAATTTCTTTGCCGAGGTTTCGCCTATACCTGCAACTCCTGGAATATTGTCAGATTTATCGCCCATTAAAGCTTTTAAATCGACTATTGCGCAGGGCTTTAAACCAATTTCGCTCTCAAAATTCTCGCTGGAAAGTTTAAGCAAATCGCTTACTCCGCGTTTGGTATAGTACACGTCCGTCTTTTCGTTTACAAGCTGGAAGGAATCCCTGTCGCCCGTGTAGATATAACTGTGAACGTCAAATTTTTTGGAAAGCGTACCTATTAAATCGTCCGCTTCAACTCCCTCCTGCTCGCACATAGCAATATTCATAGCCGAAAGAAGCGCCTTTAAAGGTTGCACCTGAGAGGCAAGCTCGGGCGGCATAGGCGAGCGGTTGGCTTTATAGCCGTCGTACATTTTATGCCTGAAAGTAGGCGCTTTAAGGTCGAACGTTACAACCATATACTTAGGCTTTAAATCGGAAATAATTTTAAAAACAAGCTTTACAAACCCGAATATCGCGTTGGTGGGCTGTCCCGCGGAAGTGCTGAATACGGGCGTGGCGTAAAAAGCACGGTTTAAAAGGCTGTTGCCGTCTATTAAAACAAGTTTATCCATAAAATAATTTTTACTCCGAATAAAAAAGCTTGATTTTTAAAAAAAGCTATTATATAATATTAGAGTGATTTGCCGCTGTGGTGGAATTGGCAGACGCGCTGGACTCAAAATCCAGTGGTAGCGATACCGTGTCGGTTCGACCCCGACCAGCGGCACCACAAGAAAAGCTATCCGACTGTATATTGCGGTTGGGTAGTTTTTATTTTTCTCATTTGCCGCGCAAGCTAATCAATCTCTAAATATTTTAGCACAGCGAGGCTAAAAAGTCAATAAACGCGTTATATCGCCAGATATTAAAATACCGCCGCGGCTTAAAAAGCCGCGGCGGCGAATTTCATTTGATTATCCTCTGCGCCTTGTTACTATTATAACTACCGTAAGCGAAATAATTACCAATACGGCAACCACGCTTATAACGATAATCGCAACGATATATGGCATTGCATCAACACCCGTATCCACGCCCTCGCGGTTTACGTTAAGCATATAAGCGCTTACCGTTCCGTCGTCCGCCGTTACTTTGATAAGGTATGCGTTATCGCCGCCTTTCAAACTTACGGACTCGCCGAACGGCACCTCGTTCATCTCTCTGTCAAACAAGGTTACGGTTGCGCCTTCAATCGCGCCTGCGGTAATTTTAATGCTGTCAACGTTTGCGCCGACTTTATGTTCTATAATCTTCGTATTATCCGAAACGTCCAAATCAACGTCGTCGCACTTCAACGAGGTAAGAGTTTGCGCGCCGACAGGTCTTAATAAGCATAACACGTAAATACCCTCTTCTCCGTTAGTCGCTTTAACGCTTATCAGAATAGGGTTGATTCCGCCCGAAAGCGAAACTTCGCGCTTGCCGCTTACGGGCACGCCTTCGTCCTTTAACACGGATATAACTGTAACGGTAGCGTTTACGTCGGTGGGCTTAGGCTCGATTATTGCCTTTTCCGTTTCCTTTTTAACTTCCAATAAGAAATAGTTTTTCCCCGAAGTTAAATCGACGGCAACGCCGTTGCAATAAAGTTCAGCCAAAGTTTTTACGTTTGATTCGTAAATGATATCGTAGATAATCGTCTTTTCAACTACGTCGTTTTTGATAAAGCGGACAACGTGCTTCTTCGACTTTTCCGCCCTGTCTATTTCAACGTCGTAGTTTATTCCCTCGACCTTATAATCGGGGTCGGAAAATTTGTCGGCTTTAATTTTAAACGCCTTTATTTCCAGCGTGAACGGTATTGAAACCCTGTAATAGTCGGCAACAGAAGTTTCCGTTACAACCAACTCCGTTTCACCGCCGTTCTCGTCAACGCCTACAACCGAAACGTTGCTGAGCGTAAGTCCGCTGGTATCCTTCATTACACTGACAATAATCGTGTAAGTATTGCTATCACCGTTCTGTGCGGTAACTTTAACCGAAATACTGCAAGGAACGGAATATTCGCCCAAGCCGTCGACAGTGGCTAAGCTACCCGCCGCCTCAGCTTCAACCTTTACTTTTGCCGTTCCCTGCGGAACAGAAGCGGAATAGGTGGTTTTAGAAGGCGAAAACGCTTCGGTAAAGTTTACAGGCTCCAAATCGCCGTTGTCTTTCTTTATGAAAATAGACAATTCGGAAAGAGTTACGGCGCTCTCCGCGCCAATAACCGTAAACGTTACTTTGTACTCGTTTGCGGCGGAACCGTCTTCGGGCATAACTTTAATTGTAAGAGTATGAGCGCCTGCGGCAAGCGTGCCGAGGTTACAACCCGACGTTGCCGTAGTTACGGTATTGCCGAGTTTGTTGCCGTCCAGCACAATATCGACTTTGGAGAAGCTTCCGTTTTTAGTAAACTCTATTCTAAGGCTGTCCTTATCGGCAAACGCTATATCGCCCGCGGCATAAGTGCCCGCCGTTGCAAGCGCCGCCGCGTCTTTATTAAGCAACACTTCGCTACCCTTTTTAAACTGTAAAGCCGACAAAGTATTAACCGTTTCGCCAGCTGTACGGGTAACTGTTAAATTATAAGTTTTATTTGTCGTTCCGTCTTCCGCGGTTACCGTAATAGTAAAGTTGTTAGCACCTACGTTTAAAGCCCTGCCAGAAAGACTGTCCGCCTTGGCGCCTGCGCTTACCTTAACGCTTATATCGCTCAGTTTGGAATAAGAATAAGGAACAGTACACGCAAAGCTTGTGCCGCTTGCCGTAAGCTTTTGCTTATTTACACTGAGTTCGGTAATATCGCAAGCATTGGACGGCTGAACGAAATTTATTGGAATATTCGCGCCCGTCAACGTATGTTCAATGGCGTCAAACGTGTCCATATCGCACAAAATGGAATCTGAACTCGTTATTGCCGAAGCCATACCCGCGGAAGGAGTAACGCCGCTCTTTAATTTAAGCTTGATACCGCCTATCTTCCACTGAGTCTTGCTTATCGGCTCGTCCTTGTCGTCGCCCATTATGGTAATATAGCCTTTTGCGGCGTTACTTTGAGGAACTACCAAAATAGAATTGCGTATATCGGACGAAGGCACGTGCTCTACAAACTCGAAATAATTAACGTCGAAACTTATCTTTATTTCTGCGTTGTACATATCGGTGCCCGTATTGTTTTTTACGGTTGCCGAAACGGTGAACTCCTGCCCTGCCGCATTAGTTTTTATGTCGGTCAACGAAGAGGTAACTTCTATGGCGGCGCCGCCCGCGGCTTTTGCCGATAAGGAAGTTTTAGGCAAAACCAAAACCGCACACATTGCAACTAACGCAAATAAAATTATAGCAATAACATTTCTTATAGTCTTTTTCATACGTTTTGTTCTCCTTTAACGCTTAACCCGGCATATATATCCTTAGTGCCGACAAAGTAAGCGTTAAGCTGAGCTTTATCTATGGCGTTTATCTTTGCATCGCCGTTTATGTCGCAAGCAAGTTTATAAGCGCCCTCCAATAATTTAGTGCCCACAAAGTAGGCGTTTAACTGAGCTTTATCCACGGCGTTTACTTTACCGTCGCCGTTTATATCGCCTTTGACAACAAGCGTAATCTGGTCGGAAACTTCGCCGTTTTTATAGGTGCGAAGTATTATACCCGTAGCAACGTTGGTTGCGGCAAAGTCGGTTATCTCCGTTTCGCCGTCTGCTTTAAACGCCTTAACATCGGTATTTTCAAACTGCGTAAGAATATCCGCAAGCGAGTCGCCGAGAGCAAGATTTACAAGATACGCGGGATTTTCGGCGGAATGTTCTTCCACTTCATTTCCGTCTGCGTCTACGAATTTATAAATCTGATTGCCTTCTATCAGCTTAAACGCGTCGCCGCCGGATATACCCGAAAGAGTAAGATATCTTTCGATATCGGTCATTGCGGCAACCTGTTCGGCAACCTGCTCCGCGGTAACGTTGTCGTCGTCCCTTGCGCTTTCCGCCGTCTTTATGGCGTCTAATAAGGTCTGATAGCTTATTTCCGTCCACTTACCGTCGGTATTGGGGTTATCGGCGACAAACTTGTTTGCGGCGTTGATTTTTTCAATAAGTTCCGTAAGCTCGACTATTGCGTACATTGCTTGCGAAAGAGCATCCTTTACCCTGTCGAATTCTTCTTTATCAACGCTTCCGGAAGCAACAAAATCTTCGGCGATAGCTATCTGAACGATTAGCTCCGTTAGCCCGGGAATGGCAAATACTCTTTCACCTTCGTCCGACTGCGTTACAATCGCCTTTGCTTCGGCAATAAGGTCTTGAAGCGAAGCGCCGTCGAGTTTGAGCTCACGGCAAGCGGCTTCGAGCGCGGCGATAGCGTCGCCTACGTCGATTTTAGTTGAATTCACGCTTGCGTATACGGCTTCCGCATCGGCAATCGCGCTCTGCAACGCGGCAAACGTTTCAGCGTTAAATTTGCCGTCGTCGTTGTTATATTTTTTTGCTTCTGTCAACTTATCCCTTAACGCGCCCAAATCGACCAACCCGTCAATCGCGTTGGAGAGAGCGACGCATATCATTCTGTAAGCCTGGTCAACCGCAGTGTCGTCGCCTTCTTCCGAACCGCCGTCGGGGCTGAATTCGTCGGCTTCCTGCAACATTGCGCGAAGCGTTTCAACCGAACCGAACGTAAAGTATCTCTTGCCCTCTTCTCCGTCGGCTTTGCCTGCGGCGGCTAAAAGCTCCTCCGCGCGCGCCTTTAATACTTCGAGCGCGGAAGTATCGAATTGCAGATGCGACTTGATATTGTCCAGCGCGAAGTATTCCGCCACGTAGTTGGCAATTACGTTGTCGTCGCCGTCGCAATACGCCTGGCTTTCAACTATCTGAGCTTCCAACGCGGCATAAGACGCGGCTACGTAGTACTCTTTATTTAAGGTTTTGCACTCGTCTATAAGCTCCTGCAACATTGACTTGTCAAGCACAAGGTTGGCGTAAGCCGTCTGCATAACGATAAGCGCGTTATCGACCTCTTCTATTGTGAAGTCGCGGGAATTGTCAACTATCAGTTGCGCCGCCGTCATAGCTTTCAAAAGCTCGTCGTAAGAAGCGGGAGTATAATACTCGTAAGTAAGCATTTCAACGCCGATATATTCGGGGTCGGCTTCGCCTTCATTGCCTTCCTCGTCCACCTCCGGTTCGGTGTGCAACGTATGCATCTCGGCGGTTTTCTGCTCTATAAACTCCTGCAACGCGGTAGTATCGGGCGTCAACGCCTCGATTGCCGCGAGTATGGCTTCTACGTTTTCAACAGCAACGTAATAGCTGAACTCCTCCTCGGCTTCCGTTCCGAGAGCTTTTTCTGCGTTGGCGATTGCCGTACTCAGATTTTCCAGCCCCTCGGAAGAGTAAGCTCCGTCCAATACAGGTTTTTTGGAATTTATAAACGCTCTGTAATTGTCAACGTCGGGCAGTATGCCGTCAATCGCGTCGTTTAAAGCCTTAACTTTGACCTTGTAGTCCTCAACGGCATTAAACTTATCCTCGTAATTTTCGGTAGGAATAGCGCCGCTTGCATAGCCCGAAAGCCAGGCGTCGCCGGCTACTTTCGCATCGAGTACGGGCTGATACGTAGCCGCGGTTATATACTGTGAATCGAGTCCGTTCGCCGTGTAAATCGCCTGTTCGAGTTGCGCCGTAACAATCTCCAAACCGTTCATTGCGTTTACGATTATGTCGATAAAATCGTAAACGTCCTGTTCGATTATCTTGTCGTTAATAAGCTCCTCGACCATATCCGTCTGCGTAACGAGAGCCTTATAGCTCAGCTCGGTATAGTATGCTTGATTTTCCGCCTGCGCCCTCGATATCGCAATATACTCGCGTATCATAGCGGGGTCGATTACAACGCTGTCAATGTACTTGACAAGCGTATCCAACACTTCCTGCACGTGGTCGATTGTTTCGCGCACAAGATTCTGCTCGATGTTGTTGTAAACGATAACCGCGTCGTTATATTTAAGTTGAAGCGCGGCAAGCGATTCGGCGGTATACAGGTCGGTCTTGGCAAGAATACTTTCCGCCTTTTCTATGCGCATAGCCAGCTCTTCGGTATCGATTCTTAAATTTTCTATACCCTGTTCAAGCTTTTCACCCGCGTTTTTAACCTGCTCTACCGTAGCGTTAGCGTCGTTTACAACGTCCCTCGCCTCGGCAAGCGCCGCCTGCATTAGGTCCCAGGTAACCGTGGAGTATACTACGAAAACTTTAAGTTCGCCCGTGTTCTCGTCCATTATCCAATTGCCGTCGTTATCCTGCCTGTGCTTGGCGTTAGTCCAGGCGCCCACTTCCCTTACTCTTTCGGCAAGCGCCGTCTTATCCGCCTTCATATTGGCAATGGCGTATTCGAAGTCCTTTATTCCCTTGATTACGTCCGCGTTCGAAGGCGCGCCGCCATTGTCGTCAATCATCTTCTGCGCGGCAACGCCGAGCGCCTGAATCGATAAAACGCTCTCTTCGGCATAGCCAACGTTTCCAATGTAGTCCTCGCGCGATTCGTCGCTGACTATGGAAATATACTCTTTAAGCAAGTCGAGGTTTGCAAGAATATTGTCAAGCGCCGACTGCAAATCTCTGGTTACCTGCTTAACGCGTTGAAGAAGTTGGCTGTCTACATTGTTCGTATCCAAACCTTCGCAATCGTCAACGCAAAGTTGCGCCGCGGTTTTAGCCGCGTCAAGGTCGGTTATAGATTGTTGCGTATAGTACTTGGCGTTTTCTTCCTTCAAGTAAACCTGCGCTTCGGCAATCTTGTCTTTCAAGAATTCGATATTTATTCTGAGATTCAATATCGCGTCGTTAAGATTGGTTGCCGCCGAACTGATTGCCGCCGCGGTAGCGCCGTCATCGTCGCGCACCTCAATTGCAACAGCCAACGCTTCCCTCAGCTGTTCAAGGCTTGAAGGGTCGTATATATCCTCGTTAAGAAGTTCTTCCTCGGCGACTTTTATAAGCTCGATAAGCTGTTGCTTATCAATCATTAACCCGTTGACCGCCGCTACAAGATTTTCAAGCGCGACGTCAACCATATTGGAATAGGCTATAAACTGATTGGGTTTGGCGGCGGGTTCGTTCAACACCCTTCCCGCTTCGCCGTATGCCGCCTCGAACGCAGCCCAAGTGGACGCAGTGTACTGCCCCGCCTGCAACAAGCTTGCCTTGTTGTACTCGTCTTTAAGCGCAGATTTGTCAATAGTAAGATTGTTGAGCGCAACGCCGAGGTCGTAAACCATCTGCGCGACGGTTGTACCGAGCGCCATTTCGTCCTCGTAAGCGGCTACCGCGGAAGCAAACACCTGATTGAAGTTGGCTACGCTTTCGAATTTATCGTCGGAAAGCTTGCCCTCTGAATTGAGAACTACTTTTTCGTCTACAAACTCCACCGTGCCGCCGAGAGCCTCGTAAGCTTCCTTTATTCTCGCTTCAAGCTTACTCTTATCGATTTTAAGACCTGCTATTACGGCTTCAAGCGCCGCCCACGCTTCCGCAACTTCGCGCGCGGTGGCGTTTGCGTTGTTGTTTACGCTTACGGCGTACATTTTTTCCTTCTGCAAACCCTGCCAATCTTCGGGCTTGTAGTCGCTTTCAACAACGTTATTCGCCTTAATAATCGTTTCGTTCAGCTTGAATTTGTTTACGACAAGGTTGGTGTCCGCCATAAGCAAAGTTGAATAAGCGAGCATTACGTCCTTATTCATATACTTGTTCGAATCTTCTTCAAGCACCGTCTTTGCAAGGGTGAGCGAGCTGTCCATTGTAGCAAAATTTACAAACCACTCCTTATACGGCAGTTTGTTGGTTACTATATCGTCGTACAATCTTTGAAGTTCGCCCGTTTCGGGTCTAAGCCCTATAATGGCGTCGTTAATCGCCTTCATATGAGCGACCTTTTCTTCGTCGGTCATAGTTTCGGCGGCGGCTTCCGCGGCGTCCGCGGCCGCCATAAGCACGCTGTATGTTGCAACGCTCCAATCTTCCGCGTTATAGGAGCGCGCGGTGTTTATAAGTGAATCCAAATCGGAGTTATCCGCGGGAAGTCCCCTGAGCGTAGGCAAGCCGTCGTTTATTTCGGCGCTGTGCGCCCAAACGCTTCCGCCGTTAATATTCCAGCTGGGAAGCAATACAGTGCAATTTACCTTGAACTCTTCGGCGGATTCGAGCTGTACGTTTGCCTGCACGCGCGTACCCTTATTGCTGTTCTGTTTATTCGCCTTACCTGTAACCGTACTCAATGCATAGTTACCCGTACGGTTAGCCGCCGTTATCATATAGCTTGTGCTCTGTGCGCCCGACACGATTTGCGCCGCCTGACAATAATTTGTGGAGCGGGTTGCCGTTGCCGTAATGGAAGTTGCGAGCGACACGCAGTCTTTTACCTGATTAGTGCAACTTGCGGCATTGGAATAACCTACTATGCCCGCAACGTGCGCCGTGGTGGACGATGATGTGGAAAGCGTTGTGGTTGCGCTTAGCGTACCGACAAAATAACTGCGGTGAACGTAGTTTGAATTCTGGTGGAACACGCCTACAACGCCGCCGGCTATCGCCCAGGTTGAAGTGGACTTGTCGGAGATATTGCCCATAGCGTAACTGTCGTAAACTCTGGTTATGTATTCGCCAACGCCCACAAGACCGCCTGCGCCGTAACCGTTGGAAAGCGTAGCGGTAACGTCTGCGCGGGCGTAACATTTTTTAATTTCGCCGCTTCTGAACAGACCTACAAGACCGCCCGCATACTTGCCCGCAGTTATTTTTGCCGTTGCAAAGCTGTTTGTAATTGTGTTGTGTCCTATATTGGCGCAACCTATAAGCCCGCCAATCTGCGTACCCTGGTTTGTAATCGAACCGCCTATTACGGCGCACCTGTCCATATTAAGATGCGTAAGCGAGTATCCTACAAGCCCGCCTGCATTGCCGTTTGCTGTACCCGTTTGCTTAACTTGGGGCTTTATAACCGAAATATTTTTGAATTCGGCATATTTTACGTAACCGAAAGGCGCCGTAAGCCCCTTAGTCGCAGTAATATTTACGCCCGTAAGTTTATGGTCCAAACCGTTGTAACTGCCCGCAAAACAGTGGGAAACATCATACCCGATAGGTCCCATTCCCGCAAAATCGATATCAGCGGTCTGTTCGAGGTATAAGCCGTTATAGCAATGTCCGTTTTTAACGTTTTCGGAAACCGCCGCCAAATCGTCTTTTGTGTTTATCTGTACGGGGTTGAACCGCGAACCCAAATCGTGTACGGGTACGCCGAGAGCTTTAAGATAGGGCAACCCGCCGTTTACGCCGTCCTGCCTTGCCCACACGTTGTCAAAATCCCAACCGAGTCCGTATACGGAATCCTGATAAGTTTCGGTCTGCGTAAATTTATCCGCAGGCATAATTGTGCCGTGGTAAATGTGAGCCGCGGCATAACTGCTGCTGTTTCTGCGGAAACCTATTACCGTATCGTTGCTGTAAAAATTCGATTTGCCCGCAAGAGCCGTAGGATAGCCCGTAGTATATCCGTTTGCCATAGCGCTGGCGTAAACGAAGTGCGAGGAGTCTTTAACTATGCTTGCGGCGGCAACCTTACCGCTCAATACGGCGCAACCGCCGATATTAGTTGTTTTAACGTTGGCGAGAGCCGCAATGCCGCCCGCGCCCGAGTGAGAAGTGGCTATATTGCTTGTAGACAACACTTTGCCCGCAACGTAGCAATTGGTAATTCTGCAACCCGTAACTCCGACAATGCCGACAATGCCGCCCGAATAGGAGCTTACGTCTTTGGTTGAGCTGTAAGACTGTATATCGCCCGTGCTGAAACAGTTGTCTACCGTAGCGGCATACGTGTTGAGCCTGCCGACAATGCCCGCCGCGCTGTGTCCCGCAGTTGTTACCGCACTGCCGGTAGAATAACATTCGGAAATGTTAGCGCCCGCGGTAATACCTGCAATGCCGCCTACGTAGTGAGTTGTCGAATTAACGTTACGGGTAGAATAACATTTTGTTATGACCGCGCCGCCCGCCGCCGTAGACGCAACGTTGCCGACTATACCGCCGACGTAAAGTTTACCGGTAAGCGAAAGTTTAAGATTGGCGTTTATGTCCGCGGCGGGGTCGAAAGTCGAACTGCAATTTTCTATTACCACGCCCGTCTTGCCGGCATAACCTATAACGCCGCCTACGTTGGACGCGCTCGAAACGATACTGCCGCCTACAACGTGGCAATTTTTGACGATGCAACTTTGCGACCAACCCAAAACCGCACCCGTATTGTTAAAGGCGGTACTTGCTATTACGGGATTGACCATAGTCAGGTTTTCAATTGTCGCGCCAATTGCCGCGCCGAATAACCCCTTGTTAGCCGCCGCGTAATTGACGTACATATTTGAAATCTTGTGCCCGTTGCCGTCGAACGTGCCTGCAAAGTATACCGTAGACGACTTACCGATAGGCGCCCAGGTCATACCGGAGAGGTCAAGGTCGGCAACCAGCCTTAAAGTTTTGCCCGCAAAATTGTTGCCTGCGTTTACCGAATTACGGAACGAAATAAACTCGTCTTCGTTTTCAATCTCTATCGCGCTGCCCGCCATACCGGGAACGCTGTATTTGTTGGCTTTAAGTGTGGGGAGCCCTATGTCTTCGTTCCACTCCCAAACGTTTTCATAGTCGTAATTTGCGGTATCCCTCCACCACGCCTGCTTGGTTTCGGAAGTCATTGCATAGTAATCGACCGATGCTCTCTGCGCCGAAGTATCTATAAAGTACGAATGACTGGCTATCGAACCCGATTTTGTAACGCAACCGAGCCCCCAGCTTACCTTACTGTTGTAAAAATTGTTGTTTGCCTTGGTGTTGTTACGGATGTACGCATACCTGCCGGTACCGCCTGCAACCAGCATCACGGGAGTTGAAGTTGAGGTATAGCCGTTATACGTGTATGGTTCGATTGCGGAATAAAGGTTACCGAAACGCCTGTATCCCGTATTTTTCATATTGGAAGCAAAAGTGTGCTTTGCCGTAAGTATTACGTTATTCTTCAACGTTGTGTTGATAGCTTGAAGCCTGCTGATTAAGCCGCCAGCCCTCATCGTTGCCCCGTTGAGTATAGAGTTATTGTTGAAATTGTACGTAACGTTGCCGGTATAATAGCAGTTTTCTATGCTTGAATTGCGCGAAGTATGGTCAACATACGCAATAAACGCGCCTTCGTTACCCGTCGTAACGTTGCCCGTAGCAAAGCAGTTTTTAACGTTGGAAGAAAAACTGAGCGAGCCGACAAGAGCCCCGGCATAATACGTCCAGGTTGTATTGTAAGCGTCGCAAACAACGTCCGCAGTAGAGTAGCACTGTTCTATGTTCGTCCAATAAACCCTTCCGCTTATTCCGCCGACGTAGAGCGACGTGTTTGTGTTTGACGCCGTTACGCAATGAATTTTAACAGTATTGGAACAGTTTATAATTTCGCCGCTCCGTCCGAAACCTACAAGTTGACCGACTATACCGCCCACGTAAGATTTACCGCGGAGGACGGCGTTTTGCGCACTCGGTTTGTTGCTCTGCGTTACGTGGCAGTTAATAAATTTGCCCGACCAATTTACGTTACCGACAACGCCGCCTACGTAGTTACCGCCGTTTCCCGTTATGTAAGGGTCCTCAATCGTCAAATCGCTGACTACAACATTCAACGCATAACCGATAAACCCCTTATAGTCGGTTGTTTTAGTAACCTGCATATTGCTGAGCACGTGGTTGTTGCCGTTGATTACCATATGCGCGGGCGTCTTTATAACCCCTACGCCCATAGGCGTCCACTCGCCAAGCTCTATATCACTGTTTATATTTATCGTTAAATCGTAAATGGGTTCGCCGGAGTTGACCCTTCTTGCCAAATCAATCAACTCGTCGCGCGTGTTTATTTCGTAAACAAGTTTGGGTATTTCCTTAAAGGGCAAGGCTTTAAGGACGGGGCGATTGCCGTTTACCCCCTCCTGTATTTCCCATTTATTTGTATCGAAGCCGTTGAATACGCCGCCGAGCGTAAGATTATCCGCCGCAGTTATTGGCGCGCACCTATCCCCCATTGCGTTCACGTCGCAAGCGACTATATCGCTGGGATTATGGTTTGTATAATTGAGTTCGCTTGGATACCTTAAATTGTCGGAAGCGCCCTGGGTTGCCGCCGCCACGGTAGCGTCCTTAAACGTAGCTATGGGCGAAAAAGCGTTTCCCACCGCAGTTTCCTCCGCTTCGTAATCGGTGCCAAGACTTACCGCGTTTACAATTTCCGAATCAAATTCGATTACGCCCGCAATTCCCGCAAGTCTTGTGTTGAACTGCGTGAAGGTAGAATAATAATGCGACTCAACAATGTTAATATCGGAGTAAACGTTTTTGATTGTAATAGAATCGTAAACAAGCCCCGCTATACCGCCGGCTGCGGTATAGGGATTGCCCATCGTTTCAACGCCCGTAGTGCCGAAATTTTTTCCCGAACCGGACGAATTGCTACCGTAACCGCCGTTGCCGGGCGTACCTTTAACCGAGCCGCGCACTTCCATTTCGCCAATTGCAAAACAGTCCGTAACCGTGCCGCGCGTATCGCCGACTATGCCGCCGCCGTACACGTTTCCGCGGGTGCCGCCTTTTCCGCCGTGCCCGCCCCTGTACGTGCTGTACGCCGAACGCCCCGTTCCGCCGAAGCCGCCGTTGCTTGCGCCTACGCGGATATATGCGTTGGTATAGCAACCTGATATGGTTCCCGCTTCGGTTGAATCGGGATTGTCGGGATTGTTATAAAGAACGGAAGTTATGCCACCGCACTTGGCGTCGCCGCCCCTGCCGCCTACACCGCCTTGACCGCCTACGCCCGCAGACTTGGCGTTACTACCGGGTCCGCCGTTGCCGCCCGCGCCGCCCCAGGCGTAAACGCTACCTACAAACGAACAGTCGGTAATATTAGTGCCGTCGCTTATGCCTACGATACCGCCGGCATAACCGTTTCCGCCGTTACCGCCAGTGCCGCCCGTTTTACCCGCGCCGCTACTGGGAACGCCCGCTTCGCCGCCTGCGCCGCCAGTGCCGCCCCAAGCGTAGATAAGCCCCCTTACCTGACAATTGGAAACCGAACTTGCCATTGCGCGACCCGCAATACCGCCGGAAACAACCGATGACGCCGAGCCGCCGTTACCGCCGTTGGCGTTGCTTGGCTTAACCGTACCCGCTTTACCCGTTGCCGAATACGTAGATACGCTTACGTCCTCTAAAATGAGATTTTTAACCGTAGCTTTGGATATATATCCAAAGAAACCGCTGTGATTAGCCGTGCCTACAACGTTAGCCTGCGCAACGTAAAGCCCGCGCACGGTATGATTTGCGCCGTCGAATATGCCCTTAAACGGCGTGTTGGACGAAACGCCGATGGGCACGAAAGTCGTATACTTCAAATCGATATCGACGGCAAGTTGAACGTGCTTGCCGACATATGCGTTACCGCCGTTTACCGAATCCCTGAAAACTTTCAAATCATCGGCGTTTGTTATCAGATAAGGAGAATCTTCGGTACCGTTGCCCGAAAGCGCCACCGAAGTAATTTTTACAAGCGGCACAATAAACGCGCCAAGCCCCATAAGCACAAACAGCGCGCAAAGAATGATAATGCCTATTCTCTTTCTCTTTAAAGTCATTGCCGACCTCCCCCGCCCCCATTTACCTTGCCGCTCAAAACGGCTTTTCAACGGCTGTAAAACCCAATTTCTTGGGTTTGCGGTTTGCTTTTGTAATCTTCTTTCTCAGGCAAAATTTCGTTACAATTAACATCGTTTGCGCAATGCATTAGCATTGCGCCCTCTCTTTTTGCCGTAGGGAAAAAGGCTCTTACGTAAAAACGTAATAAGCCGCGTATAATTTTTCATTAAAATAATAACACGCTATAAAATATTTTGTCAATATTAAATCATTAAAAAGTAAATTTTTTCGCGTATTATACTATATTTTAGTGCATAAAAAGGAAAAAGTGCGCGCAAAAATACATTTTTGCGCGCACTTTTTACATATTATTCCATTCTTCCGGTATCCTGCGTTTCACCGCCGTCTTCCCGCAGTTGTCCGTCTTGCGTTTGACTGTTTTCGCCGCCCCCCGCAGTTGTACTTTGCTCTTTCGAAAGCCTTACAATCTTTAAAATCTGACTTATTATAAACGGCAAAGCGATTACCGCCAGAATTATGAAGATTCCGTACCTTCCTATAAAACCGAACACTTTTCCCCAGCCCGCCGAGCTGTACGTGCATATGCCCAACAGATTTTCCGCAGTAACTTTATCGCTGTCGGGGTTGGGATTGGTAACCGTATTTTTGCCCTGCGTAGTAATTTCTCCGCCGTTTATTTCAATAACCGCGTGAACGATGCTCTGCCCTTTAAGCGCCGACGGAAAACCGTCCCCCGCCGTAAAAACAATATAATCGCCCACCTTGACGTCGTTAAAATTACATTCCTTAAACACAATTAAATCGCCCGTCATTATATAAGGTTCCATAGACGGCGTTTGCACAATGGCAAAAGCCGTTCCGAAAAAACTTACGGGTTTATTCTTTGCGCGGCACACTACCATATTTATAAGTATAGCCGCAGTTAAAACTATTATCAAGCCCGTAAGCACCGTACATATTACCGACAGAACTTTTTTTGCGGGCTTCTTTTCTTTACTCACTTTTTTTACGCGTCCTTTTAACCGTAGTCAGCTTCTTACGCACCACGCGCCTGGGTTTTGCCTTTTCCTTTTCTTCCGCAAGCTCCTTTTGCAGTTTTGCAAGCTTGCCCTCAGCGCGTTCCGACATTCTTTGCGCGCGCTCGACTTCTTACCACTTCAATTTCAAAAACAGCTTGCGCCTGCGCACGCGCTCCTGCTGTCGCTTTACTTCCCTGCGCTTTTCGGTAACCGCTGTCGCCGAGAGCCGAGGGGGCAAACACAAATGTTTTACCTTTTATTTCAACCGTACCCACGGCGTTAAAAGAAAGATTGTAGTTGGTTTTAAGCGCTTCGCCCTCTTTGAGCAAACCGCCGCCGTCAATTACCACGCCGCCCTGCCCTTCGGAAAAAATAACGTAATAATCGAATTGCGCGGAAAGCTTGCAATCGGCTTTTATTTTTTCAATCAGCTCGGCATTGTCGTTTAACCCGCCCAACTCGGAAGAATATTTTTCATTGACGTTATGAGAAAGAGTATCCGCCCTGCCGCCGTAAGAAGCAAATTCCTGCCTGTAAGTCTTTGCGGAATACTCGTTAAAAATAAACAGACCCGCCGCGATTTCAACCAATACGACAATTGCAACGAAAACAATCAGTTTCAAAAGAGAAGATTTATTAAGTTGAGGTAAAAACTTTTTCTTTTTCAACGATTTTCCCCCGCCGCTACAACCGCACGGCATAACACATAATACATTATATCATTTTATATTCCGTTGTCAAGGTCAATGCTAACAAAGGCGGTAATTTAAAACAGTTTTTGTTTGATAATTGCATCGCAAAAAAGGCGGGCGGAAAAAGCAATTCGCTTTTTCCGCCCTCAACAGTCGCGGTATTTTATTTCAAGGTAGGATAAAATTTATCGTCCGTCGCGCCGAAATCGTGGAACAGCCAAATTTCTTCGCTCCAATTAAGGTGTTCTCTCTGCCAGCTTGCACTGCGCAAATCGGCTTGCGACGTAGCAGAAACGTTAGTTATTAAACTTGCAATACCTTCCTCACAATAGCAATTTTCAATTAAGCCGCCATCGTTTACTGCAAACGCGAAGCCGTCGGTTTTTATATCTCCGCCGTTATCGTGTACCGCGCCCTGCGCAAATGTATTTTCCGCGGCGGAAACATTTTTGCCCGCTATGCCGCCGACGTATGCAGTATTAAGCCGTACACCGTTGTTTACGCTGAAATTATAGTGCGCATAACAGTTTTTTATAGTTGCATTATCGCTATCGCCGACAAGTCCGCCAAAATGCGAATCGACTGCGTAAGCGGTTGGCATACCTTCTTTAAGTTCCGCAGTAACGTTTGATTCCGCATAACAGTTTTCAATCTCGGCTCCGTATGTCTGACCGAAAAGCCCGCCAACGTTTAACGCAAGCGCCACGCAGTCGCCTTCCTGACTGCCGAATACGCCCAGCTTACCCCAACTTTCGAAAGCGTTTTTACCTATGCCCGCCAAGCCGCCGCAGTCGGCAAAGTAGGAATACTTGCGCTCAACTGTTTGAGGTAAAGTAATTTTGACTTCCGCCGACGAAGCCTGTATTTTGGCGGTCGTAGCGCCTACAAGCCCGCCAAATTTTAAGCGGGGCGCTTGCGAATACTCACCGAAATCTTCGCCCTCCGCAATTTCGAGTTTAATTACTCCTTGCACGTGGCAATTTATTATTTCGGAAGAATCGCCCGCTATAATTCCCACACTGAAACCGCTCGATTCAAAATTCTCTACCGTACGGATAATTTCGGCATTCTCTACGTTGAGGTTTTGCACCTTGCCCACTAACCTTTCAAAAATACCCGTATACCAGCCCGCGGAGTTGCGAATTTTCGGACTGATAATCTTGTGCCCGCCGCCGTCTACGCACAGCCAATACGAGGGCTGTGCGATAGGCTCCTGCACTTCTTCGGGAAATACTATGTCGCTCGTCAGCTTAAAATACACGTAACGCCTTGTGGACACAACTTCGTCCTGCTCCGCAATAGCGGCAAACTGCTCGTACGTATCAATCAAAAAGGGCTCCTCTTCCGTTCCCACGCCGCCGCTGAAAATCGACGCCGTTGCATACAGCCGAGTGGGCTCCGACGCCTTATGCGTTGCCGTTTCCTTGTAACGCACGTTCACGTTATACCTGCCGCACTCGGTAAACGTATATGTACCGCTATCTATATATTCCAAAGTGGAATGGTCTACCCATATACCCAATTCCATCTCTTCGGTAAAGCCTTCAATCGTGCAGGTTTTGCCAGCCATTTTTACGCTAACTTCGGGTGAATCTTTCCTCTCCGCCTTTTCAAGCGTAACTTGCTTGGTGTACGGCACGCTCGGCAATATGCTTCCGTTTGCCGCGGCTCTCGCCGATACGTTATGGGTAGACCCGGGAGTAAGATTTTCAAAACGGATACAATATCCTTCCTCGTCTGCCGAGGACGCAGGCGAAAGCCATTCCCCGTCGTCCAACCTGTACTCGGTTGTATAATTACCGTCGGCATAATCTGCCCATCTTATACCTATAAAATCAGTTCCCGCAAACAAAACTATATCCGTCGGACTAACCCCGTATTCTGGCGGCGTGTCGCGGTTATTATCGCCGCCGAAATTGCAGGCGGTAAAACCAAACGCACAGGTGGTTAAGGCGATTAAAAACAAAGCAATAAACAACAACTTTTTCCTCATAACTTTCTCCTTTTTTTACTGATAGAGCTATGATACACCTTACCCCCCCCACCGTCAAGTATTTTTAACAAATTTTGCTTTTTTATTTGGGTAAAATTAAGTATAATGTAAAAGCCGCCGTTTAATAACGGCGGCTTTTATGGTACTCCCGACGGGAATCGAACCCATAACTAACCCTTAGGAGGGGTTTATTATATCCATTTAACTACGGAAGCATTGATTTTTATTCTATTGTTCAATTCCCGTCCGACGGGAATACTCCGCTTCCGCTCCGTGCCGACAAGTCGGGGCGAACCCATAACTAACCCTTAGGAGGTTGTCGTATTCTTTAACTACGGAAGCCTGTTTGTTACAGCCATATAATAATACAACAACCCCGACCAAAAATCAACTTATTTAAAGGATAAAATTTTACGCGTATGTAAATTTATTTCTTCCTCTTCTTGCCCACAAACATATTCAAAAGCACGTAAACGCCGACAAGCGCCACAATGCTTAAAACAAGCACAAGGTACGATACCCATATTTCAACCTTGCTTCCGAACAGATACAAATTTATATCTACGGAATCTTTTATACTTTCTATTACCGAACTATCCCAACCCATAGCCGACATTTCCCTAAGCGTGCCCGCCATAGAATGATAGCGCACAAGCGAAGTACCGTAAGTTCCGGGGAGGAAACCGACTATATTTTGCAACGCCTTGCCGAAAAACGATATGGGCATATACGCGCCGCAGATAAAGCCGTAACCCGCGCTTACCGCCGTTCCTACCGCCGACATCTGCCCCTGCGAGCTTAAAAAGAAATTTATAACAGAAGAAAGAGCCGTTCCGAACATAGACAAAAGAACGACGTCGGACAACAGCAAAAACACGTCGCCAACGCTTAAATACCACCCCGAACAGGCTATGTATATAAGCGAACAGCAAGCGGCAACGCCGCAAACGATTATCGTTGTAACCAAAGTCGATATATAATATCCCAGCGCGTGTACCGAGCGCTTTGCGGGAGTAATTGCAAGGTCGGCGCGCACGCCCGTTACCTTATCCTGCACCATAAGCATATTTGAGCAAAACGCAACGGTTATACAGCAGACGGCAAGTAGCGACGAACACAACTGCCCCGCAACCATTCCGTTTATGAGTTTATCGGGACAGGCAACCCCTTCGAGCGATTGATTAAAATTATCTTTAAATACCTTTGCAAGGAAAAACACGTATAGCACAAGCAGAATTATAGGGGTAATAAGCGATGAAAAGAACATTGCCTTATCCTTAAAGTAAACTTTGCAATTGCGCTTTATCGAAGCTAACAGACCGCTCATAACATACCTCCGCCAAGCTTTTTGCCCGTTACGGCAAGAAACACGTCGTCCATCTTGCCCTTAATTACTTCGTAGTCGTTAAACATTTCAGGGTGAGCGGCAATTAACCTCGTCGCTTCGCCGCTGTCCGACACTAAAATGCGGTAGCCTCCCGCAACCTCCAAGTATTTAACGTTGAGAGCGGCTAACTGCTCCGCCCCGACCCCGTAAACGGTTATAAAGTCGCCCGTATATCTGTTTTTAAGGTCGATTGGCGTACCCTCCGCCACAATACTGCCGCCGTCTATAATTACAACGTAGTCGGCGTCAGCCGCCTCTTCCATATAGTGCGTTGTAAGAAGCACGGTAACCTTATCTTCCTTCCTCAGCTTATCAACCACTTCCCATATTACTTTGCGGGTCTGCGGGTCAAGCCCCGTTGTCGGCTCGTCCAAAATGAGTATTTTGGGACTGTGTATTATTGCGCGGGCAATGTCAACGCGCCGTTTTTGCCCGCCGGAAAGTTTGCCGAGCGTGCGCTTCAATATCGGGGCAAGCTCCAATAAGTTGCTGATTTCTTCCAATCTTTCCTTAAACTTTGCTCCGCTTATGCCGTACAGCGCCGCCTTGTACTTCAAGTTATCGTAAACGGTAAGCGACTTATCGAGCACTGAATTCTGAAATACAACGCCCAGCTCCCGCTTTACCGCGTCCATATTCTTATCCACACTGTGCCCGTTTACGGTTACCGTGCCGCCGTCCGCCTGCAATTGCCCGCATATGATTGAAATCGTCGTACTTTTCCCCGCGCCGTTTACTCCGAGAAAGGCAAAGAGCTGCCCCTCCCTAACGTTAAAGCTAAGCCCGTTCACCGCGTGCACGTCCTTAAAACTTTTGTGCAGATTTTCTATTTTTATAACGTTATTATTCGTTTCCATAATCTTTTTATCAGCGATTGCCCGCCATAAATACTCCACTTTTACTCTATGATTTTCAGCAATGTCTATTTTTAAATGCCAAGCTATTCGCTCATAACCTTTTTTACGGAAGTGCGCCCCACTACAAAAACGTACGCCGCCGTAAGCGCTTCGTATGCAACCGTAAACAACGCGAAGCAAACTGCGAACAGCGCCCAATCGAAAGAATAAACAGGAACGTCGTCAAACTTTGCAAACACAATGTTGACCATAACGCTTAAAAGTCCGTATTGGTACGCCGCGCCGACGGCAAACCCGATATATGCGGGGATATGATACAGCCCCAGCACCGAAAGCCCGCACTCCTTTAACGTATAACCCGAAACTTTCAGCATTGCTATATTTTTTGCGTTTCCGCCTACTACCGCCGTCATAGATAGCCAAAGCGATACGGCGGCAAGCACCAAGCCTATCGTCAAAATCATTCCGCCCATTAAATTGCTTGCATAATCGCGCATTGACAGTCCCATCTGCGTCATCGAGGAAAAGCAGAAGCCGCCGAACGCAACAAAAAACGCAAGCGTTTTATTTTGGTTAATAACGCCGAACGCAAACTCCGTAAGGAAGCTTTTGCTGCCGCGCGCGGGCTTGTTCTTTTTTATCTTTTCTTTACTTGTATTTCCCCTTATAAGCACAAGTGCGGGTGCTTTGAGCTTTACGTATGCAATGACTATCGATACAGCCGAAAACAGAGCGGACGGCAATATAACAAGAGCAAACAACAGCGCAGGGTGGAAACGCAACGCCGCCTCGCATATGCCTGCGCCGCCCTCGTTTTGTAAGCGGTAAAAGGTTGGCATAACCGTCCAGCTTACGGCATAGCCTGCCGCCGCGCCGACCAAAACGCAAAAACCGAAAACCCAGCACCTTGCCGCGATACTCCACTCACCGTAACCGAGAGCCTTTAAAATGCCGAATTTAGGTGAATTCTTTTCGATATGCGTTCCTATATAGAATACAAGCATAACTACCGAAGTAAGCAACAGGCAACCGCCCGCCACGGCGCATACCACTACGTTGTTTAACAACAGCGCTTCGTACAGCTCCGCACCCTCGGCGGGCACCGTTGCGCCAACGGCGCGCAAATCGATATCGTAATTTAAAAACATATTGCAGACGAGCACCGCGCAAAAGGATATTACGGCAATTCCGAAAAACTTAACGCCGTCTTTAAATGAAACGACCATATATCACCAACCTATTTCGTATGCGCCTTTCGGGCAGGAATTGAGTTTTTCCTCTACGATTAGTCCGCTGTTTATCTTTATGACCTTTTCCGCCGTTTCGGCAATGTTTTCGTTGTGCGTAACGGTTACCAACGTAAAGCCGCTCTGCTTGCCGAGTTTTAAAACGTAGTCCAAAAGTTGCCTGCCCGTTTCTTCGTCAAGCGCGCCCGTAGGTTCGTCCATAAAAAGAATTTCGGGCTTCTTTGCAAGCGCTCGCGCCACTGCAACCCGCTGTTGCTCGCCGCCTGACAGCTGTCGGGGATACTTATGCAGCTTATCCGCTAATCCGACCGCCTCTATTATATCACGGTAATTTTCATTGCGCGCAAGGTCTGCTCCCATTCTCACGTTTTTGTCCACCGTCATATCGGGCAACAGATAATACTGTTGAAAAACAAACCCGACAAACTTGCGCCTGAACGCCGTCAGCTGTTTATCGCTCATATCTGAAACAACTTCTCCGCAACAAACAACCCTGCCTTCGTCGGTCTTTTCTAAACCGCCCATAATATTCAATAAGGTAGACTTGCCCGACCCAGAAGCACCAAGGATTACCACCGACTGCCCTTTATTTACACTTAAATCGACGCCCTTTAAAACGTATTGCCTGTTATTCGCGCCACCGAAAGATTTTTTAACTTTGCTTACTTCAATCATTATCCTTCTCCTTAAAACTTTTCAGCATTGCCTTAAAGGCAAAAGTCAGCCTTTCGCTGATTTCCTCGTCGGTAAAACAGCAGGAATCGGTGGCGCACAGCACGGCAATTCCGTGTGTGTAAATCATTATATCTTTATGCAACGATTTAGCCGTATCCTCGTCAAGTCCCCAACTCGTTCTTAAAGCGCCGACTATTTTGCCGTTGTTTTCGTCCAGAAGCATATACCCATCTAACCCGACCGCAAATTCCGACATAAACAACAGCTTAAATAAATTAGGTTCGTTTCTGGCAAACTCGATATATTTAAGCCCCGCGCCCTTAAACGGCAACGGCTGTTTCAGCCCTTCGGCAATATAGCCGTCGTAAAGACTTTTGGCAAAGCGGATAACTTCCCCTTTCAGCTCCTCCATATTTTCAAACTCGGAAAATATGGGGGCAACCGAACAGTTAAGTTTATAGCTTAGCGCCCGCGCAGTAAGTGCGGGCATACCCGCCGCACGGACAAGCTCCGTTGCGGCGGAAATTATTTGTTCCCTTTTAAACTTGACTTTGGGCGGCATATCTATCTCCATATTAAATAACATATGTTATATAACAATAACTATTATACGCGTCAAGTAAAATTTGTCAAACAAAAAGAGCAGGCTTCCATAAGAAACCTGCTCTTGAATTTGCAATAAAATTACTTCAATTCTGCGAAATATTTAATTGTTCTTACCATCTGGGAAGTGTAAGAATTTTCGTTATCGTACCAGGAAACAACCTTTACAAGGGTTGTGCCGTCGCCGAGGGGCATACACTTCGTCTGGGTTGCGTCGAAGAGCGAACCGTAAGAAATGCCGATGATATCGCTGGAAACAACTTCGTCCTCGGTATAGCCGTAGCTTGCGGAGGAAGCCGCCTTCATTGCCGCGTTTACGCTCTTGGCGTCAACTTCGCCTTCGCAAACTGCGATAAGCTGGGTAAGCGAACCGGTAGGTACGGGCACGCGCTGTGCGCAACCGTCCAAAACGCCGTTGAGTTCGGGAATAACAAGACCGATTGCCTTAGCCGCGCCCGTGGAGTTGGGAACGATATTAACGGCAGCCGCCCTCGCCCTTCTCAAATCGCCCTTGCGGTGAGGTCCGTCAAGAACCATCTGGTCGCCAGTGTAAGCGTGAATGGTCGTCATATAACCCTTTTTGATTTTGCTGAGCTTATTCAGAGTTGCCGCCATAGGAGCAAGGCAGTTGGTTGTGCAGCTTGCGGCGGAAATAACCGTGTCGGAAGCCTTTAAAGTGTTTTCGTTTACGCTATAAACTACGGTGGGCAAATCGTTGCCTGCGGGAGCGGAAATTACGCACTTTTTAGCGCCTGCCGTTATGTGCGCGGAAGCCTTTTCTTTGGAGCAGTAGAAACCGGTGCATTCCAAAACTACGTCTACGCCGATTTTTCCCCAAGGAAGATTAACGGCGTCTTTCTCCGCATAAATCTTGATGGTCTTTCCGTTTACGGTTATGCTGTCTTCACCCGCTACAACCGTCTCGGCATACTTATATCTGCCCTGAGCGGAATCGTACTTCAAAAGGTGAGCAAGCATTTTGGGGCTTGTCAAATCGTTGATAGCTACGATTTCGTAACCTTCCGCGTCAAACATCTGCCTAAACGCAAGACGGCCTATACGACCGAAACCGTTGATAGCAACTTTTACATTAGCCATAAATATATTCCTCCGAATAATAAATTATTAACCTGTGTTTATAGGGTAAACGCGCGTTTGGCGTTACCAACGTTGTCATTATAACAAATTACGATTTTTAAGTCAACAAATATTAAAACCAAAACCTTTTTTTGTCAACATTTTTAAAAAACGCTTGTATTTTATCACGCTATGAATTATACTTAAATACGGTTAAATCAATACCTTATTTATAATATATTTTTCGGAGGTTTTTATGGGATTGGTATCGGCAAAGGAAATGCTTGAAAAAGCGAGGGACGGCAAATACGCCGTAGGTCAGTTTAACATCAACAATCTCGAATGGACAAAGTCCATTTTGCAGACCGCGCAGGAATTGAACGCGCCCGTTATTCTCGGCGTTTCGGAAGGCGCTGGCAAATATATGACGGGTTTTAAAACGGTTGCGGATATGGTTAAAGCTATGATTGAAGAGCTTAAAATTACCGTTCCCGTAGCCCTCCACCTCGACCACGGCACGTACGACGGTTGCTATAAGTGCATAAAGGCGGGTTTCTCCTCCATTATGTTCGACGGCTCCCACCTGCCCATAGAAGAAAATATTGCAAAGACAAAGGAACTTGTCGCCGTTACTAAACAGCTCGGTTTATCGCTCGAAGCGGAAGTCGGTTCTATCGGCGGCGAGGAAGACGGCGTTATCGGTAAAGGTGAATGCGCCGCCCCCGACGAGTGCAAGAAAATTGCCGACCTCGGCGTTTCTATGCTTGCCGCCGGCATTGGCAATATCCACGGCAAATACCCCGCTAATTGGGAGGGTTTAAGCTTTGATACGCTTGCCGCAGTCAAAGGCAAAGTAGGCGCTATGCCCCTCGTTCTTCACGGCGGCACTGGCATTCCCACGGATATGATTAAAAAGGCTATATCCCTCGGCGTTGCTAAAATCAACGTGAACACCGAATGCCAGTTAGCTTTCCAGGCGGCTACAAGAAAGTACATTGAGGAAAACAAGGACCTTGCGGGCAAGGGCTTCGACCCCAGAAAACTGCTTGCCCCCGGTTGCGAAGCCATTAAAGCCACCGTTAAAGAAAAAATGGAAATTTTCGGTTGCATAGGCAAAGCGTAATTATATATAAAAGTTTATAAGCGACTGCGGAGGACAAAATTTGCCCTCCGCAGTTTTATTTTGCCGTTATTGCACATACTCGTTTGTATGAAAAAGAAAATATTAGCCGTTATCCTGCTTGCGCTTGGCGCCTGCCTGTGCCTGTGCGCGTTTACTTTGGATACTACCTCTTCGGTCAAAACGCTTACCAAGCCTTACATTACCACTTACGAATGCACGTTTGCCAGGTTTGGCGACGAGGACCTGCTTGAAAAGTACGACTATCTGAAAATAACGTTTTTAGACGATAAGCAACTCGAAGTTAGTTTTAAACGCCGAGGCGGTAAAAAGCGCTCGTACACGTGCGATTATTCCTACGACGATAAAACCCGCGAGTTTCAGGCGGAAGTGGGAATATTCGGGTTCAGATTTAAACAGGCTACTAAAATAGAAAACGGAAAATTTACTATAAATATGCCCGTACTCGGCAAACCGCTTGTTATGCGTTTTGCATCTTAACAGAAAACGCCGCAGGCTTAATACCTGCGGCTTGATTTTTATCTGCTAAATTTCCCTTTTATTTCCTGAACGCCCTCGTCCTCAACGTGGGCAAACAGAGCGTTCTCCGTCTGTTTTGCCTTGTCTTCCGTAGTTGCGTCCAGCACGTCGTCGATTGTAACCTGTCTTTCAACCGAGCGCGTGTAATTTATTTTAATGGCGTTTTTATCGTAAAAAGCCACGTCGTATTCCATTTTTTTAAGATTGCCGTCGGAATAAGACTTTTCAAGCTTTACCCTGTTCCTCTTTTCCGCCTTAGAAGTTTCAAGGGCGTAAATCAGATATATCAAAAACAGAGCAAGAAAAACCCCGCCGGCGCATATAAGCAAAATATATTCGGCTTTCATAACTGAATTTTACCACCTGTCATTATCTTTTGTCAATTACCGTTCGACAAATTTATGTATTCATTACTTATTTTACCCCAAATTACGCAAAATACATAAAAATAGGTCTACACAAATATATTATTGCAATGAAAAAAATAATGTTTTGCGGCGGCGGCAGCGCGGGGCACGTTATGCCCAATATTGCCGTTTATGAAATTTTAAAAGACAAATACGATATGTACTATATGGGAACGGACGCAATAGAAAAGAGCATTTGCCGCACTCACGGCATTCCGTTTTACGAATTTGGGGGAGTTAAGCTTGTGCGCGGAAAAATTTTATGCAATCTGTCCATTCCTATCAAGCTCATTAAAAGCATAAAAAGTTGCAAACGCATACTCGAAAAGGCTAAACCCGACCTGCTTTTCTGTAAGGGCGGATACGCTTCTCTCCCGCCCGCCGTTGCCGCGGCAAAACTCGGCATTCCCGTATTGACGCACGAATCCGACATAACCGCGGGGCTTGCAAACAAAATAATTGCGCGCAAGTCGGACGAAATTTTAACTTCTTTCCCCTCAACTGCGGAAGAGTTTAAAAACGGCGTATACACGGGCTCGCCTATGCGCGAAAGCCTTTTTAATAGGGATAAAAGCGCGGCACGGGCGCAATTCGGCTTGGATAAGCGCCCCACAATATTGGTTTTCGGCGGCGGAAGCGGCTCTAAAATTATAAACGACAATCTGCGTAAAAACCTGTTCCGCCTCTGCAAAAATTATAACGTTTTACACATTTGCGGCAAAGGCAACAAAATTCAAAGCAAAATAACCGGCTACACACAGATAGAGTTTTTCAACGATATGGGCGCAGTGTACGCCTGCGCCGACTTCGCCGTTGCAAGGTGCGGCTCCAACTCTGCGTTTGAACTTATCGCTATGAGAATTCCCACTCTGTTTATTCCGCTCGACAACGGCAGTTCGCGCGGCGACCAAATTAAAAACGCCAAATTTTTTAAAGACAAGCGGCTTTGCCACGTACTTGAAGAAAGAAATTTGAACGAGCCGACTTTATATGAGGCGATAGAAAATCTTATTGCCGACAGACAAATAAAAACCGCGCTCGAAACGTGCGGCATCGAGTGCGGAAACAAAAAGATTATTTGTGAAATTGAAAAATTTATCAGCCGATAATTCCCTCTACAAGAATTTTTATGCCTATACCTACCAGCACTATACCGCCTATTATTTCGGCAATGCTTACCTTGTTTTTAAACAGTTTGCCTATCCTGATACCGATTATTAAACCAACAAGGCTAATTAAAAACGTTACCGCGCCGATAACGCCGACAAATGCAAAAATATTGTAGCTGTTTACCCCCGGCATTGCGTTTAACGTTATGCCTACGGCTAATGCGTCTATACTCGTTGCAACGCCCTGCAACAGCACTTCGGGATAGGAAAACTTTTTTACCTTTACCTCGCCGTCCTCCGCCCTTAAATCTTTAATGCCGTCAAACACCATTTTTCCGCCGATAATTAAAAGCAGGAAAAAAGCAATATAATGGTCGAACGCGTCTATGTATTTAGAGAAAAGCGAGCCCAAAAAGTATCCCGCAAGCGGCATTACCGCCTGAAATATGCCAAAGGTCAATGGTATTGTAACCGCCTTGCCCTTGCGCATATTGTTATAGCACATACCGTCGGTAACTGATACCGCAAACGCGTCCATAGCAAGCGACACGCCGATAAGCACAATTTGAAAAACCAAAAACCACATACAGTAATATTATAATATAACTTATACTATTTGTAAATGCATTTACAACAACATAAAAGGCAAAAATATTTTTAAAATTTTTAAAAAATCACCTTTAAAACGTTTGGCTTTTAATTTTAAATTAAGTATAATGTATAGGCAATTGGTCATTGAGGTGTAGCGCAGTTTGGTAGCGCGTCTGGTTAGGGACCAGAAGGTCGTGGGTTCAAGTCCCGTCACCTCAACCAAATGCGAAAGAGTTAGAACACCGCAAAACGGAATATATTTTCGTTAACGGTGTCGCGGGCTTCGTCGCATACCAGTAAGAAAAAAGCACAAGGTTAAACGCCTTGTGCTTTTTTCTATTCCCCACCCAGAGAACCCACCCTTATGGACATAAATCAAAATAAATACTTTTCGTCATAAATTTACATATTTCAATATTTTTTACGCCAAAAGTGTGACATTGTGACGGGGTGGCGTGGTAATACTATACGCCACAGTACGGGCGGCTTCGCCGCCCGTACCCATTGCCGTTTATTTTCCGTGCGACGCAGTGCCAATAAGGTAATA
>CAJUHT010000002.1 GCA_910586035.1 uncultured Christensenella sp.
TGTGCGGACTGCGGCTTAAAAATTTTGTTGTTCGCTTTGGTGCTTACCGTCTTAATCAGCCAAAAATGCCGCCGCAGGCAAATTGTCAAGGGTTTGCGCCATAGGCGACGACGGTTTTATGCCTAACGGGAGATAAATCGTCGCCCTTTACAATTTGGCAAGGCGGCGTATTCCGTCCACAGACGGTAAGCACAAGCGAATAACAAAACTACTGAATTCTTATGCAAAAAAAATAAAACCTCACGTTGATTTTATCACAAATAGAACAAGAAAAATTATCAAAGAGTTGTGAATTATGTCGAATATTATATATAAAAATTTTTATAGAAAATACTTAAAAATGCTTGCTTGTTACGCCGTGTAATGAATTATAATATGGACAATGATTGTACGATAAACAGTAATTTAGCGGAGGATTTTTTCAATGAAAAAGAAATTTATAATCATATTGGCTTGCCTAATGGCTATTTTAACCCTAACGTTAACTGCTTGCGGTGATGATAAGAACGGCACTTATTATCCGACAAATGAGGAAATGAAAACAAATCTCGAAAACAATGGCTATGTTGTTATATTGTATCAAGATTTATCAGATAGTAATGGTAATCGCCATTATGGAACGTTATTGTTTGCAAATAAAGAACGCGAAGGCGAACCAAAAGAATATCTCTGGTTTTATCGTTTTGATAGTGCAACATCTTGTGAGTACTATTATAATTCGCTGGAACAGAATTGCGAAAATTATAATTCATTAGTCAAAATAGAAAACGATGAAAAATTTGGAAATATTGTTTATTGCGGAACGGAAAATGCAATAAGTGCATCGGGAATTAAGGTAGTAGAAGTTAAAGTCAAAGTTTAGCGCATAAATTTCAATTTAACATAGAAAGACCGATAAGATTTAACCGTCTTGTCGGTTTTTTACTGTCTTAAAAATTATTTGGCAAAAATACTGCAAAATGCTTGCTTGTTACGCCGCGTAATGAATTATAATATATGCGAGGTATATTTATGGCAAGATATAAAGCAATTCCACAAGGATATATGACAGTTGGCGAAGTCGCAAAGAAAATGGGCGTAACCGTTCGAGCGTTGCAATATTATGACCGCGAAGGGCTATTCAGTCCGTCTTGTATCAGCGAAGGCGGAAGGCGTTTATATAGCGATAAAGATATTGTTAAGTTACATCAGATACTTACTCTTAAATCGTTAGGGTTTTCATTTGATGAAATTAGAAATAGTTTGACTTCTATTGATACGCCCCAAAAGGCAATAATAGCGTTGACCGAACAAAGCAATTCAATAAAAACACAAATAAATACGCTTGCGCAATCTTTACAAGCAATTGAACTATTGAAAAACGAAATAGAACAAATGCAAACAGTTGATTTTTCAAAATATGCCGATATAATTGTCAACTTGCAAATGGGGAATAAATATTACGGTTTAATTAAACATTTTGACGATAGTATGCTTGATTACTGTCATAAGAAATTCGATAAAGATACGGGTAGCGCATTTATAAATAAGTTTAACTTTATTGTTAATAAAATAGAAAAATGCATTAAGAACGGCATAGCGCCCGACAGCGAACAAGGACAACTTATTGCGAAAGAATTTTGGCAACTTATAACAGAGTTTACGGGCGGCGATATGAGTATGTTATCACAACTGATGAATTTCGGAAACGCGCAAGCGGATAACGATATGCAAAACGTACTGAATGCTTTTATTGAGCCTGCGCTGTGTTTTTATTTTGAAAATTTGGGTATTAACCCTTTTGAGGCAAAAAAATGAAAAATATAATCGAGGTCAAGGAATTAAAAAAGAGTTACGGCGCGAACTCCGTATTGAAAGGTATAAATTTAACCGTACATAAAGGTGAAATCTTTGCTTTGCTCGGCGTAAACGGTGCGGGAAAAACTACGGCTTTGGAATGCATTGAGGGCTTACGCACTTACGATAGCGGAAATATAACCGTAAACGGGAAAATCGGTATTCAATTACAATCGTCCGCTTTACAAGCCTATATTAAACCTATGGAAGCCGTTAAACTGTTTGCGAATTGGCATAAAACCACACCAGATAAAGAAATGCTTAATTCTTTCGGCATACCCGAATTATCAAAAAAGAAATATGCCGATTTGTCTACGGGGCAAAAACGCCGCTTACACCTTGCGCTTGCACTTATAGGCAACCCCGACATTATTTTCCTTGACGAACCGACTGCGGGTCTTGATGTTGAGGGGCGCGTATCGTTGCACGAACAAATACGCGCATTAAAATCACAAGGCAAAACAATAATTCTTGCAAGCCACGATATGGCGGAAGTCGAAGAATTATGCGACAGAGTAGCCGTTTTGAGTAACGGGAATATTGCTTTTATCGGAACGGTTGACGAATTTACCGCTATGGGCGGCAAAAGGCATATTATACGCATAAAAACCGCCGACGGGCAAAACGAATACGAAACGGAAAATATTATGGAAACTTTATTTACGCTATTATCGGAATACAAACAAAAAGGCATATCGATTTTGGAAATTCAGACCGATAGAATATCGCTTGAACAAAACTTTATGAACATTGTGAGAGGTGCGAACTAATGAAGGCTTTTTTATACGGGATTGGTTTACAATTCAAGTTTGATATACGCAGTAAAGGTATGCTTATTGCTTGTTATCTTGTGCCGCTCATATTTTTTCTATTTATGGGCGGAATTTTCACTACTATTGATACGAACGCTACAAAAACTCTTATTTCGTCAATGACCGTGTTTACAATCATAATGAGCGCGTTGTTCGGCGTACCGCCCGCAGTTGCGGAAATCTACGGAACAGACGTTAAAAAGGTCTATAATGCAAACGGCGCGCCTATTTGGTTTGGCGTTATATCGCAATTTATTTCGTCTTTTATACATACGATTTTATGCTGTCTTATAGTATTTGCTCTATCGCCTTTAATTTTCAAAGCGGAGTTGCCGTCTAATTTATTGTGGTATTTCTTATCACTTTTAGCATTACTTGCGGTAACTCTTGCTATCGGTTGTATTTTCGGGCTTTTGATTAAACAGCAAGCAAAGTTGACAATGGTAGCAATGGCTATATTTTTACCGTCCACTATGCTGTCGGGCATTATGTTTCCCGCAGATATGTTGCCGCAGTTTATGCAATATATTGCCTATGCTTTCCCCGCTACAATAGCATTTAAGGCAATGACGAGTTTTCAAGTTTGGCATTTACCCGTATTGTTCGGTATATTTATTTTACTTTGCGGCGTTATTGCTTTACTGTTAAAATTAAAAGTCAAGCGGTAATTTATGGAAGAAATGGAAACACTTAAAATTCAATATTATTATGCTTGCTGTCCTAAATGTAAAGCGGTATTGATACAAGCGCAAAACGGATTGGATGGCTATACAAAATGCGCGAAATGCGGCGAGTATGTACATATCGTTATACGCCACGGGTTAGTTACAACGAGATTAAAAGCGCAAGGAGCAAATCAATGACTTATTATGTTGTATGTCCCGAATGCGGGTATAAATTATTAAAAGTGGGCGACGGTTCTACGATAGAAATCTATTGCCCGAAATGTAAGGGCAAATATTTGATAGCCGTAAAAGACGGTAAAGTTACCGTGCAAAAAGCAACCGTTGATAATAAATAATAATAGTATTACTTTATACGCCACTATGTAACACTGTCACACTTTTGACATTAAACCGCGACGCAGTGCCGATAAGTTACTATTACCTTATTGGCACTGCGGAACACGGAACATAAAAAGGCAATATGTGCGGGCGGCGACAGCCGCCCGCACTGTGGCGTATAGTATTACCACGCCACCCCGTAACGTGTAACACATTTAGGGGCGTTTAATGTAAAATCGGCTATTATTCAATTAAAAATGACAAAATACTCTTTATGCCTTATTGTACCATTTAGGGTGGGTATGGGTGGGAGAAAATCAAGGAGTTTTTTTATGAGTAAAATACTGAACGGCTTAACGGTCATTTATTTTGACGATAAAGACAAGAATATATATGCGGAATTACCACCCGATAAAGAACAAGCAAAAAGGCTGTCAAGGCTCGTTTACCGTGAGGCAATGACAACCATTAGTACCGAAAAGACAACCGACAAGCCGCAAGATTAACTTGCGGCTATTTGCTTACCGTAAAGCGGGTAATCAGACAGCGGCAATTCCACTTGGCAAAATAATTCCGTATTATTCACCTTGAATATTACTATGTTCTTATTTGCAATAATCCGCTTCACCACTCTCGTTAAAGGTTGAACATAATGCTTGTTCAACCTTTTTTCTTTTATTGATTAAATTTGGAAAGCATCGCGCGTGTCGCCGTATTTTAGCCGCCTTGCTTTTTAGGGTAGTTACTCGGTTTTGTTCGTTTGCTTTGGTCAATTGCGGCGGGCACTTGATATGCCATGTGGTGCGTCTGCTCGTTAATTCAAGCCCCCACCACAGCGCCATTTTAATTTTTTACGTCATACATTTGAAAATATTTTTAATTTATGCTATAATTTGCAAATAACAAATACTCAAAGAATTTTTAGTTATGATAAGCAGTAATTTTATAGAAAGTTTAAAAAAAATAAATTTAAAAGATAAAGCGCCTGATTATAATTTTTTAGACGTAATAAGAAAGAACGATAACGAAAACATTATTTCAGAATGGCTGGCTTTTTTGTTCGACATAAATAAATGTAGCAGTCCACAACCTTTAAAGCTATTTTGCGAATTTTGTGGAATAGAATTTGACGATAGTCAATTAGAAATAGGACGTGAATACACACTTGACAATAGACGGCGAATTGATATTATAATCAAATTGAAAAATGCTTGGATTGTAATAGAAAACAAAATAAATTCTATGGAATGCAATGAGCAAACCGTTGATTATGAAGATAAAATAGTAAGTGAAATAAACGGTCAAAATATTTCCTTGCACTACATTTATTTAAAGCCCACATTTAACAAGTCCAATCCAACTAATAAAAAGTTTAAAATAATGACTTATGGAGAACTTGTGGAAATTTGGAAAGGTATAAAACCCGAAAATTTTACACGAACAGAGTGCTACGTTTATTTTAGTGAATTTATGAAATTGATAAATGCGAAATATTCTATGAGCAAAGAATTGCAATTTGACGAAAACACAAAATTATATATCGAGTTTAGGGAACAGTTTTATTCTGCGGAAAAGTCATTCGATAGCACTTGTCAAGCTGTAAGAGATAAGCTCATAAATTTGTTGAATAGTGTATTTCCTGATGAAGAATGGACCATTTATGCTCGTGCAACATATATTTTATTCTACAAAAGAAGTTGGGGATTTGATTTACATTTTGAAATAGGCACTTGGGATTGGCAAAGAGATTATAAAAATATAACGTTTAACAGATTGATTGCTAAAAACGTTCAAATTACATATTGCCTACACGCCGAGCGCAAACAAGCTGAAATATACGGCGTTAAATTCAAGGAAATCGAAAATAAAAACAGTCATCTATTTAGTACGGAACATTACAATTTCAGCAATGAGGAAAATTGTATTTCTTCACTGAATGCTATTGCCGAAAGATTGCTGGAAATAAAAAATTCAATTACTCCAATTGTTGAAAATGCTATAAAAGCGACTTGAATATGTTCGAATATACAGTAAAATTTGCAATATTGCCGAAAGACACTACGGCGACAGAGATTTGCGATTATGAATATTATTATAGACACCCTTTTACTGTAATCAAAATAAGAGATAGCATAGAAATTGTTGGTGAACGGGCGTTTTCTAATAACATTTGGTTACGAAGTGTTGAATTGGGTGCAAATGTAAAGTTCATCAAAAAAGCCGCATTTTATAATTGCGTGAAATTAGAAGAAGTAAAGCTGCATTCATATGTTCTGGAAATAGGCGAAGGCGCATTTTGTATGTGTAAAAGTCTTAAAGAAATTGTTTTGCCTAACGGCATTAACACAATAAAACGCTACGCATTTGCGGCGAGTGGATTACAAAAGATATTTTTGCCGAAAGGTTTAAAAAAAGTTGATGATTGGCTATTCCACAACTGTCGCAAATTGCAAGAAGTCCTATTGCCTGACACATTAACCTCAATATGCAGTAACGCCTTTGCATATTGCGAATTATTGACAAGCATAGTTATCCCTAAAAATATTATAGAAATTGGGAATTGCGCATTTTTAAAGTGTAAAAACTTGAAGAATGTTTATATTCAAGGTAATATTGAAATGATAGGAAAGAAAGTATTTGAAGGATGCCGAAAAGTAACAATTCATATTATAGGCACAACTCAACCTGATTGGGCAAAAAATTTAGGAAAGAACTGCATAATTGAATTATCTTAAAATTATGCTTTTAAATATTCGTTTTAATTTACCACTGCCCCACCACTTTAATTAAAGGTTGAACCCCCGAAAACGAAAACATTTTCTTGAACGACTTAGTAAGCTTAAACTTACACAACTAACGCAACCGCACAAAGCGAACAGCCTTGTGCGGTTTTAATAATCTCAATTTACTTAACTGTCTTATAAGCTTTACTTTAACACTCCTGCAAAAATTTTTCCAGACAAATATTAAATTCTTGCGGGACGTCCATATTCACACAGTGTCCCGCGCCGCTAAATATAATTTTATCGCAATTTTCATATTCCGCCCATTCGTTTACTATTTCAATTTCCGCAGGTATGTCGTATTCGCCGCAACCGACCAATAATTTATAATGCCGTTCCTTCTTCGGATACTTATTAACAAGATTTTGCAACCCAGCCAAATATTTAAACGAACTTTTATTAAATTGAATATTCATATTGTAAAAAGCAGTTTGCGCCGCAGTAGTATAGGCGGAAATCTTTTTGTTATCCTTTGCAAACCACTTGACTGAAAGCATTGCTTTCATCATCATTTTCATTTGACCTTTTGAATTAGCCCTTTGCCTTTCAACGTCAAATTTATTTATATCGTAACCGCCAAAGCAAGCAAGCGACAATACTTTATCTTCGTACTTATTGGCAAAGTCCTGTATAAAAACCGAGCCCAGCGATACCCCTACAAAGTGCGCGGCGGGTATGTTGTGTTTTTGAAAAATTTTATCGAGCCAATAGGACGTTTTTTCAATGTTGTCGCCTCTCTTCCCCTTAATCGAATTGCCGTGCCCTAAAATATCGATAGCCAGCAAATTATATTTACCGGAAAAGTACGCGTACTGTTTTTCAAACATTCTATGGTCGACAAAAGCGGCGTGTATAAAGACGAGCCATTGACTTTTTGCCGTATCGTCGATATAGTAGGCAATTGGCGAATTTTCGAGTTTTAAATTTCTCATATACCCTGCTCCCTTACGTTTTTTAACAAGCGGTTGTACCATTCGATATTGAATTTTATTAAATCGCGCCCGTACGTAGCCGTTTGAAATTGAAAATAAAAAATTTGGTTATTTTGGTTTTGGCTTGACATAGTTGTGCCATCGTTACAGATTTTATCCAAATCGAAAAGCAATTTTTTTAAATGCGATATATGATTTTCAATAAGTTTTATGCGGGTTTCTTTTTCGGCAAATCCTAAAAAATAAATCTTTGTTAGTTCGGGATTTTTAGCCGTACCGCTATTTATAGGGCTGCTCAGCCAAGCGTTAAAGTAGTTTATACCGTTATCCGTAATGCCGTAAATTTTTTTCAGTTTGCCCTTTTCCGTAATTTCGCTAACTTTAATATATCCGCTTTGCAATAACTTTTTAATTGAGGCTTGTATACTGCCCATACTGCAACTGTACATTAAATTTAGTCCTTCGTTTATGCGCTTGCGCAATTGGTAAATCGTGCGTGATTGCAGTAACAGTAAACCTAAAATTATGTTATCCATTCCGCCTCCCTTTATATTACTAATAGTAATATTTTTGATTGATATTGTCAACTTAAAGCGTAAAAATATTTGTTATAATTTATTTGAAATTATTTTACGATTTTATTGCATTGTTTGCGGAAACGCTTGTAATAGTTAAATAAATTTGATAAAATTACAGTATAGACGCGCAAGGAGAATATTATGGCTAAATTACTTACGTTAATAAGGGATAACTGCCCGCAAAACCACCCCTGCCCCGCCGTTAAGGTTTGCCCTGTCGGCGCTCTTTCCCAAAGCGGTTTTAACGCGCCCGCAATAGACCACAACAAGTGCATAAGGTGCGGTAAATGCTCTAACTTCTGCCCTAAAAAAGCTTTGGTTTTACAGGACTGAACGTAAATTTCTTAATAATATTAGCGTTAAATTACCGCAAATTTTAAACAATAAAATTACGCCTTTATTATTTTATAAAATGAGCGTTAAACGGGTTGACTGCGCATTGCGTTTAATATTATAATAAAGCTAATCGGAGGTATAGCTCAGTTGGTTAGAGCGTTTGCTTGACATGCAAAAGGTCATTGGTTCGAGCCCAACTATCTCCACCAATGTCGTTAAAGTACGAACCAAATCGGTTCGTACTTTTCCTTTTTATCAAGCACTCGCCACAGTGCCATTTTATATTTTTTATTTTACCGTATTGCAAAAAGATGTCATCCGTGATATAATGAAATTATCACACATAGGAGAAAATATGACGTCGCAAGAGCTTTATACCGCTATTCATAAAGAGTACGAACGGCTAAAATCCGTATTGCAAACAAACGACCTAAATGCAATAATCGAGCAAACGTTAAAAGTCCACGCAATGGTGCACCCAAAAATCGTTTCGGGCGCGAAGCAAAACACTATCGCCGATTATGTTCTCGATTACATGCTGAAAGATGACAACAAGTCAAAACTTGTGCCGAGAATGGATTGCGGCGTCGATTTGGATTGGGCAGGTACGGATAAAGTGCCTATGTGTTGGCATTTTTGGCATACATACCGTATCGAAGACTTGGTTTCGAATATTTTGATCGCCGACAAACCGCAAATATTCAATGTCGATGTTCAAAAGAAAATAGGTGCGCCGATCACCGACACGGGCAACGCTTTGGAGTTTGACGAAGCTGTCGAGTTCGGCAAGCGACTGAATGTTGCCGCACTGAAAGACTATATTATCGCCGTCGGGAAGAACACGCGCAAAATAATCGAGAATTTGACGCTCGAACAAATAAATTCAATGGTTCCCGAAGAAAGAGTTATGCAAATTCTACGTGTCGGCGGCGTAACGACCGACGTTCGCTCGGTGTGGCTGTTGGTGTATTGGGGAAGATTGACGGTCGGCGGAATGATACTTACTCCGTTGACAGATCACCATATGATGCACTTGCCGCCGTGCTTAAAGAACTTGCCTATACTGTAAATTATTCGTTTTAGGTTGGGTATGCTCCACCATAAATAACCTTATACGAGTTATAAGGTTATTTTTTATATAAAATAGGTTATGAGGTTTGTAATGATTGAAAACAAGTTAGAAGATAAATACGCTTTAATTAAACAAGAAGTATTAAAATGCAAATCGGACAACCCCATCGAGATAGTGCAGGAAATTATGCGGAAAAACTTTGTAAACGTTCACGGACCGGAGCATCACTTTCTTGACGGCGCCGCGTTTTTAGCCGCCTTTAAAAATGCCGGCGGAGCAATAGAGCTTGATTTATGTTTGACCGAACTTGCCAACCGCACAAAAAAATGCCCGGCGCTATGTGCGGTTATTGGGGCGTTTGCGGTTCGGTAACTTCAATAGGCGCGGCATTTTCAATATTTAACGGCACAGGTCCGCTAAATAATGATGAATATTACAAGCGCAATATGGAATACACTTCTGCCGTATTAAAAGAAATGAGCAATATAGACGGCGCAAGATGTTGCAAAAGAAACGCCTACCTCTCCATCTCACACGCAGTAGAATTTGCCAAAAATATTTACCGAATAGAAATGAAACTCAATAAAATTCATTGCGAGTTTTTCCCGCTGAATAAGCAGTGTTTAAAAGAAAGATGTCCTTTTTATAACGTATAAATGTATTTGCTCTACTTGTTTATAAATGCGCCCGCTTGAAACTTGTCGGTTTCAAGCGGGCGCTAAATTATTCTTTAAACAATTCAATTGCGAAAAAGCGCGCTATTTTTTATTTTAAGCCACTTCTTCGCCCTCGACGGCATAACCCTCGGGAAAACGTATATCGCACCAGGAGCCGTAAAACGTAAGCTTAACGCTGTCCGTATTAAAGTAAATATTGTTGTCGTTGAAGGAATCGTACTCCATTTCAAATTGACTTTCAACGTCGGACAACGTGCTTATCCAAACTACTTTTCTGCCATTGCCTATAAATTGGCTTTCGGCGTTATAAAAGTTGACCGTAACCGACAAATTTAAAATAAAATAAAATTTTTGGTATTCCTCTTTAAGCTTTAAGTTTATGCGAACGAAAAGTTTGTTTCTATTTACTCCGTTCTCGGTTACCTGCTTACGCTCGAACGATACTCCGTAGGTAAAAAACGCGTTGATATTTTCATTGGCTTGGTCGTACATAAGTCCGCTATATTGATAACACCAAAGCGCGTGCAAAGTGGTATCCTGCAAAATCGGCTCGCCGTTATACTTGTTTAAATAACCGCCGTCCGTGTACCAACCGCCGAACACAAAGCCGTTGCGCCAAGGCTCTTCGCCCAGCAATTGCCCGTCAAGCACGGTTGTATTCAACACCTCGAAACCCTGCCTATCTTCCGCGCCGTGCATATCGAAATTTATTTTGCGGAAAGGCTCCCACCTTGCGTATAGCGTAACCGATTGAGTTGCCGCCGTTTCCGTAAACTTACGCTTATAGTTTACGTCAAGATACCAGCCAGCAAAGCCTAAACCCTGCTTTGTAGGCTCGTCGCCGAGTTGCAACAGCTCGTTTGCCAAGTACGTCTGCGGTTGCTTAAAACTTCCGCCGAGCGTTTCGAACGTTATTACCACTTCCTTATTCCACTTGGCGTAAATCTTGATTGGTCTTGTAATTACTTTGCTTTCGAATTCAACGGTAAGCGCTTCGTCGGCGCACCACTTTTCAAAGCGGTAACCTTCCTTTACGGGCGTAGGCAGGCGGTTTGCCGAAACAGTATCGCCGGCGTTCACCTCTAAAATATTGCCCTGCTCCGCCCCGACAAATATTCCGCCATCGGTTTCAAGCGTTACGCTTACGGGCACCTTATGCAACAGATATAGCTCCGCCTCCTGCGAGGTTACAGTATAGTCTAAGGAAGCCGAGCCTATCTGAAACTCAATTTCCCTGTCTATAAAAACGCGGTTGGAATAGCTGAAATCGTTTTCCGCGCTTAAAGTTATGGCGTAATCTCTGCCCGACCAGCCGCCAAGCTGCGGACTTGCAGTCAATTGAATTTCGCCGCCGCTCCTCAGCGGGTCGATTAACCATTGCGCTTTGGGTTGCAAATAAAAATCTACCGCCGCCCCGGGAATGGTAAGCGCGCCGTTCCACTGTGCGTGTACGGAAAAATACGTTGTGAAATTATCGCTGTTTACTGTTATTTTGTCCGTCCACTTGGCGTACAGGTCAATTTCCTCTACGTTTTGGGCGGGAAAGGCGTTAAACTGATATTTACAGGCGGCGTCCGTATACCAGCCGTCGAATATCCAGGTTTCTTTTTTAACTTCAATCGGGTCGTAATTCTCTTTTCGCTGTGCGCTTACCGTATCTTCAATAGTATCGCCCGTAATTTCCTGATAAAAGTTTACGGGAACGCCGCCGTTTAAATGATAGATTATTTTAGTCGAACCTTCGTTTCCGCGAAGATTTAAGCACGCCGAAAACCCGAGGGCGGCGCACACTGCGGAAACAAAAATTAAAATGAGTATCGCAATTTTTCTTTTCATATCGCACCCACGTCAACTTTTTTCTCGGAATACTCTACCGACGCCACAGTAGCAACATATACCCGCTTTGCACCCCTCTTTAAAAGCTCTACGCTAATAGCCTCGACCGTTGCGCCCGTAGTCAAAACGTCATCGACTACTATTATTGTTCTGCCTTCAACTATTTGCCTGTCGGCGCGGAAACAGGAACGCAAGTTTTCCTCCCTTTCCCGCTTTGACAGGGTTTTTTGCGAAGGTGTTTCTTTAACCTTTTCCACCGCGTTTTTCAAAAGCGGAAGCTTTAACGTTTTTGCCAGCTCTTTTGCAATTAAATACGACTGATTATATCCGCGCTTTCTTTCCGCCTTTCTTGTCATAGGCACGAAACAGACGCAATCGGCGTCGGCAAATTGTCGGCACTTTTCGCAAAGCAATCGGGCAAAATAATTTTTAAGATACGCGCCGCCGTTTTTAAATTTGTTTACAAGAGCGGCGGCTCCGTCTGCATATACAAGCGCAGACACCGCGCGGGCGTATTGCGGCGCGGAGGCTTTGCACTCCAAACAGAGGGCGTAGGTTAAAGTTTTTCGCCCGCAGACAGGACAGGTTTTACCGTTGTTAAAGGTTACCCTCTCCGCGCATTTTTTACAAAATTTGCCGCCGTCGAAAATTTCTTTTCCGCACAGTTCGCAGGTGAAATTTTCGGGGAAAAGCTCGTCTAAAATCTTTGCAAACACATTCATATAAACTCGGCTAATTATATCATACTTTTGCATTTTAATCAAGTTTATGAATAAATTTGATAGGCGCAATAAATTTTATTTAAAAATTTAATAAAAGATTATTGCAATTTGCTTGCAACGGCTACGGCAATATGATATAATCACTAAGCAATTAGATACGGCCTTGTGGTCAAGCGGTTAAGACGGAGCCCTCTCAAGGCTCAATCCCGGGTTCGATTCCCGGCAGGGTCACCAAAAACAACCATAGTCAAAAATGACTATGGTTGTTTTTGGTATTCTGTCGGTTGCGAGAAGCGAAAAAAATATTGCAAGTTTGATTACATTAAGATAGAATAGAGTAAAAAGAAATATATCAATTAAAAGGAACTGATTATGTTAAGATATTATTACGTTGAACAAAAAGACAGGTTATATGTCTATGACAGTCAAAACGGTTTTTATAAATCGTTTGACAGAGCGGATAAAAAATGGGTTACTCCCGTCGTTTCGTTTTTTCAAGTTGAACGCGACAATGACATTGATTTTTTAGAAATTTCGGAAGACGCTGCAATGAAAATTGCAAACGGTATAAACATTTACGAAGAACTCAAAGCCTATCTTTCAGTAATCGGCAGTCTTTAACTTTTTCACAATTTTATTTAAAATAAAAAACGGTCATAGTCAACGTTGCGCACGGCTGTTTTTGGTATTCTGTCGGTTGCAAGAAACCACATTTTAAAAATAGAAATAACGGCGGCAAAAGCCGCCGTTATACTATTTTGAAAACTTTAATCAGTCTTCGTTCTTCTTCTTTTTAACTATTACAACCGCGCCGATTGCAACAGCCGCAACAACCACTACCGCCGCAACAATGCTAACGATTATTACAAGATTGCTGCCGTTTCCGCCGTTGCCTGTAATTATCTCGCTTTCATAAAGGGTGCCTTCCTGAACGAAAATCTTTACGGGTTCAACGATTTCAAAGTCTTCCTTGGCTTCGTAACGCTGAGCAGCCGCCTCGGAAATATACTGTATTTCAAGCTCGTTATTAGTCTGCAAATCAGCATAATTTACGGTCAGCTTGCCTTCCGCATTTACTTTGTCCTTAACTTCCGTTCCGTTAAGCTTAACGCTGTAAATCTTGTAGCCTGCGTCGGGAACAATCGTATAAGTGTAGCTTCCGCCTTCCTTAATCGACTGAATTTTACCGTCGTCAACCGTCAATTTACCGCCCTTACCTTCAATGCTTGCATAAACGGTTTTATCAACCGCCTTTTCAGCGTCTACAACAGCTACCATATAGGGCGAGAAGCTTGTAACCGTTGCAACGATACCGAACTTGGTAACTACGCAGGGAACTTCCTCAATAGTATAAGTGTCAGTCTTGGGGTCGTGCTTACGGTGGAAGAGTTTAAAGGTTACGCCCTCGTCGTCGGGTCCGTATCCCTCGGGGAAACCGAGCGCAATTTTAACGTAGCTTCCGTCAGGAATTTTGGGATATTTACCGCAAATCTGCAATCTGATGTCGTACGTTTCGCTGTGCTTGATTTCCTCTTTGTTTACATTGATATTGCTATCGCCGCTTATTTCGTCGAGCATAGTGTCAACGGTGGAAGTTTCCGCCTTTTCCGCTACCAACATCATCTGGCTTCTTTCGTTTTCGGAGAAAGTGCTGTTGCCTTCTTCGTCCTTGAAATCCATTGCAGCCAGGTCGGAGTTGGAAACAAGCGTAGGCTGCGCGCAGCAATCTACCCAAAGTCTTCCGTCGTAGTTAAAGCGTGCGGGGCAAGCCAAATAAGACCTGCTGAAATTATAATATACGGGGTTAGGAATCTTATTCGACATTTCAAACGTCGTTTGTCCGTTCTCGTCAATTCTTGCAACCTCTTTCGAAGAGCCTACGTTGGTAAACACAAAGTTGTATCCTACGCCGTTGTGTGCATACATAAGGCTGGGTGCAAACTTAAACCTTAACGTATTGCGGGAAAGAGTGGGGTCGCCGGAGCTTACCGCTCTTTCAACTAATTCCACCAAATCTCCGTTTTCATTTACTGGATAGAACTTAGCGTGCTCCTGTACGTTGGGATGTTGGGAAACGAATGAAATGCCAATCGGCTTGCTTTCGTCAAGGACGTGCAAAGGCTCGGTATAGGTTATTTCCATAACAAACGCTTTGTTTTCGGCAACGGTAGTAGGGTTCTTTTTGCTACCCATACCGTCGTTTATGTCAATTTCCGCACCGTGGTTAGGCGTAGTCCTTGAAACATAAGGCGCGGGCGTATAAGTACCGAAAGACTCGTTTACTTGAACATTACCTACCGCTATCGCCTTGCTTTCGTTCAACGTCTTATCTTCATACTGCAAATAAATTGTTTTATCAATTCCAAGCGAATCGGAATGAATATTCATAGGAACGTCGGGAGCGATATCGTATACTGCGAACTGTGTATAGTAAATAGAAGTATTATCCGTAAACCAAGTTTCGTTGCCCGTATCCTGAATGTTACCGTCTACGTTATCGATAGCAATCTCGGCATATTCCCTGAACGCGTTTATTGACATCCACTTAGTCCAGATAATTTGCCTATCCAGATAATATGCAAAACGCACTACAAGATACAGTCCGTCCTCTTCTTGAAGCCTCTTTGCACCCTTGCCGTTATAGCTTACGGTGGTGCGGTTGCTCATCAAAGGCTGACCGTAATCGTCTTTCTCGTCGCCTACGGGCGTGTACGTAACGTAATTTTGAAGTCCGTCGGTTTTGCCCGTGCTGCCGAAGTTGTGCGAAGAGAGCGCGGGATATTTAAGCTCGTAACCGGAAGAGGATATAACGCCGTCGGTTACGTGAATTTCTTTTTCGGCGGCGGCGCTTAAAATAGCGTATCTGTATTTATTGCCTGCCGCGCTGTTCCAGGTTACGTCAACGCCGTACCATTCGCCGTTTGCGCTATCGGCATACGCCGCATACGAAGCGGCTTGCGCTGCGGGAGCGGGGTTTTCAAGCCAAACGTAGTTCCACATATGGTAGATGCTGGAACCGGAGTTATTGCCGCTTGCGTCCTTTTGGTTGCTGTATCCGTTTACGGTTATGCAGGGAACTTCAAGCTTATCCATAACGGCTTTAAACGCGCGGGAGAAACCGCCGCAAACAGCCTTTTTAACAACAAGACCGCCGTAAGACGTGTTGATATTCGACGAAGCGGTTGCGCTGTTGTTTTCGAGAGCCGCATAATCGTATTCGATGCTTTCGGCAAGATACTTGTTTACGTATTTTACTAAAAATTCGTCCCTCTGATAATATTTGTCGTCTTTCTGCGCGTTGAGAGCTTTGGTCGCAATTTCGTCTATCGCTGCATTGTACTCTTTTATAGCCGCGTTTACTTCCGAAACGGAACTAAAACTGTTATCGCAGTAGAGGTTGGCTTCTCTTCCGCTGTCGATATATCCGCTGTAAACGCCGCTGCTTCTGCCCACGCTTATGGTCATTTTGTAAAAATCGATATAAAAGAGTTCGGGGTGGTCGGTAAGGAAAGCGTCGCGCGCGGCGCTGAACGCCTTGGGCACGGTAACGTCGCCGCCGACAACCCAAGCTTCTAACTGGGAAGACGTTACTATGTCGTGCTCGGTAACCGAATACTCCACTTCGCCGTCCAAAAAGTCGCCTTCGTTGTACATCTCTTCAAGAGCCTTATAAAACTTCTTTGCGAGAGTATACTCCTGCTCCTTACCGTTTTCGATAACTTTGAGATTATCGTAAAAATAAGTGGAAGCAATAGTCTTATTCTGCGCATCGTCAGCAACTGCCGTTCTCTTTGTAAGCATATGAACGCCTGCAAAAAGCGATAGCGCACATACGGCGGCAACGCCTGCCGTAGCGATACGTTTTGTTTTAGTTCTCATAAAACCTCCAAAAAAAATTTTATACAAGATAAATAATTCTTACGGCGTTTCCTATGCGGAACGCATAGGAAACGAGGGACGTCCCTCGCAATCGCCTATTTGAATTTACGCTAACATTATATATTATATAACTTGAAAATGGCAACTATTTTACATACAATTTCCATTTTTGGGGTCTATATTAACTATTTTTCGACAAAATTCTAACTAATATTGCATATTTTAACTATTTTATTAAATTATTTTCTTTGCAACGCCGGATTCAACCGCCGCTTTGGCAACCGCCTCGGCAACGCGTTTATGGGCGTTTTTATCGTATGCGTAGGGCAAAATATAGTCTACGGAAAGTTGGCTTTCGGGCACGCAGGAAGCAATGCCCTCCGCCGCGGCAAGGAGCATTTGGCGGTTGACGGTTTTTGCGCGCACGTCCAACGCGCCGCGGAAAAGTCCGGGAAAAACAAGCACGTTGTTTATTTGGTTGGGGTGCTCGGAAGAGCCCGTACCGACAATGAACGCGCCCGCCTCCAAAGCGTCTTTGCGCTGAATTTCGGGCACGGGATTTGCGCAGGTGAAAACTATGGCTTTTTGCGCCATAGAAGCCACCATTTCCTTGCTTACGCAGTTTGGCGCGGATACGCCGATAAACACGTCCGCCCCCGCCATAGCGTTTGCAAGCCCGCCTTGCAGGCGCGATTTATTGGTTACTTTGGCAATTTCCGCGTGGACGGCGTTCAATTCGGGCGCACCCTGACAGATTATACCGAAGCGGTCGACCATAACTATGTCTTTAACGCCGTATTCGAGCAACATTTTGGCAATGGCTATACCCGCCGCGCCCGCGCCGTTTATAACTACCTTTATGTCTTCCTTTTTCTTTCCCGCAAGTTTTAAAGCGTTTGTAAGCGCGGCGGTCATAACGATTGCGGTGCCGTGCTGGTCGTCGTGGAATACGGGAATATCAAGCGCCTCTTTAAGCTTTGTTTCCACCTCGAAACAGCGGGGCGCGGAAATATCCTCTAAATTTATTCCGCCAAAAGAGCCGGAAATAAGCTCGATGGTCTTTATAATTTCCGCAGGCTCCTTTGTATTTAAACATATGGGGAATGCGTCCACGTCGCCGTAAGCCTTGAAAAGAGCGCATTTGCCCTCCATTACGGGCATACCCGCCTCCGGTCCTATATCGCCAAGCCCTAAAATTGCCGTGCCGTCGGTAATTACGGCAACGGTATTCCAGCGGCGGGTAAGCTCGAAGCTCTTTTCCCTGTCGGCGTGAATAGCCATACACGGCTCGGCTACTCCCGGCGTGTACGCAAGCGAAAGCGCTTCTCTGCTGTCGGTGGGAACGCGGCAAACGGTTTCTATTTTACCCTTCCACTCGGCGTGTTTTTTAAGACTTTCCTCTCTGTAATTCATATGTGTTACCTCTGTAAAATGCTTTTCTTATTATATATATTATATCACCGCCATATTTTAAAAGCAATCGCAAGGCGGGCGGCGTTAAAAAAATTTATTTTTCCCGCTCTTCCCCTCTCTGCATTCTTTTCATAGCCGACCAATTTATAAAGCCGTAAATATCGAGGGCTAAAAAAGCTGTAAAGCAGATTACCATAGGCAGATAGGTTAAACTTTGTTTGCAGGCGAGCGACCACATAACTATAAGCACTATATCGTTGAGCGCGTAGCCTACGGCGTAAAATCTGCTTCGGCGCAAAGTAAGGTACGAAGCGGCGAACGAAGTAAAGACGGACAAGGTGCTTACAATTAAATTAGCCGTGCCGAACGCCTTTAATATAAAGTAAAACGCAACCGTAACGGCTACGCACAGAAGCGCGAACAACACCTGCTCCTTTTTGGAAAGCGTATTTACCTTTACCTGACTTGCATCGCCTTTATACGGGTTTTTCAACCACATTACAAGCGCGGCGATTGCTATGGGCGCGGTCATAGCGAGGTACGTAAGCATTTCGCCGTAATACTTAAACGAATAGGAAATTATACCGTAAAACACTGCGAACGCCACGGTTAAAACCTGACCTAACGGATTGCCCTTAGAAACGAAAACAAGCGCGGTAAAACCTATGATTGCGCCCGCAAGATAGTGATAGTTGGTATTTTTGAACGCGAAGAACGAAGCGGTTGCCGCAACGACGCTTATACTCCAAATAAGCCATTCCGCAATTTTTATACTCTTAAAAAATTTTTTCATAACAAGCTTCCCATAAAAAAAGGCACTCCGTCCGCGCCTTCAAAGACCTAACGGCGCGGACAAAATGCCTGTGCATCGGCGGGCACTCGGTAGCGCGCGCCTGAAAATATTTGATTTTACTTGAAATTTAAGGGGAAACGCGGTTTATGTCGCGGGGGAACATTGCCGCGTTGCGCACGTTTTTAAAGCCCAAAAGGTGCATAGTAAGCCTTTCGAGCCCCAAGCCCAGACCGCCGTGCGGGGGCGCGCCGTACTTATGAAGCATTAAATACGTTTCGAATTCCTCGGGGTTCATACCAAGCTTTTTCATCTTTTCCACCTGCTCGGCATAGTCGTGTATTCTCTGCCCGCCCGAAGTAATTTCTATGCCCCTGAACAGGAGGTCGAACGAAAGGGTAACCTCGGGGTCGGCGGGGTCGTCCTTGGTGTAGAAGGGGCGTTTTTTGGAAAGGTAGTGCGTTACAAACAGAAAATCGGAATTAAACTGCTGCTTTGCCCACTTGCCGAGGAACGCCTCCTCCTCCGGCTCGAAGTCCTTCATATCCGTAATGTTTTTAAGCTTCTTTACGCAAAGCTCCTTTGCGTCTTTAAACTTTACGCAGGGTATAGACGTAATTTGGGGTATATCTACTTTAAGCAACTCTACTTCGGGCGCGTACTCGTTTTTCAGCAGTTCCATAATGTACTTCAAAACGCCCGTTTCCATATTCATTATATCTGTAAAACTGTCTATAAACCCCATTTCGAAGTCCATAGAGATATACTCGTTTAAATGGCGGGAAGTGTCGTGATGCTCCGCCCTGAATACGGGCGCTATTTCGAACACCCTTTCGTAGACGGGCACAAGCGCCTGTTTGTAGAGCTGGGGGCTTTGGGCAAGATAGACCTGCTTGCCGAAGTAGTCGAGCTTGAATACGTTGGTGCCGCCCTCCGCGCCCGCAAAATTGATTTTGGGCGAGTGAATTTCGGTAAAGCCCTGACTCGAAAGATATTCGCGGAAACCGCGCTGAATACCTTCCTGAATTTTGAATATAGCCCTCTCCTTGGGGTTGCGCAAGGTTACGGGGCGGTAGTCGAGATTTACGCTCAAATCGGCGTTGATTTGCTTTTTAGATATTACGACGGGGGGAATCGCCGCGGGCGTAGACAAAATTTCTATGCCGTGAATTTGCAGTTCGTACCTTTCGCTGCCGTCGCGCGTTTCGCTTTTTACAACTTTGCCCTTAACCTTAACCGAGCACTGCTCCACAAGCTTTTCGTCGAGCCTGTAATCGGAAAAATCGGGGGAATACACACACTGTATAAGCTCCCTCGCCGTTCTTATTATAATAAAAGCAAAGTCCGACATATCCCTTATATTGTGAACCGCGCCCTTGATTGTAACCGTTTCGCCCACGTGCGACTTAAATTGTTCGTAAGGCGTTGTGTCGCAGGCGAGTACGCCCGTCATCTCTTCCATAAATTTCTCCTTATATGTCCAAATAGTAATTTCAACAATTAAATAAGTTAAGCGTTCCGCCGCGTTTGCCATAAAATACAAGCGCGCACCTTTTGCCCACCGCTTGCAATTTTACTTTACCCGTGCTATAATACTTTTGACAGGTCTGCTGTGTGCGTGATGTGGGAAATTCGTAATCCACATTATTTTTTAGGGAGCGGAACGTTTGCGAAAATAGGCAAGGTCTGTTTTATACGGAAAGTCCGATTAGTTTTTCGCTCCGTCGCACCCACCTGCGAGACGCGGGTTAATACTTTTTCACACACGGCATAAGCGGACCCGTTATTTTTTTGCCCTTTTTACCAGAATATCTATTTTATAAAATTGGTTTTTACCTTGTCTATTATCAAAGGTCTTTCCAGCTCCGTCCCCTTAACGCTGTGCAAAAGCTTTAAAAGCCACGCCGTGTTCGAAGCTACGGCGCGCATTATCGTCTGCCCTTCCGCATCCTTTAAAGTTTCTTCGGCATTTGTTCCGAACGTCATATTCCAATACGTTGACGGCACCTGAATCATACTGTTTATTTGTATGTACTTGTTCAGCACGTCGTACGATGCCGTAGTGCCTGCGCGGCGCGCGACTACGACGCTTGCCGCGGGCTTGAACTTCATATACTTTCCGTACGCGTAAAAAAGCCTGTCCATAAGCGCGACCAACGCGCCGGAGGGCGAAGCGTAATGCACGGGCGCGGCAAAAATATATCCGTCGGCGTCCTTGACCTTTTCGCCTATCGTATTCAGCGGGTCGTCGTTGAAAATACATTTGCCCAGCTTCTGACAGCAGGAGCACCCCGTACAGGAATGCACCGCCGCCTTGCCGAGGCAAACAATTTCGCTTTCTATCCCCTGCGCTTTAAGCTCGGCGGCTATAACTTTAAGCACCGCGGAAGTCGTTCCGTTTTCGTGAGTGCTTCCGTTAAGCATTAAAACCTTCATTTTGAACCTCTTTTGCAAAATATCGGCGCGCCAAGCAAAACTATGCGTTTGCCCGCCGCGTTTATTCATTTAAAGCGCCGACAGCTTAGCTTCGATTAGCGGCATATATTTCAGCTCGTACCCAAGCGCGTTGGGGTGGGTGCAATCGCCCCTGCCCCAGCCGTAACTGTCGCAAGTGAAAATATCGCGGTGCTCGGGTATAAAAGTATTCAGCCCGCACTCGCGGTACAAGTCCACGTACGCAATACCCCATTTTTTGCAGATTTCAACGGCGCGTTCGCCGTAAACCCTCTGCAATTTATCGTCCCGCCTGCCCATATTGTGGGGGCGGAAAAACAAAACTTTGGCTTTGGGAAAGTACTTTAAAAACGCGAATACAACTTCTTCGAAGCAACGGCTGAAAGACATAGTTTCGTCCGCCTTGAAAATATCGAAGCCGTCGTAACCCTCGGTTATTTCACCGAGCGGCACGTCGGGAACGTCCGCCCCCTCGGAAACGTTGCAGTCGTTGGTAAAGCCGTCAAACACTATGTAATCGGGTGAAACGCCGTCCTTTACGGCTTGAATAACCTGCGTAACCACCCAATTTTTATCTGCGCGCAATCCTACCCGCGCGCCGCCCACCGCGTACTTTACAGGCTTTAAGCCGAGGTCTTTTTGCAGGTACTCGCCCACGCCGAAACCGCCGTTGCCCGAACCGTACGCTATGCTGTCGCCGAACACGGCAACCGTTTTACCGCTCAGCTTCATAAAAATTATTCCTTATATAAAATTCTGTGGCAGTTTTCACACTCCACCACCTTGCCCGCGGCAACCTTTTCCTTATCGGCAATGGAAAGCTCTATTCCGCATTTCGAGCACCTGTCCGCCTTGATTTGACAGATTATGGGGAATATGCGCTCCGAACGTTTCGCCTGATATTTGTGCAACACCTCGTCGTCGATACCCTTGGCAAGCGTTTCGAGCTCGGCGTTGATTTTATCCGTTTGCTCCTGCTTGGACTGCTTGAACTGCTTATAAGCCGCCTGCTGTTCGGGATACTGCTTCTGCGCGGCGATTACGTTCTTTTTCATTGCCTGATACTCGTCGCAGGTTTCCTTAGCCTTGCCCGTGAGCGCGGCTATTTCTCCCTTTAAGGTCTTAATTTCGCTTATAACCTGCGCCAGACTGCGCTGATAGAACGAGAGGTCGGCGCCGCCCTCGACAAGCTCGTCGAGATGCTCGAAGTCTTTCAGCGTTTCGGAAATTTCCGCATAGCGACCGTTGAGCGCTTCGAGGCGGGTTATAATTCCCTGCGCCTGCGCTTCGAGCTTGTCGAGCTTATCCGAAGCCTTGTTTAGATAGCTCTTTGTCTGCGCGTACTTTTTACGCTCGTCCGAGTTGGCTATTTCCTGTTCGAGCTTTAAAAGCTCCGCGTCCTTCTGCTGATAGAGTAAAAGCTGTGCAATCTGTGCCATAAAATATCTCCTTCAAATTGTCTTTCCGCAAATGTGTTTTGCGGCTTTCGGGCGAAAGTACCCGAGTTATGCAAACCGACCGTCGAAAAAGTACGACGACGGCACGTTTAAATATTTTTTTAATTCTTCGTAAATTTTTTCAAAGCCGTAACTTTCCGCGCAATAGTGCGTGAGTTGTAAAACGGCTATTCCGCTTTCAACAATGTCGGCTATCTGATGGTGCTTCAAGTCGCTCGACACAAACAAGTCTGCGCCCTGCGCCTTGGCGAACGCGACGGTGTCGTCGTCGCAACCCGCGCCGCAAAAGGAAGCCGCCTTTTTAATTTGCCTGTCCGCTTCGCCGAAGTAAACGACGCGGGGCGAACGGAAAGTTTCCGCCGCTCTCGCGGCTAACTTAGCAAGCGTAGTCTTTTCTATTTCGTAAACCCTGCCGTACGCGCCGCCCTCAATATTGCACAAAGTTTTGCCTGCTTTGCCGCCCAGCCCGCGCATAAGGTAATAATCTATTCCCTCCGGCGCGGCGTCTGAATTGAGGTGCATAGATATGACGGAAACGCCGTTTTTTACACAGCCCGCAATTGCCCGCGATTGGGGCACGTTTACCGTATCGATACGGCTTACACCCCCGTATATGGCAGGGTGATGGGTTATAATGAGGTTGTATCCCCTTTCCGTTGCAAGCTTTACGGCGGCTTCGGACAAGTCCAGCGTAAACAGAACGCCCGTAACTTCTTTCCCGCAGTCTATTATAACACCGCTGTTGTCGTACATTTTGTATTTGGCACAGAAATCGTCCGAAACCTTTACGGGCGCAATCTTATTTTCGTACAGCGCAAGCGCTTGCCCGACAGTCATTCGAGCACCTCCTTTAAAAGGTTTATTTCATTTGCTGTTTTTTTGCGAGCCGACGGGTCGGCGCAGTCGTCAAAATATCTTTCCCTCTTTATAAGTTCCGCTTGGGCATAGCTTTTAAGCACGGGATTTTTTAAACTGTCCCTGCCGAAAAACAGCTCCGCCGAGGAATACTCCTCCGTTCCGCCCCGCCTTTCGCCCTTGATTACAAAGTAATATTTGCCGTCGTAAAAAATATCGTCGGCAGTTATTTTACAGCCGCGTTCAAGCAAAAATTTTCTCAACCCGACAACGTTTTTCATAGGCTGAAAAACAAACTTTTCGGGCACAAAGCCCCGCGTAAGTATCTTTATTATTTCGTCGCCGCCCATACCTGCTATTAAAACCTGCTCCGTATCCTGCGGAACGCCGCTCAGCCCGTCGCAACAAACGGAGCGGCAAACGCCCTTTTCTATAAATTCGGCAAGCAGAGTTTCGGCTTTGGCAAGGCACTTTGCGCTTATATCGGCGATTACCGCGCTTTTGCATTTGCCGCTTTTAAGCGCGTACTGCGTGCAATAGCCGTGGTCGCACCCAACGTCGGCAAAGCTGTCGCAATTATCGATATAGGAACAGAGAATTTCTATCCTTCCCATCAGGTATCAAGGAAATCTTTAAGGTGCTTGGAGCGCGACGGGTGGCGCAGTTTTCTCAGCGCCTTGGCTTCAATCTGCCTTATTCTTTCGCGGGTTACGTTAAATTCCTTGCCCACCTCTTCAAGCGTCCTCGGTCTGCCGTCGTCTACGCCGTACCTCAAACGCAAAACCTTTTCTTCGCGCGGGGTAAGGCTGTTTAATACGGATAAGAGCGTTTCTTTGAGCATTGTCGTTGAAACGCTGTCCGACGGAGTTATAGCTCTGTCGTCCTCTATAAAATCGCCGAGGTGGCTGTCCTCTTCCTCGCCAATGGGAGTTTCGAGAGAAACGGGGTCTTGCGCGATTTTCTGAATTTCGCGCACGCGCTCTTCGGAAACGCCCATTTCCCTTGCGATTTCCGCGGGGGTAGGCTCTCTGCCAAGTGTCTGTAAAAGTATGCGCGACACGCGCGTAAGCTTGTTTATGGTTTCCACCATATGCACGGGTATACGAATGGTGCGCGCCTGGTCGGCAATCGCCCTTGTAATAGCCTGCCTTATCCACCAAGTTGCGTACGTTGAAAACTTGAAGCCCTTCTGATAGTCGAATTTTTCAACGGCTTTCATAAGACCAATATTGCCTTCCTGTATCAAATCGAGAAACAGCATACCGCGCCCTACGTAACGCTTTGCTATGGAAACGACCAACCTCAAATTGGCTTCGGAAAGCTTTTTCTTGGCTTCTTCGTCCCCCTCCTGTATTCTGCGGGCGAGGTCGATTTCGTCGTCTGCGGAAAGCAGAGGCACTTCGCCTATATCCTTTAAATACATCTTAACGGGGTCGTCTAAACTTATATCCGAAAGCGCCTGCTCGTAAAGTTCTTTGTCCCTCTCCGCCTCGTCTATAATCTGTATGCCGACCTCGGCTATCGACTTATATACGTAGTCGACCTGCGCGGGCGTGGTTTCGTACTTTTCGAGCACGTCGCAAAGAGCGTTTGTCGTAATCGCGCCCTTATACGAATACGTGTCGATAAGCTGTTTCAAAATTTCGTTGAGTTTCTGCTCGGATAAATTCATATATTCACCGTATCCTTTCTTTTCCGAAGACCGCGTTTTACGGTCTGTTGTTTCCGTTGATTATTTGCGCCTTGCGCCTTGTCAGTTGGCTTATGCTTTGAGCGATTTTCGCCTGCTCGGCTAAATCTTCCACGCCGTTGAGTTTTTTTGTCTGCTCGGCGATTTTTTCGTCTATGTCCGCAAGCTGCAACTTTTTAAGACAGTCGAAGAAGTACTTTTCCGCAACCGCGTCGGTAAAACCGCCGCCCTCCGAATTGTCTAAAATTCTGTCCAGCTCCTCGTATTCCGCCGTGCCTTTATCGAAAAATTCAAAAATTTCGCTTACCCGCACGGCTTCGTTCATAAGCGATTTACTGCGTATGTATCCCGCAATGACGGTATGCACCTCGTCCTTGAAAGAAACGTCCTCGATATGAGTATCCGCAGTATAGTCCGCACCGAACAGGTACGAAGCGATTACGAAGCGCGAAGCCTTTTTTATGCTGTCAGCGCCGTCCCGCCGTACGGGGGGCGGCGTTTCCGCGCTTTCCTTTGCAATCGGTTTAGACTGCAAATCGCGTTTTAACGCTTCGAAAGATATGCCCGACTGCGTTCTTAACTGCTTTAACAGCTCTTCCCGCTCCGCTTCGCTGTCCGCCGTGCGTATTACGCCCAACGCTTCGGAAACGTATTTGCGCTTATCCTCCGTTTTACTTATATCGTACCCCTTTTTTATTACGGAAAGTTTATAGTCGATTAGCGGCATTGCGGCGTCAAGACAGGCTTGATAGCCCTCCGTTCCCCGCTGTTTTATAACGTCGTCCGGGTCGAGCCCCTCGGGAAGCGGAACGACCTTTACATTCAGCCCCTCGTCCTTTAAAACGTCAAGACCGCGCAGATTGGCTTTCTGCCCCGCGCCGTCGCCGTCGTAACTGATTAGCACCGTGTCGGCATACCTCTTTACGAGTCGCGCCTGGTCCTGCGTGAGCGAAGTGCCCATACTTGCCACAACGTTTTTAAAGCCCGCCTGATAGAGCGAAAGAGTATCCATATAGCCCTCGACCATAATGACCTCTTTTACGGTTTGGCTTCTTTTCAGCTTTTTGACAAGATTTATGTTGTACAGATTTTTCCGCTTGTTGAATATGAGCGTGTCGCGCGTGTTTACGTACTTGCCGAAGTCGGTTTTTTTAAGCGCCCTGCCGCCGAAGCCGATTACTTCGCCGTAGGAATTTATTATTGGGAAAACAAGCCTGCCCCCCTGCGCGTCGGTCAATCTGCCGTTAGCTTCGTTTACCGTGCCGCTGTCTACGATATCCTTTTGGGTATAACCTTTCGAAAGAAGGTATTTGGGCAAATCGGTAAAATTTAAGCTTGCGCCGAGCCCGAACGCGCGCACCATATTAGAGGGAATTTGCCTCTTTAAAATATAGTCGATATGCGCGTCGGCTTTGCCCGAATTGAGATTGTTTAAATAGAAGTGGGCGCAATCGTTTAATATTTTTAAAAGCGTATCGCGCTTTCTCTTCAACTCCGCCGTCTTTGCATTGTCGTCGCCCGTTTCGGGCATAGGAACGTTCGCTCTTTCGGCAAGCATTTTTACGGCGCCCATAAATTCGAGCGACTCGATTTCCGACACGAAGCGGATTACGTCGCCCGATTCCCCGCATCCGAAACAATGATAGTACTGACCGGCTTCGTTTATAGCGAACGACGGCGTTTTTTCGTGGTGAAACGGACAGCAAGCCCAATAACTCGCCCCCCGCTTTTCCAAAGTAACGTAACTTTCCGCCACTTCGACAATATTGACTTTTTCCTTTAATTCCCTGAGGAATTCCTGGTCAACTCCGCCCATACGTTCTCTTTAAAAATTACCGAGTAAAACTCAATTGAGTTCGTCTATAAAAGTCCAGCCGCGCGGCACGAATATTTTATTGAACACATACACGGCATACCTGTCCGTCATAGAAGAAATATAGTCGCAAACTATCTGTTCTTTCGAATAATCGTCGTTAAGTCCCACATATGTGGGGGGCAATTGCTCGAAATGCCGTATGAAATAATCGTAGAGCGCGGTTATCATACGCTCCGCCTTTTCCTCTTCGCCGCGGGCAAACTCGGTAAAATACACCCGCTCGAACATAAACTTTCTCAACTCGTCGCTGGCTTGCGCCACCTCGCTTCCAAGCTCTACAAAAGGCTTGTCCACGCTGTTTTTATAGGCGGAGGAAACCGCCGTGTTGATTCTCTCGCGCGAGGTGTTGCCAAGCACCCGCCTTATTTCCGCGGGCACGTCGTCAAGCTTTAAAATTCCCGCGCGGACTGCGTCGTTGAGGTCGTGGTTTATGTAGGCTATTCTGTCGGCGATGTTTACGCACTTGCCCTCTAACGTAGACGGCGTAAGCTGTTGCTTGTGGTTGAGTATGCCGTCGCGCACCTCGTAAGTGAGATTTAACCCCTTGCCGTCCTTTTCCAGAACGTCGACGACGCGCACCGACTGCTCGTTATGGCGAAAACCCTGCGGTGAAAGTCTGTTTAAAATTCTTTCCCCGCTGTGCCCGAAAGGGGTGTGTCCCAAGTCGTGCCCGAGCGCAATTGCTTCGGTCAAATCTTCGTTGAGCGAAAGGGCGCGTGCAAGCGAGCGCGCTATCTGCGACACGTCCAAAGTATGCGTAAGGCGGGTTATATAGTGGTCGCCCTCGGGTGAAAAGAAAACCTGCGTCTTGTTTTTAAGCCTTATAAACGCCTTGGAATATATTATTCTGTCGCGGTCGCGCTGGTATTCGGTGCGCATAGAGCAAGGCTCTTCCTCCCTGCTTCTGCCCCTCGTCTTTTGAGATTTTGCGGCATAAGGCGAGAGAAAACTCTCCTCTATTGCGTACGTTTTTTCCCTTATCGAACCGAATTTTTTCATTTCCACTTATTGTATACGAAAAACCGCCGTCATTTCCTTTATTTTTCGCGTTATTTTTTATAATTTTTTTTAAGAGGCGCAATTTACTTGGCAAAACCGCCGTTTACGGACAGCACTTCGCCCGTGATATAACCGTTTTCAGCAAGGAAAAGGCACGCCTTGGCAACGTCTTCCCCCGTGCCCATTCTGCCGAGAGGGATTTGGTTTATCAAGTCCTCCATTTCCGGCTCTGATAAATGGTTGTTCATATCCGTATCGATTACGCCGGGGGAAACGCAGTTTACGCGGACGAAAGAAGGCGCAAGCTCCTTTGCGAGCGCCTTGGTAAAGGCTATTACCGCGCCCTTGGAAGCCGAATACGCCACCTCGCAACTCGCCCCCACTTCACCCCAAATAGAAGATACGTTTATGATACACCCGCCGCCCGAAAAAATCATATTTTCGGCAACTTCCCTGCTGCACAAAAACGTGCCCGTAACGTTTACGCCGAAAACTTCTTCCCAATCGTAAAGCGTGGTGTCCTGTATTACCTGAACCTTAGAAATGCCCGCATTGTTTACAAGCACGTCTACCTTGCCGTATATGCGGAACACCTCTTTAAACATTTCCTTTACCTGTTCCTCGTCGGAAACGTCGGCGCGCATAAGCACGGGGCAGAAGCCCTGCATATTGAATTCGGACTGCGTTGCAAGCGCCGTTTCCTCGTCGTGAAAGTAATTTAAAATAACTTCGTAACCCTGTTGAAGAAATTCCTGCGCGACGGCTTTGCCTATGCCCTTTGTGCCGCCCGTTATAAGCACGGTTTTCATTTAACTGCTTCCTTTATCCTTTCCGCCACTTCCCGCGGGGTAAGTTTATCCGTATCCACTATAAAATCCGCAACGCTCTCATAAATTTCGGCGCGCGCGGATAAAATGATTTTTACCCGCTCTTCCAAACCGCCCTTTAAAAGCGGACGCGCGCCGTCGCCTTTAAGCCTTTCGATAAGCGTTGAAGCTTCGGCTTTAAGGTAAACGATTTTTCCGCTCGCCTTTAAATTGTTGACGTTTTCGGCGCGCAATACGCACCCGCCGCCGAGAGATATTACCGCGTCGGCGTATTTTTTTGCAACTTCCGCGGTAACCTGCGCTTCTATACTGCGGAAACGCTCCTCGCCGAATTTTTCGAATATAACGTCGATTGCGCCGTATCTTTCGACTATGATTTTATCGGTATCGACCACCTCGTAGCCCTGCTCGGCAAACACGTTTGCAACCGTCGTTTTGCCGCAACCCATCATACCGCAGAGCGCTATGTTCACAGCTTGAAGCTCTCCGCCGCAAGAATATAACTGTTTTTGCCGAAGCCGAGCACGACGCCCTTGCACACCGCGGACAACACCGAGTTGTGCCTGAACTCCTCGCGCGAGTGAACGTTGGACATATGCACTTCGACCACGGGAACGGAGAGCGAGGCAATCGCGTCGCGTATGGCGTAGCTGTAATGAGTGAACGCCCCCGCGTTTAAAATTATTCCGTCGGCTTTTGCGCCGTGGAGCGCCGAACAAATTTCCCCCTCTATGTTGCTTTGGAAAAACTCGCACTCGTCGCCCTTGAAATGCGCGGCGATTTGGCGGTTGATTTCCTCCAACGTTTCCGCGCCGTAAACGCCCTTCTCGCGCACGCCCGTCATATTGAGATTGACCCCGTTGATAAACAGAAATTTCATTTTACCACTTCCTTTAAATAACCTTTAAAAAGTTTTTCAGCCCGTTCTTTATCGGGCGCAAGCCCGAAGTAAATGCAGTCGGAATAATACGCCTGAAAAAAGAGCATCGCCCTGCCGTTAATAATCTTTTTGCCCAAGCTTTCCGCTATGGCAAGAAAGCGGCTTTTAGGCGGCTCGTAAATCAAATCGACGGCAACGCGGCAGGCGGCAAGCACTTCCCCGGTAACGGGCGAAACGCCCTCCGTTTTATGCATACCCACTCCCGTTGCGTTTACTATTATTGCTCTCTCCTCCGCCGTAACCTCGCTAACTGCTTTTACGCCTTTAAACTCGTTTTCAACGTTTTTGGCGGTTGAAAAATTCCTGTCGTAAATTTCCACCTGCGAGCCGCAGTCCAACAGCTTTTTGGCTACGCTTCTGCCCGCGCCGCCCGCGCCGAGGACAAGCGCCCTTTCGCCCGCGGTCTTAACGTTTTGACAATCGAGCATCTGCATAAATCCCGACCCGTCGGTGTTGTATCCCGTCAACGTAGAAGAAAGCACGGTATTTACCGCGCCGAACGCAAGCGCGTCCCCCTCGGTTTTTTTAAGGTGAGGAATAACCGACAGCTTGTAAGGTATGGTTACGTTCAAACCGTCGTATTCAGACAGCAACCCGTCTATGCGGCTTTCGAACTCCTCTTCGGGCACGGAAATTTTTTCGTAAGAAATTTCAAGACCGAGTTTTTCGGCTATATAATTATGAATTTCGGGACTTACCGACTTGGAAACGTCCTTACCTATTACGGCAAGTTTTTTCATACTTCCTCCGCTATCGTTCTTGCGCACTCCGCTATCCGCGCAACGTATTCGCCGAGCGGCAAAGTAATCTCCGCGCTCCTGCCCTCGCTTGCGGGAACGACCATTTTTACAAGCGACTGTTCCGCGTTCTTTTTATCGTACTTTGCTTTGCCCGCCGCTTCGCCCGCGTCCTTCCAAGCGGGAATTTTTTTAATTACTCTCTTGATAAGCGAGCGCAACGCATCCGCATATTCTCCGCCGCATACGCCCGCGCGACGGGCGATATACAGCTCGTAATACATTCCGATTAAAACAAACTCGCCGTGAGATTTGCGTTTATAGTACAGCTCGAACGCGTGCCCCGTAGTGTGTCCGAGGTTTAACGTAGCACGCGCGCCAAGCAAATCTTTTTCGTCCTTTATGACAACGTCCGCCTTGTGGCGTATGCAGTCCGCGGTTATGCTTTCGAGAAAATTCAAGTCGAATAAATTATTAGAATTTTTCAAAAGACCCGCATATATGCCGCAATCAAGCGCGCCGTACTTGATAATTTCGCCAAGCCCGCAACGCATTTCCCTTGCGGGAAGCGTGCGCAGAAACATAGGGTCTACTATGACCTGCGAGGGCTGGTAAAAGGTGCCGACAACGTTTTTAACACCGTTGAAATCTATTGCCGTTTTGCCTCCGACCGAACTGTCTACCTGCGATAAAAGCGTAGTGGGTATTTGCACTGCGTTGATGCCGCGCATATACAGCGAAGCGGCAAGCCCGCCTATATCGCCCACCACCCCGCCGCCGAACGCGACGAGCGTGCTCTTTCTCGTCAACCCGCACTCAATCATTTTGTTGAGTATTTTAATAAGGTTGGTTTGGTTTTTGCTCTTTTCGCCCGCGGGCAATATATATATAGGCGCGTTGCCGAACGTTTCGCCCATCAGTTTGCCGTAAAGCGCGTAAACGTTACTGTCTGTCAATATAAAGAGATTGCCCCCTATCGCGGGAGCATACCTTTCAAACGCGCCCTGCCCGCAATGTATAACGCTGTTTACGGTTGCCGTAGAAATTGTAATATCCTGCATAATTTAAGGCAGAAGCGAATACCGCTCCTTTACCTCCTTTAAATTATCGCCGCCAAGCCTTGCGGAAACGACGTCGGCAAGAGCCAGAGCGACAACGCTTTCCAATACTATTTCGCAGGCGCAAATTGCCGCCACGTCGCTGCGCTCGCTTGCCGCCACGCACGCGCCGCCGTTTGCCGTATCCACCGTTTTAAGCCCCTTCATAAGCGTGGGAATGGGTTTCATTGCGGCGCGGAGTACTATTTCTTCCCCGTTGGACATTCCGCCCTCTATTCCGCCCGCGTTGTTGGTATTGCGGGTATACTTGCCGTCCTTTATAAAAATTTCGTCGTGAACGCGGCTTCCCGCAAGGTCGGCGCAGGCAAAACCAAGCCCTACTTCCGCGCCCTTTATAGCCTGAACGCTCAGCATCGCCCCGCACAAAACAGCGTCTAATTTGTCCGCATAGCGCATACAACTGCCAAAGCCGCTCTTTAAGCCGTTTACGCGTATTTCCACCACTCCGCCCGCGGTGTCGCCCTCGGCTTTCAGTTTGTCAATCAGCGCCATAGCCTGCTTTTCTTTATTATCGTCAAGCATAAACAGAGGACGGCTCTTCGCACCGTCGAGCTCGTCAAAAGTATGAAATTTTCCGTCCTTTATTCCGCACACGCTTACAACGTACCCGCTTATCTTAACGCCAAGCTGTTTGAGGTACGCCTTAGCCAATGCGCCGCCCGCAACGCGAACTGCTGTTTCCCTTGCGCTTGCGCGCTCCAAAACGTTGCGCGCGTCGGTGTGCCCGTACTTTAACATTCCCGTCAAATCGGCGTGTCCCGGGCGGACGCGGGTGAGAGTTTTTTGCGTAACGTCCGCTCCCTCCGCCGCCATATACGGGCGCCAATTTTCGTAGTCGGCATTTTTTACGCAGAACGCTACGGGACTGCCGAGCGTAAGCCTGTTGCGCACGCCCGAAAGAATTTCCACCCTGTCCGTTTCAATCTTTTGCCTGCCGCCCCTGCCGTAACCGCTTTGGCGCAGGGCGAGTTGCCCGTCTATTTCCTCGATATTTACGGGCAGATTGGAAGGCAGTCCCTCCAATATACCCACCAGCATTTTACCGTGCGATTCGCCCGCGGTTGTCAGCTTAATCATAGTAATTTTTCCTTTCGCCGCAATTTTCAAGCGGCACTTTCTATTTTGTAACCGCCCATATCCACGGTTAAAGTTATATCGCCGTTATGCATAGTATACAGCGGCTGACAGTAGTTGCACACGTCGGACAGAGCTTTGAGCGACGGATAGTCGGCAAAGTTTTTGCCCACGCTTATTATTGCCTGTTGCGGCTTGATTAAATCGTACCAGGGCGCGTAAGTGTTCTTCTCCCCGCCGTGAGCGGGTACGGTTACCACCTTGCAGTAATTCATATCGACTTCATAACCGCCGACAGGACAATACGGCTGATTCAACTGTTTACACAGCCTGTAATCTTCCACAATCTGAGCAAGCCCCTCGGCGCGCACGTCGGAAGTAAACGCCACTGCCGTTCCGCCGTACTGCACCCAAATTACGGAGGAAGCGTTTTCTATATTAGCCGCCGTGGGATTGGCGTTCAATTGCGCGTACTGCGACTTGGGACTGCGGTAATCGGCTGGCGAAAGAAAGGTTATAAAGTATTCGTAGTCTACGCCGTACACGCCCTCGCCCGCGCACGCGTAAGTTATTTGCGTGCCCGCATTTTTAAGCGCAACAGAAAAGTTATGAAACTCGTCGGTTATGCGGCTGTTGAGGCAATAGGGAATAAAGGCGTGCGCAACGTTTTTATACTTTACTACTTCGGCAAGTCCGCCGCAGTGTTCCTTTTTTACGGAAGTGCAAAAAAGATAGTCAATCTTGCTTACCTTGCGTTTATTAAGCAGTTTTAAAACTTTCAATTCGGTCGGGTACGAGCCGTCGCCGCCGTCGATTAGCGCGGTTTTACCGTCGGGCAACTCAATTAGGGCGCAGTCGCCGAAACCAACCTCGGCAAAAGTTACGCGCAAGGTGCCGCGAGCGTTGCCATTACCTTTGACGGTATAGGCGGTAAGGTACTTTACGGGGATAAAGATATTTGTTATTAAAACGGCGGAAACGAACACTACTGCAAGGGCAAGTGTTACTATTGTCGCTATCACCCCGCGGGAAAGTTTACGCTTCTTTTTGTTCATTTAATCTTCCGTATAATTATTCAGCGCCCGCACATATATGCGAACGTATTATATTACAGAGTACATTATACAATATGCTACCTGTTTTGTAAAATAAAAACGCAAATAAAAAGCGGTTTTTATTCAAAACCGCCGTGCTTTATACACATTTTATTCCTCTTAATCAACCTTTTAAACGGCTATTCAGCCGAGCCGTCCTCCAAAAAGTTTATTGAAAGTTTGGAAAGTTTATGGAACGCCTTTGTAGGTTTGACTTGCTTTTCCAGACGGCGCGGCATATTTACGAGATGCAATGACGAACAGCCTACAAAAGCCTGCCTGCCAAGCGTTTTAAGCGATATGGGCAAGTCGAACGCGACAAGCGAACGGCAGTTGATAAACGCCACTTCGGCAATGCTTTGCAAGCCCTGAGGGAAGTTTATTTCCCTAAGCTCGTAACACTCGGCAAACGCCCAGGCGCATATTTCCGTTACTCCTGCGGGAAGGGTTACCTTTCTTAAATTTTCGCAGTGGGAAAACACCCCCTCCGCAACTCTGTTAATTTTATCGGGAAGGGTAATTTTTTCAAGCGAAACGCAGAAGTCGAAGGCGCGGCGGCTGATTGTATGCAACGACTGCGGCAAAGAAATTTCCTTTAAAGACGAACAGGCGCGGAACGCATTTGCGCCGATAAAACGCAACTCGCTTGGCAGAGTAACCGACGTAAGCGCGCCGCAGTTGGAAAACGCGCCGTCGTCAATCATCTGCAAACCGTCGGGCAGTATTATCTCGGTAAGATTTTCACACCAGGTAAAGGCGTTTTTGCCTATTAACTGCAAGTTCGCGGGCAGTTATACCTTTTCCACATCGCTGTTGGAAAAGGCGTTTTCACCTATCTTTGTTATAAAGTGCGGCACCTGCGTTATCTTGCGCGTGCCTATGTATTTAACCACTTCGTCGTCGACTATGAGATAGTCGGAAAGATTTACAAGCGAGTTGCGGCGCGCGCCCTCCCCCTCTTCCTGCGGCGCTGGTTCGGCGGGGATAATGTTGCCGGTATATTTCAACACCGTGCCGCGCTCTATGCGCAACTCTCCCCCTTCCGTTTTCATATCTTCCCCCTTAAATTACGTTTTACCCTAAAATTATAGCACGGGCGGGTGCAAATGTAAACGGCGCGGCGCAAATTTATTGCGCCGCGCCGTAAAAATTTTAATTAAAGATTGGTGTGTATGGTGCGCGAAATTACGTCGTCCTGCTGTTCCTTGGTAAGCTTGTTGAAGTTTACCGCATAACCCGACACCCTGATGGTCAGCTGAGGGTATTTTTCGGGATGAGCCTGCGCGTCCAACAGCGTTTCGCGGCTGAACACGTTTACGTTTAAATGATGACCGCCGTCCGCAACGTACGCGTCCAGCATATTTACAAGATTATCTGCCTTTGACATTGTAGTTTCTCCTTTTAATAAATTTTAATATAACGTTTTTCGATTTCGCCTATCAAAAAAACCGAGAGCCTTTTAATCGTCCTTGCCGAGCGAAGCGGGCGTTACCGAGAAGGTATTGGATATGCCGTCGCGCGAGTACTCGTAGGGGAGCTTGGCAACGCTTTCGAGCGAAGCTAACGCGCCGTTCTTATCCCTGCCGTGCATAGGATTCGCGCCGGGCGCAAGCGGCGTTCCCGCCCTTCTGCCGTCGGGCGTGTTGCCCGTCTTTTTGCCGTAAACGACGTTTGAAGTTATGGTTAAAATGGAAGTCGTGGGCACGCTCTCACGGTAGGTGTAGCGGCTGTTTATCTTGCTCATAAAAGTCTTTACAAGCCAAACGGCAATGCCGTCCACCCTGTCGTCGTTGTTGCCGTACTGCGGATACTCGCCGTCGATTTTGAAATCGACCACAATTCCCTCTTCGTTGCGCACGGGGTAAACTTTGGCGTATTTAATCGCCGAAAGACTGTCCGCCGCACAGGAAAGCCCTGCAATGCCCGTTGCAAAGAAGCGCCTTACCTTAGTATCGTGCAACGCCATCTCCAACGCTTCGTAAGAATACTTGTCGTGCATATAGTGTATGAGGTTTAGGGTGTTTACGTATAAGCCCGCAAGCCAATCGAGCATCTGCTCGTACTTGCATTTAACCTCCTCGAAATCGAGCGGTCCGTCGCCGAGTATGGGCGCGAACATAGGTGAAACCTGCAAATGTTTGCCCGTCTTCTTATCCAAAGTAACCTCGTCCTTGCCGCCGTTAATCGCGTACAGCAGGCATTTTGCAAGGTTTGCCCTCGCGCCGAAAAACTGCATATCTTTGCCTACGCGCATACAGCTTACGCAACACGCGATGCAGTAATCGTCTCCCATTTCGGGGCGCATCAAATCGTCGCTTTCGTACTGAATAGCCGAAGTTGCAATTGACGTTTCCGCGCAGAATTTTTTAAACCCTGCGGGAAGATTGCGCGACCACAGCACCGTGAGGTTGGGTTCGGGCGCGGGACCGAGATTGGCGAGCGTGTGCAGAATTCTGAAAGAGTTTTTGGTTACGAGCGTTCTGCCGTCCACGCCCATACCGCCGATAGATTCGGTAACCCAGGTAGGGTCGCCCGAAAACAGCTCGTTATAGTCCTTGATACGCATAAACTTTACTATGCGCAACTTCATTACGAAGTGGTCGATAAGCTCCTGCGCTTCGCGCTCGGTAAGCGTGCCGTTGTTCAAATCGCGCTCGATATATATGTCGAGGAAGGTGGAATTTCTGCCTATCGACATAGCCGCGCCGTTCTGGTCCTTTACCGCGGCGAGATAGCCGAAGTACAGCCACTGAATGGCTTCCTTTGCCGTCTGCGCGGGCTGAGAAATATCGTAGCCGTAAAGCGCCGCCATTTCCTTTAACGCGGCAAGCGCCTTGATTTGTTCGGAAAGCTCCTCCCTGTCGCGCACCTTGTCGGGGGTCATATCGCCGTCTATAAAATCTTTATCGCGCTTTTTATGCTCTATGAGATAGTCCACGCCGTACAGCGCAACCCTGCGGTAATCGCCCACGATTCTGCCCCTGCCGTACGTATCGGGCAGACCCGTAAGGATATGCGCGGTGCGCGCGCGGCGCATTTCGGGCGTGTACGCGTCGTAAACGCCGTCGTTATGCGTTTTGCGGTAGTGCGTAAAGATATACTTGATTTCGGGGTCGAGCTCGTACCCGTACATATTTAAAGCCTGCTCGCTCATCTTTATGCCGCCGAAAGGCTGCAACGCGCGCTTGAAAGGCTCGTCCGTCTGCAAACCGACTATTTTTTCAAGCTTTTTATCTATATAACCCGCGGGATGGCTCGTGAGCGTGGAAACCGTTTTAACGTCGGCTTTAAGCACTCCGCCCGCCTTTCTCTCGCGCTCGGTCAAGTCGATTATTTCCTTCCAGAGCTTGCTTGTCGCCTCGGTAGGACCTTCCAGAAATTTGCCGTCCCCCTCGTAAGGCGTGTAATTATGCTGAATAAAGTCCCTTACGTTGACTTCGTCGTCGCTCCATTTACCTGCGGTAAAACCTTCCCATTGTTTAAAAAGCATTAAACTTACTCCTCTTTATGTATTAAAAATTTACAGCCCCAGCTTTGCCTGTACCCAAAGCTCCAAAATTTCGGGCGGCTGATAGCCCGAACACGCGGCGACAACCTCGCCGCCCTTAACTACTATTATCGAGGGAATACGCGACAGCGAAAACTTGTCGATTGCCTGCGGCTCCTCCTCAACGCTAATTTTAACCAACTTTAAACCAAACTTTTTTGCGACAGCCGCGCAGTTGGGCAGTACGGCAAGACAAGCCGCGCACCCCTCCCCGCTGACTTCCACAAGGCAGTCGCCGCTGATTTCGCTAATCATTTTATCACTCCTAAAATGCGCTTGGCGTTTTGAACGCGCACGCCGTCGGGCGGCTGAACGCCCTTTAACGCATACTCCAAACCTAAATTACCGTACTTGACTTCGCCCATTGTGTGGTAGGGCAAAACCTCTACCTTTTGCACGTTATTCAAACCGCCGATAAATTCGGCAAGGCGGCTTAAATATTCGTCGTTGTCCGTTATGCCCGGCACAAGCACGTGCCGCACCCACGTCGGTTTGCCAATTTCGCAGAGATACTTTGCAAACGCCAGCACGTTTTTATTGGAATGTGCCGTCAGTTTTTTATGCTCCTCCCCGTCGATATGCTTTATATCGAGAAGCACAAGGTCGGTAACTTCGAGCAACTTGTCTACCGCAGAACGGTTTTCGGGCGTGAATAAGATTCCCGAAGTGTCCAGTGCGGTATGTATGCCCTTGCCCTTTAAAATACCGAACAGTTCGCGCACGAACTCCGCCTGCAACATAGGCTCGCCGCCCGATACGGTTACGCCACCGCCGCCCGTAAAATAGCTTTTATACTTTAAAACGCGTTGGGCGACGTCCTGCGCGGTATACTCCCTGCCCCCGTCCGTACGCCAGGTATCGGGATTGTGGCAGTACAGGCAACGCATAGGGCAACCCTGCATAAACACCACAAAGCGTATCCCCGGTCCGTCAACGGTGCCGAACGTTTCGAAGGAATGAATTTTTCCTACCACGGTTTACCTCCCGAAAAAAAACAGGGCAATCTACTTGCGTTGAAGTAAATTTGCCCAGACGAACGGCGGTAATAAGCCAAGGCGCCGCTCCCCTGCGGTATTCCGCTCTCCTCGTCAGTTACGGCGCGCCCTTTAAGTTCGATTGAATTATATCATACGGCATTATGCTTGTCAACACTTTACAATAAAATACTCGATTATAATCAAGCTTTTTACACTATATATTGTATACGGAAGTAAATTTGATACAATATTAGGCGATTTTTACACAAAGCAATATATAAGCCCGACAAGCACGCCCGAAAAAACTCCGAATACGATTATGGGACCCGCCACCGTAAACATTTTCGCCGCCATACCGTATATCCAGCCCTCGGTTTTAAACTCGATTGCGGGCGAAGCGACGGAATTTGCAAACCCCGTAATGGGCACGATTGAACCCGCGCCCGCGTGCCTGCCAATTCTGTCGTAAACGCCAAAGCCCGTTAAAAGACAGCTTAAAAATATGAGTATTGCCGATACGGTGCCCGCAAGCACGTCGCCCGACAGCCCCGCGTATTCTAACATAAAGCGGAAAAACTGACCTATGCAACAAATAAGCCCGCCCACGCCGAAAGCCGAAAGGCAGTTTTTGAAGTGCTTGGACTTTGGCTCGTGCCTCTTTACGTATTCGAGATAGTTGGCGTTATAATTTTCTCTATGCTTTCCTGTCATTTTTTATAATTCCTTCCTTTACTCCCTTGTAGAGCGTTTCCCGCTCGTCGCGGCGGGTCAAATCGTATTCCTTTCTCATTGATTATACATTCTCCCGTTGACGTAGGTAGTAAGCTTTTCGGGCATTACGCGTGTGGCAAAGCGCATTGCCGTATTCTTCGCGCCGCACGTCTTTATTATTGGCGCCTTGTCGGATATTAAAATTTTGTATATATCTTCGGCAACCCTCGTAGGCTTCATACCGCTCTGCTCCATATTGGTAAGAGCCGCCACCGCCCTGTTTAAGGGCTTGGCATACGCGCCGTTCTCCTCCTCGGAGTATACTTTGCGCTTATAGGAAAAGTTGGTTGCCGTACCGCCAGGCAAAAGCGCGGTTACGGTGATGTTATAGCAATTAAGCTCGCTGTTGGCTTCGCGCGCAAGCATTTCGAGCGCGGCTTTCGAAGCGGAATAGAAGCAGTCGTAAACAACGGGCACTTCGCCGCCGAGAGAGCCGACAAGCACTATTTTGCCGCCCTTCTTTTTCATATGCGGTATCGCCGCCTGAACGGCTTTGAGCGCGCCGAAAAAGTTTACCTCGAATAGGTATTTATAGTCGGTTTCTTTAACGTATTCTATGGGCGCCGCCATTGAAAAGCCCGCGCAATAAACGAGCGCGTTAAGCCCCAACTTTTCCGCCGTGGAAGAAATTGCGTCGAATGCTTCGCTTCCGTAAGCCACGTCGGCGCAGATATTATGCACTTTGGCGTTGTTGCAGGGCGTGCGGGAAATGTTGGTAACCGCCCAGCCTCGGTTTACAAGGCGCACGCACGTTTCGTACCCTATGCCCGAACTGCCGCCTATGACGATTGCCGAGGGGCGCGAAGATTTTACTTTTAAAGAATTATTTTCCATACAAATATTTTGCGGCTATGTCTTTTTTTTATGCAATTTAAAATTTTTACTTGATTTTTTTGCAATTAGTATTTACAATAGATGTGCGCTAATTTAATGACGAACACAGAGGTTACTGAGGCATAATTGTACCCTTTTTTCTGTGTATTCGGAAAATTAGCGCAACTATACGGGAACAATATGCGGGCGTTCCTTTCAGGTGCGCCCTTATTTTTTTAGGAGAAATAAAATGAACGGAACTATTAAAAAAATTTTAGCAATAGCGGCTTGCGCCGTTTCGGCAACAACCCTTTCGTTTGCCGCGTCCGCCTGCAAACTGCGCTCGCCCGACGCGCAATATTACGACGAAGCTACCGTTTACGCCCAAGCGCAAAAATTAGGTTACGGCGGCACGTTGGAAGAATTTATTGCTCTGATTTCGGGCAAGGACGGCGCCGACGGTAAGGACGGAGTTGACGGAAAGGACGGCGTAGGCGTTGAAAACGCTTATATCGAGGACGGGCGTCTGTTTGTTGTGCTTACCAACGGCGACAAAATCGACTGCGGTGAAATAGAAGGCGCACATACCCATTCTTTCGGGGAATGGCAACCGGTAAACAAAAGCAACTGCACACAATCGGAGGTACAGTTGCGCGGATGCGCGTGCGGACATATGGAAATGAAAGTATTGCCGCCGAAAGGACACGGAGAACCACTCGTCAATAAAGATGAAAGCAAACACTATATTTCCTGTTCGGATTGTTATGAATCGCTCGAAATCGGCGAACACACTTTTGAAAACAAAGTTTGCACCGTTTGCGGATATCCGGAGCCCGTTGTATTAAATTTTATTTTGCCAATCGCAGACGCGACAATTTTGAAAAAGTTTGAGCTTGCGCAAAACAGTATGGGTGCTTGGGTAATGCATAGAGCCATAGATTTCGGAGCCGCCGCAAATACGCAAATCGTATCGGCTGAAAATGGCGTTGTAGAGGCGATTAAAGAAGACGAGATATTGGGCTCTGAAATTACCATAAGGCACAACGACAAATTTATTACCAAGTATACTTACGCCGTTGCAATACCGACATTAAACGTGGGAGATACCGTTAATAAAGGCGACGTGATAGCAACCGTGCAACCCGCCTGCGGCGCGGAAAACAATGACGGCGACCACCTGCATTTTGAAATTTTTATAAACGGACAAGCAGAAGACCCTGAAAAATATATTACTTTAAAATAATCACAAAAACCGCGGGCAACTTATTTTAAGGTTACCCGCGGGTTTGCTACGGTGATAAATTAGTTTTTTATAAAATTTACCGTTTCGACTTCCAGCTTACAACAAAATTGAGCGCAAAAAAACCGCGCCCGCGGAAATACTTCCGCGGGCGCTTGAATTTGCCGCTTAATAATTTATTTGGTCGAACGACGGAATTGTAGCGTTTTGCACTGTGTTGAAATATTTCATACTTCCGCTTATTTGATTCCATCTGCCGTTAGGTATATTGTATTCGCAATAGACGGTTAAAGTATCTTTTAACGCCGCAGGGAACAGGAAGTCGCCCAAGTTGTCCTTTGCGGAATTAGGTATATATACCTCGGTCATACTTCCGCAACCGGAGAAGAGCTGACTTGCAAGCGCGGTATGTCCGCTTTCAAATACTACCCTTTGCAGGTTGTTGCTGTACCCCAGCGTATGTACGGTAGGCACTACGCAATCTTCGCCGAAGTAATATGGAACGTACGCGCCCTTACCCGTGTAATCGCTGCGGAGCGACAGAGTCCAATACGACGGCATACCGTTATCGCCCCATACGAATTTGCTGTCGAACATAGCGCCGTACTTTTTGACGGAAGATTCCACCGAACTAAGCAAACTGTCGTCTATAACGTAGAAATTATAAGATTTGCCCTGACATACGGGCATAATGCAGTCCGTGGAACCGCCGTACATTTTAAAGTCGGCGTCGATTACCACGTCGGAAGAGCTCTCTACCTTTGCATAGAACATATTCACGTCGATATAGTCGTTTTCCAAAACGGTTAGCCCGTCGATAAGCTTTGTGAAATAGTATTGGCACATACCCGTCCTTTCGGCTTTGAGCAAATTGACTTCTACGGGCTTAACCGCCAACACCCTCACGGTATAAACTTTGGAAACTACGCCGTCCACCTTTACGTAATAATCGGTTGCGCCTGCGGGCGTAGACCAGAATTTCCAATCCATAGAAGTAATTTCTTTCGTGCAATTTTTATCCTTATAGTAGCTTACTAAACAACCCGAAGCCGCTTTAACTTTACTGCTTAAATTAAACTTTACGTTTTGTGCGTCGGCGTTCATCTGCTGTTCGATGAGTATGTATTCTTCGCCGTTATCCGTGCGCACGTCGGAATACGCGCCGTTTATGGAAATAAGCTCGTCGGCATAGTTTAAGGTCGTTGACGAATAACCGCTGTTTTGCTTGATTGCAATAAAATCGCTTTTGCTCTCCGTTACGGGGATATCGTCGGCTACCGTTTCGCCGTCGATATTTTCACTGTAAGGTTTATATGCCGTGATGGAGGCGTAATTTTTGCCGTAGGCAAGTTCCAGCCCGTCGTCAAGCGCGGCTAAATTTAACTCGCAGGGCTGACTGTCTGAAATATCGTAAGTATGTTTACGTCCGTCTTCGTCAGTAATTTCCACGCGGTATTTGCTGGCGATTTTAATACCGCCCCAAGTAAGCATACCCACATCCGAAACTTCTATATCGGGGATATTCAACGTATCGGGCAGAAGAGCGGGGTCGATTTTGCCGCAACCTTCGCGCACGCATTTACCATCTTGGTAATTATGCCCCAACGCGGGAATTTTTTGCCGTTCAGGCGTAGTTTCTTTACCCTTTTTATGGGGCGACGCCCAATATTTACCGCATATGGGGCAGTAATCGTAATAATCCCAACCAGACTGCGTGCAAGTCGGCTCCTTACGTCCGAAATGCTCCATATCGTTCCAATCACCGGAACAGTTATACTCACTGCACGCCGGAAAAAGAGTACAGCAAAGCATAGCCGACAAAACGGCTAAAACCGTTAAAAATTTTCTTTTCATTCGATAACTCCTAATTTGCGGGCAAAAAAATAAGGCGGTCCGTTTAAGGACCGCCCGCAATGCGTACCCTAAACAGTCGCCAGACAGTTGTTATTCGAATGGAGTTATCGAATGAGTCGGATAAATTCCGCAAACGCGTTGCTAAAAACGTAACGCTAAAATAAGGGTTACACTACTGCGCATATAGTGTGCCCATCCGATAACTTTTTATTCAACTTGTCTGGCAACTGTATTCTATCACGCGCAAATAAAATTTGCAACCGTTTATAAAAATTTTTTTATTTTTATCCGAACGCAACGTCCAATATCATCATAAGCGCAAAGCCCAAAACAACGCCGATAGTTGCCTTTAACTTATCCGTTTCAAAGCTTTCCGGCACGAGTTCGGAGCAGACTACCGCCACCATTGCGCCCGCGGAAAACGCGAGAGCAAAAGGCAGAATACCGCTTACAAGCGTAACGGCAAGCGCGCCCACTACGCCCGCTACTATTTCCACCGCGCCCGAAAGCTGACCTATTAAAAAGCTCTTTACGCGCGAATAGCCGTTTGCGCGCAGGGGGAAAGCAACGCACATTCCTTCCGGAAAGTTTTGTATGCCTATGCCCACCGCAAGCATAACCGCCGCGACCGCCCCCACGCCGCCGCCGAGCGACAGCGCGCCGAACGCCACGCCTACCGCCAAGCCCTCGGGTATGTTATGTACGGTTACCGCAACGCACATAACCGCGCAGGAGCGGCTCTTTTCATCCTTGTTTTTACTCAGCTTGCCTATTAAAATATCGGTTAGCGTTATAAGCAAGCCGCCGAGGATAAAACCCGCGGTGAGTATGATATACGAATACTGCCCGCCCTGTTCGAGCGCGGGTAAAAGCAGCGAAAAAAAGGACGACGCAAGCATAATGCCCGCCGCGCCCGAAAGCATAAAGCAAAACGCCGTTTTGCTTACGTTTTTATAAAAGAATACGAGCGATGCGCCAAGCGCCGTAAGCGCCCAGGTAAACAGAGTTGCCAAAAGCGCTTGAAGCCAGCCCGAAAGTCCCATAAACCATTCCAAGACGTTTTTCTCCCGTAAAAAATATAGTTACTGCATTATATGCGGGGAGTTTGCGTTTTTGCAATTGCGGACGCGTTTATGGGCAAAAAACAAAATAAGCCCGCGCGTTTTTTTAACGCGCGGGCTGAAAATATTCGGTTAAAAATTAAAGCTTTTCAATAACTTCCACAATCTCGCCTACGGTCTTGATTTTGGTTACCTCTTCGTCGGGAATGGTTTTACCCGTTTCGTCTTCGAGGGTCATCAACAGCTCTACAACGTCGAGGGAATCGGCGCCGAGGTCCTCTACAATCTTACTTTCCAACGTAATTTTCGACTGCGGTATACCAAGCTGTTCCGCAAGAAGTTTTGCTATTTTATCAAACATAATCGATAATCTCCTGAAAATTTATATAAAAATTATACTCCCAAACAGCGTTCGTGTCAAGAAGTTTTTACTTTGCCTGTTGCGACTTGTTCAACTGCTTGATAGATAAGCCTATGCGCTGTTTTTTGACGTCGAGGTTAATTATTACAGCCTTTACTTTCTGCCCCACCTTCAACACGTCGGAAGGGTGATTGATAAAGCGGTCGGTAATTTCGGAAACGTGCACAAGCCCGTCCTGATGCACGCCTATGTCTATAAACGCGCCGAAGTCGATTACGTTGCGCACCGAGCCTTCAACAACCATTCCCACGGACAAATCTTCTATGCTCATTATGTCCCTTCTGAGTATGGGCGAGGGCAGGCTGTCGCGGATATCGCGCCCCGGCTTCAACAATTCGGTTACTATGTCGTTCATAGTCGCCTTGTCCAATCCGCAGTATGCGGCGGCTCTGTCGTCGCCGTACTGCCTGATTTTTACGGGTAATTCTTTCAAATTGCCCGCCTTTACGTCGTTTGCCGTATATCCGAAAAGGCTTAAAAGTTTTTCCGCCTTTTCATAGCTTTCGGGGTGCACGGCGGTATTGTCGAAAATATTTTTGCCGTCTACTATCCTCAAAAAGCCCGCGCACTGTTCGTAAGCCTTGGCGCCCAGCTTGGGCACCTTTAAAAGCTGTTTTCTTTCGGTAAATTTGCCGTTCTCCTCGCGGTAGGCAATAACGTTTTTGGCAACGCCCGCGTTAAGACCCGCCACGTAGCGCAAAAGGTAAGCGCTTGCGGTGTTAAGGTCTACGCCTACGCTGTTTACGCAGTCCTCCAACACGCCGCCCAAAACGGCGTCTAAACGCTTTTTATCCATATCGTGCTGATACTGACCTACGCCTATCGACTTGGGGTCGATTTTAATGAGTTCGGCAAGAGGGTCCTGCAACCTGCGGGCAATGGATATCGCCGAACGGAGCGTTAAATCGTAGTCGGGAAATTCTTCCACGGCAAGCGGACTTGCAGAATATACGGAGGCGCCCGCCTCGTTTACTACGGCGTAAGAAACCTCCCTGTCGACCTCCTTCAACAGCTCGGCAACGAAAATTTCCGTTTCCTTGCCCGCCGTGCCGTTGCCTATGGAAATAACGTCGACTTTATGCTTGGCAATCAAGTCCTTGATTATCCGCTTACTCTCTTCTATTTTGCTGTGCGGGGGCACGGGGTAGATTACGGAAGTGGCAAGCACTTTGCCCGTATCGTCGACAACCGCAACTTTACAGCCGGTGCGGTAGCCGGGGTCCAGCCCCAGAGTTACTTTGCCCTTTACAGGGGGCTGTAAGAGAAGGGGGCGCAAGTTTACCTCGAACATACGAATAGCCTGTTCGCTTGCCCTGTCGGTTAAAATAGAACGCACCTCGCGCTCGACTGAGGGCTGAATAAGCCTGTCGTAGCCGTCGGACACGGCTTGTTTGATGAGTTCGGCGCACTCGCCCTTGCTCTTTACGTACTTAGCCGCGCAAACGCGCTTTGCAACGTCCGCGTCGAACGCTATTTTTACGCGGAGGCAGTCCTCCTTTTCCCCGCGGTTTATGGCGAGAATTCTGTGGTTCTTTATTTCGGGTATAAGCTCGCAATAGTCGGCGTACATATCGTATGTGCCCTTGCCGTCGTCCTTGACGAGTTTTACCTGTATTTCGCCGTGGTTTTCCATAAGCGCGCGCAACTTCTTTCTCAGTTCGGCGTTGTCGGAAACCATTTCCGCAATTATATCCTTTGCGCCGTCGACAGCCTGTTGCGCCGTTTCAACGCCGTTCTCTTCGGAAATATATTTCTCCGCTTCCGCCCAAGGGTCGCCCTCCTGAGCGAGTATGTAGTCGGCAAGCGGCTGCAAGCCCTTTGCAATTGCAACCGACGCGCGCGTCTTTTTCTTTTGCTTATAGGGGCGGTAAACGTCCTCTATTTCCGTCATCGTGGCGCAGGCGGCAATAGCGAGGGTTATTTCTTCCGTCATTTTGCCCTGCTCGGTTATAGCCGCGGCAACTTCGCCCTTGCGCTTTTCCAGATTTTGCAAATACTCGTACCTGTCGGCAAACTGCCTTAAAATCTGGTCGTCAATCGCGCCCGTGAGCTCCTTGCGGTAGCGCGCGATAAAGGGAATCGTGTTCCCCTCGTCCAAAAGCTTTACCACGTTTTCGGCGTGGTCGGGTCTGAGTTTGAATTCTTCCGTCAGTTGTTTAACGATTTCCATTAAATTCCTCTCTTGCAAAAATTGCTGCAATTATTATCTTTTTAAACTTTTTAAATAATCTTTCTGCTCTTTGGTCAGGCGGTAACTTTCGCGCGCTTTCTGTATGGCTTTGTTGTGGGTTTTAGCTTCCAGCGCGCCGCTTTGCAAAAACTCCACGCCGCGGTCGTAATGCTTTACCAAAACTTCGGCAATAAGCCACGCCGCCGCCATATGCACGTAGTAAAATTGCAAATTCGCGCGTTCGCTAACAAAGGAAAATATAACTTTTAGCCAATTTTCTTCCACGTAAAAATGCAATAGCGTAGTAAGCGCAAACCGCTGTTCGTATTCCCCGCCCGCAAGCATAAAACCGTTTAGGTACTCTAAAAATTCTTCCCTGTGCTTTGCTATGCATTTGGGAGCGAAGCAATCGCAAGCAGCCCAGTTGTCAATTATAGCAACGCATTTATCCACATATTTTACAAATTCGCCGTAGGGCAAAAACGCGGCGGCTTGCAGTTTTAAAAACGTAACTTCGTAGTACTCGTCGGGGAAAGTCAACAGCGCGGGCACGCAATCTTTATACTTCTTTGCAAGCTTTCGCAAAGTGGGGATACGCACGCCCAATACGTTCAGGCTTTCGTTTTTTAACAACCGCTTATGAAATGCGGCGTAATCTGGCTCGGCGTATGTTTTAATCTCGGTTAAAAGCTCTCCGTAGAGCAACGTACCATTCGTCATCCTTTCTTCTCGCGTTGGCGGGGCTGGTTGACGGAAGCTTGAAACAGGGTATTTCAAGCCCGCCGTAGTGCTTTTCGAATATGGAATACGCCCGACCGCCGTTTATCAGTATACACTCTATCGGCGCGTTTTGCAAGACTTCTTGCAAATTTGCCACGGTAAAATTTTTAATTGTTTCGTCGCGGCTGCCGACTATTTCGCAATCGGTTACTATATCCCAAAGCGCTATTTTGTTGCGCAGGCAAAACGCCTTTTTCTCATCTGCGCAAATCGGCTTGTCCTCGCCGAAAAAGGTTGACAGTATGCGCCAGAAAGCGTTTTGCGGGTGTCCGTAATAAAAGCTCTGCTCCCTGCTCTTAACCGACGGAAAACTGCCCAAAATAAGTACTTTTGCGTCGCTTTGAAAAAACGGCGCAAACCCGGTTATACGTTCGCTCATTTCAGCGGCTTGTCCACGTTGCCTACAAGCGCGGTGGCGCGGTACGTTTCGTCAAAGTTGTACTCTATCGCCTGACACACGTCGGCAAGGGTTACGGCGTTAAGCTTGCCCACCCTGTCCTCGAAGTCGTACAGCCTGCCCGAATAAATGAGTTCCTTGCCGTACAGAAGCATCTGCGAGCTTGTGCTTTCCTGCGCGTAAATGAGCGAAGAGAGAAGCTGTTCTTTGCCCCTCTTAAACTCGTCCTCGGTTAAGTCTTTCTTTCTTAAATTGCCTATGCATTTTTCAATGGCTTCGAGCGACTGCATATAATGCTCGGCGTTTACGCCCGCGTACACGGTGAGCGCGCCCGACTGCTCGTAAGTAGTAACGTAGGAATAAACGGTATAAGCCAGCCCCAGCTCTTCGCGCACGGTCTGGAACAGGCGCGAGGACATACTGCCGCCGAGCACGGCGTTCATAATCTGCGTTGCGTCGCACAGCTTTTCGTACCTCTTCATAGAAGGATAGGCTATGGCTATGTGCATCTGCTCGATATCCTTTGATTTGTAAAGGTTTTTCGACTTTAAATTTACGTTTAACGCGCGCTTTTGCACCTTGACTGACGGCACTTGCGAAAAATATTTACAGACGAGCTCCTCGGCGAGCGCGACGGAGATATTGCCAGCCATAGAAATTACTATATTGTCGGCGGTATATCTGTCCTTCATATACGCCTGAATATCTTCGCGGGTGAAGCCCTTAACGTTTTTCTTGCTTCCCAAAATGTTTCTGCCGTAATTCTCTTCGCCGAAAAAAGCTTTCGAAAGCAAATCGAGGCAGAGGTCGTCGGGAGTATCTTCGTTCATACTTATTTCTTCAACCACAACGCCCTTTTCCCTCTTCAATTCCTCTTCGGGGAACACGCTGTTTAAAAACAGGTCGGAAAGCACTTCGAAAGCTTCCGCCGCGTGATTGGAAGTGGACTTTGCGTAGTAACAGGTTATATCTTTACTCGTAAAGGCGTTTACCTGCGCGCCGATTGCGTCCATTCTGTCGGAAATCTGAAACGCGGTGCGCTTTTTTGTGCCCTTAAAGAGCATATGCTCGATAAAGTGAGAAATTCCGTCCTCGACGTCGCTCTCCACGCACGCGCCCGTGCCGACTATAATGCCCATACTTACGGACATAAGCCCGCTCATTTCCTTTACTATCAACCTTATACCGTTGTCGAGTTGTTTAAAATGTACCATTATTCTCCTAAATTGTAAGAGACGGTTACGGCGGTTAAGCCGTTTTCTCTTATGTAACCGAGTATTTGCGGAAGCGCTTTGACCGTTACGTCCATAGGGTGCATAAGCACAAATTCGCCCGTTTGCAAATTTTTTGTGGCGCGGCTCGTTATCAGAGCGACGTCGCCGTCGCGCCAATCGATTGTATCCCTGCTCCACATAATCGTCTTTAACCCAAGCGAAGCCGCCGCCGTTACGGTGCTGTCGTTAAACGCGCCCGATGGCGGGGCGAACAGAGTTATTTCCTTACCCAGAATGGCGTTTACAAGTTTTACGCTGGGGCGTATTTCCGCAAGGTTCTGCTCGTAAGTCATTTTGGAATGGTCCTTGTGGAAATATCCGTGCGAAGCCACCTCGTGTCCGCGCTCTGCAATTTGCCGCACGCAGTCGATGTTGTCGTCCGCCCAGCAACCGCCGAGGAAAAAAGTCGCCTTTGCCGAGTATTCGTCCAAAATGTCCATAATGGCTTCAACGTTTCGGGTGTTTTGGTATACGTTGAACATTAAGCTTACGCCCTTGCCCGCCTCCGACTTATAGTACAGGTTTTCGCCGTCGGAAGTAACTTCCGCCGCTTCGCCGCCGACAAAGCCTACTATGCTAATCGAAGCGATTATTGCGCACAATGCGATATTAACTATAACCGATATTATTTTATTTTTCAATAGTTTGCCCCTAAAAATATAATAGTATTACTATTTTATTTAGGGTTTGACAAATGTAGAATTGCAGTTTTATTTTAGAAGGACAACGGTTACGCCTATTTCCCCCTCGCCGTACGCCCCCGCGCGGAATTCCTTTACCCCGCGGTGGCTTTTAAGCCTTTGAGCGATTGCCGCGCGCAGTTTGCCCGTGCCCACGCCGTGAATGATTTTAACCTGCTCCAAATTGTCGGTTAAAGCCTTATCGAGAAAATTTTCCACTTCGTAGAGGGCTTCCTCCACCGTAAGCCCGATTACGTTTATTTCAAAAGTCGGTTGCGAGGGAGAAAACTTTTTTACCACCTTAACCTTTTGCCCCTTTTGCGCCGCGGGTTGACGCTTTGACGGCGGCAGATATTTCAAGCCCGAAAGCCCTACTCTCAACTTAATGCTTCCGCAGGCAACTTCCGCCTCGCCCTTAGCCCTGTTGAACGAAAGCACCGTACCCACGCTTTGCATACTTTCAACAAACACTTCGCCGCCCGCCTTAATATCGTCCGCCGTAGCGGGGCGGTACTCCTGCACCGATGTCGTTTCTTCCTGCCTGTACGCTTCGTCCTTTAATTTGTTTTTCAGAGTACGCGCGCGTATTAAATCGCTTTGCGTAAGTTCTTCTTTGGCAAATATACCCTCGATTTCTTCAAGCAGTTGCTCGGCGCGGGCTGTGCGTTCGTTTATAATGCGCCTGCTCTCCGCCCTTGCGCTTGCACCCAGACTGTTCTTTTCTCTTTCAAGCGAAGCCAAGACCTTTTTGGCTTGTTCCGTCTTTTCGCCCCACTCGGTTTCCAGCCTGCGGGCGCGCTCCGCCGCCGCGTCGGCTTCCAGACGGCTCTCTTCCGCCCTCTTTAAAATATTGTCGTAACTTCTGCCCTCGTCGGAAAGATAGCTCTCCGCCGCGGCAAGTATTTCGGGCTTCATACCCAGCCTGCGGGAAACGGCAAGCGCGTTGCTTGCGCCCGCAAGACCTATTTTTATACTGTAAAGCGGCTTTAACGTTGCGCTGTCGAATTGCATAGACGCGTTTTCAATGCCGCCCAACGCGTAGGCAAACTCTTTCAGCGCGGTGAAGTGCGTGGTTATAATTCCCTTGGCGCCACGCGCAAGCAGGTACTCGGTTACGGCGCGGGCGATTGCCTGCCCCTCGTCGGGATTGGTGCCGCCGCCCAGCTCGTCTATCAGTACAAGGCTGTCGCCGTCCGCTCCGTCGCAAATCGCCGACACGGCTGTCATATGGCTGGAAAAGGTTGAAAGACTGTCCTCTATGCTCTGACTGTCGCCCACGTCGCAGAATACGTTGGCGAACGCGCACACTTCGCTGCCCTCTGCCGCGGGTATAAACAGTCCGCATTCAGCCATAAGGCAGAACAGCCCCGTCATTTTAAGCGTTACCGTCTTGCCGCCCGTGTTTGCGCCGCTGAGAAGTAAAAAAGAATAGTCTTTACCCAACTCTACCGAAACGGGCACAACCGTGTTTTTATCTATCAGCGGGTGCCGCCCCTTTACGATGTTTACGTAACCGCGCTTATTTATTTTAGGGCAGGTCGCCTTTATAGAGTACGCGTACTCCGCCCTCGCGTAATTCAAATCAATTTCCGTAAGCGCCTCTATATCCCTTTCCAGCAAATCCGCCATTGCGCCGACGCGCGCCGACAGGGCTTTTAAAATGCGCTCCACTTCCTGCTTTTCGTCGAGCGTAAGGGAAATGAGTTCGTTGTTTAAATTCAAAACGTACTCCGGCTCGATAAAGAAAGTCGCGCCCGACTGCGAACGGTCGTGCACAAAGCCCTTTACCCTGCCCTTGTACTCCGCCTTGACGGGAATTACGTATCTGTCGTTTCTTATGGTTACTATGCTGTCCTGCAAATACGCCGTGTTGGCGCCCGTAACATACTCTGAAAGACTGCTCCTTATCCTTTCGTTTAAGCTTTTGATTTTGCTTCTTATTGAGTACAGCGCGTCGCTTGCAAAGTCGCTTACCTGTTCGGAATTTATAATCTTTTCGGTTATATCCCTTTCGAGCGCCTCGTCAAAATACAGACGCGCGGCAAGCCCTTTCATTATTACTATATCTTCGTCCGCCGAATTTACCGCGCGGTACGAAGCGCGCGCCGAACGGAGCAGGGCGTTTACGTCGAGCAACTCCCCGCAGGAAAGCGCCGCCCCCTTTGCCGCGCGGCGGACAAGGGGCAGAACGTCGGGAAAGTACTCCACTTTGCCCACGCCGTATTTAAACAGAAGCCTGTCGCACTCCTGCGTGAAAGCCAGCCTTTCGCGCACCTCTGCAACGTCGCTCGATGGCGCAAGGTTTTTAAGCGCGCTCTTTGTGGAGTTGAGGCAGGCAAACTCCGCGCAGGCGCATAGGATTTTATCGAGTTCGAGTTTGCGTAAATTTGATTTATCCATAATCTTTTAAACAATAAATTTTTTAAAATACGGGTTTTTCGGAGTGCCCTTTCGTGTGGCCGCTTTCTCCGCGCTTGGAGTTTCGGGCGTAAAAACCGCTTGGACAAACTTCGACTTTCAATGCGCCCGTAAACGCGTTTTGACATTTGAGTTCCGCGCAGTTGTACAGTTCGAAGCGGCAACCCTCCGTTTCGTACCGCCTGAGCGGAAACGCCCTGCCGTCGCCGTCCGTAAGGGTATAGAAGTTTCTTTTATCGCAATCGCGGCAGGTTTTACCGAACGGACAGTAAATGAGGTCCATAACCTTTATATCGCCGCTTGTAAGATAAAACGTATTAAAGCGAGCAAGCGGCTTGGCTTCCGCCGTTGTAAGTTCCTTGGAAATTACTTTGTAGTCGGCGGGGCACATATCTACGGAAACATAGTTGAAAAGATTGAAGCCCGCGCCCGCAAAAAGCTTTTTATCAAGCGCTCTTGCAAGCGGAACGGCGTAATTGCCCCCGCAATATATGCCGTCGAACGGCTGCAAAAGCCCCTTTACCCCCTCCAATTCACCGTCCGTCAGGCGGGGCGGAAGATAGAGGAATTTTTCGCCCGGAAAGCCCTTTAAAAGCGGCGACAAATCGCCTTTATACGCGTCGGGTTTCAATATACCTATATCCGCCTTTACGCCGCAGAGCGAACGCGCGATAACCGCCGTTTTGTCGTTTTTCTGCAACGGTTCGGGGTTGGGAAGGCTTATATCTTGACTGCACATTGCCGAACCGTTCGGGCAATGTTCGCGCATAATCTGCGCGTAAACTTCGCGCCTGAACGCGTTGAGAAGGGAAGCGGGCACAAAAATATCGCCAACAACGGAGATGTCGCCGTAAACCAATTGGTACGGATATATGTCCGTTTTATTGAAGCACTTTTTAAAATCTTCGGCGGTAAAACTGCTCCCGCGGGAAGCTTCCGCATCAAAATCCGCCGTATATTGCCTGCCGTTTACGGTTACAACGGGGCGTTCGCCGCAAGCGAACACAGCCGAAATTTTCAACTCGTATTTGCGGCTTACGGACGACAGGTTTTTGCTTAAAGAATTGTCTGTTGTAATAAAAGCTTTGTCGCCGTTTTTCAGCCTTATCGAACACTTTAACGTAAAGCCGCCCTTTACCCTTTCGCCGAACGCCGCGCCGCACAGTTCTTTGCCGTTTCTTAAAATTTTAAAGCCGTCGCCCTCGCCCGCGCGCGCGGAAGTGCGGCAGATATACTTGCCGCTTTCAACCGAAATTACGCCGACGTACTCGCCCATATGCCCCTGAACGGCGGAAGATATTAGCGACCTGTCCTGCCCGAATGCAAGCCCCTTAGTGTAATTGCCCCTGTTATATGCGCGTTTCAACGCGGAAAATTGCGCGGCGCACGCGCTTCCGTCCAACAGCTTTTTATAGTAATCGACCGCGGCGGAAACGTATTCGGGGCGGCGCATTCTCCCCTCTATTTTAAAGGAAGAAACGCCCGCCTGCGCAAGTTTTTTAATATCCTCGCCCACGCACAAATCGGAAAGGGAAATACGGTACGCGTATTCCTCGAACCCCCGCCTGTCTATTTTATACTGCTTGCGGCAGGGCTGTTTGCACTTTCCCCTGTTGCCGCTGTTGCCGCCCGCAAACGAAGACAGATAGCACTGCCCCGAAAAACAGGTGCAGAGCGCGCCCTGAATAAACGCCTCCGTTTCTATGATTTTGGAGATTTTTTCGATATCGGCAATGGTCGTTTCCCTTGCGAGAACAACGCGCGAAAAACCCAGCTCCTTGGCGTACTGCGCGCCTAAAACGTTGTTTATCCCCGCCTGCGTGGACAGATGCAGGCACATTTGCGGGCAGAGCTTTTTTAAGTATGCGCCAAGGTAAATATCCTGAATTATGAGCGCGTCCGCGCCCGCGTTGTGCGCCTTAACCGCGCTATTTACAAACTCTTTCAGCTCCGAATTTTTTACGAGCGTGTTCATTGCCACGTAAATTTTTACGCCGAAAAGGTGCGCGCGTGCAATTAGATTTTCCAGCGACTGCCAATCGAAATTAGCCGCGCTACTGCGCGCGGAAAACGCCGATAGCCCGAGATATATTGCGTCCGCGCCCGCGTTGATTGCGGCGTACGCGCAACTTTCGTCGCCCGCGGGGGCTAAAATTTCCATCATACTTCTTTATACCCGAACTTTTCAATGACCGCCGCCACCGCGCCCTCGTCGTTGGTTACGGTTATGTAATCGGCAACCTCTTTAAGCTCTTTTTCGGCGTTGCCGACAGCCACGCCTACGCCCGCCCTTTCAATCATAGTTATATCGTTTAAATTATCGCCTACGGCGCAACAGCTTTCGACGGGCACGCCGTAATGCGCGCACAAAAACTCAACCGCCGCGCCCTTGGTTTCGCCGAGCGGCGCAATTTCAATAAGCACTTTTGCGCTGCAAGTAACGTCGAACTTACTTCCAAGCCGCGCCGCAAGCTTTTTAAACAGCTCCGCCTGAGATTCGGGGCGGCACAATACCGCAACTTTATTAAACGCCTTTTTTCCGCCCGCCGCAACCTCGGACAGGGGCAAATCGGAATGCAGAGCCGTTACCCCTATAATGCTTTCGTAATAATTTAAATGCTTTTCGTCCGCGGGCAGACTGCTGTAAAAACCGTCCACGAAATAGAGTTGAACGTTTTCGTTCAGCTCCTCCACCGCACGGCAAATTTCAGCCGCCTCCGCGGGGGCGAGGCAAACGTTTCTTATAATTTTGCCCGTTTCGATTTCGGCAATCACCGAGCCCTGACAGGCGACGACCAAGCCCTTTAAGCCCATTCCCCTCGCGCGGGGAAGCACGGACGGCAATATCCTGCCCGTGCACACGGCAAAGATTCCTCCGTCGTTTAAGTAGGCATTTATGGCGTTTACCACGCTTTCGGGAACCTGATTTTCCGAGTTTGCAAGCGTGCCGTCAAAGTCGGAAACTATTAGTCTGCACTTCAATTCTTTCATAAATTCTCGCTGAGATACGCCTTTATCTTCTTAGCCAACGCGGGACCTATTCCCTCGGTTTTGGCAAGCTCTTCTTCCGTGGCGTTCATAATTCTTTCTATATTGGAAAACTTTTCCATAAGCGCAACGCGCTTGCGTTTGCCCACCCCCTCTATACCGTCCAGCACGCTCGCCAGACTGTTTTTGGAGTGCAGGTTGCGGAAGTAGGTTACGGCGAAGCGGTGGGCTTCGTCCCTTATCCTCTGCACTACCCGAAGCGAATAATCGCTCTTGGGAAGTTTTACGCTTTCCGCGCTCGACAGAGTGAAAATCTCTTCTTCCTGCTTGGCTATCGAAACCAAGTCTATGCCGTCCACGCCCAACTCGTCGAATATTTGCTTTACCGCGCTCAGCTGCCCCTTGCCGCCGTCGATAATAACAAGGTCGGGCTTGGGGAAACGCTCTTCCTCCTCGGTGCCCAGCTTTTTAAGCCTGCGCAACAAAACTTCTTTAAGCGAAGCGAAGTCGTCCGCGCCCTCCACCGTCTTTATCCTGAAACGGCGGTAGGAAGTTTTGTCCGCCTCGCCGTCGATAAAAACGACCATAGAGGCGACCTTGTCCACACCCGAAACGTTGGAAATGTCGTAACACTCCATTCTTCGCGGATAGCGCGAAAGACTTAGTAAATTTTGCAACCTTTCGCAGGCGTTTAAAGTCATATCGTCCTTGTGCTTGATTCTCTCCACCGATTTGAGCAGATAGTCGCGCACGTTCTCGCCCGCCATATCCAAAAGGCGCGCCTTTACGCCCTGCTTGGCAAGCGTTACGGTAACGTTCTTTTTAAGCTTGTCCTTAAAGAACGCTTCCAAAAATTCCTTTTCGCAATACTCCTGCGCAATTATTTCCGCGGGCGGTTCGTGTACCGAATAGTACTGCGTTATAAACGAAGTCAGCGCGTCGGCGTCGGAAGTGTGCGCGTCGTCCAGCGCGAAAGACGCGCCTCCCTGCATTATCCCCTTGCGCGTTACAAGCATACTCACGGCGGAATAAAGTCCGTTTGTGGCGTATGCTATAACGTCCGCGTCGATAGCTTTATTTATGGTGGTTATACGCTTTGCTTCCAGCTTGGATAGCATAGAAAGCTTGTTTTTATAGTCGAGAGCCAGCTCGAAAGCTTCGTTTTCGGCGGCGGCGAGCATCTTGCTCTTTAAAATTTCGCTTGCGGCGGAATAGTTGCCGTCGAGGAAATTCAACGCCTGTCTTACCCTTTCGGCATACTCCTCCCTGCTTATTCTGTGGGCGCAGGGAGCGCAACACTTTTGTATATGATAGTTTAAGCACTCTCGCTTGGGCGTAGCCGTTATGGACGTACGGCACAGCCGCACGCAAAACAAAAGCTGACAGGTTTCCAATATATCCTTATAATTTATGCCGCCCATAAACGGACCGAAATATCTGCAACCGTCCTTTTTTATTTTGCGGGTTACGTAAAACCCGGGGAATTCTTCCCGCGTGTCCACCTTGATATACGGATAAGTTTTATCGTCCTTTAAGAGTATGTTGTACTTGGGCTTGTATTTTTTTATTAAGTTGTTTTCAAGGGCGAGCGCGTCGATTTCGGTTGCCGTGATAATATAGTTGAAGTCGGCTATATTTTCCACCATACGCATAACCTTTTCGGGCTTGGACGCGCTGTGGAAATATTGGCGCACCCTGTTCTTTAAAACGCGCGCCTTGCCCACGTAAATTACGTTTCCGTAACAATCGAGCATTATATATACGCCCGGACTGTCGGGCAACAGTTTTAACTTTTCCTTTATTACGTCCATAAAAAAATACGCGTATATTATACCACGCCCGCGCCGCTTTTGCAACCTTAAAAACAAAAATGCGCCCCGCTCCTTGCGGAACGGGGCTTAAATTGTAAATTACTCAATACCAGACAAGCGCGCTGCTTAATCCCGCGCCGACAATTATAAGCGCAATGCAAACTATAACCGCAAACGCCTCGATACCCAAAAATACCGAGGAAACGATTATTCCCGCCTTGGACAGGGAAAGCGACTTTGCGCTACCCGTCTTCTTGCTTTCGTTATGCGCGACGATACTTAAAATAAGCCCCACAAGCGTCCAGAAAAAGGACAATATAAACCCTGCTATGCACATAGAAGAGTACGAATCTACTACGGGGCGGGGCGCGGAGTTTTGCGCGTAGCCGTTGCCGACGTTGTTATAACCGTTGTAGTTATTATAGTCGTTAGCTTTGCTTACGTTGTCGTACTGAACGCTGCAACCGCACTTAGGGCAGATGATGGCGTCGTCTAAAACGCTTGAACCGCAATGAATACAATATTTCATAAAACACCTCCGTTTAACGGAATTTTTATAATTATAGACTTTTAAATAACCGAATAATCTGTTATCCGCGTCTTTTTTATCGCCTTTCGATATTTAAACGCCGCAACGCGCGCGTTTGTCCCGAAATTACCAAAATTTTTAATACGCGCGGGCAAAATAAACCGAGTGTTTGGCGGGCTTGCCGCATACGGCGCAAACCTCGTGCTGTAATTTATCGCAAATTACCCTTGCCGTGGCGTTTGTTTTTTCCTTTATCTTATCCTCGCAGTCGCGGCAACCGCACCAACCCGCCTTTACGAAGTTGCCCGCTTCAACGCCGCTTAAAATTCCTTCCGCGTCGTTTGCGGAAACGATTTTTTCGTCCCTGCGGGCGCGCGCGCTTTCGAGCATATCGCGCTGAACGCACTCCAAGAGCGAAACGACGGTTTCAACGGTTGCGCCGAGCGCGCACTCCGATTTTTCCAGCGTGTCGCGGCGGAAAAGCATAACCTTGCCCGCCTCCAAATCGCGCGGACCCACCTCTATTCTTACGGGCACGCCCTTCATCTCCCATTCGTTGAATTTCCAGCCGGGGGAGTTGTCGGTATCGTCTAAAACAACCCTTACGCCAGCCTTTTCGAGCTTGGTTTTTATGTCTTGGCAAGCTTCCATAACCCCGCCCTTTTTGGCGGCTATGGGAACGATTACCGCCTGTTCGGGAGCTACCTTGGGGGGAAGCACAAGACCGCGCGCATCGCCGTGAGCCATTATAACCGCGCCAATCATACGCGTGGAAGTGCCCCAGCTTGTGGTATAGGCATACTTCTGCACGCCGTCCTTATCAAGAAATTTTATGTCGAACGCCTTGGAAAAATTCTGACCGAGGTAGTGCGAAGTTCCCGATTGAAGGCTTTTGCCGTCCTTCATCATAGCTTCCATACCGAAAGTGGCGACCGCGCCGGCAAATTTTTCCTTTTCCGTCTTTCTTCCGCAGAGTACGGGAATGGCAAGCACGTTTTCGGCAAACTCCTTATACACGCCGAGCATCTTTATGGTTTCTTCCATAGCCTCCTCTTCGGTGGCGTGCACGGTGTGCCCTTCCTGCCAGAGAAATTCCGAAGTCCTTAAAAACGGGCGGGTGGTCTTTTCCCAGCGCATAACGTTAGCCCACTGGTTGATTAGTATGGGCAAATCGCGGTAGGACTGCAACCACTTGGAATACATATTGCCTATTATCGTTTCGGAAGTGGGGCGTATTGCCAAGGGCTCGGCAAGTTCTTCGCCGCCCGCGTGCGTTACAACAGCCACTTCGGGGGCGAACCCCTCCACGTGCTCGGCTTCCTTTGTAAAAAAGCTCATAGGAATGAGCATAGGGAAATATGCGTTTTTATGACCCGTAGCCTTAAAACGCGCGTCCATCTCCCTTTGGATATTTTCCCAGATAGCATAGCCGTACGGTCTTATTACCATAGTGCCCTTAACGGGACCGTAATCGACAAGCCCCGTCTTTTTACATACGTCGGTGTACCACTGCGGAAAATCGGCTTCGATATCCGCGATGTTTTCTACAAAATTGTCCTTTGCCATACTTCCTTTACTCTTCCGCGCGCGCCGCGCGGCGCAAAAATAATTATTTACATACGTATTATAACATAGTGCGGCTTCAAAATTCACATTCTTGAAATCGCTTGCGCAATTGGTTTTTCTTACCAAAAACAGCCTGATGTTTGAATACGGCGCCCGAAAATACCTGCAATCAAGTTTTTTCGCTTGTATTATAACACGGCTAAGCGAAAAAATAAAGTGTTTAAGACATTATATGCGGAAAAATTATGTATAGCAAAATTAAACGGAATTACGTTTAAACACTTGAATTTAAACGCTATATATTGTATAATACGGTTACTATGGAAGAAAAATCATATAAATCTTTAAAGAGCGGAAGCGATATCCGCGGCATAGCAGTGCAGACCGAAGAAAACGAAGTAACTTTGACTATCGAAGCTATTTACGACATTACAAAAGCCTTTTTGAAATGGCTTGCCGACAAGACGGGCAAGGAAACTTTACGCGTGGCTGTGGGCAACGACGTGAGAATTTCCAGCAACGCCATTTATGCGGCGGTGCAAAAGTCGATTGTGGAAAGCGGTTGCAACCTTGTAATTTGCGGCGTAAGCACAACCCCCTCTATGTTTATGCTTTTGAAAGAGAGCGATTGGGAGTGCGACGCTTCGATAATGATTACCGCATCGCACCTGCCTTACGACAGAAACGGACTTAAATTTTTTACCCCCGAAGGCGGTTTGAGCGGCGCTGACATAGACGAAATTATCGCGCTTGCAGAAAAGGGCGAAGCGCTTCCCCGTAGCTGGGGCAACGTTGAAGAAAAATCTTATATGGACGCGTACTGCCGCAAGCTTGTGGGCGTGGTGAGAACGGGTACAGGCAAATCGGCTCCGCTGTTCGGCAAGAGAATTATAGTAGACGCGGGCAACGGCGTTGGCGGCTTTTTTGTAAAGAAAGTTTTGCAACAGCTTGGCGCGATTACCGACGGCAGCATCAACCTTACCCCCGACGGCAACTTCCCCGCGCACGCGCCCAACCCCGAAGACCCCGTGGCGATAAACGCCCTCTGTCAGGCGGTTTTGGCTTCGCACGCGGAATTGGGAGTAATTTTTGACACCGACGTAGACCGCGCGGCAATCGTTGACGGCAACGGCAAACTTATCAACAGGGATAACCTTATTGCGCTTACTGCCGCCACTTTGTTGGAGGACAAGCCCGCCACGATTGTAACCGACAGCGTTACAAGCGACGGCTTGACCGACTTTATAGCCTCGCTGGGCGGCAAACACATAAGATACAAGCGCGGATATAAAAACGTAATTTCGGAAGCGCAGAGAAGAAACGAGCGCGGCGAGTACTGCCCCCTCGCTATGGAAACGAGCGGACACGCGGCGTTTGCCGAAAACCATTTTATGGACGACGGCGCATACCTCATTTGCAAACTGCTTGTTGCATATGCGCGCCAATCGCAAAAGCACGAAAAACTCAGCGATTTGATTGCCAATCTCGTTTCCCCCGTGGAAGAAAACGAAATACGCGTAAAATTCAACGAGCAGTCGGTGAATTTCAGGCACGAGGGCGACAGAATTATAAAAGAGCTTAAATACTTTGTAGAAAGCGACAGCCGCATTCTGCTTGCGCCCGACAATTACGAGGGAGTGAGAATAAACTTCCCCGCGGGCTTCGGCGGAGGCTGGACGCTTTTAAGACAGAGCGTGCACGACCCCGTGCTACCCATAAACTTTGCAAGCGGCGAAGAAGGCGGCAACAAAGTTATGGCTAAACAGTTATATTATATGTTGGACAAATATCCTTTTTTGGATATAACCAACCTTAAAAAATTTATCAACGGCGAAAAATAACGGACGGACGGCAAAGTCCGCACGTGTAAATTACAAAAGTAAGGAGATAACAAATGTCAGTACAGCAGAAAAGCGTTGACACAATCAGAGTACTTTCGGCGGAAGCTATCGAAAAAGCCAAGTCGGGACACCCGGGAATCTGCTTAGGCGCCGCGCCGCTCGGTTACGAGTTATTTGCAGACTTCCTGTCGTTCAGCTACAAAAACCCCAAATGGGATAACCGCGACAGATTTATATTGTCGGCAGGGCACGGCTCTATGCTTCTTTATTCCCTGCTCCACCTCTTCGGCTTTAACGTAAAGAAAGAAGATTTGGAAAACTTCCGCCAGCTCGGTTCGGTAACCCCCGGACACCCCGAGTACGGCACCACCGACGGCGTGGAAACTTCTACGGGACCGCTCGGTCAGGGTTTAGCCAACGCAGTGGGCTTCGCCGTTGCGGAGGCACACCTTGCGGCACTTTTCAATAAGCCCGAATACCCCATTGTAGACCACTACACCTACGTGCTTACGGGCGACGGCTGTTTAGAAGAGGGCATCGGCTACGAAGCCTGCTCTTTCGCGGGCACGCAAAAGCTTGGCAAACTCATTTTATTGTACGACAACAACGACATAACAATCGAAGGCGATATGAGAAACACCTTCTCCGAAGACGCCGCAACAAGATTTATGGCTCAGGGCTGGCAGGTTATAAGGGTGAACAACGCAAATAACCTCGGCGTTCTCCGCACGGCAATCGAGCGCGCTAAGAGCGATTTGACCCGCCCCTCCGTAATTATATGCAAAACCGAAATAGGCTACGGCTCTCCCCTTGCGGGAAGCGCGGACTGCCACGGCGCGCCCCTGGGCGAAGGCAACGTACAAAAGCTTAGGGAAGCGCTCGGCTGGACTATGCCCGCATTCGAAGCCCCCGAAGACGTAAAGGCGCACTGCCTTGCTATTGCCGAGGACAAGTGCAAAGCCGAAGAGGAATGGAAAGCGCTGTTTGCACAGTACGAACAGGCTTACCCTATGCTTGCCGCGCAGTATAAGCAGTTTATGGGCGCGGTGGATTTGGACGTTAAGGGCATTAACGGACTGTACGACTTCGATAAACCCGAAGCAACGCGCAGTTGCGGCGGAAAGATACTCAACACCATTGCAAAGGTTTCGCCCAACATTATGAGCGGCTCCGCCGACCTTGCCCCCTCCACCAAGACGGAAATTAAGGGAAGCGCTTACTTTTCCCCCGAACACAGGGAGGGCTGCAACATTCACTTCGGCATACGCGAACACGCTATGAGCGCTATTTGCAACGGTATTCAGTTGCACGGCGGTCTTAGGGCGGTTTGCTCCACCTTCTTCTCGTTTGCCGACTATATGAAGCCCGGCGTGAGAATGAGCGGACTTATGAAATTGCCCGTAGTTTACGTTATGACGCACGATTCCATCGGCGTCGGCGAGGACGGACCTACTCACCAGCCTATGGAACAGCTTGTTATGGTGCGCTCCATACCCAACGTAAACGTATTCCGCCCCTGCGACGGCAAGGAAACGGCGGCGGCGTTCGTTACGGCGTTTACCTCGCATAACCCCACTGTTATAGTTGAAACGCGCCAAAACCTGCCCTGCTACGAAAATTCGGGCGAGGGCGCGCTGAAAGGCGGCTACGTAATTTCCGACTGCGCTGGCAAGCCCGACGTTTTGCTTATAGCCACCGGTTCGGAAGTAGAGCAGTGCATAGAGGCGCAGAAACTGCTTGCGGAAGAAAAAATAAAGGCGAGGGTCATTTCCCTACCCTGTATGGAAATTTTCGAAAGCCAGAGCGAGGAATACAAAGAGGAAGTTATGCCCAAAAACGTCAAGGCGCGCGTATGCGTGGAAGCGGCGAGCCATTTTGCCTGGTACAAGTATTGCCGCGACTACGGCGAGCTTATTACTATGACGGGCTTCGGCGTATCGGGACCTGCAAAACAGTTGTTCGAGCACTTCGGCTTTACCGCAGAAAACGTTGTTGAAAAAGCAAAACTTTCAATTGACAACGTAAAGAACGACAGATACAGCCACTAATCGGCGAGCCTCCGCGGGCAAGTCATTTAACGGATTAAACGTACGGACTTATCACCACAAAACTTAAAAGCCGCGCGGCGAGTAATCGCCGCGCGGCAGTTATATATAAGGATAATGCATTTAGGTTTTATAAACCGTTCTTTAATATGGTCGGTTGCGTTTTACACAATTACCGTATTTGCTGTCTGCTTTCTGAAAAATTCGTCGGAATTGCACGGCTTCAACGTGTTGTTGGTTTTTATCCTCTTACTTCTGTTGGGTTTTTCGTCGGCGAGCTTTTCCAAGCTCGTGCCGCAACATTTAAGACCGCTCAGTATAGCCGATTCTTTTGCAAAACGATAGTATATATTTTGCTTGCTCTTCCATTTTCTATACCGTCTTTAAGAAACGTGTTTATTATAAGACTTGTCGCCGTATGCGTATTATTTGTCGCCTCGGTGGCAATTGTAATCGTTTCGATTAAGCTATACGGCAAATTCAAAGATACTCAAATAAATGATAAACAACCCGACGCGGCGGGCGATATGAGCTTTAAGGAATTGGGGCGGTTGAACGTTTTTAGCGCACCGGGTACTTTTTGCCCTATGCTCGGCGGATTTTTAGCATTATTTTTCTGCTACACACCCGCTTTTTTCATTTTAGGAATTCCGCTAATAGCCGTCGGCACAGTCTCAATGGTGTACCGTACGGTCGTCCTTATAAAGAAAGGTAAAGGTTTTGTCAGACTGCCAAAAATTATAGTCGACGACTTTCTGATTGCGGCGGTAATTGTGCTTAGTTTGGTGTTTACAACTGCGGAAATTACCGACACGGAAAGCGGATTTACAATAAACCACGACGGCTCTGCTCTCGTTACTATCGGCTTTTTGATTTTATATGTCGGCACACTTGCCGTACTTTCGCACACTAACCGCAAAACGGCTGTGGCATATTTTAAAAGGCGAAACGATTTGCAAAACAATGAATTATTTTAATAAATAAAGACGCCGCACGGCGTCTTTTTATTATTTCATTTATTCAAATTTTCCCTTGCGGTGGCAAGCATAAGCTTTATGCGGTTTTCCTGATTGACCTTGGTTGCCGAAGGGTCGTAGTCTACCGCCACTATGTTTTCGTCGCCGTACATAGTTTTAAGCGTGCGCACAACGCCCTTGCCCGCTATGTGGTTGGGCAGGCACCCGAACGGCTGGGCGCAGACTATATTTTGTACTCCCGTTTCGGCAAGAGCCGCCATTTCCGCCGCAATCAGCCAACCTTCGCCCATCTTAACGCCCTGATTTAACACTTTATCCGCACATTTGCGCAAGTGTTCGAAGTCGTGAATGGGTTCGAAATTGCCGTCCTTTTCAAAATAGGAAATAATTTTTTTCTGTTTGCCGTGTAAAATTTTATATAAAATTTTGTTCGCCTGCCAAAATACGCCCTTTCTTCCGTAAAAATAACCGTCGTTTATATTGTTGACTATACAGTACAGAACAAAGTCCATAAGGGCGGGAACAACGGGTTCGCAGTCCTCGGAAAGCAAAAACTTTTCAAGCTGATTGTTACCGAGATAGGCGTATTTTACGTAAATTTCGCCGACTATGCCAACGCGCACCTTATTTTCAGCCCTGCGCTTAACCGCGCCGAACGCCGTAATTATGCTGTTGTTTAACCTTTTAAACTGCTTGTACTTTTTACTTTTAAAGCTTTCGGTAATTTCCGCAACCACTCTGTCGCGCACAAAATCGCACGCGCCCGCCTCCTCTTCGTACGGCTTGGTCTGATTATAGCACCACATAACGGTGTCGCCGTAGAAAATGGCGTACACGAGTTTAAGCATAAGCTTTAAACTCATAGGGAAAGAGCTGTCCTTTTCCAGCCCCGAAAAATTCACGGAAACGACGGGCACCTTGGGAAACTCCGCCTTTAAAGCCTTGCGTATAAGCGGAATATAATTGGATGCCCTGCACCCGCCGCCCGACTGCGTTATTAAAACGGCGGTATGCTCCAAATCGTACTTACCGCTCTTTAACGCGTCGATATACTGACCGACAACGCAAAGGCAGGGATAGCAGGTATCGTTGTGGACGTGCTTCAACCCCTCGTCTATTACCGTGCGGGAGTCGTTTTTCAAAATTTCCACGTCGTAGCCTTCCTGCCTCAACAACTCCTCTATAATTGCGAAGTGCCAGGGGAGCATATCGGGAATAAGTATTTTATGAGTATGCTTGTATTCCGCCTTCCATTTGGGGTAATTTTCGGTATAATCAATCGTCTTTACTTCTTCCATAAAATTACCGCCCTTGCCTGCGCTTGCTCTCTTCGATTGCCGCAAGCATACTCCTAAGCCTGATTTTTACAACGCCGAGGTTGTTTATTTCGTCAATTTTTATCTGCGTGTACAACTTGCCGTTCTTTTCCATTATCGAACGCACTTCGTCCGTCGTTATCGCGTCTATGCCGCACCCGAAGGATACGAGTTGCACAAGGTTTACGTTTTCCTGCCCGCAACAGTACTGCGCCGCCCTGTAAAGCCTTGCGTGATACGTCCATTGGTTTAAAACGTTTACCTTTACCTGTTCGGCGCGGTCGTAAACGGCGTCCTCAGACAGTACGGCAAGGTTTAAAGACGTGAGCAACTTGTTTATGCCGTGGTTGATTTCGTTATCCAGGTGATACGGTCTGCCCGCAAGCACTATGAGCTGTTTGCCCTCTTCGCCCGCCTTTTTTATAATATAGTCGGCGCGCGCACGCACGTCGGCGCGGTAGGCGTTCAGCCGTTCGAAGCCCTCTTTAAGCGCCTTTGCCACCTGCTTTTTAGTAACGCCGTACTTACCCAACGCGGCGTGAAGCTTTAACACCGCCGTCTTTTCCGCATTCAAATCTACGTACGGCATTATGAAATTTTCGTCCGTAAGCCGCTCGTTATTTGCCTTTAAAAGCTCGGAATAATATGCGACGACGGGGCAGTTATAGTGGTTGACGGAACAGTGCTCGTCAATGTTGTAGCTTTCGCAAGGGAGAAAAATGAAGTCTACGCCGCTGTCCAAAAGGCTTTCTATATGCCCGTGCATAAGCTTTGCGGGATAGCAAGCCGTATCGCTTGCAACGGTATGCTGACCGAGGAAATACAGTTTGCGCGAAGATTTTTCGCTAAGTACGACCTCGAAGCCGAGAGCTTCGAAAAAGCCCGCCCACAGGGGAAGCTGTTCATACATTACAAGTTGCAAGGGTATTCCCACCTTGCCGCGCTTGCCCTTTACGCCCGTAACGCTCTGCAACAGCCGCTCCTGCTTATACGCGTAAATATCAAGGTCGGCGGAAGCCGGTTTAAGACCTGCGCCGCGCTCGCACTTGTTGCCGGAAACGTACCTGCTTTTATCGGCGAACGTAATTATGTTTACGTTGCAGTTGGAGGTACAGCCCTTGCAGTTTGTAGACTTTGAAGAATAGGAAAAATTCTTGATTTCTCCATCGGAAATGGTCGTGCTGTCGCCCGCAACGTTCTCCTTGGCGTACAGCGCCGCGCCGAACGCGCCCATAAGCCCGGCAATACCGGGGCGTATGACCTGTTTGCCCGTTTCCTTTTCAAACGAGCGCAGAACGGCGTCGTTTAAAAACGTTCCGCCCTGAACGACGATATTGTCGCCAAGCTCGTCCGCGCTTGCCGCGCGGATAACTTTATAAATGGCGTTTTTTACGATTGAAGAGGACAGCCCCGCGGAGATATCCTCCACCGTAGCCCCCTCCTTCTGCGCCTGCTTTACCGCGCTGTTCATAAACACGGTACAGCGCGAGCCGAGCTCTACGGGGTGCTTGGCGTACAAGCCGCAAAGGGAAAACTTATCTATTTCCATACCCATAGCGCGAGCGAAAGTCTGTATAAACGACCCGCAACCCGAAGAACAGGCTTCGTTTAACATTATGGAGTCTATTACGCCGTTTTTAATTTTAAAGCACTTTATGTCCTGCCCGCCTATGTCGATTATAAAGTCGACCTTGGGGTTAAAGTGAAGCGCGGCTTTAAAGTGCGCCACGGTTTCAACTATGCCGAAGTCGGCTTTGATTGCCGCCTTTATAAGGTCCTCGCCGTAACCCGTAACCGCACTGCCCAAAATTTTAATTCTACCGCCAGCAAGCGCGTAAATTTCCTTTAATTTTTCTATTACTATATCGAGGGGTTGTCCGTTGTTCGATTGGTAATGAGAATACAAAATTCGGCAGTCGGGCGTTATTAAAATGAGTTTTGTAGTTGTGGAGCCGCTGTCTATACCGAGATACGCGCCCCCTTCATAGGAAGAAATTTCGCAAAATTTCAAGTCGGTGGCGCGGTGGCGCGCAACAAACCGGGTATATTCCTCCTTGGAAGAAAACAACGGTTCGCCCGTTATTATTTCCTCGCTTCCCGAACAGTTTTCAACCGCTTCTATAATTTCGGTCAGCTCCCTCTCGCGCACGGTCGAAGAGTGCAACGCCGCGCCGATAGCCATAAAGCAGGGCGCGTCCTCGGGGAAAACGGCGTTTTCGTCGTCGAGTTTTAACGTAGTTTTAAAAGCGTTTTTAAGTCCCTTTAAAAAGTGAAGAGGACCGCCTAAAAACAGCACTTTGCCCTTAATTCTTCTGCCCTGCGCAAGCCCTGAAACGGTTTGGTCGACAACCGCCTGAAATATGGAAGCGGAAATATCCGCCTTGCTTGCACCCTGATTTATTAACGGCTGTATGTCCGACTTGGCAAACACGCCGCAACGCGAAGCTATGGGGTACACGCGCTCGGCTTTCAAAGACAGCTCGTCCATCTCCGGCACGGTAACGTTTAAAAGCGTTGCCATCTGGTCGATAAACGCGCCCGTTCCGCCCGCGCAACTGCCGTTCATACGTTGTTCGGTGCCGCCCGTAATAAATATAATTTTGGCGTCCTCGCCGCCGAGCTCCACCGCCGCGTCGGCGTCGGGGTAATACTTGCGTATGGCGGTAAACGCCGCCTGAACTTCCTGCACAAAGGCTATGCCGCTACGCTGAGAAAGCCCCAAACCCGCGCTTCCCGTAATACAGGCGCTGTATTTTGCGGGGTACTTTTTAAGTACGTTGTCAAGCTCGGAAAGCACCGTTTCCTTTACCTTGGCAAAGTGCCGCACGTAAGATTTATATAAAATTTTACCCGAACAGTCGATTGCAACAACCTTTACCGTTGTCGAACCGACGTCGATTCCCAATAAATTTGTCATAAAATTACCTAATGCAATATTATACCTTTTAGATTATATCATACAAAAAGGCAATTTACAAATTATAAACTCGGCGTTGTAAAGTAATTTTTATGAAAAATTTTTCCTACGGACGGCGTATTTGCTCTTGGTTGCCATACCGCCGCGGATATGCCGCTCGGACAGATTTTTATCCAAGACGTCCCTGACCTGCCCGTAAAGATTTTTATCGATATAAATTAGCCGCTCGGTTACGTCTTTATGTACGGTGGATTTGCTGATATTGAAGTGCTTTGCCGCCGCGCGGACGGTGCTGTCGGTCTTTACGATGTATTCGGCTTCTGCAAGTATGCGCATATGAATATCCCACATATCTACTCCCCTTTACAGGGTATTTATATGTTGAATATTGTCGCTTTATGACGGTTGTCGGTTTTATAAAGAATATCCTTGGCGCAGCCTATACTTAAATAAGGTTATTTTGATACAATTATAGCCGCCGACGCATTGTCGGCGGCTTTCTCATATAGTTATTTATATATACTTATTTTATAAGGCGTTTTATTATTTCGTCGGCTTTTTTTATATCCGCCTTGCCCTGCGTAGCCTTTTTAACAAAGCCGTACAGCGCAAAAATCGCCTTTTCCTTGCCCGCCTTAAAGTCTGCAACCGCGGCGGGATTGGCTTCTACCGCCTGCCTGCAAATACTTTCCAGCTGCCCCTCGTCAACGCCCTGCAAGTCCTCCTCCTTGATATAATGGCTTACGGGCTTGCCCTCCTCCGCCATAGCCGAAAGAGTTTTCTGCGCGAGGGTAATATTTATTTTACTGCCGTCGGCAAGTTTTACAAGCTTAGCCATTTCCTCCGCGGATACGGGAAGCGCAAACTTCTCCTTGTCCTCCTCGGTTACAAGCTTGGAATACAACGTGCCGACAATGAGGTTTACGGTATTTTTCACGCCCGCGCCGAGGGAAATCGCCTCTTCCGCAAAGTCGCATACGCGCTTGTACTTATACAAAAGCTTTGCCGTGGCGGGGTTTATATGCAATTCGTCGATATATCTGTGCAATTTATCGGTTGGCAGTTCGGGCAAAGACGCGCGTATCTCTTCAACCTTTTCTTCGGGAATAACCACAGTAAGAATATCGGGTTCGGGGAAATAGCGGTAGTCCTGCGCGTCCTCTTTGGTGCGCATTACCGAAGTTTCACCCGTGCGCTCGTCGTATCTCAGAGTTGCCTGAACGATTTTTCCGCCGCCCTCTATAACCTCGATTTGCCGCGAGTACTCGTACGCCATAGCCTTTTCGATATACGAAATGCTGTTCATATTCTTTATTTCCGTGCGCGTGCCGAACTGCGCGGCGCCCTCTGGCATTACGGAAATATTTACGTCGCAACGCATAGAGCCTTCCTGCATTTTACAATCGGATACTCCTATATATCGTATAATCAGCTGTAACTTTTCAACGTATTCCTTGGCTTCCTCAGGCGAAGATATATCCGGCTCTGAAACGATTTCTATGAGCGGAACACCCCCGCGGTTGTAGTCAACGAAAGTATACCCGCTTTCGTGCACAAGCTTGCCCGCGTCCTCCTCTATATGAATACGCGTTATGCCTATCCTCTTGCCGCTTTCCAGCTCTACGTAGCCGTGCTCGCAGAGCGGCTTGTCGAACTGCGAAATCTGGTAGGCTTTGGGCAGGTCGGGATAGCAATAATTCTTTCTGTCGAGGTGCGTTGTCGTGTTTATCGTGCAATGGGTTGCAAGACCCGCGCGGATAGCGTACTCCACAACCTTTTTATTGAGTACGGGAAGCGCCCCCGGCTGACCCGTGCACACGGGGCAACAATGGGTGTTTGGCTCGCCGCCAAAAGCCGTTGTACAGCCGCAGAAAATTTTTGTTGCCGTCGCCAATTCCACGTGGGTTTCAAGACCGGATACAAGACGGTATTTCATAATTCAACGCCCCCCTTAACCTGCGCCGCGCGGGAAATATTTTCCCTTTCGGCAAAGTACGCCGTATCGAGCACGAGCGCGTCGTCAAACTTTTTGCCTATTATTTGCATACCAATCGGCATACCTTTCTTATCCGTGCCGCAAGGTATGGAAATTGCGGGCAGTCCCGCTATGTTTACGGGCACGGTGCATACGTCGGATAGGTACGTTTCCACCGCGTTGCCCCCCGAATATCCCACAGGGAACGCCGTTACGGGCGCGGTGGGCGCAAACAGTACGCCGCACTTTTCAAATGCCTGAGCAAGCTGACTTTCAACCGTCTTTCTTATAAGGCAAGCCTTTTTATAGTACGCGTCGAAGTAGCCCGAAGACAGCACGTACGTGCCGAGCATTATGCGCTTTTTAACCTCTTTGCCAAAACCCTGTGTGCGCGTTTTGGTTATCATATCGTCTACGCTCGTGTAGTTTTCGGCACGGAAGCCGTAGCGTATACCGTCGTATCTGCCGAGGTTGGAAGAAGCCTCAGCGCAGGCGATAATATAGTACACGGGCAAGGCGAGTTTAAGCGCGGGTATGCTTACTTCCACAATCTGCGCGCCCGCCCTTTCGTATTCGGCAAGCATATTGTCGATTGCGCCCTTAATTTCGGGGGAAATACCCTCGAAAAACTCCTGCGCAACGCCTATCTTCAAGCCCTTAATATCGCCCTTTAACTGCGTTTTACCCTGCGGCGTGGGGCAACTTGTGCCGTCCGCCCTATCCTCGCCGCGGATAGCGTCGTATACTATTGCCGCGTCCGTTACCGAGTGGGTCATAGGTCCTATCTGGTCGAGCGAAGAGCCGTACGCAATCAAACCGTAGCGGGATACTGCGCCGTAAGTGGGCTTGAAGCCGACAACTCCGCAGAAAGAAGCCGGCTGACGGATAGAGCCGCCCGTATCCGAGCCGAGCGCGTAAGCCGCCAGATTTGCGCACACCGCCGCCGCGCCGCCGCCCGAAGAGCCGCCCGTAACGCGGGAGTTATCCACGGGATTCAACGCCGCGCCGTAGCACGACTTTTCGCAGGTGGAGCCCATTGCAAACTCGTCCATATTGGTTTTACCAAGCAACACCGCGCCCTGAGCCTTTAACTTAGCCCAAACGGTTGCGTCGTAATAGGGCTTAAAGCCCTGCAAGATTATAGAACAGCAGGTTGTGGGCAAGCCGTCGGTTGCAATATTGTCTTTAAGCGTAAAGGGTATGCCCGTAAGCGGCGTGGCTTTGCCCGCCTTTATGAGCTTATCGGCTTGCTCGGCGTTTTTGCGCGCCTCGTCGAACGTATAATGAACGTAGGCGTTCAACTGCGGGTTGCGCTTCTCTATCGCGGCGATGTACCGCTCGGTAAGTTCGACACTGGTAAGCTCGCCGCCGCTCAGCTTTTTTGAAAGTTGGGAAATTACGCTCCTCATTTTACCACCCTCCTGACGGGGAAGTAGCCGTTTTCCGCCTGCACGTTGGAGGTGATTTTTTCGTTGGGCAGGCTCTCTTTAACCACGTCCTCGCGCAAGTCCTCCCACTTGACGGTGCGCGCGACAACCTCGCGGATAGAGCCGGTATCGCCCTCCACCTGCGCGTTGATTGTGTTTGCAAAGTCTATAATTTCCTCGAATTCAGGCGCAAACTTTTCAATTTCCCCGTCGGAAAATTCCAGCCGCGAAAGCCTTGCAAGGGTTTTAATTTCCTTTTGAGTTACTGACATTTTAATAATCTCCTACCGACTTTTATCCGCAAAGCGCGGCAACGCAAAAAAGTTTTGCCTGCGCAATTGCGCATTGCGGCGAGAAACGCGGAACAGCCCGCCCCCGCCGAACATATGCAGAGCGGCTTGTTACTGCCTTATTTTTATGTGCACTTCCCTTAGCTGGGTTTCGGTTACCTCGTTGGGCGCGCCGCACATCAAATCCTGCGCGGAAGCCGACATAGGGAACGCGATTACCTCGCGGATGTTCTCCTCGTTTTTCAACAGCATAATCATTCTGTCGACGCCGGGCGCCATACCCGCGTGGGGGGGCGCGCCGAATTTAAACGCCGTATATAGCGCGCCGAACTTGTCTTTTAAAGTCTGCTCGTCGTATCCCGCCATTTCGAACGCCTTTACCATTATATCCAAATCGTGGTTGCGCACCGCGCCGGAGGAAAGCTCTACGCCGTTGCACACAATGTCGTACTGATATGCAAGAATATCCAGCGGGTCCTTGCTTTCAAGCGCTTCCAACCCGCCCTGAGGCATAGAGAAAGGGTTGTGCGTGAAGCCGATTTTCCCCGTTTCCTCGTCCGTTTCGAACATAGGGAAGTCGTTTATAAAGCAGAAGCGGTACGCGTTCTTTTCCGTCAAGCCGAGTTTTTCGCCCAGCTCGTTTCTGATTTGCCCTGCAAACTTGGGCGCCTTTTCCCTGTTGTCCGCAATAAAGAAAATGGTGTCGCCTACTTCCAGCCCCGCAAGCGTGCGCATCTCCTCTTTAAGTTCGGCGGGAATAAATTTATCGATGGGTCCCTTATAGGTTTTGTCGGGCATAACTTCCAGATAGCCCAAGCCGCCCATACCTATTGACAGTGCGAATGCCAAAAGTTTTTCGTGGAAGCCCTTGCTCATTTCCGCGTGCACCTTAACCGCCCTTACGCACTTGTTTTGGAAGGGTTTAAACGTGCACTTGTTGAAAAAATCGGATAAATCGATTATCCTCAGCGGATTGCGCAAATCGGGTTTATCCGTGCCGAATTCGAGCATTGCCTGTTTGTATGGTATTACGGGGAAGGGCGCCTTTGTAACGGCGTAGCCTTCGGGCGCAAATTTTTCAAACGTTTCTGACAGCACCTCTTCGCCCACCTTGAAAACGTCCTCCTGCGTGGCGAAAGCCATTTCGAAATCGAGCTGATAAAACTCGCCGGGGGAACGGTCGGCGCGCGCGTCCTCGTCGCGGAAGCAGGGCGCGATTTGATAATATTTGTCTATGCCCGAAACCATTAAAAGCTGTTTGTACTGCTGGGGCGCCTGGGGCAGAGCGTAAAACTTGCCCTTATAGCGGCGCGAGGGCACGATGTAGTCGCGCGCGCCCTCGGGGCTGGACGCGCAGAGTATGGGCGTCTGCACCTCCAAAAAGCCCAATTTAGTCATCTTTTCGCGCAGGAAAGAAATTACCTGCGAACGGAAAACGACGTTGTCCTTAACCTTGCGGTTTCTTAAATCGAGGAAGCGGTATTTGAGCCTTACGTCCTCGCGCGTTTCCTTGGAAGTTACGATTTCAAAGGGAAGCTGTTCGCGCACCTTACCCAAAACTTTTACCGCTTTGCAGTTTAACTCCACCGTGCCGGAGGGGATTTTGGGGTTGTACGTTTCCTCGTCGCGCTTTTCAATCACGCCGGATACGGAAATGCAGTCCTCCCTGTTCAAGCCGTTTAACAGCGAGGGCGAACGCATTACAACCTGTACAACGCCGTAAAAGTCGCGCAGGTCGATAAAGGAAACGCCGCCGTGGTCGCGCACGTTTTCTATCCAGCCTGCAAGCGTTACCTCGCTTCCCACAAGCTTTTCGCTTATTTCGTCGGCAGTTTTAGTGCGGTATAAAGTGCTCATATTCTATACTCCTGTTTTTTAAAATTAAAAACGCCCCGCCGAAATACTTTTTAAAAAAGTATCTCTCGGGACGAATGATAAATTCGCGGTACCACCCAAGTTACCTGCGGCGTGTTAAGCCGCGCGGTCGCTTATAAACCACTTACGCGGGTTTTGCGGCTTACCCTACTTTGCGCGCAAATATTTGACGCGTGTTCGGATAAACGGCTCGAAAGTGTTATTCTCGCAATTCCTGCATACGGGGCTTTCACCTGCCCCCGCTCTCTGTAAAGCGGTGAAATATTGCGGAACGTGTCTTCGTCTTAGCCTTTAAATGATTATGCCCTAATTATAAAGTTATTTTGCACTGTTGTCAAATATTATTTGGTTTGTTTGTTATATTCTCTGCCGACAAGTTCGTCAAGAGAAATATTATAAAAATCCGCAAGTTTGATACATTGTGTGATATTTGCATCACCTTGATTATTTTCTATCCAACTTAATGTACTTTGCGCAATTCCTGTGGCTTTCGATACTTCCACTTGCGTATAGCCGCTTAATTGTCTTGCATTTTTTATCTCATTCCCATCCATATTTAATATTTTATCAAATTGTTAATAAAAATACTTGCAATACCAATATATTGATATTATAATATTGTTATCAATATTTTAATATTTGAAACTAAAAGGAGAAAAAAATGAAATCTACGATAGAAGATATATTTTTGTGCAATCATATAAGTTCGGACAATATTAAGTACGACGAAGAATATAAGAAATATTTAAAGCAGTATACAAGTTTAAGCGCAGAATTTGAAGAAACGCTGACAAAAGAACAGCGGGAAACTTTTGAAAAACTTTGCGATTTAGAAAGTTATGAAAACGCTCAGGCGGTAAAATGCCATTACGTAGAGGGTTTTAAATTAGGTTTATCCCTCGCCTTAGAATGTTTTTACAAAGAAAATTAACGGCAACACCGCCGCACTTCTCTTGGCTTAAATAAGGTAAAAATACACATCCTTGAACCATCGCCTAAACGGCGACACCTTCCTCCTTTGTTAAGGAGGAAGGCAAGTGGTGAGTACTGTGTTTCTTGTTGTCTTCCCTTCTTGTTAAGGAGGAAGGCAAGATTTAAGGTAGTAAATTTAAGAAATGCATTGCTATTCTTTTATTAAGGATAATAGCAAAGGTTACCTCACTCCCCCCCTTGGCTTCCCCCCCCCTTACGCCTAAGAGGGAGGCTCCGCGACAGCGGTGGTGAGGGTTCGGTAATGTATACCGCAACATTTACGATTAAATTAAAAAGGCGACTTATATAGAAGCCGCCTATAACAAATATTCAGTTCTTTTTGCCCTTTTGTTTGCGAATTTCCTTTACCGTCTTTTCAAAACCGTTGTCGGACGGAACGTAATAAATTCTGTCTTTTAACTTATCGGGCAGGTACTGCTGTTCTACGTATCCGCCGTAATCGTGCGGGTACTTATACAGCCGCGACTGCGCCTTATCAGCCTTGGTTCCGAAAGAATTGTCTTTTAAGTACGCAGGCACGCCCTCGTCGTCGCGCACCTCCCTCGCATCCGCTTTCGCCTTGCCCAGCGCGGTTACAACGCTGTTGGACTTGGGGGCTTCGCACACGTAAATTATTGCGTTTGCAAGCGGTATAAGCCCCTCGGGATAACCGATATTTTGAAAAGCCGTTAGCGCGGAAGTTGCAACAACAAGCGCGTTGGGGTCCGCCATACCCACGTCCTCGGAGGAATGAACGACAAGCCTGCGTATTACGATTAGCGGGTCGCCACCGCCCTCTATTATGCGCATTGCGTAGTACAGCGCGGCGTTTGCGTCGCTACCCCTAAGCGATTTGCAGAACGCGGAAAGATAGTCGTAAAAATCGTCCTTGCCGTAAGAGAGCGCCTTGCGCTGTATAGATTGCTCGGCATCGGCAAGCGTTACGTGAATTTTACCCTCCGCATTTATCGGAGTAGTTAAAACCGCGAGTTCAAGCGCGTTATACGCCGCGCGCAGGTCGCCGCCCGCCATCTCTGCAATGTGCGCGTAAGCTTCCGCGTCCACTGCCGCGCCGTACTGTCCCAGCCCGCGCCGCTTGTCTTCGAGCGCGCGCATAAGCGCGTTTTTTATGTCCTCCGCGGAAAGTCTTTTAAACTCAAACACTCTGCAACGCGAAACTATTGCGGGCGTCATAGAGGCAAACGGGTTTTCGGTTGTGGAGCCAATAAAAATTATAGTGCCCTTTTCTATTGCCGGCAAAAGACTGTCAGACTGCGTTTTGCTGAAACGGTGGCACTCGTCAAGCATAAGGTAAGTGCGCTTGCCGAAAAGTTTTAAGTTGTCTTCCGCCTGCTTTACCGCCGCCTTTACGTCGGCAACGCCCGCCTGCACGGCGTTAAGCTTTATAAACTCGCCGTGGGTTGTGGAAGCGACAATATTTGCAAGAGTGGTTTTGCCCGTGCCGGGAGGTCCGTAAAAAATGCAACTGCCCAATCTGTCCAGCGCTATTGCGCGGCGCAACAGCGAGCCTTCGGCGACTATGTGCTTTTGACCTATAAAGTCGTTTAAGTTGTTTGCGCGCATACGCTCGGCAAGGGGCTTCGCGCTCTCTTCATTGCCGTTAAAATCAAATAAATCCATAGTAAACAGTGGGTTGGAAAACCGCGTATTTTTATTATTTTATAAGTTGCTTAATTTCCGCCATTTTAAGCTTGGCGGCGCAATACCCCTCGGCATATGCTTTATCCATATCCTTTACGGCGTATTGGCTGAGCCCCTTCATTTCGGGCACTACCCACACTTCGTTTTTACAGCCCGTAATCTTCTTTTTCATTTCCGAGCCGTTATAGTCCATCATATCGAATATGCGCGTAATCAACCCCAAAATGGTCTTAACTTCCGTTACGCTTTCGCTTGTGTTGTCCAACACGTCCACGGCGATAACTACGTCCGCGCCCATTTCCTTTACCTGCTCGGTGGGAACGCGGCAGAGCACGCCGCCGTCGACGAGGAGTTGCTCGCCTATCTTTACGGGCGGGAATACTGTGGGTATGGAGCTTGAAGCGCGCACCGCCTGAGCGACGTCGCCCTCCGAAAGCGTTACAAGTCTGCCCGAATACAGGTCGCTTGCAATACAGCTGAAAGGAATTTTAAGCGCGTCAAACTTTATGCTTCCAAACTTGGAAACAAGCAGATTCTGCATTTTATTGCCGCGCGTCAACGCAAGGCGGGTTATGGGAATGGCAGTTAAATCCAAAAGCTGAATGGCTTTGAGCTTTAACACTATTTTAAACATTTCCTCTACGGTGAGCCCGCTTGCATAGCCCGCGCCCACCACCGAGCCCATAGAACAGCCCGCGATATAGTCGGGGCGTATTCCCTCCTCTTCCAAAGCTTTTAAAACGCCGAGGTGCGCAACCCCGCGCGAGCCGCCGCTGCCGAGGGCAAGTCCGATTTTTTTACTCATATTTTTACCTTTTATATAATAATTATTTAGCGTATGAAACTTACGCGTACAAAACTTACAAAAATTGCCGCGGCATTTACCTTAGCGGCTTTCGCCGCTATTTTAATAGCCTTTCCAAACAGGTATCTTTCCGTCTGCTTCGACGGGCTGTGCCTGTGGGCGGAGTGCGTGCTTCCCTCGCTTTTTCCGTTTATGGTTATAACCCTTTTGCTTATAAAAATGGGCGCGGCGCAGGCGGCGGCAAAGCCGTTTACAAAGCTGTTAAACGTATTTAAACTGCCCGCCGCGGCGGCTCCGCTGTTTGTTATGAGCGTTTTTTCAGGCTATCCCGCCGGTTCGAGAATACTAAACGAATACTGCGATTTGGGACTTATAGACCAAAAGCAGGCAAAAAAGCTTGCGCCCCTTTGCTCCACCTGCGGACCGCTGTTTGCGCTGGGCACGGTTGGAATAAAGGCGTTTGGCGGAAACGGGGCGGGCGTTAAACTGTTTTGCGCCTGCATAATCTCCGTTACTCTCTCCTCTCTTATATACTCTTTATTCACCAAGCGCGCGGCTACGGGCATTGCGATTAAAAGCGCCGTAAAGCAGACGGACGCGCTGTACTCCGCCTTTTACGGAGCGGTAAACGCTTCGCTTGTAGCCGGAGGATTTATATGTTTTTTTTACACTCTATCGAAAGTTATTGCCGACTTTTATATCTTTATGCCGCTCATATACGCGCTATCGCCGCTGTTCGGCGGAGAGCTTGCAAGCGGGCTGAGCGCGGGGCTGTGCGAAGCGACGGGCGGCTGTTTTGCTCTTGCCGCAACGGGCGGCTTTTTCGCCCTGCCGCTGGCGGGTTTTTTAATCACTTTCGGCGGCGCTTCTATCTTGTTTCAACAGCTGTGCTATCTTGGCAAATGTAAAGTTAAAGCAAGTTTTTTCGTACTGTTTAAGTTTATTCAGGGCGTTATATGTTTTGCTCTTTTATGCCTGTTTTCACTTTGGTAAGCCGCACACGTAGCACCCCAAAAGTTTAAAGGAGTGCGAAGCGGCTTTCAACTTTTCAAGCGCGCTCTTTACAGCGGAGTCGGCATAGTTGCCCTCCGCTTCCATAAAAAAGCGGAATTCCCCCGTTTTGTCCTTTATGGGGCGGCTTTCTATTTCGGTTATATTTATTTGGTTTTCCTTTAAAATTAAAAGCAAATCGGCAAGCGCGCCCGCCTTGTGGCGGCAGGTTACGGTAAAAAATATTCTGTCGGAAAATGCGTCCTTAGCGGGTTCGCCGTTTTCCACAAGCAGAAACTGCGTATAATTTTTTTCCTCGTCGGATATGGAGTGTTCGGAAAGTTCGAGCCCGTTACGGCGGCAATGCGCGCCGGCAATGCAGGCGTCCTCCTCCGATTTGATTTTATCCAAACTTTCGGCAGTGGAAGCCGTTTCCAATAGCTTTGCCTGCGGGAAGTTGAGCGCAAGGTATTTTGCGCACTGCGCCAATGCCTGCGGGTGGGAATATATGCGCTTTATTTTGCTTTTATCGCACCCCGTCGCGGTGATTAGGCGGTGTTCTATTTTAACGGCGCAGGCGGCTTTGGCGTACACGTCCTCCGTTTCCTGCAATAAATCCAAGTTTTGCGTAACCGCGCCGTTTAACGTGTTTTCTATGGGCAAAACGATAGCCCCGACTTCGCCCGACTTCAACGCCGCAAACAGCGTAAAAAAGGAAGGATATGCTATAAGCCGACTGTCGGCGCACAGCTTATTCGCCGCAAGCGAGCTGTACGTCCCCTCGGGACCAAGATAGCCTGTTTTCAGACCGTTCAACTGCTTTCACCCTCCTTTAAACGCTAATTGCCCCGCAAATATGCCTTGACGAACGCAAAAATCACACCTTTTCCGCAACGTCTGAAATAAGCCTTTCGGTATCCGCCCAGCCGAGGCAGGGGTCGGTGATTGACTTGCCGTAAACCACGTCCTCCGACTGGTTGCCCTCCTCCAAAAAGCTTTCGAGCATAAAGCCCTTAACGTTCTTTTTAAAATCGTTGTCGTAGAGGCGGTTGTTCATAACTTCCTCTACTATTCTTATCTGCTGTTTGAATTTTTTGCCGCTGTTGGAATGGTTGGCGTCGATTATGATTGCGGGATTTTTCAAGCCCGACTTGGCGTACCCCTCTATTACCTGCATAACCGTTTCGTAGTGGAAGTTGGGAATGTCGTTGCCGTAGCCGTCCACAGCGCCGCGCAGTATGGCGTGCGCCAAGGGGTTGCCCTCCGTTTTAACCTGCCAGCCGTTGAGCTTGAAAACCTGCCCCGACTGCGCCGCGTAAATGGAATTCAACAGCACCATTACCGAGCCGCTCATAGGGTTTTTGATGCCTACGGGAACGTCGATTCCGCTTGACACAAGGCGGTGCAACTGGTTTTCCGAACTGCGCGCGCCCACGGCTACGTAGGACAAAAGGTCGTCGCAATACTCGTAGTTTGCGGGGTACAGCATTTCGTCCGCCGCGGTAAGCCCGCTTATGCCTATCGCCTTGATATTAAGCTCCCTTATGGCGCGTATGCCCTTTAAAATATCTTCCGACTTGGTAGGGTCGGGCTGGGAAAACATACCCTTATACCCCACGCCCTTGGTGCGGGGTTTGTTGGTGTATATTCTGGGCACCAACACAAGCTTGTCCTTAACCTTTTCGTTTAGCCTGCCAAGCCTTTCAACGTATTCCAATACCGGCTTTTCGGAGTGCGCGGAGCACGGTCCCACGATTATTATGAGTTTATCGCTCGCGCCCGAAATAACGTCGGACACGGCTTTGTCGTTCGCCTCCTTAACGGCGCGAAGCTCCTCGGACAAAGGCAGAGCCTGTTTTATTTCTTCGGGTTCGGGTATTTTAATTTGTTTAGCGAACATTTTTATTCTCCAATAAATTTTTTACGAGAGCGGCGATTTCCTCGGGAATATACCTTTCGAAATCTTTGCCGAATTTGAGCGACGTTCTGATAAGCGTGGAGCTTACGTGCAGATTTTCCTGCCCTGCGGGCAGGTATATAGTTACCATTTCCGGCATAAGCTTTTCGCTGGCGAAGCGGTTGCGGTTTTCGTACTCGAAGTCGATTGTGTCGCGCACTCCGCGCACGTAGAAGGGCGTATTTTCCTCCTTTAAAAGGTCTACCGCGGCGCCGTAAAAGGCGCGCACCTTAACCCCGCTTTCCCCGCCGAAAAGCCTTCTTAAAAGTTGTAGCCTCTCCTCTTCCGAAAAAAGGCATTCCTTTTCGGGGTTGAGCATAAGCGCGACGGTTACGCTATCGAAAATTTTAAGGGCGGTTTTAACCACCTCTCTGTGCCCGACGGTGGGCGGGTCGAACGTGCCCGCAAACACGCAAGTTTTCATACATTCTCCGTTACTTTAAAAAATGAAAGATAGGTTTTGCCGTATCTCCTCTCGTCGTACATTTCAAGCCCCGCGACTTCGCCCGTAAAAGCGCGGTCGCGCTCGTATACGGCAACGCCTCCCTCGTTAAGCAACCCGCGCCCGGCAATTATTTTTAACGCCTGAACGCCGTATTCCTTTGCGTATGGCGGGTCGATAAATATCAAATCGTACGTTTTATTCGTATTGGCAAGGCAAAAAAGATAGTCGCAATTGGTTATTTCGCACTCCCTCTCAACCTTTAAGGAGGCTATATTCTTTTTCAGCACCAGCAAACTTTCCTTTGAAAAGTCGTTGAAGTGCGCGCTTGCCGCCCCGCGGGAAAGGCACTCCAAACCGAGGTTGCCGCTTCCGCAAAACAAGTCCAAAACGGTTGCGCCCGCAATCTTAAAGGACAGTATGTTGAAAAGGCTTTCCTTTACCCTGTCCGCAGTGGGACGGATTTCTTCGCCGCCGAACTCGGCAAGTTTTCTACCCCTGTGCCTGCCGCCTATAATTCTCATTTTTTACGTCCTTTCTTTTCGGCGTTGGTTTCGGCGATTTGCCGCTGCAACTTTTCCTGTTTGAGTTTGCCCAGCCAATAGCCCAGCGTATGCGCGCCGACGGGCACGATTATAAGTATATAGTTGAGCGCCTGAAAGCCTTCGCCCATATAGGAAAAAGGATAGTACGCCCAGCCGCACATATATTGCAGGCAGAACGAACACACGAGGTTGTGATAGCAGAGCTCGATAGTCTGAAAAATCAGAAAGGGCACGCACAGAATAAGACCTATGACTATTCCCTTCCATACTGCGTACTCGCCCGTCCTGCACATAACCTGCTCTTCCTTAGAACCGAGCTCGCGCTTCTGACTATTCAAAGCCGTCTTTTTATACGCCGCCGAGCCGTTCGCCCGACCGAAAATGATTAGCGCGGCAACAAGCATAGCTTCGCCGCCGACTGTGGCGATAATGCTGACGGCAAGCTCGCCAGAGTAACTTGCAAACACCAAAATGGTTGAGCTGATTACAAGCGTTATTATAAACGGAAACGCCACGCCCGTAAGCAAGTCCTTTATTTCCAACAGAGCTTTGCGCCCCGCGGCAACTGCGGACTGTTCGCCGTAATTATTTTCTTCCAAAATCTATTATCCCCCTTTCGCACACAAATAAATCAAGAGGCTCGTCCCCCGCCTGTTCTTCGAATTCGTCCGTGTACTGCAACCAATACCCCAGCCCCGCGCGCACGGAGCATTTGTCCGCGGAAAAATACCTGTCGTAAAAGCCCCCGCCGTAACCTAAACGGTATCCCTTAGGGTTGACGGCGAGAAGGGGCGCGGCGCACACGTCTATATGCCCGTCGTAGGCTTGTCCCTGCGGCTCCGAAATGCCGTATACGTTGGGGACGAGCGAATTTACATCTCCGTAAAAGCGTACGGGCGCAATGTCTTTGCCCTCCACGCGCGGCAGATACACCCGCTTGCCCGCCGCAAGCAACCGCCCTATTAAGGCGCGGGTATCGGCTTCGGAGTTAAAGCTGTAATATATAAAAAAACTTTCAAACCTTTCAAACGCCGCCATAAACGTATCGGCAATGGCGCCGTCCGCCACCTCGCGGGCGGAATGTTGGAAATATAGGCGTTTGATTTTATATTTATACCTCAGTCGGCTTTTCATAAATCTTTAAACTTCTTCTTGTAACCGAACACAGCACCTCGTAGGAAATGGTGCCGCACTCCTCGGCGTATTCGTCCGCGTCGGTCATAACGGGCAGATAGTTGTATCGTTGCGTGCTTACAAACGCGTCCATACACAGCGTCTTTTCACCCAAAGGCACGCACCGTCTGAAACCGTCGGCATAACCTAAACGGTAGGTATACAGCTTTTCATACTCTCTGTCGGCAATATTGTAACCCACGCCGCCGCCCGTTACGGGCGTTTCCCGCGCAAGACGGGCGTAAACTTTAAGCGCGGGGGTAAGCAAAGGGTCTTTAAACCCGACGGGCGTATAGCCGTACAGCATTATTCCGCAACGCACCCCGTCCAACAGATACTCGCCGCCGCGCAGAATGCCGCCGCTTGCGGAAATGTGCGCCAAAGCTTGCGGGCTGTGCTTTTTAACCATTTCAACCGCTACTTTAAAACTGCTTAGCTGTTTGCCGCTCTCTTCCCCGTTTTCGGCGGCGTACAGGTGCGAATACACGCCTTCCACACTGCCCTCGGGCAGAAGCTTTAAAACCTCTTCCAACTCCACGTCGCAACAGCCGTAGCGGTTCATACCCGTGTTCACGGCAAGGTGGCACGCCGCGCCGTCGGTTAAAACCGCGCTTCGCCTGTCCGTTACGGTAGGAGTGAGATTGTAATATTTTATCCTTTCGGCGTCGCCGCAGTCCAACGGCGGCGCAAGCACCAATATGGGCTTGGTTACGCCGTTGAGCCTTAATTCCGCGCCCTCTTCCGCGAGAGCCACGCAAAAGCCGTCGGCTATATCCTGAATTTCCCGCGCGACTTCCACAGCGCCGTGTCCGTAACCGTCAGCCTTTACAACCGCCCAAAAGCGGCGCGCGCCTATTAAATTTCTGACGTGTAAAGCGTTTTTGCGTATTGCCGAAAGATTGATTACCGACAGTGTTTTTTGCATAACACATAGATACGCGCGGAAAGGTAAAAAGGTTAATCAGCGTTTGGCTTGGCATTGTCTTTTTCATTTTGGTTTTTGCAGGCGGCTTTGCCGCGGAGCTTGATTATAGCCGGCTTTACCGCAAAGGCGAGAACGGCGGCAAGCAAGGTAAGCACCGCGTCCTTGGGCATATAGAAAAGGTTGTAAGTTACAACCGCCGACCACAGCCCCGAATAGCCGTTCAACTGCCAGACGGCGATAAAATAGGCTATGCCGAATATATAGTCGGTTAAAAACGCCGCAACGGCGAGAAGAATAATCTGCCAGAGTTTAAGGCGTTTGGAATATGCGATACCCGCAATGCCCGCCGAAGCGATGAAGCCGATTATGTAACCGAACGACGGCATAGTAACGTAAAATATTCCGCCGCCGCTTGTAAACACGGGTATGCCGATAAGCCCCATAATCGCATACACGCCGGTTGCGAGCATACCCTTTTTCCAGCCGAGCAACAGCCCCGCAAGAATGGCAAAAACAGTTTGAAAGGTTAAAGGCATAAACGGGAAAGGAATTTTTATAAACGCCCCCGCTATCATAAGCGCAACGAAAAGCGCGCACTCGGCAATATCCGCCGCAAGAAGTTTACCGCTGTATTTTTTCATACTTATAATGTTATAATTTTTACCTTAAAATGTCAAACGAATAACCCGCATACGCTCAACTTTACGGCGGTTGCGGCTCAGTCGGCAACGCTAAGGACAAATAAAGCGCAATTGTATTGACAAAACTGCGTAAAAGTTATAAAGTATTTGTGTTATAAAAACGCTTAAACATATGATATACACCGTAACTTTTAATCCCTCGCTGGATTATTATTTAAAAGTTAATAATTTAAAGACGGGCGCGGTAAACAGAGCAGCCGCCGAGCGGCTTACCGTAGGCGGCAAGGGAATTAACGTTTCGCTCGAACTCAAAGAGCTGGGCGACGCCTCCGTTGCGCTCGGCTTCGTGGCGGGGTTTACGGGCAGGGAAATACTTGCGGAAATAGAAAAATCGGGCTTGGCGCACGACTTTACGGAAGTTGAAGGCAGAAGCCGCATAAACGTTAAAATAAAATCTACTGCGGAAACGGACATAAACGCCAACGGCGCGTTTTTAAACGCCGAAGCCGTGCAGAAGCTTGTGGATAAACTCAAAAGCAAGGTTAAGGCGGGCGACTACGTTGTGATATGCGGCAACGCCCCCGCGGCGCTCGGCGAAGGCGTATACGCCGACATAATTTACAAACTGCAAAGTATCGAGGGCGTAAACTTCGTGGTTGACGCGTGCGGCAAACTGCTTACGGAAACGCTGAAATACAAGCCGTTTTTAATTAAGCCCAACCTCTTCGAGCTGTGCGAAATTTTCGGGTTGCCCCCCACCGTAGACACAAAGATTATATCGCGGCACGCGCGCAAATTGCAGGAGGCGGGCGCGCGCAACGTAATAGTATCGCTCGGCTCGGGCGGCGCGGTTATGGTAACCGAAACGCAACAGTCCCTTTACGTGAGGGCGGCAAGGGGTCAGCTTGTAAACTCCGTAGGCGCGGGCGACTGTATGATTGCCGGCTTCATTCACGAATATATACGTACCAACAACTATTTCAAATCGCTCAACTTTGCAACCGCGGCGGGAAGCGCCTGCGCGTTTACCGAAACGATTGCCACCAAAGAACAGATTGACTACGTGGAAAGTTTGATGCTTTAAAGCGTTTAAAAAGCCCTGCCGCTTGAATTAAAGCGGCAGGGCGTTTTTTTAATTCTTTTTTGTGCGCGCCTTGAATATCATCGCCATTATAAAGGAGAACACCACCGCGGCGGTAATGCCCGCGCTTGCCGCGGCAAGCGAACCCGTAACGGCATAGAAGAAGCCCTTTTCCGCCCCCTTTATGGCGCCGTTGGCAAGCAGGTAGCCAAACCCCGATATGGGCACCGTAGCGCCCGCGCCCGCAAAGTCTACAAGCGGCTGGTACAAGCCTATTGCCGTAAGCACCACGCCCGCAAGCATAAAGTAAACCAGAATTTTGCCCGCCGTAAGGTCGGTAAAGTTTATGACAATCTGCGCAATAACGCAAATCGCCCCGCCGACCACAAACGCCTTTATAAACGCCAAAATTATTTCCAATACTTCCTGTCCCATTCAATTGCCCCCGTAATATGGCTTAGTTAATTGCAAATTTATTGATTTGTCAGCTATCTTTCAAGCTGTACCGCGTGCGAGATGCAGGGAATAGATTCCCCCTGCCCCGACGATACGGTTGAAAGCAACGCGCCCGTTGCGGCGAACAGCACGCGCTTGTACTCCCCCGCCTGCATCTTGGAAAGAATATATGAATTTAGCACCACCGCGCTGCAACCCGCGCCGCTTCCGCCCTGAAATTCGTCCTCTATAACCTTGTAGATTATTTCGCCGCAGTCGACGTGATTGGCGGATACGTCAAACCCTTTCTCCCAGGTCAAGTCCTTTAAAATGCGCGAGCCGAGCGCGCCGAGGTCGCCCGATAAAATGAGGTCGTAATCTTCGGGCGAAGTTTCCGTATCGCGGAAGTGCCTTATAAGCGTATCCGCGCAGGCGGGCGCCATTGCCGCGCCCATATTGTTTACGTCGGTTACGCCGAAGTCGACCACCTTGCCCATCGTGCCGTTTACTATCTTTATACCGTCCCCCTCGGCGGCTATAAGACACGCGCCCGCGCCCGTAACCGTCCACTGCGACTGCGGCGGGCGGGTTGTTCCCTGCTCCAAAGGATAGCGGTACTGCCTTTCAGCCGAGGCGAAGTGGCTGCCCGTCGCCGCCACCGCCCTTCTGCAATAGCCCGCGTTTACAAGCGCGGATGACAACAGCATAGCCTCGCTCATCGTGGAGCAGGCAGAGTAAAGCCCCAAAAAAGGAATATCGAAGTCGCGCGCGGCAAAGCTTGCGGAAATGATTTGGTTTAACAGGTCGCCCGAAAAAAGCACGTCTATTTCGTCCCTGCCGAACCCCGCGTTTTGTATAACGCCGTTTATAACGTTTGAAAGCATTTTACACTCGGCTTTTTCAAAAGTGCTTTCGCCGTACATATCGTCGTTGAGCGCAACGTCTACGTACTCGCCTATTATTCCCGCGCACTCCTTAGGTCCCGCCACCGACGAGGTTGCCACAATGCGCGGCTTGTTTTCGAAAAACACGGTATGCCCGCGTAATTTTTTACCGTTCATTAACGATAGTGTTAGCCATTGCGCTTACTTTTATGTACGGAAAAAGGCAAAATAAGGATAAAATGTAAACGCTTTTTTCCAACAGAAAAGCGCGGCTGAATTTTTCAGCCGCGCCGCGCATTATACCGTTTTATTCGGTCAACCCCAAAATATAGTTGGCGTCTAAATCGAGTTCCTTGCAAAGCTTTGCAAACGTGTCCAGCTTGGGAAGCTTTTTCGTAGTACTGTACTGCGTTATCATTTCGGGAGAAACCTTAATTCTTCTTGCAATTTCCACCGTAGTCAACCCGCTGTTTTTAAGTTCCTCGCTCAACCTCTTCTTTAACAAACTGTTTTCCATACGATTATTATGTAACCAACGGTTAGAAAATACTTGACAGCTAACCGTTGGTTAGTTATAATATGGGTATAAAACAATTAGCGAGGCACACAAATGAGAAAAACTTTGACTAAACGGCTATCGATTGCAATTATTACGTTACTCTTTACTATACCGCTATTTATTTTTACCGCTTGCAAAAGCAATTCAAGCGCAACAAACGCAAAGATAAACCAATTTTACGAAACCGTTACGCAATCGCAAAAGTGTATGGACGAAGTTGCCGATGATATTTACAGCAACTGGTATAACGCTATTTACAACGATGCCTTTGGCGGAAGTATAAATTTAGCCATTTATTACGCCCAGACGGAAAACAGCGCCAATTTGGAAACAATCAAAAGTAACGACGCGCTTATACAGAACTTATACAAAAGCGTAAGAGAAACATCTTTAAGCGCGGAAATCAAAAGCGTTATGAACGCATACGCCGAATATTACGAACTTGTGGTAAACGTAAGCGGCTCTTTCCAAACCTACTCCAAAAGCAAAGAAACGTTAAAAAACAACTCGCCTCCGCACTAAAAAGCTTGGCATTGGAAATTTAAAACTGAAACCCGCCCGCGCTTTTGTAGCGCGGGCGGGCTTTATTTTGCTTAAATTAAACCGTTCGGCGTTCGGAACGGAAACAAAATTCCCCTTCCTTTAACTCCACCGTAACAAGCTCTCCGGGCAAAACGTGCCCCGCGAGAATTTCGTCGGATAGTCTGTCCTCTATTCTTCTTTGTACCGTTCGCTTCATAGGGCGCGCGCCGTACACTTCGGAATAGCCCTCTTCGATTAGCTTATCCATAGCCTCGTCGGAAACGTTTAAGGAAATGCCCTTTTGCCTGAGGCGTACGCGCAACCCGTCTATTATTTTATAACAAATCGAGCCCGCCTCTTCCTTGGTCAGTTTGCGGAAGACAATCACGTCGTCTAACCTGTTTAAAAATTCGGGGCGGAACTGCTCTTTGAGCGCGTCGTTTATGGCGTCCTTCATATCGTCGTAGCCGTCGTTGTCGCCCGTGGCAAAGCCCAGACCCGACATCTTTTTAATCTGGCTTGCGCCGACGTTGGAAGTTAAAATAATAATCGTATTTTTAAAGTTGACTACCCTGCCCTTACTGTCCGAAAGTCTGCCGTCGTCTAAAATCTGCAATAAAATGTTGAACACGTCGGGGTGCGCCTTTTCCACCTCGTCGAAGAGCACCACGGAATAGGGCTTTCTTCTCACCCTTTCGGTGAGCTGACCGCCGGCGTTGTCGTCGTAGCCGACGTATCCGGGAGGCGCGCCAATGAGCTTGGAAACGGAGTGCTTTTCCATAAACTCCGACATATCCAGACGGACTAGCAATTTTTCGTCGCCGAACATATTTTCCGCAAGCGCCTTGGCAAGGTCGGTTTTACCTACGCCCGTAGGACCTACGAAGATAAACGAGCCGATGGGCTTGCCGCTTTCGTTGAGCCCCGCGCGCGCCCTGCGTATAGCCCTTGCAACGGCGGAAACGGCTTCGTCCTGACCGACTATGCGCTTGTGCAGATTCTCTTCGAGACGCAACAGCTTCTCGCTCTCCTGCTCGGTAAGCTTTACAACGGGCACGCCCGTCCAGCCGCTTACCACGTGGGCGATATCGTCTGCGCCGATTGCGGGCGCGGACTGTCCGCCCTTCCACTCCTCGTGAATGGCTTTAATCTTTTCCTGCACGGCGTTTATTTCGGTTACAAGCTCCTTAGCCCTGTCGTAATTTTCGTTTTTAGCCGCCTTGTTCTTTTCGAACGTGAGGCGCTTCAATTTTTCCTCCAAGTCCGTCAGTTCCTGCGGGGCGTTATAGCTGTTGAGCCTTGTGCGCGAAGCCGCCTCGTCAATCAAATCGATTGCCTTGTCGGGCAGAAAACGGTCGGTAATGTATCTGTCGGAGAGGGTTGCGGCGGCGATGATTGCCTCGTCGGAAATGGCTACTTTGTGGTGAGCTTCGTACTTGTCGCGCAAGCCCCTCAAAATTTCCACAGTATCCTCGACGGTGGGCTCTTCCACCTGCACGGGGGTAAAACGGCGTTCGAGAGCGGCGTCCTTTTCTATATATTTTCTGTACTCGTCCAGAGTGGTCGCGCCAACCGTCTGCAACTCGCCGCGCGCCAATAGCGGCTTTAAGATGTTAGCCGCGTCCATCTTGCCCTCTGCGGAAGCGCCCGCGCCGACAAGCAGGTGAATTTCGTCTATAAACAGAATTACGTTGCCGTTGGTCTTAATACCGTTGATTGCGTCCTTTAAGCGCTGTTCGAAGTCGCCGCGGTACTTTGCGCCGGCGACAAGGCTGGACAAATCGAGCGAAAACACCGTTTTACCCTTTAAAAGGTCGGGCACTTCGTTATGCACAATCGCCTGAGCAAGCCCCTCCACAACCGCTGATTTGCCGACGCCCGGCTCGCCGATAAGCACGGGGTTGTTCTTTGTGCGGCGGGACAAAACCTGAATTATTTTGTCTATTTCTTTCTTTCTGCCTATGACGGGGTCAATTTTACCCTCGCGCGCTTTGGCGGTTAAATCGGTGCCGTACTGTAAAATGTTTTCGTCAAGACGCGCGTCGCTCTTGCGCTCATCAGCGCCCTTGGAAGCGTGCGCGGCAAACCTGTCGAAGGGCGAAAACGCGGAAGTATAGCCCTCGTCCGCGCTTGCGTCGCCTTCGCCCGTAATAGCCTGTTCGAGCCTTGCCGAAAGCGTAGACAAATTTACGCCGAGCGCCTTTAAGATGTACATTGCAAGACAGTCCGCCGACTGGTAAACGGCGTACAGAAGATGTTCGGTACCCGCAAGTCCGTCCTCGTTATACGCAAGGGCTAAGTCCTTTGCGCGCTCCAACATATTTTTTGTGCGCGGGGTAAAACCGTTTATGTTACAATCCCTGTCCACAGCCTTTACCAAGAAGCGGCGGTACACTTCCTCCGTAACTCCGAGGGAGGCGAGCAGTTTGCCCGCCGTACACTCGGTTACAAGCATTGCGTAAACTATGTGCTCGCTGCCTATATAGCTTATTTCGAGCGAGGAAGTAACCTCGCGGGAAACAGCCAAAACTTTTTGCAGATTGCGGGAAAATCTCTGTATATCCATATAAAAAACTCCTTGCCCACAACGGGGCGGAAAATACCTTTAAAACGCGTTATTTGCGGCATATTGCCGCGCCAATCAACCTTTCGACACCAAACTTTTTATTCTGTTGGAAACGTACTGCGCGCAATACTCTTCCCTCTCCCTCTCTTTAAGCGTTCTGCCCGAAAGCACGTTTAAATTGGAGGGTTTCATCTTGAAAGTCAGCTCGTCGATAGCCGACAAATCGTTGATTTTAAGATAGCCGAGGCAGGCGGCAAATTTCAAGTCGGCGCACAGTTCGTCAAGTTCGGTATGCGTCATAAGCGCGCAGTTGGTAAGCACGCCGTACGCGCGCAGACACTTATCTTTTATAAGCAACGCCGTTTCGCCGTCTTTAAGCCTGCGCCTTTCGCTTGCCTCCATCTCCACAATTTTGGCGACCACGCTCTCCACTTCGGAAATGATAGCCTCTTCGCTGACGCCGAGAGTTACCTCGTTGCTCACCTGAAATGTATAGCCCTTCGCCTGAGTGCCCTCGCCGTACGCGCCGCGCACGGTAAGCCCCAGCCTGTTTACGCTTCTTATCACGTCGGGCATCATTCCCCCGAGCGCAAGCGCGGGCAGAAACAGCATAACCGAAGCCCTTAAACCCGTGCCCAAATTGGTTGGGCAGGCGGTAAGATAGCCGAGCTGTTCGTCGTACGCAAAGGGTATTGAACGGGCAATGAGGGAATCCTTTGCGGAGAGCGACCTATACGCCGAACGGAGCGACATACCCTGTGATATGCACTGTTCGCGCAGGTGGTCCTCTTCGTTGACCATAACCGAAATATCGCCCTTTTCGTTAATGAGCGCCGCCGAACGCGACGGAGTATTTAACAGCGCGGGGCTTATTAGTCTGTTTTCGACGAAGTTGAGCGCCTCGTCCTCCGATATGCCGTCCATATAGTAGAGCTTAAATTCGTCTACTTTATTGAGCGCCGCAGAAACGGCGCGTATTATTTCTTTCGCCTGTCTGTCGCTTTTCAACCTTGCGGGAAAGGGATAGCCGTTTAAATTGCGGGCAAGGCGTATGCGCGAAGATACGGCTGTGCCAAGGGTAAAATCTACCATCTTCTGCCCCCCGCCGAACGCTTTTTAATGGCGTTCATCTTCTCGTTTATTCTGCCCGCGGCTATGTAGTCCCCCTTGGAAAGAGCCTTTTCCATCTCCTCCTGCAAAGCCGAAAGGCGTATGTGAATATCGTGTTCGGAGGTGTACACCCCGCCCCCTTTGCCCACGTGCATAGTCTTGCCCTGTAAGCGGGCAATATGCGGCATAAGCTCCTCGTTAAACACGTCGTAACAGCTGGGGCAACCTAAAAGCCCGCTTCTTTCGTATTCGGAAAAACCAAGTCCGCAGGCGGGGCAAATCTTTTCCTCGCGCAGAGCGCCGCCGAAAAGACCGTTCAAAAGGGCGTTTTGCACCTCGCTTTCAAACCCGCCGAACAGCTCGTTGGCGCACATAGCGCAAAGATGCTGGGCGCACGCCTTGCCGTTTATTACTTCAACGTGGTTTACCGTTGCCGTTCTTTTTTTGCAATTTTGACAAATCATAAAACAATTAAAGGAATTGTTCGTTAGTAAGCTTGAAACAACTGCCGCGCCCCGTTCACGCGTTTGCAAATTAAAAAAATTCCCTTACTTATATTATAATACTTTTAGGGCGCGTGTAAACAGTTTTACAAAATTTGAAATAGTTTTTTTGCAATATAACGCGAAAATTATGCCTTATCTTGTTGAAAAAATTATACGGCTGTGATATACTTGACGGGTAAGTAATCGCGTACGGATAAAACGTAGGCGGAAAATTTTTTGGAGGACAGTAATGCAATATTCAAAAGACGTTGAAAGTATGATTTGCGTTGCCAAGGGCGTTTCCGGCAGGTTCGAGCACGGTCCCGCTCCCATTCCCGAAGAAGGGCAGTGGATACAGGCAAAGGAAATCAAGGACATTAAGGGTCTTACCCACGGTATAGGTTGGTGCGCACCCCAGCAGGGCGCCTGCAAACTTACCCTTAACATCAAGGACGGCATAATACAGGAAGCTTTGGTTGAAACCATAGGCTGTTCCGGTATGACGCACTCCGCGGCTATGGCGGCTGAAATTCTGCCCCATAAAACCATTTTGGAAGCGCTTAACACCGACCTTGTTTGCGACGCAATCAACACGGCTATGAGAGAGTTGTTCCTGCAAATCGTTTACGGCAGGTCGCAGTCGGCTTTCTCCGACGACGGACTTCCCATCGGCGCGGGACTCGAAGATTTGGGCAAGGGACTGCGCTCGCAGGTGGGCACGATGTACGGCACCGCCGCAAAGGGCGTAAGGTACCTTGAAATGGCGGAAGGTTACGTCCTCTCCCTCGCGTTGGATAAGAATAACGAAGTGTGCGGCTATAAGTTTGTTTCGCTCGGCAAGATGACCGACTTTATAAAGAAGGGTCTTACCCCCAACGAAGCATACGAAAAGGCTATCGGCACCTACGGCAGATACACCAAGGAACAGGGCGCGGTTAAACACATCGACCCCAGAAGCGACAAGGAGGTTGACTGATTATGGCACTTTTTGAAGGATACGAAAGAAGGGAAAAGAAAATTTTAAGCGTGCTTAAAGAGTACGGCATAAAATCTATCGAAGAATGCCGCGACATCTGCCTTGCAAAGGGCGTTGACTGCGACAAAATTGTGCGCGGCACCCAGCCCATCTGCTTTGAAAACGCCGTTTGGGCGTACACCGTAGGCGCGGCGATTGCCATTAAAAAGGGTTGCAAAAAGGCGGCTGACGCCGCTGCCGCAATCGGCATCGGTTTGCAGAGCTTCTGCATCAACGGTTCGGTTGCCGAAAACAGAAAGGTTGGTTTAGGACACGGAAATCTCGGCGCTATGCTCCTTTCCGAAGAAACCGACTGCTTCTGCTTCCTTGCGGGACACGAAAGCTTTGCCGCGGCGGAAGGCGCAATAAAGATTGCCGAAAACGCCAACAAAGTAAGGGTTAAGCCCCTGCGCGTTATCCTCAACGGTTTGGGCAAGGACGCGGCTTATATCATTTCGAGAATAAACGGCTTCACTTATGTAAGAACGCAGTTCGACCCCTATACCGAAACGGTTAAGGCGGTTGACACGGTTGCTTTCTCCGACGGTCCCAGAGCTAAGGTTAAGTGCTACGGCGCGGATAACGTGCCCGAAGGCGTTGCCATTATGAAGCTCGAACACGTTACCGTATCCATTACGGGTAACTCCACCAACCCCACCCGCTTCCAGCACCCCGTTGCAGGCACATATAAAAAGTGGTGCGTTGAAAACGGAGAAAAATATTTCTCGGTTGCTTCGGGCGGCGGCACGGGCAGAACGCTTCACCCCGACAATATGGCGGCCGGTCCTTCCAGCTACGGTATGACCGACACGATGGGCAGAATGCATTCCGACGCGCAGTTTGCAGGTTCCTCTTCCGTTCCCGCGCACGTTGAAATGATGGGCTTAATCGGTATGGGCAACAACCCTATGGTCGGCGCTACGGTCGCGGTTGCGGTTGCTGTTCAGGAAGGTATGACGAAGTAAGAAACACAAAATATAGTATTAAAGCAAGAGCTTCCGTACAAAATACGGAAGCTCTTTTATAGTGTTTATACAGCATTAAAACTCATCTTCTTCAAAATAAGTTTTTATAAGGTCCTTTGACAATATATCTTTAATCGTCTCAATATAATCGTTATAAGCTAAAATCGTTTTACGCATTACTTCATCGTCAGCGTTACCTTAAAACTATAAAAAATTACACGTTTCAAATAATCCAAAGTCTATCTCAAAAAAAATTTTGTATTAAACTTATATTAAAAATGCTAATCCACAAAAGTCGGGAAATACTTTCAAAACCCGCATAACTTGTAGCGTTATTTTAATTTTTCAGTCTTTATAGCCGTTGGGATTTTCCGACTGCCATTTCCAATGCGATTGACACATCTCGTCTATGCCCAGATTTGCCTGCCAGCCGAGTCCCCTCTTAGCCTTGCTTGCGTCGGCATAGCACGCCGCTATATCGCCTGCGCGCCTCGGCTTAATAGAGTAGGGAAGTTTTCTGCCGCAAGCCTTTTCAAACGCGTGAATAACGTCTAAAACGCTGTAACCTATCCCCGTACCGAGGTTGTAAACGTATACGCCGCTCTTTACAGTTTTATCTATCGCCGCAACGTGCCCCTTCGCCAAATCGACAACGTGGATATAGTCCCTTACGCCCGTACCGTCGTGAGTGGGATAATCGTCGCCGAACACGCCCACCTCTTTTAAACTGCCAACCGCAACCTTTGCAATGTAAGGTGTTAAGTTGTTGGGTATACCCTGAGGAGCCTCGCCAATGCGCCCGCTCGGATGCGCGCCCACGGGGTTGAAATACCTCAACAGCACAACCGTCCACAGGTTATCCGACTTGTAAATATCGTTTAGCATTATTTCCTGAAAATACTTGCTTGTACCGTACGGATTGGTAGTGCCGCCCGTTTTGCACTCCTCCGTCAGCGGCAAGACCTCGGGGTCGCCGTACACTGTTGCGGACGAGGAAAAGACGATTTTTTTGCAACCGTGCTTGCGCATCTTTTCCGTAAGCACAAGCGTGCCGTAAAGATTGTTATTGTAGTACTCTATCGGCTTGGCGCAACTTTCGCCCACGGCTTTAAGCCCCGCGAAATGTATTACCCAATCAATCTTATGCTCGCAAAAAATTTTATCAAGCAATTCGCCGTTACGCACGTCGCCCTGGTACAGAGTTACCGCTTTGCCCGTAATTTCTTCAACCCTTTTAATACTCTCAGGCGAAGAATTATCGAAGTTGTCTATAACTACGACTTCGTAGCCCTTTTGCAGTAATTCCACGCAGGTGTGCGAGCCTATGTACCCCGCGCCGCCCGTTACAAGTATCTTCATATTTTGCTCCTTTAAAATTATTCTTCCGCCCTACCGTCTTGCGAGGGAACACTCCGCGCAAGACTCTTATCAGGAGAAAAATAAAATATAATCAAAGTTTTTCAATTTCTATTCCGTCGGAAATTTCCGTGTCGTAGAATTCGGCTCTGTAACCAGTAACCTTCAAGTATGTATTGTAAACGAATTCTTTAAATTCGTCAACGCTTTTCGTCTTTACAAGCGAAATAGTACAGCCGCCGAAGCCGCCGCCTATTAAGCGAGAGCCAAGACAGCAAGACTGCGTTTGAGCCGCCTCTGCCAAGGCGTCCGGCTCCTTGCCGGTTACTTCGTAGTTATCCCGAAGCGACGCGTGCGACAGATTCAAAAGCCGCCCGAGCATTTCCATTTTGCCCGCGCGCAACGCAAGCGCCGCCACGCGCACCCGCTCGCATTCCGTAACCACGTGCTCTACGCGCTTGCGCAATACGGGAGGCAACGACGCCGAACACGTTTTGTACTGCGCCATACTCAATTCCGACAGACTGCCTATATCCAGCCGCTGGCGCAACATATTCAATGCCCTGTCCGTTTCTTCCCTACGCTCGTTATACTTGCTCTCTATAAGGTTGTGCGGCTTTTTGCAGTTGGTTATCACCAAAGAATAATCGCCCAGAGTCAACGGCAGATACTCGCACTCCAACGTGTTGCAGTCTAAAAGCATTACGCTGTCTTTCTTGCCGCAAGCCGAAGCGTATTGGTCCATTATTCCGCAGTTGACCCCCGCGTATTCCCTTTCTGCCTGTTGCGCCTTTAACGCTATTTCAACCTTATCCAAGGGCTCGCCCGCAAGCGTGGCAAGCGCCGCTATGGTGCTGACTTCTATCGCCGCCGAGCTTGAAAGCCCGCTACCGAACGGCACCGTGCAGTCCTGCAACATATCGCAGCCGAGGAGCTTATGCCCCGCCCTCTGCCACATTAAAGCCGCGCCCGCCTGATAGTTGCCGTATTTCAAGCCACTATAACTTTCCAATTTATCCATATCAAGCGTTACCTTATCGGGCAATGTTGTCCAGCTTAAATTGATTTGGTTTGTGCCGTTAGGGCGAATATATACCGTGTTCTTTAACGATAACGCCGCAGGCATTACCTTACCGCCGCAGTAGTCCACGTGCTCGCCTATTATGTTTATTCTGCCAGCCGCGCTCACCCTGTAATTATATTCTTTCATAACTCAAAACCCGCCGTCTTTAAAAACAGCTTTAAATCTTTTTCCTCTTTGAATACCGCCGTATCCTCTAATATACGGTAACAAATACTCCCCAACTCTTCCTGCATTGCACTGTGTATATCCGAGTATTTCCCGCTCTCGTACAGCGCCTTTGTTTCCTCGTAAACAAGCTTAAACGCGGCATATTCGGGGGGCAATTGCTTTTTCGCCTCTATAAGCGCCTCTATCTTTCCGAGTTCTTCTTCCAATCTTCCCGGCAGTATAAACAGTCCCTGCGCCTCTATTAACCCTATGCTTTCCTTTTTGATTGCGTGGTATTCGGGGTGCGCGTGGAATACTCCGTCCGGGTACTTTTCGCTCGTTATATTACTGCGCAGTATAACGTTCATTTCGTATCCGCTCACCGTCTTGATTACCGTGGGGCTGATTGCGTTATGTACTCCGTTTTCATCTTCCGCAATTATTCCGAGTTCGGGGTTACTGTAATTTACCCAGGCTTTGCCCAGCCTGTCGGCTATGTCGGCAACTTCGTTGCGCTTATCGCTCTTTATGCGTATTACCGTTCCCGCCCAGTCGAGTATGCCAACGGTTACGTAAGGGTACTTGCCGTCTTTGATTTTAGTCTTGATTTTTGCCCTGTGCAACGGCAACTCTTCGCCGCCGCCCTGATAGTGGTCGTGTGCGAGAACGCTTCCGCCTATCCGTTCTAACGGTGCGTTGCAGCCTATAAAGTAATGCGGAAACTTATCTACGAAATCCAAAAGATTGACAAACGTCTGCTTGTCTATATTCATTGGTGTATGCTCGCAGTTTACCGCTATGCCGTGTTCGTTAAAATACCCATACGGCGAGTACTGCCAAAACCACGGCTTGCCGCCAAGCGTTATGGAAACAGTGCGCAAATTCCGTTTATTCCTTGCGCCGAAACCCTCGTTCTCACGGCAGATTACGCACTTCGCAAAACCGCCGTCCACCGAATTGCCCACCTTGGCTTTCTTCGGGTCGCGGAATTCGGGTTTGGCTTTGTTTATGGTTATAGTAAGTCCGTTTTGCGTATCAAAGCGCGGATTTTTATCCAGCACGTCCTTTTTGACGTACTTGTTATACACGCAGTAGTTGTACAGCCACTCGGTTGCCGCTTTGCTACCGCTCTCTTTGTAAATTTGCCAAAAACGTACGTCTATTTCCGAAGGCAACAATGAAAGTTCGCCGTATACGGCGTCCTCCAACTCCGCCCCCTCCAACCCGCTTTCCATAATTTCCAAGAGGCGGTTTGCCTTGTACTCCGCGTCCCGCTCTTTAAACTCTAACTTCTCTTTCGCGTATTCGATTAAGTTGTTTATTTCTTCCTTTTCCATAATCAAAGCAACGATTTATATAAATTTATAATATCCTCTTTCGTAGGAGCTTTGGGGTTGCCGGGGCGGCACGCGTCGTCCATTGCAGACTGCGCGAGGAAATCTATATCTTCCTCTTTTACTATGCCTTTAAGGTTCTGCGGAATACCAACGTCCTTAGAAAGGGTTGCAACCGCATCGCAAGCGGCTTTCCTTGCCTCTTCCAAAGTCGTTTCGTAAGCGTTTGCAACGCCCATAGCCTTTGCAATATCGCGGTACTTTTCGCCCGTGGCTTCGGCGTTGTACGCCATAACCGTAGGAAGCAAAATAGCGTTTGCAACTCCGTGCGGCGTATCGTAAACCGCGCCGAGCGCGTGCGCCATAGAGTGGACTATGCCGAGCCCCACGTTGGAAAAGCCCATACCCGCAACGTACTGACCGAGAGCCATTCCCTCCCTGCCTGCCTCTTCGCCGTTCACCGCGCCGCGCAGGGAACGCGAAATAATTTCAATCGCCTTTAAGTGGAACATATCCGTCATTTCCCACGCGCCCTTGGTTATATAGCCCTCGATTGCGTGCGTTAGCGCGTCCATACCCGTCGCGGCGGTCAAGCCCTTGGGCATAGTGCTCATCATATCGCTGTCTACAACAGCAACAACGGGAATATCGTGAACGTCAACGCAGACAAACTTGCGCTTCTTTTCAACGTCGGTGATAACGTAGTTTATGGTAACTTCCGCCGCAGTGCCCGCCGTGGTAGGTACGGCTATTATGGGAACGCTCGGTTTTTTAGTGGGCGCAACGCCCTCCAAGGAGCGCACGTCTTCGAACTCGGGGTTGTTTATTATTATGCCGATTGCCTTGGCGGTATCCATAGAAGAGCCGCCGCCGATTGCAATTATGTAGTCCGCGCCGCTCTTCTTATAAGCCGCAACGCCGCTCTTTACGTTTTCTATCGTGGGATTGGGCTTTATATCCGAATAAAGCTCGTAAGCGAGCTCTGCCCCCTTTAACACGTTTAAAACCTTATCCGTTACCTTGAATTTTATGAGGTCGGGGTCGGAACAGACGAAAGCCTTATTTAACCCGCGCCTTTCGACTTCGCCTACTATTTCCCTGATACAGCCTGCGCCGTGGTAGCTTGTTTCGTTTAATACAATGCGGTTGCTCATTTTATTTCACCTCTTTATTTTAAATTCAGAAAGTCTTTTCTGTAACTAAGTCCGAAAAGTTCTACAAGTTTTACCATATCTTCGTCCTTAATGGTGTTCACCCTCGGCAAATGCGCGGTTAGCATATAAATCTGCGCCGCCTTTTCCACCGTTTCTATAAGCCCGAAAGTTTCGTCAATAGTCTTGCCCGCGCCGTAAATGCCGTGCATTGCCCATATTACAAGCCTGAACTCCTCCATTTTTTTTGCGGTTGCCACGCCTATGGAATTTGTTCCACATAGGAGCCAAGGCAAAATTCCCACGCCGTCGGGGAACACCGCTATGCACTCGGTGCACATCTCCCAAAGGGTGTGCGTAAATTTCTTTTCGTCAAGCTCGTGCACGTAATTCATTGCAAGCGTGTGCGTGGGGTGCGAGTGCATTACCACCCTGTTTTCGGGGTCCACCTTTAATCTTGCCATATGGCACATTAAATGCGCGGGCAACTCGCTTGTCGTTCTGCCGCCGTCCTTATATCCCCACAACAGCTCCACGCCGTTTTTAACGATGCGAACTATACCGAGATTGGTTTCGGGGTCGTCCTCCACGTTTTTAAAATACTTGCCCGTACCCGTAACTATAAATATTTTGCCTAAAAGCGGCGTTACGTCAAACTCTGCTTCGTTTACTCCCGCAAGCGGAATAGTGCGTATTACCCTGTTTAAATCGAGGTATTCGGCAACTTCATTTTCGTCTAAAAGATAGCTTATGTTTCCGCCGTTTCTCTCGTCCCAGCCAAGCCTGTACATATTAGCAGTAGTCCTGCACATTTCTTTTACGAACGGCGCGCTCTTTATATCTTTTAGCGCCCTCTGCAAGTCCTTGCCGGCCTTTTTAATTTCGTCCATTATGCCCATTAAACTCTCTCCTTTAAAACTGAGTTTTCGTATTGCCTTATTTCGGTTAAATAGTCTTCCTTTAACCCCTCGCGCCTTAAATACTCCTTCCACACCGCGCCGAAAGGCAACGTTTTATACTCCTCCTGCTTTACCATTAAAGCCGTAAAGTCTGCGCCGTCCTGCAACTCTTTAAGCTCGCTATGGTTTATCAGGAGCGCATACAACAGCGCTTTTTGCATAGCTCTCTGCCCCGTTACCCAAGCCGAAAGCCTGTTTATGCTCGCGTCGAAATAATCGAGCGCAATCTTTACCTTTTCGGTTGCGTTGTTGCGCACGATTTCTTTGGCGATTTCTTTTACCTCGTCCTCTAAGAGCACCACGTGGTCGCTATCCCACCTTACGCCGCGCGTAACGTGCAGTGCTACCGTATCGTAAAACGCCAGCAATGAAGGAATTTTATCCGACACGTATTCGAGCGGGTGATAATGTCCGTTATCCAAAAGGCAACAGATATTGTTTTTTGCCGCATAGTTCTGGTAAAACTCGTTACTTCCCACCGTGTAACTTTCCACGCCTACGCCGAAAACCTTGCTCTCCACCGCAACGGTAACTTTCCTTTTGTCGTAGCCGCAGGCAAGAATTTTATCCAAGCTGTCTTTAAGGCGCAGGCGGGGCGTTAATCTGTCCGCGGGAACGTCCTTAAAACCGTCGGGAAGCCATATATTAAACGCGCACGTACCGTTGAATTCGTCGGCAAAGTACTCCGCTATATGCAGACAGGCTATGCAGTGGTTGACCCAGAAATTTCTTATTTTTTCGTCGGGCGAGGATAAGGTAAGCCCGTCCTTTACGTTTTTATGACTGAACAGCGTGGGGTTGAAGTCTATGCCGTCAAGCCCTAATTGCTTTGCGAACTTAACCCATTCGGCAAAATGCTTCGGCTCGTACTTATCCCTGTCTACGGTTGCGCCCACCGCGTAGCTTGCGTGCAGGTTAAGCCGCTTTTTGCCGGGCATAAGCGAGAACGCCGTCTTTATATCGGCTTTAAGCTCTTCAAAGTTTCTTGCCCTGCCTATGTAGTTGCCCGTAGTCTGAATACCACCGCTTGCCGCTCCGCCGCCGTCTAAACCTACTACGTCGTCGCCCTGCCAACAGTGAATTGACACGGGAATATCCTTTAACGAAGCTATCGCCTTGTCGGTATCGATACCGTAAGCCGCATACTCCTGTTTTGCTTTATTATACATTTTGTTTACCTCTTAATATTTGCTGTTTTATGTTGCCGAGCGCCGAAGCCTCTATCGGCAACGCCGTAACTTTTACTTTACATATCTCTTCGGTCAGGCGGTTCAAAAATTTGTTTTTCGCGCCGCCTCCGACAATGTAGAGTTTTTCAAACTTCAAACCCGTATTCTCTTTTAATTCTTTGAGCGCAGTTTTATAGCCGTGCGCAAGGCTTAAATAGGCGCAACGGAAGTAATCGCCAATACTCTGCGGCTTTAATTTAAGCGCGTTATCGAACGCCCGTTTCATACTTTCGGGCGCAAGAAACTCCTTGCCGTTTACGTCTACGTAATTGTCGAACGCGCTTTCTTCCGCTTCTTTTACAATTTCGGGAAAAGGTTTTTCGGGGCACAGCTCGTCGCGCAGGCGGTTTACCACCCACATTCCCATAATGTTCTTCTGGTAGCGGTAATAGCCTATACCGCCCTCGTTTGAGTAGTTGGCTTTGCGGCTGTTTTCGTCCGTTATTGCCTGCGGCAACTTTATTCCGAGTAACGACCAGGTGCCACTCGATATGTACGGGCTATTCTCCGTCATAGGTATTCCCTCTACCGCGCTTGCCGTATCGTGCGTGGCGGGCAATACCACGGTTGAGCTAAAACCTATTTCTTCCGCAATTACTTTCTTCAACCCGCCCACAACCGTTTGCGGAGGGGAAAGCTCCTTAAATAATTTACGGTTAAAACCCAATAAATCAAGCATATTCCCGTCCCAATCGCACGTTTCGGCGTTTACAAGCCCCGTGCTTGTGGCGTTTGTATACTCCTGCTTTTTAACGCCCGTCAACAAAAAATTGAGATAGTCGGGTAGCATTAAAAAGCTTTCCGCTTTATCGAGCTTTCCGCTGAATTTATCCGCGTAGAGCTGGTATGCGGTATTGAACGGCTGAAACTGTATTCCCGTGCTCTTATACAATTGGTCAAAGGATATTATGCGGTGAACGCCGTCAATTACACTTTCGGTACGCCCGTCGCGGTAGGCGAACACCTCGCCTATAAGCTTGTCCGCGCCGTCCAAAAGCGCGTAGTCCACAGCCCAGGTGTCTATGCCTATGCTTGCGGGCGTATACCCCTTTTCCCTTGCCGCTTTAAGTCCGTTTACAACCTCTTTAAACAGCCTTTGCGTATCCCATACAAGACGACCGTCTTTACTTTCAACACCGTTTTTAAAGCGGTACACCTCTTCCGTCTTTATTTCGCCGCTCTCTTCCCAGCCGACTATATGCCGCCCGCTCGAAGCGCCTATGTCTATTGCAAGATAATATTTCATTTAGGTTTCCTGAACTTTATCGCGCTGTTTTACCTGCGCAACCTTTACTCCTGGTCGCACCGTTCGAGGGAGATTATATAGTCGTTTTCAGCCATAATCTCGTTGAGCCGTTGCGAAGAATATTCCTTATCCGTATTTAATACCGCGCTGTAAACGGTGCACCCGTCGTCCCGCCTGATTACAAGGCTGTTGAAATGCTCTACGCAAAACAGCTCCTTTATCCTCTCGCTTTCGGCTTGCGTATTTTTAAAGACAATGTTTAAATGGTAAAAGCGTTTGGGAAGAAAAAGACGGCACCTGATATGGCAGATACACTGCACGGCTATTATGATTACCGTTGCGCCGACGGCTACGATATACAGTCCCGCGCCTGCCGCCATACCTACGCCCGCGGTAGTCCACACGCCCGCCGCAGTAGTAAGCCCGCACATCTTCTGTCCCCTGAACATAATGATGCCCGCGCCGAGAAAGCCTATCCCCGAAACAATTTGCGCGGCAACGCGCGCCGAGTCGGCACTGTCGCCGCCGAAGCCGTATTTGCTTACTACGGTTAAGAGCGCCGCGCCCACGCAAACGATTATGTGCGTGCGTATGCCCGCTTCCTTATACCTTAACTTGCGCTCGAAACCGATTGCAAACCCGAGGAACACGGCGAGAAGCACGCCCACCAAATTTAACAACTCATATAAAACTTCCCGCCACATTTAAAGCCCCTTTTTTAGTCCCGCGGTTTGTTCAGTTTTGCGCCGCCGCGCCGAAAATTCTTTTTGCTATTTCCGCCATACCGCAGTCGCCGGGATGAGCGGCAACCCCCGCGTGGCTGAACTTACCTACGGCTTTCATTTTGTCCTGCCGCCCCAAATCGTGCAACCTTACAAACGCGTAGCCGCCCTCTCTTGCAAACTCTTCAACAAAACTATCGAACGGCTGATACTCCCAGAAGAGGTCGGTGCAGACGGCACGCGCGCCGTTTGCGGTAAAACGCTTAACAAGCTGTGCGTACTGCCCTTTAAACTCTTCGAGCCGTTGCGTAAGATTGGCGTTTTCCCCCAGCCTTACTATAACCAAATCGGCGTTGAAATTCAAAGCAGAAGCGTAACGCGTTTCAAACAGAGCCGCGTCGCCCGAACGCTCCCACTCGCTTAAATTGGCTATGCAGTAGGACAGGCGTTTGCCACTTGCTTCGAAGAGGCTTACAAGGCGGTGAACGTAGTCGTTTTGCAACGAGCTTGCCGCCATACCCCAATCGCCGCGCCAGCCCAGATTTTCCGCAACGCCGTGCCGCGTGATTGAATTACCCAAAAAAGTTATTTTCAAGTCCGCGCCCTCTTTCAGGTTAAACGACACGCTGTCGCCGTCTTTCAACTGACCCGAAGCGGGCACGTCGTTTTTTATTAAATCTTCCGAAATTTTCATTTCCGTTTCCTTAATACAAGCGTTGCTTGCAAAGTTTGTTTGCCGCCAAACTTATTGCCTTAAACGAGAGAGCGCCGCGTTTTAAAACTTTATGCCCCCTCTATTATATGTATCAAGCTTGCAAATTCCGCTATTTACTCCGCGACTTTGCGTAGGCGTTAATTAAGCATATCTATTACGGGCAGGTTGTGGCTTAAAAAACCGGGGTGCATAAAGTGCTCGCCGGTGTCGGGGTGATAACTTTCAAACAGGTCGCCCTCGTTATCGAGCGCCTTGTTTAAAAGCTTAACCGTCTTGTCCTTTAAAATTCGGGCAAGCTCCCGTTTATTATAATTTACAAGCCCCTTATAAACGCAGTAGTTGGCGATAACCCAGACCGCACCCAGCCAATTGGAGGGGTTGCCCGCGCTCTTTACAAGGCTGTACATCTTTTCGTTTTTGGCAAGCGTCCTTATGCCGTACCCGGCAAGAAAATCGTCGTTTTCGGTGAGGTGCGCGCACAGCCTTTCCGCCTGAATATCGTTGCAGATACCCGCGTACATAGGCAGAAAGCAGCCCCAAAAGCGCACTTTTAAAGGAAACGCATTCCAATGTGGAGCAAGCCCCGAATGCAATTCCACACCCTTTACTACGCAACGGTTTTTGTATACGCCTATATCCTGCGAATAATAAATACCGTCGCGCTCGTCCCACATCTCTCTGTTTATCGCGTCTTTAAGCTTTTCGGCTTTATCGAGCGCGAGCTTGGCGCGCCCGTCGCCCGACCTTGTTAAAATTTCAGCCAAAGCTTTGTATTCAAGATAGATAAAGCAGTTTAAAAATATATCCGCGGCGCTGTTTTTTGGGCGGTAAAATACGGTGGGGTTATTGTCGACGCCCACCATAATATCGTCCTTCCAGAAGTACAGCCCCGACTTTTCGTCGTACTGCTCCTCCTCGAAATAATGCATATACTTTATCAGCTTTTCAACGTTTAAACCGTAGTCGCCCGCAAAATCGCTTGCAAGCAATGCAAACTGACACAGGAACGGCAGATGCTGGTTAAGCGGCGTTCCCTTTGCGTGCTCCTGCTGAAAAAAGCCCTCGAAAAGTCCGCCCGCGGAAACCATTATGGGAATATAGCCGTCTTGCTCCTGCGCGTCGAGAAAGTTTATTACGCTTCCGCAGATGTGTTCTGTCGCCGTCTTTTTGGAAACGCCCGCGCGGAACAGCTCCTCCTCGCCGAAAACTTCGAAAGCCCGCTTTATGGACAGCGCTTCCCAATAGGCGTCCCAGCCCCAAAGCTCGGTTAAATATCCCGTGCCGGGAACGATGAAAGGCTTTTTCAGATTTTTAACGGGCGGTTTTAATACGTCTTTGAAATGTGCAAGTAAATATTTTTCGATATTATTCATTTTCCAATTCCATTCCGTCGTAAGAAATAATTATTCGACTGTCTTTGAAATATTCTTCAATCTCTTCGTGCAGTCCGCAGTGATTGTGCGTAATGTGCGAGATTACAAACTTTGTACCCGCGTCGATTTTGCCCGCGCTTTCAAGCTGACTTTTAAGTTGCCTGTTCTGCTGAAAATTCATATGGTAAACGTAGTAATTTACGCCCATAGTTCCGTCGGCAATTACGCAAGAATATTTGCGCGGATACTTTATTATGAACGAGAGCGTTTCTTCCGTTGGATAACCGCCGTCCAAAAGGTACAAAAGCGCGCTTTTGCCGTCGTCTATTATGTAGTTGAACGCAACCTGCTCGGGCGCGTGGTTCGCCTTTAACGGCGTTACCGCATACCCGCCAATTAACGCGCTTTCAAAAGGTTTAAGCGTGTGAAAGACGATTTTTTTGCGGATTTCTTCCCTTATGGGGAAAAGGCTGTAATAGCCGTTAAACAACCTTTCAACGTCGGCGTTGCCGTAAACGTGCATATTTTCATACGTCAATACGGGCGCAAAATCCGTACCCCTCGTACTGAAAAGATTGGGGCAGTAATGGTCGTCGTGAACGTGGGTAATAAGCAAATGCTCTATATCCCCCAAATTCAGCCCGTTGCCCATAAAGTGCATATGCGTGTCCGCGGGCAAATCTATTAAAAGTTTACCGTCGATAAGCGTTTGTGAAAGGGAGCGCAACGACTTGCCGCCCGCCTTTCTTGCGGCGTTGCAGTGCGCGCAACCGCAAAACAGAGCGGGATAGCCCTCCCCGCCGCCTGAGCCGAGTATCTTAATTTTCATAAACCCAAATCCTCTATTCGCCCTTGTTCAACCAACTGTTTTAAAATTTTCACTTCGTTTTCCACACAGTTTTTAAGGCGTTCGTCATTTTTCCACAGCTCGCGCTGCCTCTCGCACCCCTCCGTGTAGCCGTAAACTCTAATAAACGACGGCAACAGAATTTTTGCGAGGCACAGCGCCCTCTTCATATGAAACGGTTCGGTTATAACCGTTATGCTTTCAACTTTCATAATATCCGCGCGCTTACATATTTCGGTAAGCGCGCAGGTCATATTCTGAATGGTGTCGTACGCGCGCGGCTCCTCTATTATCGCCTCTTCCGGCACGCCGCACCTTACAAGCTCTCTGCGGAGTACCGAACATTCAGTAACGCTCTTGTCGGAAACAGCCGCGCCGCTGGCAATCAATTGCGCCGTTCCGCCCTTTTTATAAAAGTCGGCGGCGATTTGCGCGCGCAACTTTGCATACTCGGGCGCGGCGCCCAGTACGATTGCATAGTCGCTCCGCACAACGGTATCGTAATTTTCACCGAATAAAATTTTGTCAGTTTTTTTAGTATCCATAAATCAGCAGGCGCCGTTTATAAGCGTTACGGGAACGTAACATTTTTCTCCCCTGCCGTTAGAAGAAATTTCCAAAATCAGCTCGTACTTATAATTTTTGAGCATTGCGGGGGTAAACGTAAGCTCGAACGAATTGGTGTGGCTAACTTTGCTTCCGTGCCAATGTTCTAACCCTACCGCCCTGACGGCGCCGTTTACAGTATTCCACTCATCCGGAATTCCTATTACCCGCACGGTTAAATATTGCGATAAATACAGTTTATTGCATAAGGTAACCGTAAGGGTTTTTTGCACGCCCTCCTCTATTTTTACAAGCGTTTCGCCGTAGTCGAGCTTGACGGTTAAAGAGGGGAAATGGAAGCGCGCGGCAGACGGGCTTTCCGCCAACAGCTCTTTAAAATTTTCCTGCTGATAGGGGTAAAACGCGTTTTCGTCGTACTTAAAACTGCCAGCCGCAACAACTTCGAACCCGTTTTCGGTAAACGCGCACCTTTCAAAGGACACTGCGGGGAATTGCTTTACAACCCTTTCGCACAGCGCGGAAACCGTTTCGGGCACGTTTAAAAGCAGGTCGGGGCGCAACGTGCAAACGGCTATTTTTTCCGAACAGCCCTTTTTCCACTTTTCGGGAATACTTTCCTCGCCGCCGATTATACCGAGCAGGGCGCCCAGCGTTCCCGCGGTGCAGTCGGTATCCTCTCCGCAGTTGGTTGCAATGCATACCGATTTGCCGAACTCACCCCCGCCGTACAGCCAGCCTATTAAAATAATGCCTATGCTTGCGGGCGCGTCGTAGCCGTGCCTTGCCTTGGGAATGTCGCCGTCCTTTTTCTGCACGGGGCACTTTTCACACGCGGGCACGGAGGGCACGCCCTTCCACTCGCCGCCTATTTCGCCAAAGCTGGAAGGCTGGGCAATTAAAAGCTTTTTGCGCGCCGTTTTCCAATCCCCGCCGTCTTTGTAACACTTTAAAACGACTTCAACCGCGTTGCGCACGCCGCAGTTTTCGGGAACGTAGGAAAGACCTATTTCTATAAGCTTGTATATATCGCTCTCGAAAAACGCCGCCGCCTCTACCGCCGCGGTGAATACAGCCGCGTAAATACCCTCTCCGCTGTGGTCGACGCAAGCGTCGTAATAGGCGTAGTTTGCCGCAAGCGCGGGGTTGCCCGCGCACAGGCACGCCCATATTTCCGTACGTATCCAGGCGCCGTTGCTCTCCCTGTTTTCGTTGCGCATATAGCCCGAAAGGGGCGGAACTATGCCCACGGAGTAATTGTTTTTACCCGTGCCGTACTCGGATATTTCAGCGGAGATATAATTCTCCCAATACTGCGCGAGGATATGGCTGTCTAAATTTTTGCCCTCGTGCTCGATTGCCGAAAGCCACACAAGCTGTAAATCGACGTCGTCGTTGGGCACGGGCGAGGATACGTCCTGCATAAAGAAATCGATATCGTAAACGCCGCGGAAGCACTCGAAAGGAGCGCCCAGCGTGCCGCCGATATTTTTGCCGAGGTAACATCCCCTGACCTTTGAACAATAAGTTTTGTAATCGAGTTTCATAATTTAATTATAGCACTTTACTTTTTAAATTCAAGCCCCCAAAGGCACACGCCTTCGGGGGCTTTGCCCTTTACCGTTGTATTAAGCTTTGGGTACGCCGTAAAGCGAAGTTATATAGAACACGTCGCCCGCGGCACATTTATTAAGCCTTATTACCATATCCTTTAAGCCCGTTTCAAAAATTTTGGTTCCGTCAACGTTCCAAGGTCCGCCGTTCGGCAGAGCGGCAGTCAGACTGATACGCGTCCACTGTCCCGCAGTAAGCGCGGTATCTCCGCACCAATACGCGCCGACCTCCGCCGAAGCCGCTTCCGTATAGACGTAGAAGTAAACCTCGCTGTATTTGCTTAAATCGGTTACGAAGTTGAGGCTTGCCGCCAATCCGCAATCGCTTCCGCCCGCCGTAACTTTCAACGAACCTGCTTCGGATACGGGTCTGTCGGCGTCCGCAGTAGTGCACTTTTTATCGGTTACGTACTCCATATCACCTATATTTGTAACAATTTTGCTGTAAGACAAATCGGTGATTCTGTTTCCGTCGCTCTTTTCAACGTCGAACGACCTTATCGAAGATATGTATATGGTTTTGCCCTGAGCGTTCTCTCCGAATATGCGCAGTACGATTTCGTCGCCGTGCTTGTCGTAGCCTATCGCCTTGGTATTCAAAACGACCCTCGTCCATTTGTTAGCCGCAAGAGTATGGTTGCAACACCACCAGGCGCCCATATTTATAGTGCCGCTATCGGGTGTATACGCGTAGAATTCTATATACTGCGAGTATTGGCTCTTGTTGAGGATTATGCCCGTTTCCGCGCTTGCTATATTGGATATTTTAATCGAGCCCGCATCTTCGCCGTAGCGCTGTTCGGTGCTGTATGCCACGGTGTTGCCGTTTGCGTTTATAGTCGCAACGCCGAACTCGCTTGCTTGAAGCAATATATCCGTACCCTCTTTTTGAAGGTTGAGTTTATAGCTTGCGCTCTGCGCGTTTGCCGCCGAATAGGTAACGGTGATTGCCTGCGAGCCGGCATATTCGGGAACGGTGATTTTGCCGTTGCTTACAGCAAGGTTATTGCCAGCCGCGTCCTTTACGGAAACGGTAATCTGATTGTCGTATTCCTTACCGAACAGGTCGACGACTTTCTTGGGCAATACGGGAAGGGTGTACTCGCTACCGCTGTATTTGACTACTTTGCCGTTTTCAGCATTTTCGATTTCTACTACCAGCTTACTCTGCGAGAATGCGGCAACCCTCTCTTCGCCCCACATATATTCGGGGTCGGAAAGTTCCTTTTTGTTTAGCCAGCCGCCGCAAGCCGTTGTGCCTACGCCGAACTTGTCGCCCGTCGTCTTGAAATCGTAAGTCTGGTCGAATACCAGCTCGCCGTCGAAGAGGAGCATATAGCGGTCGCCGTTTCTTACAGCCGTAACTTCAACGGGGTTTTCCGCCGTTGCTGCGTCGAACTTGGCGATTATATCAAGACCTACGTTTTTAGTATCGCCCGAATAGCTGAATATCTTAGCGCCGTCGCCGAGGTTAGTGCCCATCGCGTGGAATTCTACGCCCACGTCGTCGTGCATACGCACCTGTATGGAGGCGTTGTCGCCAACCATTATACAGAACGCTCTCCACGCGTCCACGTGCCCGACGTTGTAGTCGGCTTTAATTACCCAATTCTTTGCCGAACCTATCGCCTTGCCCGTAAACTGATATGCGCCATTCGACCAGCCGTACTCCCACTTTTCCGCGTTTGAAGCGTCTACGTAAGTAAACTCTTCGCCGAAGTTTATGAAAGTAGCTTCTATTCTGTGCGTTGCCGTGGAAGTTACGAACGTGTTGCCCGCAACGGCGTTTCCGTCCACCTTGAAGCCGTTGAACAGCTTGCCGGCTTCGGGAGTGCCCGTGTATTTGAGCGTTACCGTAACGCCGCGCGCATAAACGATTTCGCCGTCCGCAGTCTGACAGCCGTCGCCCAAAGTTAAGGTGGCAATATCGGTGAATACCGCCGAGAACTCTACCGCCGACGAACCGAGCGTGTAGTTGTTGCCTTCGAACTCGTCGCCGTTTGCCGCAAAGCACTTAAACTTTTTGCCTGCGGGCGCGCCCGTCGCTTCCAACGTTACCGTTTCGCCCTCTTTATACTTACTGCCGTGCGTAGGCTGGGAAATGCTGAAATATTCCGCGGTGTCGGCTTTCTTGGTTACTTCCACGTCGGGGAAAGGTACGCCGTATACAGCCGTTACGTACACTTCCGCCCCGGCATAGCCGTCCCTTGCGCGGTAGATAAATCCGCCGAGTCCTTCGCTCCAAACGCCCTTTTCGGAAACGTTAAGGGGGTTATCGCTTCTGCTGAACTTTACTTTCGTCCACTTGCCGGGAACAAGTTGGGTATCGCAACACCACCAGCCGCCTAACCAGATACCGCTGGCTTCCGTATAAGCATAGTAATAAAGCTCTTTATATGCGTCCAATTCAGCCTTGGATACGCCGTTATTCAAACCGAACGCCTGCTCGCCGCCGCTGCTTAAAGTAACTTTGAGCGAATTGCCTGCGTCTACCGTCTTATCCTCTCCGTCGTAACCCTTGGTCGTTACGTACTCGATTGAAGTAGGTTTCCAGCCGTTTTGCGTGGGATGGTACACCAGACCGTTCTCTTCGCCCGCCTTGCTGATATCGCTGAGCTTGGAGTTATCGTTTGCCACCCTGTCAAGGTAATTTACGGTTATCTCGTGCGTGGCGCCGCTGGGAGTGATTGTGTCGCCGCCAATAGCTACGCCGTCGACTTTAAAGCCTGCAAAGTATTTGTCCGCGGGGCTCATACTTGTGTAAACAAGCTTGATATGCGCGCCCTGCGCCACAGTAATACTGCCCGTCTGACCGTCTTCCGTTGCGATGCCGTCCGCCAGATTAAGCACGGAAGGCGTCATATAAACAGCCTCTACGCTGTGCGCGGATTTGGTAACCGTAAACCTGTTGCCGTCAATCTGCACGCCGTCTACAAGGTAGTATGCAAACACCTTGCCAGCGGGTGCGTCCGCGTGGGTAAGCTGAACGATTTCACCCAGCTTATAACTTTCCTTATCCGTCGTGCAGTGTTGCTTTGTTAAAGCCGTTTGAAGAGTAGCGTAATACGCGTCCATCTTTTCGTTTATAACAAACTTAACGTTTTTGTACGCGACGGGAGCGACGGTATCGCCCTCTCTGCGGTAGCCTACGCCGAACAGCGTGCCTACGTTTTTGCCCGCAAGCTCTACCCTTGCAAGCACCTCTCCGTCGACGATTACTATAAACACGTCGCCGTCGCGTATGCCCGTTACCTTTACGGGAGCATCTTCGGAAGCGTTTTTGAATTTGTTTACTATGTCTGCGGAAAGCTCCGTTTCCTTAACGCCGTAATTCTTACCGTCGTAGTACCATTTAAGCAGGTTGGGCGTGGAAGCCGCTTCGTTGATTTGCAATTCGAGAGTAACCGTACCGTCGAAAGCAAACGTTAAGTTGAACAGCTGATTTACGTTTTGGTGCTTTGCATAGCCGCCGACAACGTCCAGCGTCATAGCCCATTTATTCGCCTTACAAGCGTAATCGATTGTAAGGTTGTTTCCCTTATTCCAACCGGGGTTGGGCACTGCTTCGGGAGATTTGTCTATCCACTCGCCCCAGGTCATAGTGCCGGCGTTGAGTTCGTCCACGTACTTAGCCGTTACGTTGTGCGCAGTTTTGGTTACCACGAAGGAGTCGCCCGCAAGGGGAACGCCGTCAACGAGGAAGCAATCGAAAACCTTTCCCGAAACTTCGTCGGCGGTAAGCCTTACGGTATTGCCTATGCCGTAGAAATCGCTCTCTCTTTCAAGGTTTACGTGCTCGCCCGCGGTTATGGCGCTGGGCGTCTTGGGAACGCCGCGCACGGAGGAAAGATAGAACGAGCCGTTTAACGGCGTAAGCTGAGAATAATCAACCAGAAAACGCAGGTTCATATTGGAAATATCGTTAATTCCTATCAGTTTGTTGGAATTATCCGCTTGGGTGTTGTTTCCCCACTTTTCGACAGACCAGGTAATGCGCGTCCATTCGCCGTTCTTTACCACGGTATCGTTCCACCAGGTAGAGCCGATTACCGCGTCCCTTCCGCTGTCGTTGTAAACCCACATTTCAAGTTCGTAATAATTGCTTACGTCCAATATCGCGGGAGTTTTCCATACTACGTAGCCTTCGTTATGCTCCGTCTGCGCGCCCGTAAACGTAACTTTGTACGCACCTTCTTCGCCCTCGCGCACCTTTGCGCCTTCTTCCGTCTTGGAAACGAATTTGCCGCTGTACGCGCTGTCTAAGCAATATGCCTGACGCTCGCCGAATTGCTCGTCGAAGTAAACTATAACGTTTTCCCTTATTACTTCGGGTCCGTCAACCTTGCGCACGTACTCGTAATCGTTTACGTTGCCAACCGCGTCCTCAACGTGAATACGTATCGCGTAGGAGCCGCTTTCCCGTTCCACCTTAAAGCGGTTGCTTTCAATCGGCGTTTCGGTTTCCGTCTTATCTTCGGCTATGTGAAACACCTTGGTCCAGCACTTATCACGGTCGTAATCGCCCGAAAGCGTATATGAAGGTATTCTGTATGAGTTGCCCCTGATAAAGAAGTCGGGCAACGCGGTTGCGTCGAAGTTTACGGTAGGCGCCGTTCTGTCGGCAAAGTCTATCGATACGGTAACGTCGCTTACGCCCTTGCTGTTTGCGGTGTATACAAACTGATATACGCCCTTTTCTTCCACGGTAACCGAGCCCGCGTCAAACTTAACGCTGTTGCCCTGTTCGTCCTTTACGGATTTAAGTTTTACGTTATAGCCGTAAAGAATCATTCCGTTTTTATCTACTACTTCGTATTCGGGTACGACGTAAGTCCCCAACTCCTCTTGGAGAGTTTCGGGAGCGTCTATATACCCGACCGTCTTATTGGAGCAAGCCGCGCCCACAGCGCCCGCCGAACTGATTGCAAATACTGACAATACGGCAATTAACGCCTTTGTTTTGCTACTTTTTTTCATTGTAATTCCCCTTTTGAAATTTATAATTTATCGTTCAGTTTTGACCGCTGCTTTCGAGAGCTTTTAAATAGTTTTCCCAATTGGCAACCATATTCGTTTTGCTTGTATTGAGTATACTTGCAGGCGCCGCTCCGTTATAGAGCTGCTTGTCGGCGGTTGTGCCTACGCCGGGCAACTCCGAAAGTCCGCCGCGGTATACCATAGGCGAGGAGTTGTTGGGGAATACGGGAACCATATCGTTGCCGAAAGCCTGCAATCTCGATTTTACAAACTCGCTTACCCTGTTGTTGGGGTCGGAAAGCACGTCGTAACCGGAGGGCATTGTAAGACCCTGCAATTCGTTTGCGTAAATCTTCTGCGCGCGGGCTGAATACAGATATACAAGGAAATCTTTTGCAAGCTGTTTCTGCTTTGCGGGGCGGTTAGCGGGAATACCTATGGGGTAGTTGGGCGTTGCCGTATACGCCATAAGCCTTGCCTGACGCACCGCTTCGAAATCCTCGGCGCTTACGCCGTCGTAAGAAGTGGCGCCTTCGTCCACAGCCTTGACTACCGCGGAAAGCTTTTCGTCCGTGCCTATTGTTTTAAGTTTGGTTGCAAGCGCGCTTATTACGGGGTTGCGCATCATACCTATATCCTGAGGGTTGGAGAGCAACCAGGAGGACATTTCGTTTTCCAGCCAGTCGCCGTTTACCATAAACGCAACCTTTTTGTTGTCGCCCTGATATCCGTTGCCGAGGAACGCTCCCTGCGCCTCTTCGAAGCCCATACGGTCGGAAAGCTGGTGCATATAGCCGTTGCTCTTTTTCAGGACGGAGCTGAGCGCTTCGAGGGAATACTGTCTGCCGAGGGTATCGTTGATTTCAACGCCCGTCTTCCATTCGCCGCTCGCCGCGTCGTAATACTTGCCCTCGTAGAATTTGTTGAAAGCTTCGAGTCCGTCGTACTGAGCCCACCAAACCGTACCCACGTAGTCCCAATAATAGTTGATGTTTACCGAAGAGGAAAAAGCGTAATATCCCTTGCTCTTCAATGTGTCCGCGAAAGAAATCAGCTCGTTAGTTGTGCGGGGCAATTCGTACTCTTCACCCTGGAACGCCGCGTTCAGCGTGGTTATGTTGTAACAGAAAGCCGAAACGGAGTTACTGCCGAACATCTGATATCTCTTGCCGTCGGAAGCTTCGATATAATCGTAGAGCGATTGGTTCATTTTATCTTTTATTGCAAGCTCTTCCCCTTCGAACGTCGAGTTGTACACGTCGGTAAGGTCTTCGAGGCGGTGAGCGTCCTGCGCCTGATACATATTGAGGAGGGGCATAACCACGTCGTTCTTTTCCTGACCCGTTACCAAAAGGCTCTGTATTTCGCCCGTGGTATAGCTGGGCACCCACCTTACGCTTACGCCCGTAAGCGCCTTGTAGTCCTTGCCGATTTTAGCCATCCACTCCTTGCCGAAGCCGCCGGCGCTGTAATGCACCGAGATAGAGCCGGACGAACCGGGGGTATCGGGACCGCCGCCCTCTTCGCCACCGCCGCCGCAGGCGGCAAAACTGCAAGCCAAGCCTACGCCGAGCGCAAGACAAGCTACTTTAAAAAACTTTTTCATTTAACCTTACCTCCTTTATACCTTAACGGGAATTACGAACACGCCTTCGCCCGTTGCAAGTTTTAACCTGAGTTTATTGTTTTTAACTTCGTAAATCTTTCTTTCGCCGTTCTTGTAAACAACCGCGCGGTTGGCGTCTTTAAACTCGAAATCAACCGTGTCGGAAAGGTCGGCGGTAGGCTCGTTGAAGTTGGTTACGATAAGTCCGTCTCTGCCGTCCTTATCCTTGAACTGACCGATGAGCGTATCTTCGGTCGCCGTAACCTTGGTTGCGCAGTCAAGCTGTTCCAAGGGAGTTGCAAGCAGGTTGAAACTGCTGTTTACGTACTCGGGGTCGCTTTCGGTATTGTTCGTACCGTTTACGCCCATAACTCCGTCCCAGTCGAAGGAAAGATATACGTGGTCGAATTTAGAAATTTCGGAATTGACTTCCTGCGCCCAATAATACGTGTCGGTGGGTTTGCAACTTACGTCGTTTTCCACACAGCCGCCGCCAAACCCGCCGAGGAAGGACTTGCGGTAGGTGAAGTAAGTGAAACCGTTTATGCCGAACGCCATATCCGTATATATCTGGAAAGTTAAATCGGCTTTACTGAGGACGTCGCGGCGGTTGCTCTCCGAATACGTTTGAATAAACATATGGAATTCCGCGCCTTGGCTCTTGTATTTCTTAGTGAAATTTGCATATGTTTCCATTTTGGAAAGCCAGCCCGTATCCACCTCGTAACCGCCCAATACTTTCAACAGCGGATAGATGTCGGTGGAGAAAATTTTTCTGCCGTTGATTTTGGAAAGCTGCTGTTCCCAGACCGCGTTTAAAAAGGTCGTTGCGTCGGTCAACTGCGTAGCGCTTATGGGGTTATAGGGGCTTTGATTTACATAAAGCTGCATTTCGCCGTTATATATTTCGTTAAGCCTGTCGATACGCTCGCCCAGCTCTTCGAAATTCACCATATAGGGTTCGTCCCACACGTTTATCATATCTACCGCGGGATATATGCTGTAATCGGTTTCGTCCAGCTGTACGCCCGCCGTGTTGTCAAGCGCCGTATCCATACCGACGATTGCCTTTAAACCGACTTCTTCGCAGAATTTAAGCTGTTCGGCATATGCTTCCGTGCCTTTCTTGGCGAACATATTGTCGATAAACATATGGGTAAGCCCCATATCCTTAGCCATCTGATAGTCCGCCTTGGTATTGATTGGCACGTCCCAGCCGCCAATCCACATTGATTTCGCGTCTTCGTATTCGGGGTATTTCTCGTTAGCGGAAGAAGAACTGCCGCCGTTGTTGCATCCGACCATCGAACAAGCGGCGAACGCCGCAAGCATCAACATCAGAGCCGCCTTTTTGCCAAACTTCATAATTTCCTCCTTGAAATCACAGATTTCATTTTTTATTTTCAATTAAAGGTTTTTACTTGCGGGGAGGTTTCCCCGCAAGGGGCGCATTTTAAAATGCGCGTTAAATTTTTCGTTTTTTATATCAGCCCTTTATTCCGCCGACGCTCATCGATTCCATCATCGTATTCTGGAAGCACACGAACAGAATTATTACGGGGATAACGCTTATTATAAGTCCCGCGAACAGCACGGGGAAATTTATGCCCCTCGTCATTTCCAGCTGGAATATATACAGACCGGAGGAAAGCGTGGGATACGACTGCAAGAACAGGTTGGGCTCCATATATTCGTTCCACAGCTGTACCACCTGCACCATAAACAGCGAACCCATTACGGGCAGAGCCTGCGGCAACATAATGCGCGTAAACACTTTAAAGTGGCTTGCGCCGTCTATGAAGCCCGCCTCCGCATACGTCCAGGACAGGGTGCGGAAGAACGAATACAGCACCATAAAGTTAAACCCGAAGCCCGCCGCCTTTGTTATAAGCAGGAAGGGCGTATCGATTATGTGAAGCGCCGTGTATACCTTATACTGCGAGGGGAACGAGCCGACGATAGGTATCATCATAGTTACGATAGCCACGCCGTAGATAAAGCCCCTACCGGGGAATTTGTACTTTGCAACTACGTACGACGTAACCGCCGAGGTCAACACGCCGAGAAGCGCGCCGCCGCAGGAGTACCAAACAGAATTCCAGAACATTTCAAACATATTGTGTCCGTTTGCCGAAACCTGTTTGAACGCCGTGCCGTAGTTGGAAAACAGCCACTCCCTCGGCAAGCCGTTTACGTTGTCGTAAAACTCCTTTTGCGATTTAAGAGAAGCCGAAAACGCCCAGAGCATTGCGAATATCAGCGTGAACGCATAGATGGCGAACAGCGTAAAAATTATTATCTTGGTTATGAGGAAGTCGGTCGAAGTCCTTGATTTTCTTCTCAATTTTACTGCCATAACAATTGCCTCCTCAGTAAGTTACCTTAGGGTCGATTTTGTTGAATATCCAACGCACTATGAATACCACGGGAACGCTGACTATGGTAAAGAACATACCTATCGCGGCGGGATAGTTGAGGTCTGCCGCTTTCTGCGTCTGCCTGTACAGCCAGAACGAAATAGTCGTAACCGCGGGGTTGTCTATCTCCACGCCCGAACCGGCGAAAAGAAGTATGGGACCCGTGCTGTTGAACATAGAAGTTATAAGCAATATGAGCGTGGTTGCAACCGTAGGCCAGACCATAGGCAAAATTATTTGCCCGAGCTCCCTGTACCAGGGCACTCCGTCAAGCTGAGCCGCCTCCATTACCTCCTTGGGAATTCTGCTCATCGCGCTCTGATACAAAATCATATTGATACCGAAACCCGTCCACACCGTGTAGGCTATTATGGTAGCCGTAGCCGTCTTGTCGTCGGTGAGAAGCGGCGGGATACGCGTGCCGAACAGCGAAAGGAACATATCCAGAGGTCCGCCGTAATCAATCAGCTTTTTATATACCGTAACGAACAGTACCGCGCTTATTATGGAAGGTAAAAAGAATATTACGCGGAAAAACTTGTATCCCCACAGCTTTTTGTACAGAAAGTACGCTACGAAGAAAGTTACGGGCACCATTATCAGCCCCGCCGCAAAATACTTAAACGTATTTTTCAGCGCGCCGACAACCACCGAAGTAGGATTTTTCCATTCGTTGAAAAAGCGCTGGAAATTGTAAAGCGACCACTTGAACAGCTCGCCGCCGTTTTCCGCATATCCGTCGAATTCCCGAAACGCCATTATTACCGAATTGGCGTTTATCCATATATAGAAAATGCAGAACTGAATTATGGGAAGCAACAACATTGCGAAAACGAAAACGTATTCCAACAGTTTCCTTTTCGTAATTTTTTTCTTCTTTTTCTTTTCTTCCGGCTGAGCGGCGTCAGGCTCTTGCCCGACAGGCTCTGTTTCCTCAACGAGCAACTCCGCCGCCAATACTTCCGCGTTGTCCATTTTTTCCCTCCCTTTTAGTATTTATCGTTTTTTACTCAGGAATTTTGTTCGATTGCCGCAACCTGCGCGTTGCACTCCGCAATCTTTTTCAAAACCCCGTCGCTGAACTTTCTTTGCCGGCTGTACGAATATATTCCGTTTTGCTCCTGCTCAACGTCGTACAACTGCGTATAACAGAAACCGCTTATCTTTTCGCAGGACAGATACAAACTCGTATTCGTAAGATATTCCTTGATAAAATCGTCCTCGGAAGCCGCGGTGTGATAGCCCCAACCGTCAGAATCTTCTACGGGGAAGGACATTCCGCCGTACTCGCTTGCGTTGAGGGGAAGCTCGCCGTTGTAAACCGTACTCTCCCGCTCGGCAAGCGGCGCGTACGTCTTATCCATAGACAGCACGTCTTTCTGCGCTATGTCGTTTACAAAGCCGAGCGTCTTTTCGCTCATATGATAGTTATGGAAATCGAACACGTCGGTATATTTGCCGTGGTAGCCGCCGCTTGTATCCACGCAGGGGCGGGTTGAGTCGAGCGTCTTTGTAACGTGATACGCCGCTTCCACAAACCGCACGTCGCGCACAAGCTTTTCGTTATCCAAATCCTCCCACACCTCGTTTAAAGGGCACCAGGTTATTATGGAAGGGTGATTGAAGTACTGCTCCACCACCTCGCTCCACTGCGCGACGAACACGCCGAGGGAATCAAGACAGTCAAACTTCATACCCCAATTGGGGAACTCACCCCAAACGATATAGCCGACCTTATCGCATTCGTACAAAAACCGCTGTTCGAATACCTTTTGGTGCAGGCGCGCGCCGTTGAAGCCGAGGGACAACGAAAGGGCGATGTCGTCGGAAAACTGCTTTACGTCCTTGGCGGTGTAAATGCCGTCCTCGTAATACCCTTGGTCGAGCACAAGCCGCTGAAACACGCTTTTGCCGTTTAAGAGAAATTTTTTGCCCTCGTATTCCGCCGTGCGCAACCCGAAATAACTGCGCACCTCGTCGTCGCCGAACTTGATTACCACGTCGTACAGGTTGCCCTTGCCTATTTCCCACAGGTGCGTTTCCGAGAGAGGAATTTCCAGAAGGCAACGGTATTCCGCCGAGCTTTCCGCGCCGCCGACAAGCTTGCCGCCGAAGTACGCCTCCGCTTTCAGTTTGCCGCATCCTTCGGTAACTATTTCCGCGGTTACGCTTTTAAAATCGGGCGCCGTATAAAACTTGACCGATTTTACGTAGTTTACGGGCGTTCTTTCCAGCCATACCGTCTGCCATATCCCCGTCGTGCGGGTGTAAAAACAGCCGTAAGATTGGAGTTTTTTGCTCTGCTTTCCGCTGGGAATATTCTCCCTGACGTCGTCGTGAACGGCTACCGCAACTCTGTTAGAGCCAATCTTTACAAACTTTGTAATATCCACTTTAAACGCCGTATAGCCGCCCGTATGCTCGCCGGCTCTTTTGCCGTTTATATAAATTACCGCGTGATAGTCAACCGCGCCGAAGTGCAAAAACAATCTGCCGTTAAAATCTTCTTCACGCACCTCGAAGTCGCGCGCGTACACGCAGTCGGTTATAAAATCGGTATCGCCGAGTCCCGACAGTTTGGATTCGGGGCAAAACGGCACTTCTATCCTGCCCGTTAAAGCCGACGGGTTTAAGTTTTCGTATTTTCCTTTTTGAAAATCCCACAATCCGTTCAAACATTCAAATGAACGCCTCATAAATTGCGGATTAGGATGTTCGTTTCTATACATTTTTTGTTCCTTTTGTTAATTCCATAATTATTGTATCAAATAGACTATTATAATACAATAGATGTGGCGCTTCCACTTTCTTACTGTTTGTAGCCACGCAACTTCCAATTTTTGAAAGCGTTGTTTTGAGGTTTTTACAATAAAATCTGTTTATTTTAACCCATTTTCAATAATTAGCAAAAATTTACAAATATACTTCCAGTTTTCGGAAACATATTATTGACAAACGAAAAAAATGTGATATTATAACATTGCGGTGCAAAAATCAATGAATTTTTTGCGTCGTTTACGCGCCGCCGTTTTAATAAAAAAACGCGTCAAAGTTTGAATACGGCGCCCGAAAACCCTTGCAAGCAAGTTTTTTCGCTTGCATTGTAACATCGAAAGTTAAAAGCGGAGGAAAAATGGCAAGCATCAGCGCAGAAAAGCACCTTAATTTAAAGATTGACAAGCCCTCCGACCACGCCGCGTTAGCCAAAATCGCGCGCGCGTTATCGGTAGACGTAAGGCTGGAAATACTCAAATATATGCTTAACCGCTCCGTAAGCCTTTCGGAAATATCAAAGAGCCTTAACCTTCCCATATCCAGCGTGTCGCGGCACATAGATATTTTGGAGGACGCGGGGCTTATAGTAATAAATTATCAGCCGGGGCTTAAAGGGCACACCAAATTTTGCGCGCAAGCCGTTTTGGACGTTAAAATTTCGCTTGTTGCAAACAAGGCGGACAGCGAAATGAAGTCGTATATAACCGAAATGCCCGTAGGTATGTATTCCGACTGCAAGGTAAGCGCGCCCTGCGGAATGGTAAGCAAGGAAAGCAAGCTGGGCAATTTCGACGACGTACAGATTTTTTACTCGCCTTTAAGGGCGCAGGCGGAATGCCTGTGGTTTAAGTCGGGATACGTAACCTACGTTTTCCCCTCCCCCCAAAAGGATACCGAAAACAGAAAGAGAATAAGTTTTTCTTTGGAAGTTTGCTCGGACACCATTTACTACAATAACAACTGGCCCTCCGACATAACGGTGAACATAAACGGCTTGGAAATTTTAACCTTTACTTCGCCGGGCAACTTCGGCGGCAAGCGCGGGCGGCTCACGCCCGACTATTGGCCCGTTACCAGCTCGCAGTTCGGGCAACTTCAAAAGATATCGGTTGATAAAAACGGCGTATACTTAAACAACGTGCTATTGCACAAACAGATAACGTTTGAAGATTTGCGCCTGTTTGAAAAAAACTCTATAACCTTTACCATAGGCGTTAAGGAGGACGCCGAACACTGCGGCGGAATAAGCCTGTTCGGCAAAAACTTCGGCGACTTCGAGCAAGCCATAATTATGAAAATTTCGTAATATTCTATTTAAAATCAAAAACGCGCCCTGCGGCGGTTTTGTAAACCGCCGCAGGGCGCTTAATTTTTATCCTTTAATTTTTAACCTGCAATATAAACGACTTCGCCGCCGACTACCGTCATAACAACGTTAAATTTACCGTCGAGCAAAGTAAAGTCGGCAACCGCCCCACACCTGATACTGCCGTACTCCTCCTGCAACCCCAAGTTGCAAGCGGGGTTGTAAGAAGCGCAGTCGAGCGCGTACTCAACGGGCGCGCCGCACTTTTCCACTAAATTTTTAACGGCAACGTTCATCTTTAACACACTGCCCGCAAGCGAGCCGTCTTTAAGCCGCGCCTGCCCGTCCTTTACGTACACCGTCTGCCCGCCGAGCTCGGAAACGCCTTCTTCCGCCCCCTTCGCGCGCATAGCGTCGGTTATCAAAATAAGTTTATCGGCGGGTTTGCTCTTTATTAGGAGTTTGAGCGCGGGCACGGACACGTGCACCGCGTCGGCTATAACCTCGCAGTACAGCCCGTCGTTTAAAAGAGCCGCGCCCACCACGCCCGCCTGCCTGTGATGCAGGGGCGACTGCGCGTTGAAAGTGTGCGTTATACACGAAAGCCCGCATTTTTCCGCCGCTTCGATTTGGTCTACGGTTGCGCCGCTGTGCCCCGCGGAAACGGTTATACCCTCTTCCTTTAACAGGCGTATAAGCATTTCGCCGCCATCCTCTTCGGGGGCGAGCGTAACCATTTTAATCGCGCCGCCCGCCGCCTTTTGCAACGCGGAAAAATATTCCGCAGAGGGCTTTACGATATACTCGGCAGACTGCGCGCCCGTATACTTAGGCGAAATAAACGGACCTTCGATGTGCGCGCCTAAAATTCTCGCTCCCCGTCCGCGATTAAAATTTGCGATTGCGCTTAAAGCCGCCATTATAGCGTTTTGGCTCTGCGTCATTGTGGTGGCGAGGAAGGAAGTCGTGCCCTCCTTTACAAGCGTTTGGGAAATTACCGAAAGCGCGCCCTGCCCGCCGTCCATTGAGTCTGCGCCGCCCGCGCCGTGGATATGCTCGTCAATAAACCCTGCCGTAAGCAGGAAATCGCCCGTCTTTGCAAGCGGCTCCACGCTGTGCGAAGGGGGCGAAATTTTTACTATTTTGCCGTCTTGCACGGCTATATCGGCACGGACTATACCCCTGCCCCTTATATATGCGAGCGCGTTGGCAAAGCCCTTCATAGAAGCGCCGCCGCCTCTTTATCGGCAATAAGCGTGCAGTCGGGGTGCAGTTGCAGTATGCTTGCGGGCAAACTTTCGGTTATTTCGCCCTTGACCGCGCCGTAAACCGCCTGCGCCTTGTTTGCGCCGCTGGCAAGTATGAGTATCTTTTTTGCGTTCATTATATTTTTAGGACCCATAGTGTACGCGCTTACTGGCACGTCCTCTCGCCTTTCGAACAGGCGGGAATTGTCGTTTATTGTGCTTTCGGCAAGCTTTACAACGTGAACGCCCGCTTCGAACGGAGTGCCAGGCTCGTTGAACGCAATATGACCGTTACTGCCCAGCCCCAAAAGCTGAATATCCTGCCTGAGCGTATCCAACAGCCCGTTATACCTTTGACATTCCTTTTCCGCGTCCGCCGCAACGCCGTTTTCTATGTACGTGTTTTTCAGGTCGATATCCAGCCCGCTAAACAGATTTTCGCGCATAAAGCTTGCGTAACTTTGCTTATCTTCGGCTGTAAGCCCCGCGTACTCGTCGAGATTTACCGTCTTTACTCCCTTATAACTTGTGCCCTTATCACGGCAGTCCTCAATCATTCTGCGGTACAGCCCCAACGGAGTCGTACCCGTGGCAAGCCCAAGCACCGCCGAAGGATTTGCCTTTACGACGTCCGCCATTATACCGAAAGCCTTTTCGCTTAGCTCCTCGTAATCATTGGTAACAATAACTTTCATAATCAATCTCCGTCCCCGCCCGCTTCGGGTTCCGCGCTATTCGGTTGCGCCTTTGCTTCCCTCAGCAATAAGATAACCGTTCTCACCAACAGTATCAGCGCAAACACGCCGAACGTAACCGCGGTAACGGCGGTACCTTTTAGCACAAACCCGAGGCAAAGCGCGGCAACCGCCGCAAGCAACGCCCCGACGTGCGCGTAAGACGCGACAAGCTTGGCGCTTTTACCGAGCGTATCGCACAGTTTTATCTTTTTGAATTTGCATATGCCGTAGCATACGAGCATACAGCCGACAATAATCAGCTCGGCAAAGACTATTACGGTTATACTGTTTAACAGCTCCATTAAAAACAGCATCGAAAGACCGTCGTAATACAGCGCTTTGAAAAATTTATCCACCGCGCCGCTTCCGCCCTCCGCCGTACCGTTTGCAAAGAGGTTGTTGCCGTCCTTGTAATATCCGCCGAAAGTAAGCGCGCCGCCGCCGTAAGACTCGAAAGAGGCGATTACCATATCGCCGAAAAGGCACAGATATTTGCCGCCCGACTTCAAGGTAAGCCTGTAATAGTATGTGCGCAACGTGGGAACGTTTTCGCCCGTAACCGAGTACACGTCGGGATAATACGACTTTACGTAAAGCTCGTACACACCGTCGTTATACTCCTGCGCGGTCAGCTCGCCCCGCTTATCCTGTAATTTTTTAAGCTCCTCTTTGGCTTCGTCGTCCCCAGAAGCGCTTATATAGTCGGCGTAACCCGCCGCGTCGGCGTCGGTAATAACCTTTTGCACGCCCGTATAGCGCACGGCAAAACGGTATTGTTTTTTGTTCTGTGCGTCAAGCTTTAAATACTCTTCGTAGGTAATCTCTTCTCCGCCGTCCCTGTCTATGCAATACGCCTCGAAATCGTCGTAAATATCGGCTACTTCGCGGGAATCGACTATAAGCTGATAGCCGTTTACCGAATACTTCTGCCTGTCGTCCTCCTCCGTAAACGTATTTATGAGCACGGCTTTTCCGCCCGAAGTTACCTCGGCTTTACCGTCCTTTACGGTAACCGAAATCGGCTCGGCGGTATCCGAACCGATTAAAGCGTTGTATATAAAGCCGCGGAAATCGTCAGCTCCGCCGTAGTATGCGCCGAACGGCACGGTTTTGCCGGCAAAGACGCCCAAAAAGAGGAATATAAGCGCAAGCACGCTTGAAAGGAGTATTCCCCCGAATCCGTAGCGCACGCTTTCTTTCGCCTGACTGTCCGAAAACAGCGAAAGCGTAAAACGTTTAAGCCAATTTAACATACGGTGAAAAATCTTCTCCCGAATTATTTATTGCCGTATTCTCTGCCCATTATAGCCTCTTCCGTTTCGGCGTCGAACAGATGAAGCGTCTTTTCGTCGAACACTACGTTTACGCAGTCGCCGTTTTTATAGTCCGCCCTTTCGGAAACGCAGACGACAAAGTCGCGGCTGTCCTCGGTAAGATGTACGAAAAGCTGGGTTGTGTTGCCCAAAACTTCCTTTAACGTGAGGGTAGTTTTCAAGCCCTGAACCGACGAAGCGGAAGCGGTTATATTTTCGCCGCGCACGCCCAGCACCGCCTTATGTTCTTCGCCGTCGAGATACTGCGGCTGAATAGCGCGCAGATTTTCGAGTTTGTACGATACCGTCTGACCGTTTTCGAACGTAACGGCGAGCGAGCCGCCCGACTTCTTTATAACCACGTCGAAAAAGTTCATCTGCGGCGTTCCTATAAAGCCCGCGACGAATTTGTTTACGGGGAAATCGAACAGATTTGTGGGCGTGTCTATTTGCTGAACAATGCCGAGCTTCATAACGACTATGCGCGTACCCATAGTCATAGCTTCAATCTGGTCGTGAGTTACGTAGATGAACGTGGTTTTCAGCTTGTCGTGCAGTTTAACTATTTCCGCACGCATCGCCGCGCGCAGTTTTGCGTCGAGGTTGGATAAAGGTTCGTCCAAAAGGAAAACCTTGGGGTTGCGCACGATTGCGCGGCCGAGAGCTATACGCTGGCGCTGACCGCCCGACATTTCGCCCGGTCTTTTATTCAGCTGTTCTTCTATATTCAAAACCTGCGCCGCCCAATCCACCTTTTCCTTTATTTCGGCTTTGGTGTAGTGGCGCATTATCTTCTTTTCTTTGCCGTTTTTGTCGATTACCGTATCGGGTATTTTTTTCATCTTCAACCCGAACGCTATATTTTCGTAAGCCGTCATATGCGGATACAGCGCGTAGCTCTGGAAAACCATTGCTATGTCCCTGCTCTTGGGGTCGACGTCGTTTACAAGCGTATCGCCGATATACAGCTCGCCGTCGGAAATTTCTTCGAGCCCCGCAATCATACGCAAAGTAGTCGACTTTCCGCAACCGGAAGGTCCTACAAACACTATGAATTCGCCGTCTTCTATTTCCATATTGAAATCTTTTACGGCTACAAATTCTTTATCCGTCTTGGGCATTTTGCCCTTATTCTTTATAAATTTGATAAGACTGAACTTCCTTCTCGTCTTATATCTCTTATAAATGTGTCTTAACGACAACCCTGCCATAGCTTGTTTCCTCCCTACTTTTGTGTTTATTATATCATTGGGCAATGCCGTTTTCAACGGTTGGCTCGCTTCCACTATTTGACTGTTTATAGCTCCGTCATTTCCAAATAATGAAACTGATTTTAATAATTAAAACTTAAATTATTTTGCCGTCCTTTATGGTAAGCGTATGGCAAAGGCGCAAATCGCGCGAGGACGCGCCCACGTATATCCTGTAAACGCCGTCGTTTACCCGCCAGCCGTCGTCGGCAACCGAATAGTACGCAAACGCGCGGCTGTCCAATTTCACGCAAGCTTTAACGCTTTTTCCCGCTTTTACGGCAACCTTTACCCAGCCTTTAAGCTCCTTTAAGGGGCGGTAGACTACGGGCGAGCACTCGCCGACGTAAACCTGCGCGACCTCGCTTCCGTCCACGGAGGATATATTTTTTATTTCGAAGCTAACTTCCGCGTTCAAGCCGTCGCAATTGACCTTTAAGTCCGAATAACCGAATTGCGAGTAACTGAGCCCGAAACCGAACGGATAGCGCGCCGCCTGCGGGTGTCTGTCGTAGTAACGGTAGCCCACGTCCAGCCCCTCGGTATAGCGGGTAACCGCCGTGTCGTAATGCGTTGAAGCTACGGGAGTAGACGCGTAATCGGTTGCAAACGTTTCCGAAAGTTTTCCGCTGAAATTGACTTTGCCGCACAGAAGCGAGCACAGCGCTTCCAACCCGCGTTCGCCGCAGAAACCAGCGTACACAATCGCCTTTACCTTGTCCTCCCAGACGCTTACGTCTATTGACGAGCCGGCGAAGAGCACCACCACAGTATCGGGGTTGATTGCCGCAAGGTCGATTATAGCCCTTTCCTGCGCGGCGGGCAGGCGCATATCAAACCTGTCGAATGATTCCGCTTCCACGGGCACGCCCGTGCCCGCGCAGATTATATTTATATCCGCCGTTGCGGCGTAATTTTTGCCCTTGTGCGGCTTTGCGGCGAAGTGGGCGTATCCGTTAGTGCCCAGCACTTTACCGTAATAGTACATAGTTTCGTAGGGTATTTGCCCGCCCAACTCGCTTTCCAACAGCTTTACCAAATCGAACTTTTCGGTAAAGGGAACTACTTTCGAGCTTCCGTCGCCCGCAAGCATATCCTTCTCGGGCTTGGCGAAGCAACCGAACGCCGCAACGTTAGCGCCCTTTTTTAGGGGAAGTATTCCGCCCTCGTTTTTGAGAAGCACCATACTCTCCTCGGCGATTTTTTGAGCGGCGGCGAGGCGTTCCTCCACCGTCCTCTTTACGCCCTTGCCGCTCTGCATCTCTTTACAGCGGTAAGCAAGACGCAAAACGCGCTCCGCGCAGGCGTCCACTTCCTCCTGCGAAATTCTGCCTTCCTTATAATCTTTTACAAATTGGTTGTAATTTTCTTCGTTAAAGGGAAATTCTATGTCGCAACCCGCCTTTGCCGCCGCCGTGCGGCTACGCACCGCCTCCCAATCGGAGTACATTACTCCGTCGAAGCCGAACTCGTTGCGGAGCACGCCGAAGCCCTTTTTGTTTTCGCTTGCATATCTGCCGTTTATGCGGTTGTACGCGCTCATCATAGAAACGGGCTTCGCCTTACAGCCTATTTCAAAGGGCAGATAGTAAATTTCCCGCAACGTTCTTTCGTCCACTTCGCTTGACTGCTCGAAGCGGTTATACTCTAAATTATTGCAACAGAAGTGCTTTAAGCACGCGCCTATCCCGCGCGACTGCACGCCCTCTATATAGCTTTTTGCAAGCTCGCCCGCAAGCAACGGGTCCTCGGAATAATACTCGAAATTTCTGCCGTTTAAAGGGTGGCGTTTTACGTTTGCGCCCGGTCCCAAAAGAATATCCACCTGCTTTTCGTAGCAGTCGTCGGCAAGGCACTCGCCCATAAGCTTGGCGCAGTCGGTATTCCAGGTGTTTGCAAGCGACTGCGCGGAAGGATAGGAAACGGACGGCAACGTAACCGTTTCGCCCTTTTCGTTCTTCCTCTCCGCACGCAAGCCTACGGGACCGTCGGAAACGGACACGGAGGGCAACTTGCCGTCGAAGTCCATAGTATACCAAAAACCGTTACTGCACAAGAGGCGTAACTTTTCTTCTGCCGATAAATCTTTAACAGTGTACTTTTTCATTTATTATTCCTTATAAGCCGTTGACTTTTTTAATTAAATGCTTAATACAATTATAATAGAGTAACAGGCATAGTCAATAGGCAAAAGAGTTTCATATTTTAAGTATTTAACGCGGGAACGCTTCCATATTTCGGAAGCGTTAAAAAAATAAACGGAGCGACGAAAAAAGCGCCGCCCCGAACGTATTAAACGACTTTAACGTTGCAGGCTTTCATAACGCCGAGCGCGGCGGCGTGCCCGCCGTCCGCGGAAGCGCAACAGCCGCCGTCGACGATAATTTCCGAAAACGGCAAAAACGCCATAGTTGCCAAGACGTTGGTAATTACGCACACGTTTGTGCATACGCCGCAAAACTCCACTACGCGCGGCTTTTCGGCGTATAAATCTAAAACGAGCCGACTGCAACCGTAGGAGTGTTTACGGTATACCCTGTGTTGCGGGCATACCGCCTTTAACTCAGCGGCAAGCCCTCCGCCCGCCCTGTCAACGGTAAAAATTATTTCGTAGCCCTCTTCCGCACGCGCTCTTATTTTGTTTGCCGTTTTTTGCACTATATCCGCCGCGCCGCACTGCCTTATAAACTCCGCCTGCATATCAACGACCACCAAAGCCTTTTCCATACTTATTATTTTTGCCGTACTGCGCGGGAATATTTATAAGTTTTGCAAACTGCTACGTTTAGCGGCGTGAGAAACGGGAACATACAAGCAATAAAGGGCGCGCACGCGGCGCGCCCTTTACGTTGTTAAAATTTTTACATACCCAAAGCCGCCGCGCCGAACGCGCCCGCCCTGCTGCCCAAAGCCGCCTTTACAACCTTGACAGGGGCGAACTCCGTCCCGCCCATAATGTCCGCGTCCAGAATTTTTTGCAAGGGTTTAGTCAACCTTTCGCCCTGCTCGCTTACGCCGCCGCCGAGCATTACCACCTGCGGGCGGAAAATATTTGCGAGATTAGTTATGCCGCAGGCAAGGTGTTGAATATATCCGTTTACAACCGAATTTGCCGCCGCGTCGCTTTCGGCAAACTCGAATGGCGTTTTGCCGCTTACCGTTTGCAGGTTATACTTGCTCCACATAAGGCTGTCCTTGTTCTCTTCCATAGCATTGCGCGTTTGCTCCATAAGCGCGCTTGCCGAGGCGTAACGCTCGTAACAGCCCTTTCTGCCGCAGGTGCACTGCAAGCCGTTTTCAACTATTACCATATGCCCTATTTCCGTGCCCGCCGACTTGCCGCCTTCGAACAGTTCGCCGTCTATAACTATGCCGCCGCCCACGCCCGTGCCGAGAGTAACCAAAATACTGTCATTATACTGTTTGCCGGCGCCGAATTTAGCTTCGCCCAGCGCCGCCGCGTTGGCGTCGTTAGTAGTTTTAACCTCGAAACCCGTAAGAGCGCGCACCTTTTCGGCAAGGGGGAAATTTTTTAAGTTGAGATTGCCGGCAAACACGACTACGCCGTTTTTACTGTCAATCAAACCGGGGCAACCTATCCCCACTCCGCTGATTTGGCTATTTTCGAGCTTTGCGTCCCCGAGCATTGTTTTAATCAGCGTGCAAATGTTGTTGCACATTTCGTCGCCGCCCTTTTCGCAACCCGTTACTATACTTCCCTCGGCTTTAACAACTCCGTCGCCGTCGACGATTATTCCCTTTATTGTCATTCCGCCGATATCAACGCCGATAAAATTCTTCATTTTTAAGCCACCTTCTTACGCGTTTTTTTAATTTTCAGACTGATTATATCATAAAGTGCGCAAATGCACACTCTTTTGCAACGGATAAATTTAATTTTTTTGCGGCAATGCGGGAAAGAAATTGCTTGTAAACGTTTTGCCGCTGAGGTAGGCAACTTCCCCGTCTAATTGAAAAGCGATGCTTTTCGACACGAGTATCTGCCGCGTTGCCCCGTACTTTCTATTCAATGCGAAGTCGCCGTACTTTTCGTCGCCGAGCACGGGACAGCCTATAAAAGCCAGATGGGCGCGTATCTGATGGGTTTTACCCGTGTGCAAAACGACCTTTACAAGGGCGTAATCGCCGTACTGTTTTTCAACGGAATACTCGGTAACCATCTTCACCCTGTCCTGCGCGGAGGAGGCGTACACCCGCACTCTGCCCGCCTCCGAATTTTTATCCGCATAGGCTGTTAAAAGGGCGCGCGGCTCTTTAAACGCGTTTTTGGCAAAGCACAGGTAAGTCTTTTCAACCGCGCGTTCTTTAAAAGCCCTGACGAGCCTCTCCTTAACGCCTTCCGACTTGGCGACGACGATTATTCCGCAGGTGTTCCTGTCCAGCCTGTGCACCGGAAAAACGGCTTGACTTTCGCCAAGCTCGCAAAACAGCGCCTCGCTGGAAACGCCGCTGAATTTATCGGCGACAAGGATATTGTTATCACCGTAAATTACGGTATGCGAAGGCTTGTCCTCCTGAGCGGGCGAAGTGAAATAGGTTACTTCGTCCCCCGCGGACACGGCGAGGTTCTTCCGCTGTTTTTCGCCGTTCACGCGGATATCTCCCCTTTTGAGCAACGCGTTGAAGTAAAAACTGCCCTGCGGATAGGTTGAATCGGTAAATTCTTTAAGCGTTGAATTTTCTTTTACGGTAAACTTTTTCATATGAGCGATAGAATAAAATAGATTACGTACGAAGCGACGAACGCAAACGCCAACTGCGCGAGATTGTACATCGCGGTGCGCTTTAAGCCTATTTCCCTTACCGAAGCCGCAAACGCCGAAATGCACGCGGGGCAGGCAAGGAAGAACACGCACAGCGCGATTGACGGCGCAAAGCCGAGCGCAAGCCCTTCGGGAATTAACATAGCCACGGTGGCGGCTATATTTTCCTTGGCGGCAAAGCCAGTAAGCGCGGCGTACGCAAGGCGCCAATCTTTTACGCCCATAGGATAAAACAGATAGGAAACCGCGCGGGAGAACACTCCGAGTACGCTGTCTTCGGGGGCGCAGAACCCCTGCGTAAAACTGACGTGCGAGAGCAACCAACTGAGCGTGCAGAAAGCAAACACGTAGGTTGTTACCTTGATTATAAACGATTTAACCTGAAAAAACAACTTATTTGCCACCTGCTTTACGCGGGGAGGGTAAATAGGAGTAACCTCGGAAATAAGCCCCTCTCCCTTGCCCTTTAAAATTGCCGAAACTATTATTGCAAGCGCAACGCCCGAAAAGTACAATGCGCACACCACGGGGAATGGGTTTTTGAAAAGCGGCGCCAGAAACGTGAGAAAGACGGGCATCTTTGCGCCGCACGGTATAAACGGCAAAACGGCGATAGTTTTGCGGCGCGCGCTTTCCTCCGCGTATCCGCGGGTGGTGGAAATTGCCGCGGCGGTACAGCCGAAGCCCGAAATGAGCGAAAAAGCCGCCCTGCCCGAAAGCCCCGCCTTTTCGAAAAGCCCGTCCGTAACGAAAGTAAGCGCAGAGGATATTCCGCTTTCGTCGAGGATAATAAGCACCAGATACAGCACGGTGATTTGCGGGATAAACGAAAGCACGCCGCCAACGCCGCCTATTATTCCCTCCGCCACAAACGAGGACAGCATAGGGTTGGATATAGCCGAAGCGCACGCGCCGCCCAATTTATCCACGAATAAATTTTCGCACAGCCCCTTTAAGTACGCACCCGGCATTGCGGGGTGAAAGGTTATAAAAAAGGTGAACACAAGCGAGGCAACAAAGAAGAAAAGCGCGAAAAACTTGTTGTAAAACAGCTGTTCCGCCCTGCTTATACTTTGATTGCCCCCGTAATATGCCTCGGATAACGCAATTTCCGCGCTCTTTGCGGGAAAGACGAACGCGCGCTCCTCCACCGCAGTTTTAAGCGTTTTAGCGGGGCAGTCGTACACGGGCGCGCCGAGTATTTGCGAAAGTTTTTCGGTATCCACCCTGCCGCCCCTTCGTTTTAACGCGTCGAGCTTGGTCAAGTAAATTACGGTATTTTTGTTCAGCGCAATAAGCCGCCTTGTAAGGTTTAACGAATTTTCAAGCGTGGTTGCGTCGACTACGTTTATGAGCAAATCGGCGTTCTTTGCCTCCGCAACGGCGCTGTCCTCCTCCATAGTATAGGAATTGAACGAATACATACCGGGCACGTCGCAGTAGGTTACGCCGCCGCGCTCCTTGCGCGCGGGCGTAGTGGTAACGCCGTGGAAATTGCCCGTCTTTAAATGACTGCGCGTCAACGCGTTGAAAAGCGTTGTTTTACCCGCGTTGGGGTTGCCCGCAAGCACGACTTTATAGCTTTCTTTGCTTGCCGAGGCGGCGCGCGCCCTGCTCTTTATCATACTTCCACCTCTATCCTTTCGGCAACCGAACGCCTTATTGCAAGGCGGTTATAGCCCACCGTAATAAGCACGCTGCCCTTAAACAGCGAAAACGCCACCGCGCTTATTTCCGCGCCCCTTACAACGCCGAGCGAGGTTAGCCTTTCGCCAGCCGCGCCGTCCACCGCAACGCTTTTTACCTTTGCACGTTGCCCCTTTTTTAAATCGAAAACACTCACAGTATATAACTATGAGTGTTTTTACCGTTTAATGATTTAGTTTTAAGCTTGTTTACCTTATAATAGTCAAAGTTGCGTTTTCGCCGTTTACGGAAAGGGTTTTGGTAAAGCCCTGAGCCGCGCCCTCTGCAACCTTGTTTGCAAGCACCGCCGAAGCAAACGCGCCCGCCTTTAAAATTTTGGCTACCCTGCCCTCCGCGGTATAGTATATCTCTATGCGGTCGGTAACTTCGAAGCCCGCCTCCTTGCGCATATTCTGTATTTTGGAAACGAGTTCGCGCTCCGCCCCCTCGTCAATCAGCTCTTCTGTAAGCTGAGTGTCGAGCGCGACGGTAATTCCCTTGTCCGCGGCGGCGACGAAGCCCTTGGCGCTTTCGGTTAAAATCTGCAAGTCCTCTTCAAGTAATTCAACTTCGAGGTCGGGCAGTATATAACTGCCGCCGCCCTTGACCGCGGAAACGACCTCTTCGGCGTTGCAAGTTGCCAAAAACTGCGAAATAGCGCCCAGCTTCTTGCCGTATTTGGGTCCAAGCGTTTTAAGTTGGGGCTTCAATTTGTAGCTTATATACTTGCCCGCATCCTCGGCAACGGCAAGCTCCTTTACGTTGAGCTCGTCTAAAATTATAGCCGTTTCCTCACCGGAAAGCGACAGCTTGCGCGAGGTAACTACGAACATCTTTGCAAGCGGCTGACGGTTTTTAAGGTTGCCGGCGTTTCGCGCCGCCCTGCCGAGCACTACTATGTCGGTTACAACGTCCATAGCCCTTTCGAGTTCGCCGTCTATAAACTTTTCGTTGCAGACGGGGAACGAGCAAAGGTGTACGGACTTGGGGCTGTCTTTATAGAATTGCGGCACGAGATTTAAATAAATCATCTCCGATATGAAAGGCGTATAGGGCGCGGAGATTTTTGCAAGCGTTACAAGGCAGGTGTACAGCGTTGTGTACGCCGCCGCCTTGTCGTCCGTCATCTTACTGCCCCAATAGCGCTCCCTGCCCCTTCTTATATACCAATTGGACAACAGGTCGCAAAAGTCCTGCAAGGCGCGCGCGCTCTCGGTTATTTCGTACCGCGCGAGATGCTCGTCTACAAGCTTTACAAGGCTGTTGAGCTTGGATAACAGCCACTTATCCATAAGCGTAAGTTTGCACTTGTTTACGTCGTACTTGGTAGGCGCGTACTTGTCGATATCCGCGTACAAAGTAAAGAATGCGTACGCGTTCCACAGCGTGCCTATATACTTGCGCTGTACTTCCGAAACCGCCTCCTCGTAGAAGCGGGAAGGCAGCCAGGGCGCCGAGCTTGTATAAAAATACCAGCGCACCGCGTCCGCGCCCTGCTTGTCGAGGATAGTCCAGGGGTCGACGACGTTGCCCTTGTGCTTGGACATCTTTATGCCGTTTTTATCGTTGACGTGCCCCAAAACTATGCAGTTTTTAAAGGGCGCCTTGCCGAACAGAATAGTATTTATTACAAGCAGAGTATAGAACCAGCCGCGCGTTTGGTCCACCGCTTCGGATATGAAGTCGGCGGGGAAAGTCTTTTCAAACGTTTCCTTGTTTTCAAACGGGTAGTGATACTGCGCGAACGGCATAGAGCCGGAATCGAACCAGCAGTCGATAACTTCGGGCGTTCTCTTCATTTTGCCGCCGCACTTGGGACACTTGCAGACAAGCCCGTCAAGATAGGGGCGGTGAAGTTCAATATCCTTATCGGCGGGTAGCTCGCACTTCTCTTTAAGCTCGGCTTTACTGCCCATCACCTCTATTTCGCCGCAGTCGGGGCATACCCAAACGGGCAGGGGCGTACCCCAATACCTGTCGCGCGACAGTCCCCAATCAATGACGTTTTCCAAAAAGTTGCCCATTCTCCCCTCTTTGATTGTGTCGGGAAGCCAATTGACCGAGCGGTTGGAGGCGATAATTTCGTCCTTTACCTTGGTTACGGCGACAAACCAGCTTGAACGCGCGTAGTACAGCAGGGGAGTATCGCAACGCCAGCAATGGGGATAGTCGTGCTCGAACGGCAACGCCTTAAAAAGCGTGCCCTCCCTTTCCAGCCTTTCTAAAATGGTTTTATCGGCTTTCTTGGCGAATACGCCGTTTAAACTTTCAAATCTTTCGTCAAAACAACCCCTTTCGTTTACAAGCTGAACGACGGGCAAATTGTATCTTCTGCCAACCTTATAGTCGTCCTCGCCGAACGCGGGCGCAATGTGCACCACGCCCGTGCCATCGCCCATAGTTACGTAGCCGTCGCACACCACAAAGTGCGCCTTTGCCCTTGCGTTGGCAGGGGATATGCGCGCTATTTCCGCGGTAGTTTCGGGGAACAGTGGCTGATATTCCAGCCCCTCCCATTCCTTGCCTTGCTTTTTATCTATTACCCTATACTCTTCGAAGAAGCGGGAAACGAGCGCTTCCGCCATTATATAGCGAGCGCCGTCCGCCTCTATTTCAACGTAGGGCTCTTCGGGATTCATACAAAGGGCTACGTTGGAGGGAAGCGTCCACGGGGTGGTTGTCCACGCCAGAATATAGCGGTTTTCCGCACCCTTTACCTTGAAGCGGGCAACGGCGGAATTTTCTTTTACCGTCTTGTAGCCCTGCGCAACTTCGTGCGAGGAGAGCGCCGTTCCGCAACGCGGGCAGTAGGGAACGATTTTGTGCCCCTTGTACAACAGACCTTTGCCGTGGAACTGCTTCAACGCCCACCACTCGCTCTCGATATACTTATCGTCGTAAGTTACGTAGGGGTTGTCCATATCCACCCAATAGCCGAGGCGGTCGCTCATCTTTTCCCACTCGCCCTTGTACTTCCATACGGACTGCTTGCACTGCTTTATAAACGGCTCTATGCCGTAACTTTCGATTTGCGGCTTGCCGTCTATGCCCAAAAGTTTTTCAACTTCCAGCTCTACGGGCAGACCGTGCGTATCCCAGCCCGCCTTTCTTAAAACGTGCTTGCCCTTCATTGTCTGATAGCGGGGGATAATGTCCTTCATAACCCTCGTTAAAACGTGCCCCACGTGCGGTTTGCCGTTTGCCGTGGGCGGTCCGTCGTAGAAAGAAAATTCTTCCGCCCCCGCGTTTTTTTCAATGCTCTCTTCGAACACGCCGTTCTCTTTCCAGAAAGCTATTATTTCCTTTTCCCTTTCAACGAAGTCTAATGAAGTGTCTACCTTTTTATACATTGCCTTTACCTCTTAAAATAATAAAAAAACAGGGAGTACCGTCATTTCGGACACCCTGTAAAAAGTGCTTATAAACCACCAAAACAAACTGACATTTGCCGTAGCTTGTAACGGGCTACGAATCCGCGTCCGCTTAGTTGGAAAAAATACCGTTCTGCGGGCGGGCTGAAAGGTGATATCCGCAATAACCGCCTGCGCGCTTGCACCATACCGCGCGCTCTCTGAAAAGCGGAAACTATTGCGGCGTTGTCCTTTTTTAACGCCTTTGAGTTTAATTTATTCAATTATACAAAACCGCGCCGGAAATGTAAAGCGATTTTTACATTCTTATTTAAGCGGGATAGCCGCCCGCGCGTTGATTGAAAGGGGCGCGAAGTTGCCCGCCAGATACTGGTTTAACCCCTCCGAGGCAATCATTGCCGCGTTGTCCGTGCAAAACCTCTTTTCGGGAAGTACAAGCGTTATGCCCGCCGAAAGACAGGCGGAAGCAAGCTGCTTTCTCAAATAGTCGTTGGCTATTACCCCGCCGCCCGCGGTTACCGTCTGCACGCCTTTTTCCAGCGCAAACTCCACCGTCTTTTTAATTAGCGGGTCTATTGCCGCGCACTCGAACGAAGCGGCAACGTCCTCCCTCTTCACCTTCTGCCCGCGCTGTTCGGCGGAGTGCATATAGTTAATCACCGCCGTCTTTAAGCCGCTGTACGAAAAGGTTTTGCCGTCTCCGTGCCTTATCAGCGCGGAGGGAAATTCTATCGTTCTCCGCCCGCCCTCGGCAAGCTTTTGCACGTTTGGACCGCCGGGATAGGGCAACCCCAAAACGCGGGCGACCTTATCGAACGCCTCGCCCGCCGCGTCGTCGCAGGTGGAAGCGAGCACCTCGGCTTCGAGCACGCTCTTTGTGTGCAACACAGCCGTATGCCCGCCGCTTGCCAGCAAAGTTATAAACGGAGGCTTTAAATCGTTCTTGACGAGATAAGCCGCCGCCATATGACCGCGTATGTGGTTTACGGCAATCAGCGGTATGTTTTTTGCGTGCGCAAACGCCTTGGCAAAGGACAGCCCCACAAGCAGCGCGCCCAACAGCCCCGCGCCGTAGGTTACGGCGACCGCGTCGACTTCGTCGGGGGATATTCCCGCCTCTTTTAACGCCTGAGCCGCCGCTTCGTCCACCGCGTCGGTATGAGCGCGGCTGGCTATTTCGGGCACGACCCCGCCGTATAAAGCCTGTTGCGAAGCCGATGAAACAATTATATCCGAAAGTATTTTACGCCCCTTAATTACGGCGCAGGCGGTTTCGTCGCAACTCGATTCTATGCCGAGGATTACGGGTTCCGCCTTGATTTTGTAATTCTTTAAATCGTACATAGTGTTATTCGTCTGCGGGCGCGTTGAAGCCGTCGGGGTCGACGTTTATGACAGTGCGGGGGCGTGGCGCAGGCGCAACCGCAGGCTGCGGCGCAGGCTTTGCCGCCTTAGGGCGAGCCGCGTCGGAACGCATCTGCGCAAAAGCCGTATTCAACAGCTCGCGCATAGCGTCGATAAGTATCTGCGCGTACTCCTCCATTTCGGCAACCTGCGAAGCGGTATAATAGCCCGCCTCCTTCATAACGGAGATAAGGTAAGCCGTCTGGTTGAGTTTTACCATTGCGCGTGAAGCAAGGTCTACCTTTATTTTCCGCTCCTCTATATCCGCGAGCGAAGCGATGTATGTACCCGCCTCTATGCCCGTTTGAAAGAGCATATCGGCAAACACCTTGCCCTGTCTGGGGAAGATTTTTGCCCCGTACAGTTTTATAAGTTTTTTACCCAACTCCGCGCTTACTTCCTTGTAGGAAGCCGTATGCTGATTTTCTTCCATAGCAACCCCTGTTTAGACGATATCCCTTTACGCAATTATACGGTCTTTTTGAGATAGTCGATTATAAAGCCCTGTATATCGCCGTCCATAACCGCCTGAATGTTGGAATTTTCGTATCCCGTGCGTTGGTCTTTGGCGAGGGTGTAAGGGCAGAAAACGTACGAACGTATCTGACTGCCCCACTCTATTTTCTTTATTTCACCCTTTATTTCCGCGTCCGCCGCTTCCCTTTCGGCAATCTGCCGCTCAATGAGTTTGGCGCGCAGATATTGGAACGCCATTTCCTTATTCTGCAACTGACTGCGCTCGTTCTGGCAGGTTACGACTATGCCCGTGGGGAAGTGCGTAATGCGTATGGCGGTTTCGGTTTTGTTTACCTTTTGTCCGCCCGCGCCGGAAGAGCGGTACACGTCTATTCTTATATCCTCGTCGCGTATTTCAACTTCGCCCGCGTCGTCCACTTCGGGCATAACTTCGAGCGAGGCAAAAGAGGTATGGCGGCGCTTGTTGCTGTCGAACGGGGAAATGCGCACAAGCCTGTGAACGCCCTTTTCCGCCTTTAAAAAGCCGTAAGCGTTTTCGCCCTCCACCCTGAAAGACACAGACTTTATTCCCGCCTCGTCGCCGCTTTCCATATCCAGCTCGGTAACCTTAAAGCCCGCCTTTTCGCAGTAGCGCAGATACATCCTGTAAAGCATCTGAGTCCAATCGCAGGCTTCCGTGCCGCCCGCGCCGGAATGGAGGTTCAAAATGGCGTTGTTCGCGTCATACTTGCCCTTCAACAGCGCGCGGATACGCATATCCTCAATGTCCTCTTCGGCGGCGGAAATCATCTGTTCGAGTTCGGGAATAAGGCTTTCGTCGTCCGCCTCCTCGATTAAATCGATAAACGCGAGGGCGTCGGCAATCGCCGTTTTGCCCCTCTCGTAGGAAGCCATTTTATTTTCGATAGAAGATATTTCGCGCCCGACCGTCTTGGATTTTTCCAAATCCTGCCACACTTCGGGCTTTTCCTGCTCGGCTTTGAAGTACTCCAACTTTTCGCCAAGATTGTCGATATCCAACGCGTACTTGGCTTCGGCAAGCGTTTCCGAAAGCGCTTTTAATCTCAGTCTGTAATCGTCTGCTTTAAACATTAAATTTCTCTCTCGCAAAAGTCTTACGCCGTCGCCGCTCAACCAAATTTAAGGGCGTTGCCCGAAACGGGGCGCAATTATCAGCGCGCGGCGCAAAAGCGTAGTTTTGCTTGCTTATTTATTATTTTAATAAACTTTCAATCAGTTTTTAGGTCTGTGAATCTTAGTGCCTTCGGGTACGAAATTGCCCTTGTCGTCAACGGGCTTGGGGGCGGGCGCCGCCTGCTCCTTTGCGGGCTGAGGCTGGGGCTTGGGCACGGGCATAGGTCTGCCCTGCACCATATTGGCGGGCATACGCACGATTCTGCCCTTTAAAAGACGGGTAATGGTAGTCGTCTGGATACGGTCTATCATTTCGTCGAACATTTCGTGTCCCTCTTCCTTATAGGCGATAACGGGGTCCTGCTGGGCGTAACCCCTCAAACCTATACCCTTTCTAAGCTGGTCCATAGCGTCGATATGGTCTATCCAATACCTGTCTACCGCGCGCAGAAGCTCGTCGCGCTCGATTTGATGGAAATCGACCTGACCGTTGGTATCCCTTGCTATATTTTCGATTTTAACCTCGTAAGACTTGGTAACTTCCTTACAAATCTTGTGAATAGCCGCCTCGTAGTCCCAACGGTTGAGCATTTCGCGCGTTATTTCAAACTCGCACTCGTCGGGGTATACCTTTTGGCGAAGCGTTTCGTTAAGCGCAACCTCGTCCCACTGTTCGGGCATAGCGTCGGTATTTACGCACTCCCTTACCACCTTTTCAACGTAGTCGGGAATATATTTTAAAATTTGTTCGTGAACGTTGCCGCCGCGGAGAACGTTTAACCTTTCGGCATAAATGAGTTTACGCTGTTCGTTCATAACCTCGTCGTACTGCAAGGTGTGCTTACGCATACCGAAGTTGCGCCCCTCGATTGCGCGCTGCGCGTTTTCAATCGAGCGGGAGAGCATTTTAGATTGCAGGCACTCGTCCTCGTCCATAAGCGTGGTGTAAATGCCCTTTAACCTCTCGCCGCCGAACCTCTTTGCGAGGTCGTCTTCGAGAGAAATAAAGAATACCGAAGCGCCCACGTCGCCCTGTCTGCCCGCACGTCCGCGGAGCTGGTTGTCGATACGGCGGGATTCGTGCCTTTCGGTGCCGAGTATGCAGAGCCCGCCCGCTTCTATAACCTTTTCCTTTTCCGCGTCCGTTTCCGACTTGAATTTAGCGTACAGCTCGGCGTATCTGTCGCGCGCGGTCTGCTCTTCGGAGGTGAATTGCCTGTCAGCATAGGAAATGGCGACCTCTATCATATCGTGGTCGTAGCCCTCTTCCCTCATACGCTTTTTTGCAAGGTATTCGGGGTTGCCGCCAAGCAGAATATCGGTGCCGCGCCCCGCCATATTGGTTGCGATTGTAACCGCGCCGTAACGCCCCGCCTGAGCTACTATTTCCGCCTCGCGCTCGTGATTCTTTGCATTGAGTATATAGTGCTTAATGCCGTTGCGCATCAAAAGACGGGAAATTTCTTCCGACTTGTCTACCGTAACCGTACCTATAAGCACGGGTTGACCCTTTTCGTGGCGGGCGGAAACTTCCTGCACAATCGCCTTTTTCTTGCTTTCCACCGTAGAGAAAATCGCGTCCGGCTCGTCCACCCTCTGTATGGGCTTGTTTGTGGGGATAACTACCACGTCGAGCGAGTAAATGGTGCGGAATTCCGCTTCCTCCGTCTTTGCCGTACCCGTCATTCCCGAAAGCTTTTTGTAAAGCCTGAAATAGTTCTGGAAAGTTACGGTTGCGTGCGTCTTGTTTTCTTCGCGCACCTTTACGTGTTCCTTGGCTTCGATAGCCTGATGAAGTCCGTCGGAATAGCGCCTGCCCACCATTAAACGACCCGTAAACTCGTCGACTATCATAATCTCGCCGTCCTGCGTTACGATATAGCTCTCGTCGCGGGCAAACAACTCGTGCGCCTTTAACGCCTGCTGAATGTGGTGGTTGAGTTCGGCGTTTTCGATATCGCCGAGATTTTTAATGTTGAAAAACCTTTCCGCCTTTGCCGCGCCGAGCTCGGTAATGATTACCGACTTGTCCTGACGGTCGATAACGTAGTCCCAGGTTTCCATATCCTTGCGGATAGCTTCGAGCTTGCGGTTTACCTCTTCCTCTTCCTCGGTGAGCTGCTGGTTTTTCTTTTTCTTTAAGGGAGCTTTGTTTTCCGCCTCCTTCTTGTCGTCGTCGAAGCCGCCGTGAAGGGTGCGGACGAATCTGTCCACCTGCTCGTAAAGCTTACTGCTTTCGCCGCCCCTGCCGGAAATAATGAGGGGCGTTCTCGCTTCGTCGATTAAAATGGAGTCGACCTCGTCGATAATGCAATAGTTGAGTTCGCGCTGTACCATTGCGGGGATAGACGTCTTTAAGTTGTCGCGCAGGTAATCGAAGCCCAACTCGTTGTTGGTTGCGTATAAAATGTCGCTTTCGTACGCCTTCTTCTTTTCGTCGTCGTCCATACCGGGAACGACAACGCCGACGGTAAGCCCCATAAACTTGTGCACCTTACCCATCCACTCGGCGTCGCGCTTGGCGAGATAGTCGTTGACCGTAACGATATGCACGCCCTTGCCTGTGAGCGCGTTTAAATAGGCGGGAAGCGTGGAAACGAGCGTTTTGCCTTCGCCCGTTCTCATCTCGGCTATACGCCCCTGATGAAGGCATATGCCGCCTATGATTTGCACGTGGAAGTGCTTCATTTTAAGTACGCGCCAGCTTGCTTCCCTGAGCGCGGCAAACGCGTCGAAAAGCAAATCGTCCAACGTTTCGCCGTTTGCCAACCTTTCCTTGAATACAGCCGTCTGGCTTTTAAGCTCTTCGTCCGTCATTACGGCGTACTTGGGTTCCAAATCCTCTACTTTTTTGGCAAGCTTGTCCAGCTTTTTTACCGCTTTGCGGCTGTCGGAATTGGATAAAAAATTAAGCAGTCCCATTATTAAAAACTCCCGTGTACCCCTTATAGGGGTAATATGATTATAGTCCGATTAAAAGTATACTATATTTTTGCCATCAAGTAAAAGCTTTTTTCCGCAAAAAATGCAATATTTTGCTTTTTATGGAAATAACCCCGCAATTTGTTGCGGGGTTATCTTATTTTTTTAAATTCAATCGGCGTTTATATCGGTAAACGCAAACTTCTCCACGTCGAACAGCCCCGTATCCAAAAGCTTTAAGCGCGGCACTACGGCAAGCGACATAAACGCAAGCGACAAAAAGGCGTCCACCTCCGGCTTAACGCCCATAACGTACGCGCGGGCGTAAATCTTTTCGCTTGCCGCCACAAGCTCGGCAGGCTCCGCCGACGACATAATGCCGCCGATATCGAGTGGAACGCTAAGCATTTCGTCCTGCTTTCTGTCGTAAACCGCCATACCGCCGCCTATTTGAGCAAGCTCGCGCGCGACCTTTGCCATACTGCGGTTGTCGTCGCCGACGATTAACATATTGTGCGAGTCGTGCGCGACGGTAAGCCCCACCGCGCCGCCGTGGAAGCCGTAGCCCTTTAAAAGACCCAGCCCTATGTTGCCCGTAAGCTTGTGCCTTTCCAAGACGGCAAGCTTTAAAATTTGCATATCGGCTATATTGACGTCGCCGTTGAGCGAGGGCAGTTCTACCGTTTCGCACCCCGTAACTATGCTTCCGCCCGTAAGCGTTATAGCCTTGGCGCGGGTGCCTTTAAGCGCAATTTTAAACTCGTCCGCCGTTACCGTGCCGATATGCACGGTATCCTTTACGCAGTCGGGAATATATTTTTCCGCCGCGTCGAACAGCGGTTTTCCCCTTTCCGCAACGAGCTTTCCGTTTTTAAATACGTGAGTAACGCAAAAATCTTCCAAATCGTCCACAACCGCCAAATCGGCAAAGTAGAAGGGCGCAACCGCTCCCCGCCACTTCAAACCGTAGCACTCTGCGGCGTTTAAAGTTGCCATCGTAACCGCCCTTAGAGGGTCTACCCCCGCCGCAACAGCAGTGCGCAGAGCGTCGTCTATATGTCCGTATTCGCATATATCCGAGGCGTGTCTGTCATCGGTGCAAATGAGGAACCTGCGGTAATTTTTGGCGTTTACAACCTTGCCGTCGGCTTGTATGTTGCGCGCCGTGGAGCCGTGCCTGAGCGCGACGTACATACCTTTGGACAGCTTTTCTTCTATTTCCTTTTTGCCCTCGCACTCGTGGTCGGTGATTATGCCGCCGCAGAGATACGCGTTTAGCGCCTTGCCGTGCAACGCGGGGGCGTGCCCGTCGCACGCCTTTCCCTGCGCGTGCGCCGCTTCCAGCTTTTTTACCGCCTCGCCGTCCCCCTTTATTACGGCGGGATAATTCATAAACTCGCCCAACCCGTAAAACGCGTTTTCGGCGATTAGCCTTTGAATATCCCCGCCCGAAAGGGTTGCGCCGCTCGTTTCAAACGGCGTTGCGGGCACGCAGGAGGGAAGCATCAGCTTTACTTCGAGCGGCGTTCTTTCCGCCGCCGCGGCAACGTACTTTGCGCCCTCCTCCCCGCACACGTTGGTTATTTCGTGCGGGTCGGCTATGACGGTTACCGTGCCGCGCGGAACGACGATTGATGCAAAGCCCTCGGGGGAAAGTTTACTGCTCTCTATATGCACGTGAGCGTCGATAAACCCCGGCAAAACTATTTTGCCGTTTAAATCGTACTCGACCTTACCCCTGTACTTGCCGACGCCTACGATGCGGTCGCCGCAAATAGCTATGTCGCCCTTTCTCAGCTTGCCGCAAAACACGTCGGCATAGCGCGCGTTTTTAAGCACTGTATCGCATTGCCTGCGGGATATTGCCGCGTCAATATACTCTTTTATCATAATTTCATCTGTTGGTGTCCGTCCTCGAAATCGGAGCGGTATTTAAGCGGCACCGCCGCGGTAACCTCGCCCGCCGCGGGAAGGTACTTGCCCCTCGAAGGTCTGGGTTCGATTGAAATATCTTCCGTATCCATCTCGGTAACCGAATTGTCGGCGCGAACAACCGCCAGCTTATAGGGCACGGTTACGTAGTCGGCAAACAGCACTTTCGACTTGCCGTCCACAATCATCATACCCTTTCTGCCCCTGCCCATAGGCTGGAACAACGAGGCTATTACGCGCTTTGCCGCGCCCGCGTCGGAGATTATAATTATTTCCCCCTCGCCGTAGAACTGCGTTGCAAACACAACTTCGTCGCCGTCGTTTAACAGTATGCCGCGCACGCCGCCCGTAACCCTGCCCTGAACGGGCACGTCGTCCTTGTCGGCGTTTAAACATATACCCTCGCGCGTTACGAAACACATCGTGCAGTCGTTGTCTTCAATATAATTCTCAACGGCGAGCACCTCGTCGCCGGGCTTTAACTTGATTGCGGGGAACACCTGTCGGGAAACGGAATACTCATCCCAGGAAGTGCGCTTTACCGTGCCCTGACGGGTGAAGAAAAGTAAGTCGCCCTTTGGTGGCTCGTTGCCGACCGCATAAATTTTTACAGGCTTTTCGCCGCGCAGAGCCGCGTCGTAATAGTCCTTGATTTTTATGCCGCCCGCGCCCATACCCGCGGCGTCGAACAAATTCAAGTCCAATCTTATGCAGTTGCCGTAGTTTGTAAACACGATAGCCGCGCCGTCCGACTTGCAAACTACCGTCTGCTTATACAGCGCGTCCGCGCGGTAAACGGAGGCAAGCGGTTTTTTGTGCTTTTGGTCAAACTCGATTTTGTCGATAAATTTGAGGTTGTCGCCCGCCGTTAAAGTGAGCACCCAATCGGTTGAAGCGCGCTTTATATCCTGACGGAACACCTTTATTTCCTCCGCCGACGATACGATTTCCGTCTTGCGGGGGCAGGGATATTTTTCCTTGATTTCGCGCATTTCGCTCTTGACGATATTCATCTGCTCGTCGCGGCTGGCAAGTATCGCCTTTAACCGCTCTATGCGCACCCTCAGCTCCGCCAACTCCCTTTCGAGTTTTACGATTTCCAGCTTGGCAAGGCGGGCAAGGCGCAAATCGAGTATAGCCTGCGCCTGTCTTTCGGAAAGCGCAAAAGTTTCCATTAGCCGCGTCCTTGCAACGGGCGTGCTCTCCGACGACTTGATTATGCGTATAACCTCGTCTATGTTGTGCACGCCTATAATAAGACCTTCGAGGATATGGCAACGCGCCTCCGCTTCTTTCAGCTCGTACTTGGTGCGGCGGATAACCACCTGCCGCTGGTAGGCTACGTAGTACTTGATTATGTCAATCAGCCCCAGCTGTTGTGGCTTGCCGCCCGCGATTGCAACCATATTTATACCGAACGTACACTCCAAGTCGGTATACTTGAACAGGAAGTTGAGTATGGAGTCTACGTCGGCTTCCTTTTTGCAGTAAATCACCGCGCGCATACCCGTGCGGTCGGATTCGTCCACAATATCGCTTATGCCGGCAAGCGCCTCCTTCTTGTCCTCCTTTAAGAGCATAATCTTTCTTAAAAGGTCGGCTTTGTTAGTCTGGTATGGAAGCTCGGTAAAAATAATTTCCTTTTTGCCGCCGTCGCCGTTTTCCACGGAATAGCGGGCGCGCAGGGTTATTCTTCCCCTGCCCGTTTCATACGCCTGCTTCAACTCGTTTTCAATGATAAACCCGCCCGTGGAAAAATCGGGTCCGGGGATGATTTTCATCATAGAAGCAAGGGATATATGCGGATTGTCAATATACGCGCACACGCCGTCGATAACTTCCGAAAGGTTGTGCGTGGGTATGTTTGTGGCAAGCCCAACGGCTATGCCGTTTGCGCCGTTGACCAATAAATTGGGATATCTGCCGGGGAGTATGTCCGGCTCTAAAAGGCTGTCGTCGAAGTTAAAGGAAAAGGGTACCGTTTCCTTATCTATGTCCTTTAAAAGCTCCAAGGCGAGCGGTTCGAGCCTCGCCTCGGTATACCTCATAGCCGCGGCGGGGTCGCCGTCTACCGAGCCGAAGTTGCCGTGCCCGTTTACGAGCGTTAGGCGCATATTGAAGTCCTGCGCCATTCTAACCATTGCGTCGTAAACCGAGCTGTCGCCGTGCGGGTGGTATTTACCCATACAGTCGCCGACTATTCTCGCCGACTTCTTGTGCGGCTTATCGGGCGTTAAACCCATTTCCGCCATAGTGTAGAGTATGCGCCGCTGAACGGGCTTTAAGCCGTCCTCCACCCTCGGAAGCGCCCTGTCGAGTATTACAAACTCCGCATACGGCAACATCGATTGGGGCATAACCTCCTCAATCGGCGTTGTAAACACCTTGCCTTGGGGGATAAACGTTTGAAAATTGTCCTCTTTTTTCTTAGCCATTTAATCAGTCCCCTTCCACCGCCGTGTTCTGTTTTACTACGCTTACCTTTTCGATAAAGCCGTCCACCTTGTTAAAGTCGGCGTTTTCCGCAAGGAACTGTTTTCTGCCCTCCACCTTGTCGCCCATAAGCATATCGATTGTCTGCGCCGCCTGCGTAATGTCTTCGAGCGTTACCTGTATAAGATTGCGCGTGGCGGGGTTCATAGTCGTTTCCCAAAGCTGTTCTGCGGACATTTCGCCCAGCCCCTTATAGCGTTGCAGGGAATAGCCTTTGCCCACCTTTTTTATTTTTTCGTCAAGCTCCTTGTCGTCGTAGGCGTATTCCACAATATCGCGCTTGTACACCTTGTACAGCGGCGGCATACCTATATACACGTAGCCCGCCGCAACCAAATCGCGCATATACTTAAAGAAAAAGGTTAATAGGATACAGCGGATATGCAGACCGTCCTGGTCGGCGTCGGAGAGTATTATAACCTTTTTATACCGCGTTTTTTCCACCTCGAATGAGCGGTTAAAGCCCGCGCCTATCGCCGACACGAGCGTCTTTATTTCTTCGTTTTGCAGCGCCTGCAACGCCGTCTTTTTCTGCACGTTCAAGGGCTTGCCGCGCAGGGGCAAAATAGACTGAAACTGCCTTACCCTCGCCTGCTTTGCCGTGCCGCCCGCAGAGTCGCCCTCGACTATGAACAGCTCGTTCAAATCGGCGTTTTTGCCCGAGCAGGGAGCAAGCTTGCCAATAAGATTTAGACCGTCGTTTTCCGAAGCCGCCTTTGCAACGTCGCGCTCGGCGCGGTGCTTTATTCTGTCGTCGGCGGCAAACTTAGCCTTTTTTGCGATTTCGTCAAACGCCGCCCTGTTGCCGCGGACGGACATCAATGAGGTAAGCCCCTCTATCACTGCTTTTTCTACGGGCGCCTTGGCTTCGGGGTTGCCGAGTTTCGTCTTGGTCTGCCCCTCGAACTCCACATTGTTCATCTGAACGGTCAAAACGGCGGTAAGCCCTTCCTTCACGTCGTCAACGACGAAAGGCGCGTCCTTAGCCTTTAAAACGCCGCTTCCGCGCGCGTACTCGTTTACCGCTTTCAACAGACCGTTGCGGAAACCCTGTTCGTGATAGCCTCCCTCTACGGTTGAAATATTGTTTACGAACGAATAGAGATTTTCGTCGTCGTTTTTGGTGTGCGCCAAGGCGAATTCTATTTTTATTTTGCCCGCGGGCGCGCCCTTTACCTGAATATCTTTAACCGCCGAATAGTACAGCGGCTGGGAATACAGTGCGCCCTTGCCGTCGTTGAGATATGTTACGAAGTCTACGAGTCCGCCGTCATACTTGTAAACGAGCGGCTCGCGCTTGGGGAGGGGAATTTTAACCATCGTTTCTTCCCCGTCGTCGTTAGACGAACTTTCAAGGCGGAACTGCTCGCGCTCGTCGCGGAAATTTATGCATACGCCCTTGTTTAAAAAGGCGAGCTCTTTCAACCTTTTGGCAACGGTGTCGTAACTCCATTCCACCGTTTCAAACACTTCGTTATCAGGCATAAACCGCACCAGCGTGCCCTTTTTCTGCGTGCGCTTGCCCGTGTCTATCAGCTTGCTTTCGGGCACGCCGCACAGCCATTTTTTATGAGCCTTATCGTACGTGGAAGTAAAGCGCATAGTAAACACGTTTTTGCGGTACACCTCTACGCTAAGCCACTTGGAAAGCGCGTTTGTAACCGATGCGCCAACGCCGTGCAACCCGCCGGAAAAGGCGTAGTTGCCGCTGTCGAACTTGCCGCCCGCGTGCAGTTTGGTGAATATAAGCTCCACGCCCGACATACGCGTTTTTGTGTTTATATCCGTGGGCATACCCCTGCCGTTATCCTCAACCGAAGCCGAGCCGTCCGCGTGGAGCACTACCGTTATTTCGTTTGCATAGCCGTTTGCCGCCTCGTCTATGGCGTTGTCTACAATCTCCCAAAGAATATGGTGCAAACCCTTTACGCCCGTAGAGCCGATATACATACCGGGGCGCACGCGCACCGCTTCCAGCCCCTCTAAAACTTTTAAATCGTCTGCGTTGTAACTCTTCTTCTCCATACGTAATTTCCCGCAAGTAGGTTTAAGCGGTAAACAATTACCACCATATCGTATTATACCATATCTTGTATAAAAAATCAAGCGCGACAACTATATTTATTGAGCCGACCAATATGCGGCGCACGAAAAAAGCGACGGACTTAACGCCGCCGCTTTTATAAACCGCAATTTAATTATTCTATACTGCCCGCCTCGGTAGGCTGTACCAAAGGCAAATCTTCGAGCTTGATTTTCTGGTAATAACATAGCAGCCCCAATACGCTTGCCGCCGTCATAACCGTAGCCACTTCGCTGTTTTGCCATATACGCATCGTGTTGGAAGTATCCACGCGGATATAGCCGTAGTTTACGCCGTACGCCTCTATTTTACAGTACAGCACCGACTTTATTTTCTGCTTTTCGTACTCCCGCATTATCGCGCCGTAGGAATCTTCGTTTAAACTGAAAACGTTGTTCAGGCTGACGTATCCCGCAGAATTTATTAAGGAATCGAGCATTTCGATGGGAATGTGTGAAAATTGCTTCTGTCCCGAAAGCGTAAAAATGATGCTGTGATTGATATTTTTAGCCGTTTCGATACATATATGGTCGAACATATAATACGAAACGAAGCCCTTGAACACGGAATTGATTGCCATTGCAATATCTTCGTCGCAAGCGGTGAGATTGCCGAACAGCGTATAACAAAGTTGCATCTGCGTCTGCTGTTTGTCGCGCTCCTTTTTAAGCGAGATATTGGCGTGTTTTTCGGGGAGATAGATTATAAAACAGTTTCTGCCCTTAGTCTTTGCGCGGTACAGAGCTTTGTCGGCAACCGACATTAAATCTTTCAACGTAGACGCATCGATAGGGTAGCGGGCTATACCCATAGATACGGTTATTGCGATGTTGGGAATACCCTCGAAAACTTAGCGCGCCATTTGGGCAATGACCTTATCGCCGACCTGATGCCCGTACGTATCGTTTATGTTTTTGAAGTTGTCTATATCCACAATGAAAAAGCTGAACGGCTTACCCTCTTTTATCAGCCAGGCAAGATATTGCACCAAAGCTTCCCTGTTGAGTATAGACGTGAGGTAATCGAGAGAATGGCTTAAATCGCGGTTTTTGAAATATTCGAAATGATTTAAAGTGTACTTGTTACACATAGTCGCATTTGCCCCCGACGCCGACCTGCAATATATTTTATTGCTTGCCGACACCTTGTATATTAAATCATTTATTAAAAATTTCGTCAATATGTTACATAAAATGTAATAAAAATTCAACGGGTTAAGTTTTTTTAACCGCATTAAATAAAGACAAATTATAAAAGCTTACCCCTCTTCCGCCAAATTCCGCGGAAGAGGGGTAGTTTCATTATTATATATAAAGTTGTTATTTGTTCTTCTTTTTGCCCTTGCTCTTTTCTTCAACCTTGGTGTAAACGGCGTCTATGTCGCCCTTATCCTTGGGTTTGATTATAAGCAGTACGATAAGAGCAATCAGGCACACGCCCGCAACCGACAGCAAAATTATCGAAGTGAGGTTGTTTTTAAGCCATTCGCTTTCGCCTTTAAGGGGCGTTGTCTGCACCGAAGAAGCTATCGTCGCGTAGTTTTTGGTGGAGTTGAGCGAGCCGTTGTCCTTTAACGTAAGCTCCACAACGTAGAAGTCCTCCACCGACTGCGGAGTAAACGAAATGCTCGTGGGGTTCCAATTGAGCGCCTTGAACTTTTCGTAATTTTCGTCCGTTTCAAGCAAATCAGCCGCCGCCTTTACGGTTGTAAAATACTTTCTGGTGTTTACTCCGTCCTTGTAAGTGTTATTGAAAAGCTTGTCTATATTGGCTATAAACGTGTTATAGTCTATATTTTCGCCCGTTTCCCTCTTTATTGCGTTTCTGTCGAACACGTAAAGCTTGTAGTCGGCTTTGTAAGTGCCGTTTACGCCCGTAATTTTAAACGTTACGCCGTTATAGTTTGTTCCCACGTAGGCAAGCGAAAGGTTTTCGGGGTCCTCCGCGGTGGCTTCCTTATAGGAAACGTCAAACTCGAAGAAAGGCAACAGGTCGGCAAAATCTTCGTCCCACACGTCGGAAGTCTTTATTTCCTTCCACTCTATTTCGCCGTTTTCCTTAGCCGCGGGATAGCGCATAGGGTTGCCGAGCGTATCTGTTATAAAAATGGTAAATCTGTAAGTTACGTCGGCTTCCGAAAGCTCTATTGCCAAGCCGTTTGCGTCGAGAGAGGTTGCCGAGCCGGTCGTTTTAGCCCTGTAATACAGCGAGTACTTGTAGTCGCGCCCGTTGGAATACTCGTCAAGGAAGTCGTACTCTATTGCGGGGAGATAGAATTTGTTTCCGCCCGCGTAAAGTTTTTTATCCTCGGTTGCGGCGATTGCTTCGTCAATCTTTTTCTGATAGTCCGTCTGGAACGCTTTAACCGAATTCTTGTATTCGGCAAGCACGTCGGTCGCTTCCAAATCTGTTTCTCGGGCGTAAGTCGCGCCGTCCTTCGTATCGATTAGTTTAAGGAAGTACGACTGTTTGGTCGTATCGTTTTTAAGCCCGTCGCCGTAGATATCCACAAGCGCGTCGGGCGCGCTCTCCCTTGCGTACCAATCTACAAACACCTTTTCCTTGTTGGCGGAAGAGCCGGAAACGTCGGCAAGCTCGTAATAGATTTTAACAAGCCCGTAAACGTTTTTATCGAGCATTTCGCGGGGGATAAACGTATTTTTCGGGTCCCTCGTAACCCTGATGTCGGACGTGGAGGAAACCTGAATGAAAGGGCTCTTCACCTCTTCGGTTTCTTCTTCACCCTCTTCGGCGGTCTTTGTTTCGTAGTCCGTTTTATCGTAGTCGAATTTATCGGAAGCGTACTGCTCGCCCGTGAGCACGTAGAAGTATGCCGTTGAACGGGGCGACGAGGCAAGCACGTCTATAACCTTATATTTTAAGCTGATTTTTTTGTTGTATTCCAGATAGGAGGGCGTCTGCGTGAAGCAAATCACGGGGGCGGCGGTATCCTTTACCTTGTATGTGCCGCTCTGCGAATGCATTTCAAACGACTGTCCGCTGATATCGTACAGCACCATTTCGGCGGTCTTTTCGGCGGCGTTCTCTTCGAACTGCGCGCTGAACGTAAGCGGGGTTACCGCGTTGTCGCCGGAAGAAACGTAGGTTGCGCAGCTCTCGTACATATTGTAGAACCAAGCCTGAACGTCAACGCCGTTTACTTTAAGCTTGTAGTTGCCTTTCTCGTAAGCGCCCAAGCTGATTTCAACGCGCTTGTCCTTTTGAAAGGTGCCAACCTCTTCGTACTTTTTAATCTTCCCCTCCGCGTCTTCGTCAAGCGACTGCGCCGCTATGAGGCGGAAGTTTTCCTTGTTGTCGACGGGCTCGAAAATTAAATAATTCTCGCTCTTGCCGTCCTTAGTCAGCACGTACTGTTGCGACTGGAATTTGATTATATATCTCTTGAAGTTGAGGTTGGTAAACGAAAGCTTTATGGAAAAAGCGTTGTCATTGACTTCGCCCGTCAAATTGCCGTCGTCGTCCTTTACCCCCGTCTTCCAGGCGTAAGCCAAATTCTGACGGTAGGAAACCGTTTGGTCGCCCGTAATTCTAAACATCGTATAGCGGGTGGTTACCGCTTCGTCCTTGTCGGAGGGAATTTCCTCGGTATGCGTAATTTCCGCGCCCCTTATCGAGGTGTAGAAAACCGAATTGCCGTCCAACTCGACGTACCTGTCGGCGGCGTAAACCGTAAACCAACCGCGGTTTAAGGCTACGACAGCCGTAGAAAGAGCGACGAGCAATGCGAGCAACAGCGCCGCAACGGTTATTTTAAATCTCCTGTACTTTTCCATATAATATAAGTCCCGAAATGAGTTTTTTTGCTATAACAAATAAATTTTACACTAATTAAAAGGCGTTTGTCAATAACTTTAACCGCCGACAGCCGTTAAATATGCGATTTACCGCGGCAAATTGAGGAAATTTTTTCCTTTTTAAAGCTCCGCACGGAAGTTTTTCCATACTCCCTCGTCCTTGGGCGGCTCTATTTCGAAGCGCATTTTTTCGCCCGTGGTGGGGTGCGTGAACCGCAACGAATAAGCCCAAAGCGCAAGTTTGCCCTTTACAGCCTTCTCACCGCCGTAACGCATATCGCCGTAAAGCGGGCAGTTAATGGAGGCGAACTGAACGCGAATCTGATGCGTTCTGCCCGTATGTAATTTTATGTCGGCAAGGCAAAGACCGCCCTTTGTTTCCTTTACCTCGTATTCCAGAGAGGCGAACTTCGCGCCCTCCTCCGTCTGCGTGCAAACGTAAACGGTGTTGTTTACCGTGCTCTTTCTCAGGTAATTTTCCAAAGTAGCCTGCCTGCGCGCTGGCACGCCGCAAAGCACGGCAAAGTATTTTTTTTCGAATCCGCCGTTTTTCATCTGCTCGCAAAGGCGCGCCGCCCCCTTGGAAGTTTTGGCAAATACCATAACTCCGCCGGTGGGTCTGTCAAGCCTGTGCACAAGCCCCAGAAACACGTTGCCCGGCTTATCGTACGTAACCTTTAAATATCTTTTAACGCAGTCGAAAAGATTGTCGTCGCCGCTCTCGTCGGGACAACAGGCAACGTTCTGCGGTTTTAACACGACTATTACGTGATTGTCCTCGTGCAAAATTATAAGTTCTTTTTCGTCCATAAAAATCCTTGTTTATTTACGCGGTTTGTTTATTCGGTTTATTTACGCATTGCCGCCCTCGAAAAGTCCGCTTGCGCCGCAGGGAAGCACTATGCCCTCGTCCGTGGGCAGGCACACCTCGTACGCGGAAACCTTTCCCCTTCTGCCGCCCAGCGCCAGCGTTAAAATATTGTTCAACACCGCGGGCTGTAACCCCGTCGTGTAGCTGTTAATCAAAACGAAGAGAGGATTGTCCGCAAGCACTTGCGTGCAGGACGCGACAAAGTCGTACAAGCTGTCCTCAATCTTCCACATTTCGCCGTTGGGTCCCCTGCCGTAGCTCGGCGGGTCCATTATTATGGCGTCGTACTTGTTCCCGCGCCTTATTTCCCGCTTTACGAATTTTGCGCAATCGTCGATTATGTAGCGTATTCCGCTGTTCACGCCCGACAGCCGCGCGTTTTCGCCCGCTCGCTCCACCATTCCCTTAGCCGCGTCCACGTGCACTACCTCCGCGCCCGACTTTGCGCAGGCGACCGTAGCCCCGCCAGTGTAGGCGAACAGATTTAAAACCTTTATCTTTTCTCCCCTCGCGGCTTTCGCGCCGTCGAGCAACGCGCGCATCTTATCCCAATTGACCGCCTGTTCGGGGAAGAGCCCCGTATGCTTGAAGCCCATAGGCTTGATTGAAAAAGTCAAATCTTTATAGCCGACCGTCCACTGCGGAGGAAAAGGTTTGCGCACCTGCCAACCGCCGCCGCCCTTTTCGCTTCGGTGATAGACGGCGTTGATATCCGGACGGGCGTATAAATCTTCCCGCGAGTGCCATATGACCTGCGGGTCGGGGCGCAACAGAGTTACGCCGCCCCACTTTTCAAGCTTCATTCCGTCGCCCGTGGCTATTATGCGGTAATCGTTCCAGCAATCGGCAATCTTCATAATAAAGATTATAGGATAATCGACGGCAAAAGTAAAGCAAAAAACCGGATAAGTAAAGGCGCGGGCGGCAAAATTTGCCGCCCGCGCCCACCGCGCGCCGTTAAAAGCTAACCGCGGGTAAACGAAGCGAGATAATTGTACAGAGTATTGTAGTAGCTGTCCAGATACTTCTGCGCTACGGTGTCCGCGCCGTACAGCGCCAACCGCTCGTTCGGGTCCTCGATAGTCATATAGTAATCCCTGACCGCCGTGTACCTTTCCAGATAGGAAAGCTCGTAGTCGACAAGGTAGCCAGAATTGTCGTTGCCGTCGTCGCCCGTATCGCCGTCGCCCGTCGGCTCCTTCAACGACATATTGAAAATTAGCTGTTCGCGCAGAATTTCTATTTTGTACTCGCACTCCGCCGTCAGCTCGGCGGCAACCTGTTCGTACACTGCGGAGCTTTGCATACAGTTGGAGTAGCACAGCCGTCTGTACTCCGCCAGCTCGGCGGCAAGCTTGTGTTCCAGCTCGTTTTTCTTCTGTTGAGCCGTGCGCAGAAGTTTAAGCTGAATGGTCTGCAACGCCTTTATTTCGTCTTCGCTCAAAGTTATTATATCGAAAGTCATTTGCGTTCCTCCCACTCGGCGACGAGCTTGCTAACCTTACCCGTGCCGTTGACTTCGAAGGTAAAGCTTTCCGCCGTTTCGTCTATTCTGTGCGTGCCGTAGCTCTCCACGCGGCGCACCCTGCCGCCGCAGTTGACTGTGAGGGCGGAGCCGCCCTCGCCCTCGAAAGTTATCCGCCGCAACGCCGCGCCCTTGCCCGCCGCAAAACGGAAGGGCGCCGAAACCCATTTGCGGTTTACGTCCGCCACGCCCTTTTCGAGTTGACAAAGGGTGGTGTCCCTGAAACAGTAAAGCCCCTCATCGGTGTAAAAGAACAGACTGCAACCGTCGGCAAAACGGGTGCAGTTGCCCGTCGTTACGTCGTATTCGAGTAAAGTGTTCACGCCGCCGCAAACGCCGTCTATATATATGTATCTGTCGTCGTACGCCCTTGCGGCGGTAGCCGTAAAGCCGTTGCCGCACACGCCCAAAGGCACCTCGCGGACGGTTTGCCCGTCTATGCAAAACAGCCCGTTTTTTGTAAAAACATACAATTGCCCCCTGCATATTACCGAAGTATTGTCTATAACCGACGGCAAAGACACGCTCACGTCCGGCTCTAAACGGAAGTGGCGGGCGTCCCCCAACGCGCGCATTACGCTTATGCCGTACCTGCGCACTATAAGCAATTTTTCGTTCTGCGAAAGTATGTTGCACACCTCGCCGCCGAGTGGAGCCAGCCTTATACGCCCGCCCTTATCCGCGCCCTCCGTCCAATCCTTCACGTCGTAACTCGACCAACGCAACAGGTAAGGGTCGTTGTAATCGCGGGCGAATATTCTGCCGTAATGCCACGCGCCGCACAGCACGCGGTTGTCGGTATAGGCGGTGGTGTGCCCGTCGGGATTGAAAACTCCCATTCGGTTGTTGCTGAAAACGGCGTAAGAAATTTTATCGTCTACCACGCAGGAGGCAATAATCGGTTTGGAAGAGGACAGCACACCGTACGCCTTTAAAGTGGTAAACTCGGTGGTGTTCCATTTATAAAACTGACCGTATCCGTTAATGACGATTGTAAACCCCAAAGCGGGCAGAAAATCGGCAAACTTAACCTTATATACCATATACGAAGGCGTTACGGGCACGGGCGTAAAATACGCCTCTATTCCGCTTTTATCCTGTTTATATCCGCACCGTTCGGCGCAAAAGTCCTCCTCTCCGCCTATAATCACCGTCTTTTTTACCGTTGTAGACAACGTTAAAGGGGCGCGCTTAGCGTGCGCTATCATATCCACCTCCTCGGCGGTATTCTGCCCTTAACCGTACTGCGCGCAAGCAGATTTTCTATTTCCGCGCGGTATCTGCCCTCCCACAGCGCGTAAGCCGTGCCGTCGCCGCACACTAAAAAGTACTCCGCCGCAACGCCGTACTCGGCAAGCCTTGCCCCTACTGCGAAAACGGGATAAAAAAACTCGTCCTCTTCGTCGAGCGCGGGCGGCAAATATTCGTAGTAAACGGTTATATTTTTGCAGTCGGTCTTTAAATAGTTGGGGCATATGTGCCACTCAATCGCCTTTTCGCCGTCGGTTACGCGGTTAATTTTAAGCGGAGCCTTTAAAAATTGCGAAAACGCGTATTCGCCGTTTCCCGAACTCATACTCTCCTGCGTGTCAAGCGGAAAGTAGCCGCGCGCCAACTCGTCAAGCACCGCGTTAAGGTAGGTAAGCAACGCGCGTTTTAAGCGCGTTGCCGCTTCGTTAGCGGAGCCGCGCTCCACGGCGTCCGCCTCCTCCGTCCTTCCCACAAGGCGCATTGTTTCGCATAATAATTCTTTTACTGTCATTGCGCCCTCCCTTCAAATCAACCGTCAGTAAGTATTATTGCGCCCTGTCCACAGGGCTTTTTGCAAACGAGTTCGGCGTACTTTACAAGCGTTGCGGAGTAAGCCGCCTTGCCCGCAACTTGCCTTAAAATTCTGCCGCCCTCGTCTTCCAGCCACGCCCAATCGCACAGCTGGTTAAGCGCGAAGTCGTTTGCGTTCACAAAGTAAATTCTGTCGTCGGGGCAAAACTTATCCGCGTATACGGGCACGTCGTTTACTATAATGCTGGAATATCCCGCCGCAATGTCGGTTGTGTTTACTATCCTGCGCGAGGAGCTCATAAGCTCGGCAATGCGCTTCCTCACTCCGTACGAGCATAAAATCATATTCACCTTGCCGTCCGCCCTCTCTTCCAGCGTATCGATAACGTCGATTATGTCGCTTTCGGTAAGCGCGGAGAGAGCGCACCTCTTTATATAAGGCTGGAAATAGCTCTCCGTACTCTTATCGTGCCCGTACAGTTCCGAGCCGTCGAAAATGCCGCCAAGCCCCGTAATTTCGTTGCCCTCCGCGCCGAAGAGGCACACCTTTTCGCCGCCTGAAACCGTTTCGTCCTTCAAGCTTACGCTTACCGTAATTTCCTTTTTTGCAACGTCCACGGCGGTTATTTCGCACCCCGACGGAGTTATGCTTCCCACCTTTACCTTTAAGCCCTTAAAATAGCTTTTTGCGCTGTTTACGGTAAGAACATAGTCCGACTTTTTTGCCGTTACCGTGCATATCCGACCGTTGCCGTCGCCGTAAAGCATACGCGCAAAATTGGCTTTCGCGCCCGCTACAAGCCCCTCCATTTCGGCGTTTAAAAGATTGACGAACGCGCCCGCCGAGTTTTCCGAAGCGCGCAGAGCCTTGTCGGAAATTTCTATTGTGCCGTAAATATTTTTGAGCGGCAGAGTTATTCCGTAGTACCTGTTGGAGCGGGGCGCGGGCAACTCGCCGTCCTCGCTTCCCGCCACTACGCCCGCCATTCCGCCCTTGGCTATGGCAAGTTTCACGTCCTTGCCGAACACGTTTTCCCCCGTCTTTTCAATGGCGTTGAAAAAGGGCGAAACTTCGCCGTTGAGCTGAGCGTTTACCGCGTCGAGATAGTAGTCCTTTAACGCCGCGTCGGCGTTGGTTATAGTTATCAATTATTTATCCTCCTTACTGTCAAAAAGTTTGCCTGCAAGCGCGCCCGCCTCTTTAAGCGTAGTCGGCGTCCGCCTTGCCGCCGCAACCGCGCCGCAGCCCGTAACGAACGGCACGCCGCGACTTTTGAAAATATTTTCAAGGTATTCCTCTATAACGGCGTTTTTCTCCTCTTGCTTTAAAGGAGCCCGCCCCTCGGGCGCGCCGCAATTAGCCTCCGACGAGGGAGCGGACGCGTTTTCCGCAACTGCGGGCGCCTCCCGCTCTTTGCTCGCTTCAAGCTCTTTCAGCCTCTGACTGCGTCGGGTGAATTCGGCTTCGAGAGCGCGATAGGCTTGCATAAGGGTCGCAACGTCCTTAAACTTGCCAAGCTCCGCCGCAGTGTTTCCAACTTCCGCCTCCGCAGTGTCTGCCGTCTTGGGCGTTTCGTCCATACGATTATCCTCCATTCTTTACCTCCGAAATTTTGTTTTTATGTCTTTCGATATGCGCGCAAACGCGCTTTTCCGTTTCCGGCGAAAGCCTGTGCGCAAGCAGGAACGCCGTGTGCTCCTCTATGTGAACGGCGTGCTCGTCGTAGTCTTTAACTTCCGCCGCATCGCCGCGCCTCATCGCCTCGTTTTCCTCCTCTGCGCGCTGCCTTTGCAATTTGGAAAGGTTTTTGCCGCCCGCATACCCGTTGTACCCCAAAAGCTGTAAAAGACTGCCCTTGACATCCGAAGAAATTTCGCCGTCCTTATCCGAAAACAGCCCTCTGTCAATCATATCGTAAAGGGTAGCCCTACGCCTTGCGGGCGTCATATTGGCGTCGCTGTCGGCTTCGAGCACTACATCGTCGCCCGTAATATCGCTTCCCTTAAAGCTGACTGCGGAAAGGCTGTCGCCCGCGCCCGCATACTTAATCAGCCTTACCGACGGCGCAAACTGCCTGTACAGGCGCAGCAGCATTTTACCTATGCGCTTTAACGCCGAGCGTATCTGCTCGTAGCACACGTTCAGGCGCGCGTCGTCCTGCTCTATTATCAGCTGTAACCCCGTAGCCGAAGTAACCGACGAAAATACGCTTGCGTTCTGCGTGATGTCGTTGGTGCCGGAAATTCTTGCAAACTCCCTTTCCAGCCTCTCCTCCTCTTCGGTAAACTCAGAGGGCACGGTGCCCAGAGTAAGCATTTCGGGCGGGGTAGCCCCCTGCCTGTAAACAAGCACTTTCCCCGGCGCAAGCCCGTCCTCCAACAGCTCGTCCGTATCGGTAGAGCCTTCCTCCACCGCCAGCATACCCATTGAAATTCTGTTCAAAAATTCGTGCTTGCGGTTCTTTACCGCGTTGTAGGCGCGTTGCACGGGTATCAGCCTGTCGACTATGCACTCGCCGAAAAAACTGCCCGCAAGCGGCATACAGTACTGTACCGCAAACGGATAAATCCGTCCGCCGTTGTCGCCGTTCACATACGGCAAATCGCCGTCGAACAGCAGTTTGTCGCCCGCCGCAATAGTAAGCCTGCCCTGCGGAAATTGGCAATTGGGGCGCACATATCTTTCGATTACCACCTCGTAGCCGTGTTTCACGGCGCGCGCGGAGGCTTTACCCGAACTACCCTTTCCTATGGAAACGGAGGCGCGCGAAAGCGAGTAATCTTCTATGTCCCTGCCTTCCACCTGCACGCCGTACGCGGCGTAAATGTCCTCCGCGGGCACCGAGCGCGCGTGTATTATACTGCGCTGGTTGTACAAGTTTTCCTCCGAAAGCGAGTCGGGATAAATTTCGAAAGGCGACGCGACTACTATCTTCGCCCTGCCCTCCCTCACGCTTGCGCCGTCGAAAGTCTTGCCCACTTCGTTGCCCGCGTCCGAGTCCCATATAATTTTATAGAACACCGTGCCGCACGCCTCCGACCACACGGTAGCCGCCGACAGAGCGCCGTCCATCCCGCAGTCCTCGCTTGCCGCGGCAAGAATAGCCGAAGAGAGCTTTGCCGAACGCCTGTCGTCATCGTCGTCGCTCGCCGCGCGTACGGTAAGCTTGGGACGCGTGCCCGTAAGCTTGGAGCATCTGGTATCTATAATGGGCGCAATGTGGTTAAACACCCGCTTCTCCTGCCAGTAATAGCCGCCGCTTGCGTATTCCAACTCGCCCAGCGCGTTCACGTCGCAATATTGGTTTCCGCTCAAAAAATTGAGATTCAACTGCCAACCGCGCTCTATCGTGCGCCGCTCCTCCTGCCGCCTTTTAAAGTCCGCTTGCAATTCCTCTACAAGCGCTTTCTCCCGCTCGGCTGTATTATCACTTTCCTTCACCTGCGTCCTCCTTCAACATCTTTAAAAGTTTTTCCCTCTCCCGTTCAAGCTCCTCGTCGCTAAGCGGCGCAACCGCCTGACTTTCCATAAGCATCTTAACCGCCTTTATGTCGGGCGGAATTTCCCTGCGCGTAACCTTTTTCTTGACAAGCTTGAACTCGCCGTCAACTTCGGCGAATTCCTCCACAACCTCGCTTGCAGACAGCCCCACCGCGCACTTTGCAAGCGCGTTTTTAACGTTTTCCATTCTTTCCAAAAGTCGATTTCAGCCTCCTTATCCTCCTCATTTTATCCGCGTGAATAATGCTTTCCGCCTCCTCTCTCTCGGCGGGGCGCGGGCGGCTCATAACGTAGTACCTCAATTCGTCCATACAGTGGTCGTCCCTCTTGACGGGCGCGTCGCCGTCCGCCCAGAAGTAACCCGTAAACTCGGCAATCATATTCACGCAGGTATCGAATATATAGATGTCGGGCAAGCCGTTGCCGCGTTTGAGATACTCCTTTACTCGGCATATGCCCGCAAACACGTCCTTGTTGACCTTGGCGTTTACAAGCACGCCGCGCTCGCCGAACAGCTCGGCAACGCTCTTAGCCGAGGCGAGGGTGCGCTGGTTAGCCGCGCTGTCTATAAGCGCGGAAACCCTCCCCCGCCCGTCCGTCTTCCAGCCCAGTCGCCCGCTAATTTCGAGTATGCGCTTTGCGTGCTCGGCAACGTCCAACCCCGCGGCAAAATGCTCGGCAATAACGTAAACGTTGCCGTCCCAATCGGTTGCGTACCAGTGCGCCGAAAGCGGGTTGTTTAGTCCGGGGTCGATTGAAATGTTATCGTACCACTCTTTGGGCACGGAAAACGGGGGAATAACGTGGACGGAAAAGTCAAATTCAGGGTACACAAGCCCCGCCCCGCGCGAAAATTTTCCGTACCGTCGGCTGTCGAGGGAGTTGTCGTCAAGCGTCTTGGATAACAGCTCTATTTCCTTCTTGTTTAAAAAGGGATTGTCCTCCCAGCTGACGAACTCGCACCACACTTCGGGGTTGTTGCGGCGGTTTAAATATATTTCGTTAAATATAAACGTTTCGCCCTTCAACGGCGTCATCGTGCCGAATATATCCCCCCGCCTGTCCATAACGCGCATAAGGCACTCCTCGTAAACGTCCTTGGGCGGCTCCTCGTCAATCCACACAAAGTCAAGCGAGCACCCCTGAAACTTCTCCCGCCCCTGGTCGCAACTTTTAAACCCCAGAGTAGATATACCGCCGAAAACGTTTCTTATTTTAATCTGGTCGATTATTCCCGAAGCGGGCGCGTCCTTCCTGCCCGAAATCATAATTATATCGTCTATCCAGCTCTTTGGCAGGTACTTTAAAATTTTGCTCTGCGCAACGTCGCGCTGTACCTGCTGTGAAAGAGAAACCGCCCACCCGAAAACGTCGGGTTTATTCTTGCGGTAGGGGTGTATCCCCCTTAAAAGCCACAAAGCCTCCACAGCCCCGCACTCGGTTTTCCCCGAGCGGTTGCCTCCGAAAACCCAACGGTTGCGCTTTTTGCACTTGTGAAACGCCATCTGCTTTTTATGCTTTTTTCTGCCCGCGTTGTAGTTTAAAAGCGCGCCCTCGCTCTCCCTCCGTCTTTTAAGTTCCGCGTCGATTTCGGCAACGCGCAAAATAATATCTTCTCTATTCATAGACCTTTTATGACAAAATATCCGTAAATTCAACCCTTTCTTTAATATATAATTTGCGAGTATGAAACGCTTTACGGTGCTGTTGACAATACTGTTAATATGGGTTGCCGCCTTCGCCCCCGCCAAAGTTTACGCCGCCTCTCCCGTCTACGCAAGGGCGGCTGTGCGCGACGCGTATTTTTTTAAGGAAAAGGACAATACAACCGCGCAGTTCGCCGTTCCGTATACGTACTGCATAGAGATTTTAAGGGACGAAGGCGATTGGTACTACGCGCGCTACGCAAGCGACGCGGGACTGTACAAGGCGCTTTACGGCTACTGCAAAAAGGAAAATTTTACCCGCGAGAGCGGCACCCCGCAAGTTACGTTTCTGTACAAAACGGTAACCGTAAAATACAAGGTTGAAGACAGCTCTTCCAGCCTGCCCGTGCTCGGCGAAATTGCGGTAGAAGCGGCATACTACGGCACCTATTACTCGGGAGCCACCGTCTACTCCTACGTTTACTGTCAGGGAACGTTCGGCTATATCGAGGGCGCGAACGACGATTATCCCCTTAACGAACCCGCACAAAAGCCCGACGGCGACGAAAAAAACGACGGCGCAAGCGGCGGAAAATCGGGGCTGAATTTTGCCACAATCGCGTTTGTGGTAATCGCCGTGCTGTTCGCTCTCGTAATTTTAATAATCTACTTTGCAACCCGCAAGCCAAAAATCGACGGTTAAAAGCCGTTCGCGTCAGTCGGGCGCGGGACTTATCAGGCACAGATACGCGCACAGCAGTTTATAGTCGTCCAACCCTCCCCTTCTCAACCCCTGCGCCCTGCGAGCAAACTTAACCGCCGCCCTGTGCAGTTCGCGCTTTTCCTCCCCGTCCGCGCCGCCGCGCATCGCCGCATACTTTTTAAGCGCCAGCCTGTCCCTTTCCGTCAGCCCGCATATAACGCCGTCAAGCCGCGCCCACAGCTCGGCGAGCCTACCCTTCGCCTCCACAACCTTTGCCGCCCGCTCGGCATACGCGGCGCACCCCGCAAGATAATCGTTGCCCGCCGCCAGCCCCAACCGCAAAATAAGACGGTCGAGAGCGGCGTTCAAACTGCCCGCCGAAAAATAAAACCTCATTAAATTTTTTATACTCAACAACACCGCCTCCTTCCGCGCCGCGCATTTTTTAAGCAAAATCAAACCGAACGTTTGTTTGTTTTGTGTCTATATTATAACCCTTTAAATATGACAAAAAGCGCATAATTAAAAAATTTATGGCATAAAAAATAAAATTTTCGGTAATAAAAAATGTGAAAAAAGTAAAAAAACGCCTTTAAAGTTGAACGGCTAAATCCTTTACAAGCTCAACGCGAAGTGATATAATTTTTATAAGTATAATTATTTTAAAGTAGCCGCGCTAAATTAAAGCGGCGGATAAAAGCGAAAAAAGTGAAAGCAAAAAAACACGTAACAATTGCGCTTGCGGCTTTATGCGCCGCGGCGCTCATACCGTCGGGCGCGCTGTTTGCCGATGCGGATACGGAACAAACCGTTTACCCGCAGGACTTCGAGCGCGAGCTGACTTTCGAAAGCCCCATACGCGACTACGCCGTATACGGGGATACTTTTGCTTTTGCCTACAACACCTCCGTTTGCGTGCTTGCATACGACGACAGCGGAGAGCGCAAACGCACGGATTTTACCCACGAATCGGAAGTTTCGCTGTTGGACTACGACGAAGAGGGCACGCTGTATTTTAAAAACACTTCGGGCATAACCTATAAATTTGCGCCCGAACTCACGCAAATCGAAAGCCACGACTTCCCGAGTACCACCACCTCTAAACTTGATATAGCCGACGATATTTTTTATACTTTGGCAAAGGCGGACGGAACTCTTACGTATTGGCATAGCGGCGAATATGAAGTAATCGACAATGGATTTTCAATAATTAAGCGTTACGCCGATACCGTTTACGCAATAAAGGACAACCTTCCTTATAAAATAGAAAGCGGCGCGGCAACGCCTTTAAACCTTGCATATACCGACTTTAACGGCGCCGACCACATATATTCGGGAGAGGCAAAAACGGCGCTGAAAGGCGACAATTACACTGTCAAAACGGCGATAGTGCGCGGCGGCTCCTACTGCACGCAGGTAGACCCCGACGAAATAGGCGAAAAATTCAAACAAATAAATACGCGCAAGTTAGACGGCGAAAAACCCTGCCTTGTGCTGTGCGAAACGGGCAACGCCTCGGTTATAGCAACCAATAACGGAATGTTTATAACGGCTACCGAAAACCTTACGGAATACGCCTACACGCCCCCCCTCAACGATTGGAAAACAAATTCGCAGGGCAAAAAAGCGGCGTACGCAATAGAAAACGTGGGCGTTTACTCCTCCCCCTTTATGTGCGCAAGCACGCGCGTTGCAGAGCTTGAAAGCGGCAGTAAAAACGTTGTGGAAGTAACCGAAAAATTTACCTGCGACTTTCTTAAAACCGTGTTTTACCGCGTAACTTTCACCAAGGAAGTGCAGGGCGAAAACGGTGAAAACGGCATACAGGTTGTAACGGGCTTCGTTGCCGCAAACTTTTTGACGGAATACGACTTTGCCGCAGAGGACAACCAGCCTACGGAGGGCGGCGACAAGGAATTTAAGTACGAAACAAACGTGCCCTCGGTTATACTCGCCATAATTATCGTGGGGCTTGTAATAATAGCCGTGCTGTATATATCGCTTGTAGGCACCAAAAACGGCAAGGATAAGAAAAAGAAGAAAAAAGTTAAGGAAAAGAAGCGCGTAGAAGAACCCGACGACTACGACGACGAAGAATAAATAAACACGGCGGCGTTTATGTTAAACGCCGCCGTTCCTTTATTCTACGTCTTTTAAATATGATATAAGTATTTTTACGTCCTCTTCAACGGCGCTCAACCTGCTTTGAGATAAGTCGTAACCGCTACCGCTCACCCTCTTGCTCCACCTCGAACAGCCTTTATCGCGCTCCGTAATTTTCCCGCTGATAATACAGCAACAGAGTTTTGTATTGCGGTAGTAACTGCAACCAAATCTTTCGTATATAGATTTACAACTGTCGCAATTAGCGCACGTTTTCGTCTTCGTCCTCGTTTCTTTCATTGTAAACAACCTCTATGTATTTTCGTATTTCAGTAATTTGAATTAGCAAATCGTTTAACGCCCTGCCCAAAAATCTTCTTTTAAGCCGTTCGCCGCATTTGGCGCAACCCCTATCGCAACCGCCTTTAACGTCCACAATCTGCCGCTTATCCTTGCAAAAACCAATCGGCGCTCTTTCAAACGAACGTACACCCTTTAAGTAATACCTTTCCAGATTGCCGCACCGAAAGCACTTATAAGTCTTTTTTTCCATAAATTACCTCTTTTACACTTATCTGTGTATAAATAGTAGCACACAAATACGTGTAAGTCAAGCAAGTTACACAATATTGTGTTACAATTTATTTAGGTATAGTTATGAAAACTTTTGGAGAAGAATTTAAATTTCAAAGAAATAAAGCTAAATTGACCCAACAAGAATTAGCAAACCTTATTAAAACCTCCCAACAAAATATAAGCCGTTGGGAAAATAATGAGGTTGAACCAGGCATTTCTCATTGTGTCGCTTTGGCAGATTGCTATAAAATTTCCTTAGACGAACTTGTCGGCAGAGAAGTCAAAAAATAATTTTTTCACCACTTCTTGCCTTCTACTTAACTTTTAACCTTAATATTTCTTGTCTTCCCCCTTAGTAAAGGGGGAAGATGTCTGCTAACGCAGACAGATGAGGGATGTGTATTCCCACCTCAAAATTTAAAAGCATTAAATTAAAAAAGTAAACCCGCGGAGTTAAACTTAAACTCCGCGGGTTTTCTTACGTACTTCTTCCGTACTTCATTTGTGTCAATCGTCAAGCATAAGCTCCTCGTAGGCGAGGTTGAGCATATCCACCGCTACCTTTAACGACATAAGGTCTATAACCTGCACCGTTGTAGGCTTCACCTTTATGCTGGACTTGCCGCGCTTGTTCTTGTTGCTTAGCCTCAGCTTTTTCAGCTCCTCGCTCTCCAACATAAACTCCGCTACCGTTACTCCGCGCTTAATCAACAGCTTTATAAGATTTCTCTTGCCTATCTTTACCGCTATAAAGTTGCGGG
>CAJUHT010000003.1:0-19004 GCA_910586035.1 uncultured Christensenella sp.
CTCTCGTCGCCTGCGGCGACACTCTCCCCCTTATTACAAAAGGGGGAAAGCAAGGAAAAAAAGTAAAAATAAAAATCTTGCGCGTAATATGCACAAGATTTTATATATCAAATAATTCATTTGCGTCGACGTTAAATACCTCGGAAAGTTTGTAAATATCCTCTATGCTCGGCTCAGTTCTCCCCTGTTCCCAATTGGCGTAAGTGCTTGGCGGAATACCTAATTTTTTAGCAACGTCTTCCTGTTTATAAGATTTTTCAAACCTTAAAGTTTTTAATCTGTTGCAGAATTTAGTTTTATTACCTGCAACTTTATTCTTCTTTTCCATTTCCACTATAATTCTAATTCAAATTAGCTGTTTTAGCTTGACATTGGCTAAAATAGCGAGTAAATTATTTACAGGAAACAAAAAACTATACTTTTTTTGGCAACTCAAAACTCGAACAGGTCGTTTGCCTGCACGCCGAAAACCTTTAAAATTTTATAAATCTCGTCAACCGAGGGGTATCTTCTACCCTGCTCCCAATTGCCGTAGGTGCTTGGCGCAACGCCGATTTTTTGCGCCGCTTCCGCTCGGTTCATCGCGCTTTCAAGCCTTAATTCCCTCAATCTTGACGAAAATATTTGCGAATACGGTTTACCAAATTTATCTTCTGTCAACTTGAACAAAATTTTATAGGTCAATTTGACCCAAGTCAACACATAGCGGAAAAATTCCGTTAAAATTTTACCATAAAAAGACCGCCCGACGGTCTGAGGAGAGTTACATATGGAAGAAAACAAAGAAAGAAAAAAATGCTGGAATTGCGGACATTACACCGCATACTACACCAAGGGCGAAACGTGTTTTGAAAAGACGGAATGCGGGTACTGCTCTAAACACAAAGAAATTAAAGAAAAGCGGCAAAGCTGTTTATATTGGTATTACTGCAACCACACCACCACCCTACGCTACAAAACGGCGGGCAGGGCGCTAAAAGACATTGTAGAGCATCTTTCCGCCATAAGGCAGATTTTACAGGAAGAAGAGGAAAAGAACAATGGGCAAACGTAAAAGGCAGTGCCGCAGTTGCCGCAACTTCAATGCCTGGTACATAAAAAACCTGCACGACTTTTGCGCCGAAAAGGGAATTTGCCAACTTGACGGACAAATTAAAAAATTTAATAACCAATGCGACTCATTTAAAATATGCGCCGACCGCACCCCCTGCACCGTTGCCGATTTGGACAGAGCTTTGCAGGACGCGCAGACGCTTATAAAATTGTTTGATAAATAGAAAGCGAGCGCGCGGTAAAAACCGCGCGCTCGCCGCGTTTATATACAACAAATCAACCGTTTAAACAGTTGTAAAAAGCCGACATATCTTTATTTACAAGGTCGTAATAGAAGCATCTGCCGTCGTAACCGTGCTTTGCGGTATACCTTACAACGTTAAAGCCGCTCCACTCGGGCTGAACGTTTACAAGCAATTTCTCGTAAGGCATTCCGTTAGAGGACATTTCCCCGTCAAACGTAAATTCCGCCCAAACGCCGCTCTTTAAAGCTTTTACCGTTTCGCGGTGCAAGCTTACCCCGAACGCGGGCATCTGGTGCGCGCCGTAAAGCATACTGTTCCACTCCGCGCAAATTTCGTTAAAGCGGGTTTCGCCCACCTTATAAGCCGTAACCTCTCCGTCCTTATAGACGTTTATCCCCTGTGCGTAATCGGTAATTTTTTCCAATTCTACTTGCATAATCATTCTACTATTGTGTTCATTTTTTGCAAAGATATTCGTCTATCGCCTTAGCCGCCGTTTTGCCCGCGCCCATAGCGAGTATTACGGTAGCCGCGCCCGTTACCGCGTCGCCGCCGGCGTATACGCCCTCTTTGCTCGTTTTGCCCGTTTCTTCCTCTACGATTATTCCGCCGTGCCTGTTTACTTCCAACCCCGCCGTGGTGTCCTTTATAAGCGGGTTGGGGCTGGTGCCTATCGACATAATAACGCAGTCGACGTCTATTACGTACTCGCTGCCGGCAACCTCCACGGGGCGACGCCTGCCCTTTTCGTCCGGCTCGCCAAGCTTACACTTAATGACTTTCATTCCCGCAACGCTACCGTTTTTATGGTCGCGCCTGTCGTCGGGGTTGTAGTAGCCGATAAGCTCCACGGGGTTGCGCAATATTTCAAACTTTATGCCCTCTTCCTCGGCGTGCTCTACCTCTTCCTTTCTTGCGGGGAGTTCTTCCATAGAGCGCCTGTAAACTATGTACACGTTGTCCGCGCCCAGCCTTAACGCCGTGCGCGCCGCGTCCATTGCAACGTTGCCGCCGCCAACTACCGCCACGTTTCTGCCGCGGAGTATGGGCGTTTGGCTGTCCTCCTTATACGCCTTCATAAGGTTACTGCGGGTAAGAAATTCGTTTGCCGAGTACACGCCCTTTAAGCTTTCGCCGGGGATACCCATAAAGCGGGGCAAGCCCGCGCCGCTACCCACAAACACCGCTTCGTAGCCGTCTTCAAACAGCTCCTCTATGGTGATTGTCTTACCTACGACAACGTTTGTTTCCACGTCCACGCCCAAATTTTTAAGCGTTTCCACTTCCTTTTGCACAATCGACTTGGGTAAACGGAATTCGGGTATGCCGTACACAAGCACGCCGCCCGCCGTATGCAACGCCTCGAAAACGGTTACTTTGTAGCCCTTTTTCGCAAGGTCGCCCGCGCAGGTCAAGCCCGAGGGACCCGACCCAACCACCGCTACCCTGTGCCCGTTGCTTTCGGGCAACGCAACCTTGCCGTGGCTGTGTTCGTTGTGCCAATCGGCAACAAAGCGCTCCAACCTGCCGATGCCGACGGGCTCGAACTTGACGCCGAGAGTACACTTGCTTTCGCACTGCGTTTCCTGCGGGCAGACCCTGCCGCACACCGCGGGCAACGAAGAGCTTTGGGAAATGACGGCGTAAGCGCCCTCGAAGTCGCCCTCCTTTACTTTGGTGATAAAGTCGGGTATGGAAATATTTACGGGACAGCCGTTTACGCACGGCTTGTTTTTACAGTTTAAACACCTCTTCGCCTCGGCAACGGCTATTTCGGGCGTGTAGCCCAAGGCAACCTCCTTAAAGTTGCGCGCCCTTACCTTTGCCTCCTGCACGGGCATTTCGTTTTTCTTAGGTTGGATAGCCATTTACTTTACCGCCTTTTTAAACAGATTACAGCACGCTTCCCTTTCGCGTTGCTCGAATTCCGCATACGCGGAGGCGCGCGACATAGCTTCGTCAAAGTCGACTTCGAAGCCGTTGAAGTCGGGTCCGTCCACGCAGGCGAATTTTGTACGCCCGCCAACGGTCAAACGGCAACCGCCGCACATACCCGTGCCGTCTATCATAATGGGATTCATAGAAACTGTTGTGGGGATATTATACGGCTTGGTTGTGGCTACGACGAATTTCATCATTATAAGCGGACCAATCGTAATAACTTCGTCAAATTTTTCGCCCGCTTCGATTGCTTCCTTTAAAGGCGCGGTAACTACGCCCTGCCTGCCGTAACTGCCGTCGTCGGTCATAATCGTAAGCTTATCCGAACAAGCTTTAAACTCTTCCTCTAAAATGAGCAAATCTTTGTTGCGGAAGCCTATAATCGAGTGCACCTCGCAACCGAGTTCCTTAAACCTCTGCGCAACGGGCAGAGCGATTGCGCAACCCACGCCGCCGCCCACAATACATACCTTTTTTATGCCGTTGGTTTTTGTGGCGCAACCCAAAGGACCGACAAAGTCGCTTATGTATTCGCCCTCTTGCTTGGCGTTTAAACGCATAGTTGTGCCGCCCACAACCTGAAAAATTATTTTAACCGTGCCCGCCGCGCGGTCGTACCCCGCAACGGTAAGGGGAATTCTTTCGCCCTCTTCGTCCACTCTTAAAATGATAAACTGACCCGCCTGCGCCTTTTTTGCAACAAGCGGCGCATAGATATCCAGCATTGTTACGGTGGGGTTCAATACGCGCTTTTTTACTATTTTATACATATATTTCCTCTGCGGCAAAACCTTTTTACGGCGGCTAAGTTCTATGCCGCTCCGCAAAAAACGCAGGTTTTACGCCGCACAATTTATTTTTTACGTTGCCCGTATCTTTATTATATCATTTTTTCGGCGATATGTAAAAGATTTTTTTATAACAAAAGCGGGCAATTACTGCCCGCCTTGATAACCGTTACTAAATTATTTCTTGCTGTCGGTCTGAGCAACAACTTCTACCTTATCGTAGAAGCCGCAGTTTCCGCAAACTCTGTGAGCCTGCATAAGCTCGTGACAATGAGGGCACTCTACAAGCGTAGGAGCCGTAGCCTTGTAATTGGCAAATCTCTTATTAGTTCTGCTCTTAGACTGTTTTCCCTTGGGTACTGCCATTATCTATCACCTCTCTATATTTGTCTCAGTTGATTTTAATTCCTTTACAGTCCTCTTTGCAAAGCAACACTTTGGGCTGACTGAAAAGCAACGCGTCGTTGACTGCCGCCGTTAAATCGAGCATATTGCCGTCGTAGACGTAATTATCCAAATCGTCTTTATCGGTTACGTACAAAACGTCCGTTTCGTACTCTATCCGCTTTTTTGCGTCGGCAAGGCAATAACTGCACTGCCCTATAAGCTCGTAGGAAATCTTTAAAGTAATTTCCACTTCGCCGCCTTCGAAAATTTCGTATTCCGCAACGGCGTTTACTCCGCCTTCAACGCGGCAAAACGGTATTAAAATACTGTCTTGCGGGGGCTGCCATACAAAGCTTACTTCGCCGACGTACGCCGCCCTTGCCATTAGTTTTTTTATCTCTAAAATCATACCCTGAGCCGACTATACGATTATATTATACACTTGCGCACTTTGTCAACTCAAATTGCGCCGTTATTGAGGTTTTTTATAAAAGTTCGGCGGTTTCTCTTGCAATTACCAGCTCTTCGTTGGTGGGAATTACAAGTACCTTCACCTTGCTATCCTTGGCGGAAATTTCGTGTACCGTGCCGTCGTTTTTCCTGTCGTTTGCCGCCTTATCGAATTTAACGCCCAAAAATTCAAGACCTTCGCACACGTCCTCGCGCACGGTGGGCGTATTTTCGCCTATTCCCGCGGTGAACACAATGCAGTCAAGCCCGCCCATAGCCGCCGCATAGGCGCCCACGAACTTCTTAGTTTGGTACGCAAACATATCCAGAGCGAGCGCGCACCTCTCGTTTCCGCTCTCCTCCCCCGCAATCAAATCCCTGAAATCGGAGGAAACGCCGGAAATGCCCGCAACGCCGCACTGCTTGTTGAGATAGGTTACCGTATCGGCGTGGTTAAGCCCCTTCTTCCTTGCCAAAAATTCGACGGCGGAAGCGTCGATATCGCCTGAACGCGTGCCCATAAGCACGCCCGCAAGCGGCGTAAAGCCCATTGACGTATCCACGCACTTGCCGCAGTCTACCGCAGAAATGGAAGAGCCGTTGCCGAGGTGGCAAGTTACTATTTTAAGCTTATCGGGCTGTTTGCCGAGGTACTTTGCCGCTTCCTGCGAAACGAACTTGTGGCTTGTGCCGTGCGCGCCGTACTTTCTTACGCCGTACTCCTTGTAGTCCTCGTACTTAATGCCGTACATATACGCCTTTTCGGGCATTGTCTGGTGGAATGAAGTATCGAATACCAGAGCCATAGGCGTTTTGGGCATAACCTCTATGCACGCCTTTAAGCCCGTTGCCGCCGCGGGATTGTGCAGGGGAGCAAGCTCGAAAGTCTTTTCTTCCAAGGTCTTTAACACTTCGGGGGTTACAAGCGTGGTCTTTTTGAAGTACTCGCCGCTGGCGACTATTCTGTTCCCAACCGCGTCGATTTCGTCCATAGACTTTATAACGCCGATTTCGCCGTCCTGTAAGGCTTTAAGCACAAGCTCGATTGCAATTTTATGGTTGGGCATATCCTGAGTATACACCTTTTCCTTGCCGTTGCCCTTTGCCTTTAACAGCGAGCCCGCTATACCTATTCTTTCAACGCCGCCCTTTGCCAAAACGGCTTCCGTTTGCATATCTATAAGCTGATATTTAAGCGAGGAACTGCCCGCGTTTACAACCAATATTTTCATTTATTTCTCCTTATTGTACAATTACTCCGCCTGTAACGCCGTAACCGCCACGGTTGCAACTATATCTTCCACGCTGCACCCGCGCGAAAGGTCGTTTAAAGGTCTTGCAAAGCCCTGACACACGGGACCTATCGCCATATAGCCGCCGAAACGCTGCGCGATTTTATAACCTATATTGCCCGCGTTGATGTTGGGGAATACAAAAACGTTTGCGTGCCCCGCCACTTTTGAACCGGGCGCTTTAAGCTGACCGACTTCGGGCGCGACAGCCGCGTCGAACTGGAATTCTCCGTCCAGAGCCAAATCGGGCGCCATTTCCTTGGCGAGCGCGGTAGCCTCCTGCATCTTGGGCACGGACTTGAAAAATTTATCGTCGTTGCCGCTCCCCTTGGTGGAGAACGAAAGCATTGCAACCTTAGGCTCTATGCCCGCAATCGCCTTAGCCGTCCTGGCGGAAGATACGGCAATATCCGCAAGCTGTTGAGCCGTAGGCTCTATATTTATGGCGCAGTCGGCAAACACCGCAACGCCGTCGGGGTTGTACTCGTTTTTGCCTTCGGGCGCAAGCATTATAAAACAGCTTGAAACCGTGCTGATGCCGGGCGCGGTTTTAACTACCTGCAAGCCGGGGCGCAACGTGTTTGCCGTGGAGTGGCAAGCGCCCGACACGTATCCGTCCACGTCGCCCGCTTTAAGCATAAGCGCGCCGAACATAGTCCTGTCCTTAGCCTGCTCCCTTGCCTGCTCTTCCGTCATACCCTTAGCCTTTCTCGCCTGATATAAAATGTCTGCATATACGGCGGTCTTGTCCGAGGTGAGCGGGTCGATAATGGTAACGCCCTTCAAATCAACGTGGGGAGCGACCTTTTTGCACTCCTCGGCGTTGCCTATAAGCACTATTTTAGCAATTCCCTCTTTGGTAATTTCGGCAGCCGCCTCTACAACGCGGCTGTCCTCGCCCTCGCAAAGCACGATAGTCTTTTTACGGGCGGCGGCTTTCGCCTTGATTTCTTCAAGCAATCCCATATCATAACTCCTTAAAAACGCTTTATTTATCCGCGCCTTTGCTTTATAATGGTAATATGTGGCAACGGACTGTTCAACGGTATCATTATATAATAAAAATTTTCGGTTGTAAAGGTTTAAAATGAAAATTTGTGCGATAATTTGCGAATTCAACCCATTTCATAACGGGCACAAGTACCTGTTGGAACGGGCAAGGAAAATAAGCGGTTGCGACGCGGTTGTCTGCGTTATGAGCGGCTGTTTTACCCAGCGCGGGGAAATGTGCCGCACGGATAAATATTTACGCGCAAAGCACGCCGTTTTGTGCGGAGCGGACGCCGTTATAGAATTGCCCGCGCCGTTTGCCGTTGCGCCTGCGGAAATTTTCGCGGCGGGCGCGGCGCAATGCCTTAAACACGTTCCCGCCGAGTTAAGCCTTGCTTTCGGTTGCGAGCGCGGACAGAGCGGCGACTTTGTTTCCGCCGCCGCGATACTAAACGAGGAGAGCGCAACTTTTAAAGAAATTCTTGCCAGAAACCTCGACTCGGGCGAAAGTTTTATTAAGAGCCGCTTGGCGGCGTTTACAGCCTGCGGCGGCGATACGCAATTGCTCTCCTCCCCCAACAATATTTTGGGAGTGGAATACGCAAGGGCTTTCGGTAAAACGCGCCCCGACGCAAAACTGTTGCCCGTAAAGCGCATCGGCGCGGGTTACTGCGACTGCCGACTTGCAGGCGGTTACTCCTCTGCGAGCGGAATACGCGCAAACGCCGACAGCGACGCCGTTAAAGGGGAAATGCCCGAATGTTCATATGAAGATTTTATAAATTCCAAAGACAATACGGAACTTTTCGAGCGGCTTGCCGCAGACAACCTATATTTGTGCGATAAAGACAATTTGAAGCGCGTATACGGTTGTACGGAGGGGTTGGAAAATCTTTTAAAAAATTTGGTTTGCGAAAACGCTTATGCCGAGGTTGTGGAAAAAGCCGCCTCTAAAAGGTATTCCAAATCGAGAATACGGCGCATTCTGTGCGCCAACTTGTTGCGCCTTTACGCCGACGAAACGGAAAAATTTTTAAATTGCAGGCTTGCCCCGAAAGTGTTAGCCGTTAAAAAACAAAAAGCCGCTCGCATACTTCCACTGCTGTCTGCCGAAAAAGAACCCGACGCCGAAGCCAAAAAGTGTTTGGAGCTGACCTCGCAGGCGTACGCGCTTTGGCAATATTTAAACAAACCGCTTATCTTTAACAACCAAAACGAAAAAATGATTTTAGTGTAAAAAAGAGTAGCCGCCCGCTTCAAGCATTTGAAGCGGGCGGCTTTAAACGGAACAGTTAAATATTTTTAACAACAATTTCGCCGTTGCTTTGGTATATCAAATGGTTTAGATATTTTATTGCAAACGGTTTATCCATAGAGCTTTCTTCAATTTCATATAATTCAAATCCGCAATCCTGAAACTCTATATGTTTGTAGTCCTCTTCCGTGCACGGTTTTTCCGTTACAAGAACGTTATATTTATCTATCGTTTGCTTAAACGAATACTTTAAAGGCCACTTACTTCGTATGATTTATCTTTTTTCAACGCGGGCACTATTATCATAATTTCACGCCCTTCCTTTTCACCAAGAACGTAAATTAAATATCTGGAAACCATTTCTTCCATCAACACGCTTGACGTAGTTCCGCTTGACACAACCCAAACTTCTTCAAAACCGAATTGTTCTACGGCAATTTTATAAGCGTCGTCGTCTCTGTTTTCATTGATTACAGTGCACGAACACAGCGCAAAGGCGAACAGAGAAGTAATTAAAAGTAACAAACTAAATATTTTCTTTTTCATAGCTACCCCCTTAACACTTAGTTAAAAACGTCGATTGCCGCGTAACTGTATATTTTTTCAATTAAAATTTAACATAAATTACCAATTTTGTCAATAGTGAATTTGAGCAATAAAAAATGCATTTAAATAACATTCCCATAATTCCGTAAAACGCAGCCGCAAATCATAAAATATCTTATAATACTAATATGAAATATTTTGAAAGAAAAATAAATCTTAAAGCGCGGACGAAAATCTTTCGCGCTTTTTCAATCTTCTTCTATTCTGTTTATAATCAGCGACGGCATTTGTTTCTCTTCGCCGTCTATATGCCAGTCGTCAACCCCCTCTTCGATATAAAATACCGTTTCCAACATATCGAGTTGTTTTTTTATTTCACGCACTAATTCCGTTTCACAGAAATTGCATACGCCTTTAAACGCTTTTAATTCCTCAACCGTACGCGGAAAGCCTTCGGGATGCAAGCCTTTAAAACTGCCCGCTTTCGCAAGTTTAGCGTAAATATCCGCGGATAAGACGCGCTTTGCAAGGCGCAAATACTCGGCAAAACTCATTTTAAACAACGGCTTAACGCGCAACCATTTTTGCCACGCGTCTTCCACTTGCGCGCTTAAATCGTACAGTTTGCCGCGAATTACAGCCCTTTCGTTGCTAGTACGCACAGGTAATTTTTTGTACCTTTCCAGCGTTTCGGCGTAAAGTTTTGTGGTTACAATTTGAGTGCGGCAGAAATTTTCCGCATTTTTCTTAAAATCTTCATCAAAATGCTCGTACCCCTCGTGCGAGCAAGTTGCATACATTACTTTATCACACTTTAAAAGCGTAAGATTTTCAAGGCGCACGCCACTAAGAATTTGCGGCATTGCCGATAACCCCTCGCGCATTATCAAACTTTTTAATTCGTCTGTAAGCGCAAACTTGTAAATTGTGCCCCACATACCCCAGCTTTCGCCTTTTTTACGAGCTTTAATTGCGGTAATAAGATACTCGTACTTTGTACCGAGAACGTCAATTTCCAAGTCGCTCTCTTCGTCGTTATATTCTACGCACAGCATTTCCGCGCTATCGCATAATGACAAAAGATATGAAAACGCCCTTTCTCTTATCTCTTCGTTGTATATAAAATGAAAAAAATCCATTTAATCCCCCCCCAAAAAAGCATTTTAGCGCCGACAAAAATACGGCGCTAAAAAATAAATCCGAGCTTAATCTGTAAGCCGAGTTCTGTCGTGTACGGTCATCTATCTACACCTTTCGTCGCCGAAAGGTTCCAGCGATATTAACGGATATAAGCGGACGGGCAGCCCCTGCATTAAAGCAAGCCTATATCCCAATCTTGCATCGGGTGGGGTTTGACTGGCTGGGCGCGTTACCGCGCCCACGGTGAGCTCTTACCTCGCCATTCCAACCTTACGGAATAAATTCCGCGGTATATTTCTGTTCACTTTCCTTGAAGTCGCCTTCACCTGCCGTTAACAGGCACCCTTGCCCTGCGATGCTCGGACTTTCCTCACGCAAATTTCTTTGCCCGCGACCGTATAATTAACTCGGATTTATTTTATTTTAGCATATTGCGGAATTTTTGCGCAACTGATTATAAATAATAATTGCATTTTGTCGCGTTTTATTTTAAAATACAATAGAATACTAACGAGGTAAAATATATGAAGAAAACAAAAATTATCTGTACGCTCGGACCTGCGAGCGAAAACGAGGAAACCCTGTCTAAAATGATTGACGCGGGTATGAACGTTGCAAGGCTTAACTTTTCGCACGGGACGCACGAAGAGCACGCAAAAAAAATAGACACAATAAAGCGCGTGCGCGAAAAGAAAAAAGTGCCCCTGCCCATTATGCTGGACACCAAGGGACCCGAGTTCCGCATAAAGACCTTTGCAAAGGGCAAAGTCAACCTTAAAGAGGGCGATACCTTTACCTTTACCACCGACGAAATAGAGGGCGACAAGACGCGCGTATCCGTGTCCTTTTCGGGCATATGCGAGCAGATGTTCCCCGGCGACAAAATTCTTTTAAACAACGGCTTAATCATATTCGAAGTTGTTAAAGTGGAAAAGCCCGACGTAGTTTGCAAAGTTATAGTAGGCGGCGAGCTATCCAACCGCAAATCGATGTTCTTCCCCGACAAGGAACTCGAAATGGAGTACCTTTCCGCTCAGGACAAAGCCGACTTGAAATTCGGCGTTGAACAGGGCGTTGACTTTATCGCCTGCTCGTTCGTATCCAAGGCGCAAAACCTTATAGAGGTGAGAAATTGGCTGAGAGAGTGCGGCGACACCGACGACCAGATTGAACTCATTGCAAAAATAGAGAGCCGCGCGGGCGTAAACAATCTTGACAGCATTATCGACGAGTGCGGCGGCATAATGGTTGCGCGCGGCGACCTCGGCGTGGAAGTGCCCTTCGAAGAGTTGCCCGCAATACAGAAAACCATTATAAACAAGTGCCGCATACACGGCAGACGCTCGATTACTGCGACGGAAATGCTGGAATCTATGATAAAACAACCCCGCCCCACGCGTGCGGAAATATCCGACGTAGCCAACGCGGTATACGACGGCTCCTCCGCCATTATGCTTTCGGGCGAGACGGCGGCGGGCGCTTACCCCGTTGAAGCTGTTAGAGCTATGGCGAGAATTGCCGAACAGGCGGAAATAAACACCGACTACATTGCATACATAAAGGACAGCGACTACCACGTTAAAAACCTTGCCGAAGCGCTTTCGCACTCCGCCTGCACTCTTGCAAAGGACATTGGCGCAAAGGTTATAGTAGTTTGCACGCGCACGGGCGGCACGGCAAAGACGGTAAGCCGTTTCAGACCTATGATTGACATTATCGGTATGACAACGGACGAACGCGCGTACAGAAAACTTGCGCTCAGCTGGGGCGTAATACCCGTTATGAGCGAGGAATTTTATTCGGTTGACGTATTATTCCACTACGCAAAGCGCGCCGCAATAGACACGGGCTTGGTTGTCAAGGGCGATAAAATCGTACTTACGGGCGGCACGCCAAACGGCAAGAGCGGCAACAGCAACTTAATCAACGTTGAAACAATCAGCTGATTAGCTTAAAAGAACAACCCCTCCCGCTTTAAATTAAGCGGGAGGGGTATTTTTTGTTTTGCTCAAATTTTCAAAGCGTCCTTTATCTGTTGCAGGGTTACCACGCGCTTCAACTCGCCGCTTGCGCCCGTAGACAGGTTATAAACTCTCTCTTGGGTAGTGTGCTCTTCGCCGATATGGAAACTGTCGATTATACAGTCGCATATCTTGTACCTTATTGCGTCTGACGCGAACAGAAGTTCCACGTAGTCCTGCCCCGCCGCTTCGCCCTGCTGTTGATAGTCGCGTAGCGCGGAGAGAGTTATTGCGGGTATTGTGAAGTTGCCGCCGCGGTTGCAGATATCCAGCGCGTTAAACAGTGCGTGAAGCTCGGCGTAAGAAATAAGTATCTGCATACCTCCCGTACGGTAGTCGGTGAATTCGGAAACGTTGTTTTCGCTTACGTAATTTTCGCCGATACGCTCGTTATTCTTTATTATTTGTTCGGTTATTTTGGCGCGCGCAATTTCGCTGAGGAAGGCTCTTTCACGCTGTTCAAACGTGGGATATTTGAAGTTGCCGCCCTTTACGCTCCACTCGCCTATACTTATATTTTCGTCGTCTTCGAGCGCGAGGAATGCGTTTATAAGCGCGAACACCTCGTCCTCCCGCACGCAACCGTAGCTATCGATAAGCTTTCTGTTTACGTACAGGTTGGCGTTTGTCTTTAAGACCTTGGAAACAGCCGAAAGTATAAGGTACGATTTGACCGCACCGTCCTCTTCGAACAAATCCCGCTTAATTTGTATAAGCTTTACATCGTCGAAATACATATCTTCCACATTTTCCACGCCCACTTCGTTTATGAGGTTTACAAGGCTCTTTATTTCGTTTACCTTTAAAATTTTTACGCTGTCCTCGTAGGCGAGAGCGTGGTCTACGTCAAGCTCGCTGTTGGCGGCGATTTGCTTTGTAAACACGCCGCGCATAACAAGCGACTTACAGATTTCGTCTATTTTATCAGTCTTGGTCTTTATATCGTCAAAGTCAAGTGTTTTAATTTCGTCGAAGCTGTTTACTCCGAACGCTTTTACCGAATTGATAAGGTTGCAAACCTCTTCTTCGGAATATATCGTTCCGCCCTTTATTGCCGCAAGCACGCTTTCGGAAAGCAGAGGCGAGGGATTGCCGTCCTCGTCCTCGGCTTCGAGCAGTACACCGTCAAGCTCCTTGCTGAGTATGCCGCTGAATATGACGGACGGATATACCAGATTGAGGTTGGTCTTGTTCATATACCCTTCGGCAATTTCGTTAAGGTTTAAAACGTTGTCCTTTACTTTCTGCGTGAGCGCGTCGCCGTCGATATTCATAACGTCTATATCGAAGATATTCAACGCGTTGCATAGGCTTTCCAATTCCTTTTCGGAATAGTAGCCGTCTATTTTCGCGCCGTAAAGCAGGTTGTTATCTATTTTATCCAGCAAAATTTCGTCTAACCTTACGGTTATGTTGTTTGAAACGACTTCCGACGCGCAACAAACTTTAAGCCTTGTTACGTTTGCGTTTACAACCGAATTGCTGTTTAAATCGCGCAGGATAGAGGAAAGCTTTTCCTGCAACTGCTCCTCGTTGAATTCAAAGTTTTCCGCTGTGGATACGCCGAGTATTTCGTCGAGAGCGTTGACAAGCGGCATTATCTCCATCTTCCAAGGGTTGGAAGAGTTGTACTTTTTAAGATTTTCGAACTGCGCCGCCTCCACAAACTTTTGCGGAAGCTTTAAAATATCCGCCGTTTCCGCGCTGTTTACTATCGAATAAACTACCGACGAGGAGAGAATAAAACTTTCGTCGAGCAACCGCTTGTTCTTTACCAGACTTACGAACACGGAAGAAATATTAGTTTCATCCGAAAGGTTAAAGTCTTTTACGGCGACTATCAGGGTCTGCAACTCGCTCTCCTTTACAAGCCCTTCCACGCTGTCGTCTTGCAAAATTTGCAACGCCGCTTCTGGCACGACGAGTTTAAACGTGCCGTAATCCAAGCCTTCGCCCGTAAGATAGTCCGACACGGTGTAGTGCAAAACTTTTGACTTTAAACTGTTTTTAAGCCCCTCGCTGTCGATGGCAAGCACGTTGTCTATTATCTTTTTGGTATCGAATTCGCCCTTTACAAGCTCCGCCGCGTCCAGCCCTATTTCTTCAAGCGCGCCGAGCATATTCCTTAACTCGCCCTTTCTGCCGTTTACGGTAACCCAGCCCTCCAAGTCGGCTTTAAGCGCGGCGGGAAGTATCACGGCTTGGTTGCCGTCAAGCGATTCGGTAAGCAGTTTTGCAACCGTACCCTCGAACACCGTACTGCCTGAAACGAGTTTATTAAACGTTTCTTTCTTTATAAACTGCGCGATGGCTTCGGTCATATCGCTCTCTTTATCGGAGAGAATAGGTGCCAAAAATTCGGTTAATTCGGGCAGGCTCTCCATTAAAACTTTAAGCTCGCCCTTGGTTATGTAATTGAGTTTTTCGCCCTGCGCGTTGCTTTCCCTTGCAACCATAGGCACGTACATATAGTCGGCGCCGTAATTGATTATTGCCGCGGAAATAACCGAGCGCAAGAGCGACGATTCCACTATGTAATGGCTCAACGTGTTACCGTACTCGTCCTTAAAGGCAACCGTTTCCGCCAGACTGTTTAAAAACTTTTGCATATCCCTGTCGGCGTCGAAGCCGGAAATTACCGACAGTAAATCGCTGTTTTTGCCCAGTGTTCCCACTCCGTTTAACAGGTTGAACATTTCGCCCGCGGATACAAGTTTGCCGCTTTCGTCAAACGTGCTTTCGTAAACTATATCGTTAGGAATATAGATACCGCTGAACAGCCCAGAAAGTCCCTTATTTAAAAGATTGTAAGTCTTGCTTTCTGCAAGCACTTTCCCCAAAATGCGCGAGGAATATACGTTTTTGGAAATGGTATCGTAATATCCGCAATTTTCTTTGTAGTCGGCGGAGTTTTTATCGAATATGGACAACACCATATCCATAGGCTTGCTTTCCGCGTCGTAAATGTTGTTGTACAGCGCAAGCGAGCTGTCGGCAACCTCTATAAGGCTGTTGATTTCGCTTATCCACTCTATATTTTCCTTATATACGGAAAGGAAAGTAACTCCTTGGGAGCCTTCCTCCGTAAGGAAACGGTTGGCGGCGTAGCAATACAGCCTGCCGAGCACGGGGTCGAGCTCCTCCCCCCTGTTTTCGTTGAGCAGGGAAACTTTCTTTATTTCCGGCAGAAGGTCGCCTATCAAATTCAAAGTTTGGTTTACGTTTGCGGGTTTGTTGGAAAGTATATCCAAAGCGACGTTGAATATAATCTGCACGTCGTTCTTGTCTACAAGTTTTGATATGTTTATGTACGGCAAAGTAAGCGGCGAAGCTTCCCCGCCCAGACTTTCTTTCAACGCAGCTTCGTCGGGTATGGTATCCGAGAGATAGCCCTTTTCGAAAAGAATTTTTAACAGCTCCCTGTTTTCCCTGCTTACCGACCCAGCAAACGACATCTTGTCTATGTTAGCCACTGCGGAGTTTACAAAGGACATTGCAAAGTTGATTATGTAGGTCTGCGAATCGAACTCGCTGATTAAATCGTTGAACTCGGCGCGGAACATATCGTCGGACATAACGCTTAAAACCTTGTCGAAAGCCTGAGAGGTAGCCGTTCCGTTTACAAGCGGTTTAAGCTCCTCCCCGCCGTACTTCATCAAGAGCGCCATTGTGTCGCGCGCAAAACCCGTATACGCGTTTAGCTCCTCGCGGAACACAACGTTGTCGGTAATGCCGAATTCTTCGTCGTTCAGCTCGCCCGAGAATATGAGGTCGGCGGCAAACAGGTAATAAGGCACGTCCTCCGTGGAAGAAATGGCGTTTAACACCTTGAATATGCCGTAAGTGCCGTACCCCTCTATCGAGCGGTAAACGGAATAGTAAGTGTTGTATCTTTCGTTTTCGAAGTCGAAGTCTTTAAGTTTGCCGTCGCCGCGCCCCGCAACCACGTATAGAGCCGTGCCGAGGAAGGACAGCGAGAGTATAGCGATTGCAGTGCCGCGCACCAAGCCGACCACGCCGCCGCCAACCCAATGGCGGGAATAGCGCCTGTCTACCTTGTTCTGCACGTATTTCTTTGTGATTTTTTCGCGGTACTTCCTTTCGGAATAGCAACAGACGTATATTATGTACAAAATCAAATCGATGACAAGGTAAACAATAAACAGCATCAACGCAAGCGCAACCCTTTCAATAAGGTCGGCAAGCGTATAAATATACGCCTTGCTTTCGCTTAGCATTATGTTGAAATCGCCTTTAATGACCGTGGGAAGCCACTCGACAAACACGTCTTTAAGCCCCTCGCACGGCACGGAAACGTTAAGCTTTGCCGCAAGCGCGCCTTTGCCGCCCATTATCAGGTCGGCTACGTTTAACAAGAACGCGTCCGTCTGCGGCAGATTTATGAGTACGACGTAAACGATTATGCAAATCGCCGCCGCGCCCACTTCGTGCGCGAGCAGGATAAGGCTTTTTCTCAACCCCCTCCTCACTCCCGTAAGAGTGGCTATTAAAACGGTTGCAGAGAACAGCACCGTAGGAACCCAGCGCACAAGGAAGTCTACAAGCTGCTCTACGTCCCACTTTTGCGCCACTACGATTAAATCGATTATGAGCACGCCGAAAATAGCGGCGGCTAAAAGGGAAAGCGCGACGGGAACGAGCTTGAATTTTCTGAACGCTATCGTCAATAGCAGAAGAACGGACAGCACGACAAACAGCAGCATCTGCCAATTGGCGAAGATGCCGTTTATAAAGCTTTGAAATCCGCTCGAAGCAAGCAAATTCATTGCCGCCGTCCTCCTTTGGTTATTTTAATTTACTAAAACTATTTGCCGCAGTTTATAAACGCGTTTTCTTCCAGCAACGCATACGGAAGATTGATTGTGGTAAGCGAAGCGCAATTACGGAACGCGCCCTGTCGCACTTCGATTTGTTTTGTCGAGCTGACGTTTTTCAACGCGTTACAATTTACGAATGCGTCCGTATCTATATACAGCTTGCAATCGATTGTCAGGCTTGTAATTTCGGACTTGTTGAACGCGCCCTTGTCTATCTTCGTAACATTATACTTGCCTATTTTTTCGGGTATTACGAGTTGGGTGTCCGTTCCCGTGTAGCCGCTTATTGCAACCGTCTGCCCCGAAACCGTTCTAAGCTGATAGTCGCCCTCGGTAAACGTTGTTGTCGTGCTTTTAAAGATTATAAGCGAAGCAACCGAAAAGGTTATGACTACCACAAACACCAACGCGTTGAACACCGCGGGGAACTTTGCCAAATTTTTACGCGTTGCGTCGCGCAGAATAAACGGGCGCTTGCTCTTCTTTTGCTTTTTTATCTTTTCGGGCTTTTCCTTTTTAGTCTTTTTCGTCCTCTTCGGCTCGCCCCCAACAGTAGGCTCTTCGCCTTCGGGAGCCTGCTCGTCGCGGTAGAAGTGCGTAAACTTGTAACAGTTGTCCTCGTACTCGCCTTCCTTCCAAACGAACCTGTCGAACACAGCCTGAATAAGCCTGATTGAAATGCTTGTGCAACGGTAACTTACGCGAAGCTTTGCCTTGGGAACGAAGTCCTCCTCCGCGCTCGCCAAAAATTTGTTGTAGGCAACGACCGATTTTTCAATGAGAGCGCCGTCGACGTTGTATTGGTTCACTTCGAACTGCAAGCCCAGGAGCTGTTGAATTACGTTGTTTGTAAACTTGAATACGATATACTTGCGCTTTGCCTTGTCGTCCTGAAAAATTATATACTCGTTTAACCTTACAAGGTCGGAAGCGTTGTCGGTATACTTGATTTTAGTAATATTGTTATACGAACTCATATTCCAACGCGCCTCCGTTCATTACCTTTGCGTTTTTGCGGCGGAAACAAAGCACCGTTATCAGGTAGCTGAGCACGCAAAGCGCTAAGCTGACGCCGATAGCAATGTAGTTGAGCGAATTGTTTAAATACTGCACCGCAACGTTTTTACCGTAGAAAATAGAGCCGCCGATAAATTCCACAAATACGTGCCTTAACACAAACAGGGCTGTAAAGATGGTAAACGCCTTGATAGCCGCGTACAGCCTTACCCTGACGAGGGATATGGGGCGCACGTAATTCTGGTTTATGGCAATGCCGTCCGCCGTGCCGATAACTACGTTTACGTACGCGCAGGAGCGCTTTAACGCCACTATTCTCGAAGAAACGTCGCTCACGTCGCGTTGGGTTATTTCCAGCACGGATATTACCCTCTTTCTGCGGGAAAACTCCACCACATAATACATAATCTCTTTGAACGGGCGCGTAAAGTTGCATACGAAATATTTTTCATACGCCGACTTGCACACAACGTACTTCTTTATAAAGCGCTTAGTTTCGCCCGAAGTGAGATATATGCTGTTTACCGAATTGGTGGAACGCTCCTTTTTCAACAGCTCGTCGTCGTGATAATTTTGATAGTATTTATTTTTGGTAAAGTTGGTTACCAACAGAACTATTACGCCCGCGACGAAAAAAACCGCCGAAATAAGGCACAATATTCTCCACAGTAGTATTGTCATATTAACCTCTGTCGTTGCCGAAAACTTATCAGACGGAGCCGTTTTCACCGCCCGTTCCGCCTGCGGGGCGGGGAGTAGGCGCGGATTGCGCCGCTTGCTGTGCCGACTGAGCCTGCGCGGGTCTCTGTACGGGTTGTTGCGCGGGTTGTGCCGCCTGCTCCTGTGCGGGAGCGGGGGCGGGTCGCTGAACAGGTTGTTGCGCGGATTGTGCCGCCTGCCCGAAAGGCTGTTGCGCGGGCGCCGCTTGGTGAGTTTGCTGAGCCTGCGCGGGTCGTTGAACAGGTTGTTGCGCGGGCTGTGCCGCTTGCTCCTGTGCGGGAGCGGGGGCGGGAGCGTCCTCGGGATAGTCGTCCTCTTCCT
>CAJUHT010000003.1:19104-163045 GCA_910586035.1 uncultured Christensenella sp.
TGCTCCTGTGCGGGAGCGGGGGCGGGAGCGTCCTCGGGATAGTCGTCCTCTTCCTCAAACTGCGCTTGCGCTTCCTCGGCGGGTTGAGCCTGAGCCTGCGCGTTTGCCGTCTGCGCCGCGGGTGCGGGCGCGCGGTTTACCGTCTTTTTCTTCTTTTTGTGTTTATGAATAAGTTCTTCGGGTTCGGGGTACTTTTCGCTAATTTCCTCGTCGAAGAGCGCGGTGAGATTGTCTGCAATCTCCTCCCTGTCTACCCTTGCTCCGCTTATTTTTTTGATGTTTATGCCCGCCGTGCGCTTTTGTGCGTTTACGGGGTCGAGAGCGATGTCCTCATATAACAGCACAAGCGAAAGGTTACCAGTCATATTGAACGTGGGAACGGTTAAACCGAGCAGTACCGCGCTTACTATGCCCCAAAGGAGCATAACAGGTATTATAAGGCTGTTGCCCGCAAGCAGCGAGGCGAACAGCGCGAAGCCGCCTGCGCATACGCCCGCAACCGCGCCAATAATCAGCGCGGGAATAAACACGCACATAAAGGTCGTCGTTTTGCCGCGGTATTTCATAGAGCTTATGCAAACCGAAACGGCGTCGCCCGCCGAAATGGACGGGTTGGAATCTATTACGTAAGCGGTAGGCTCAAACATTATTAACACTATTATAGTGTATACGGCGTAAATTATCAAGCAGGGAACGGCAAAAATTATGCAAATAAGCGAGTAGTTGGCGCGCCCTACAAATTCGGCGATTAGCAATCCCAGCCCGAAAATTGCGCCGCACACAATCGAAACGAGCAAAAATCCGCCTATATACATCAAAAATTCCAACACGCTTGCCACGACCATAGTCCAAAGCGGCTTTTGCGAAGCTTTGTTAAACGACTGCGGAATATCGATTTTTTGCTGGTTTTTGGCTATTTTTGCCTGCCTTACGTCAGCAAGACTGACCATTGCGCCTAAAATGACCGTAAGCCGCGCCACTAACGACGTAAAGAAGTACAAAACGCTCTTTAAAAGATTTTTGTTCTTCCACACCGTTTTGGCGGAAATTTTAAACGCCTGCCTGAAATAATAGGCAAATCCTTTGTTCATATTACCTCCGAAGCGCCTTTTGTTGCGCCTGTTGCTTTTAAAATTACTGTGCGTTTACCTTGCCCGTAACCACCGTTACGCCGTCGGGCGCGGTACAGGTGAGTTCGTACCTGTCCGAACGGTCGTAGCGGAATACTCGGCTTCCCTGCACCACAAGCCTGTAAATATACACCGTATAAGTTTGGGTGCCGTCGTCGTTTTCGGTTACGGCTATCTCTATAAGGTGCTCCTCGTCCGCGTTGAGCCCCTCCGCCGTAAAGCCCGTAAGCTTGCCGTCCTCTACGGTTGCGCCGCTGAAATCGATGAACAGTTCGCGGCGGAGCGTAGTCGTTTGCGAGTTGTTTACAAAACTTGCCGAAACGTCGGTATTTGCGTTGAGATACAGGTTGTAGTTGTTGCCTGCGTCCACTCTCTTGCCCTGTGAATTGAGCGAGTAGACAACCACGCCGAGGGTGTAAACTCCGTTTTCCTTATATACGAACACCGCAACGCTATGCCCGTCTTTAAGACTGCCGTTTACCGTATAGTAGCTTTCCGCCAACTGCCAGTTGCCGTCGGAAGTAAGCGTATACATACTTCCCTTGCCGCCTGCAAGCGCGCTCTGCGTTACGCCCGCGCCTATTTCAACGGTTATTGCGGGGCGAGCCAACTGCGCCGCCTGCTCTACGGTTACCACTTCAACGGGCACGTCGGTACCGGAAGTCGTAAGCGACAGCTTGTAGTTTACGCTTGCGTCCACCATTTTGCCGGCGGTATTGAGCGAGTAAATAACTATGCCCACACGCCAGCCGTCGGGCGTTTCAAACGCCTGCAAGTGCGCCTTATGTTCGGTTGTTCCGTCGGAATAAAGCCCGCTTACCGTATAGTTGGCGGAGTTAATTAGCTTTCTGCCGTCCATTTCGGTATAAACGGAGCCGCTGTCGAGCGCGGAAGCCGTCAAGCCGTTTACGTTTACGTTGAGCACGTTTTCCTTTACGATTAAAGGTCTGCCCTCTTCTTCGGCGTTATCGCAAACCAAAGTGTAAATAATGGTTACGTTTGCGCCCTTTGCGTCGACTACTCTTACATATCTCGAAAGCCAATCAGTATAAACCGCCGCGTCCGCCTTTACGGTGTGCTGGTTTGCGGTAACGGTAAGCCTGTGCCCGTAGCCGAGCGTATAGCCAGCCGATAGAGCGACCGCGTTGTCCTTATCGAACGTATGCGTAATTCTGTTGCCCGTGTACTGATACGTTCCGCCTACCGCGCCCATAGTGTAATGAAGCTCTACGGGTTTGTATTCGAGACGCGCTTTGAAGCTGTTTGCATTGAGCCCCAATTCTTTGATGCGCGCGTTGCTTGCGTCGTACGAGTAAACGATATCGTAGTTGCCCGACGCGTCAGCGCCGTCCGAAGTTACTTTAACGCTCTTTATTGTTACGGAGTCCGCCTTGACCGTGGGGGCTACCTCGCCCGAAGTTATGGTAAGCGTATCGCCCGCGGCAACCGAGCCGTCGTAAACGACAAAGTCGCTTTCGCCGAGCGCGAGATTTTTGCCAGCGTACTCCTGAGGTTCGGCGTAAGGACTTACCGGTCCTATAATCATTGAACGGCGTGTGATTTCCACCGTATAGGTAATTAAAGTTATATCGTAGTTAGCCGCGCCGTCGAAGGTTACGCCCACCTGATACAAGCCTACGTTATACCTTTCAACCGAGTTGCCGTTTAACGTAAGCGCGTACGTAAGCGAAGGTATCGCGCCGCCGACAAAGCCGTCGTAGCCCTCCGTTTCCTCGGTGGCAACCGCCTTGATTGCGGGCGCCTGATTGTTGTAAACAAACTTGATTTCGCCGTCGTCGTTTTCCACAACAAGGGCAACCGTGCGCTTGCGTATTGTAAACTCGCAGGTTTCGTACTCTATAAAGTAGTGTTGCGAGCCCTCGCCTGAAATTACTACGGAAACTACGTACGTGCCTGCGTTTACGGGCGTTGCGCCGTCCGTGTAAACGTCGGTAGCGTCGTCCTTGTTAGTAAACGTGTATGTACGCGTAAGACTGTTGTAGTGTTCGTCGGTAAAGCCGTATTCATCGCCGACTGCGATATCTTCCGCGGGCAGGTTGTGAACGTGATTTATACCGAACAAGCCTATATTTACGGGGTTGCCGTCGTAAACGTACTCGCCGCCGTTATATTCGGGCGTTACAAGTACCTTCCTTTCCGTAACGATAAGCAAACCGCCGTCGTTGGAAACAATGTAGTAGTTTTTGTCTACGAGCGACTTATTGGTAAACTCAACCGTAACTTCCTGATACTTGGTAGCGCCTGCGGGTAAAGGCGATTTATCCGTATACGTGAACGTTGCGCCCGCGTTTTCCAAATCGTCGCCAACGAAGCCCGCGCCGTCGTCGCCGATACCCCAGAGATACCAGGACTGCAAATGCTCGGTCGTATATTCGTCGTTGCCCTGCTCTACCGTGCGGTCGTCAACCTTAACCTCTATTTCGCGCCTCTTTATTCTCAGCGTGCATTCGAGGGTGCTGTTGGCTTCGTCAAGCACGTAGTTTTCGGCGTTGCCGCTTGTAAACTGCAAGTTGTCTTTATCGAACGTTACCGTATAGTTGCCCGCGTTGACGGGAGCCGCGGAGTACGTTACCACGCACTCAATCGCGTCGCCGTCGGCTATTCCCGTTGCCGTGAAACCTTCGCCCGCCGAGTAGTCGTACTCAACGCCGTTGTACACGCTTTCATCGTCGGATAAGCTTACGGTAAACTTTTTGGGCACTACCGTAAAGGTAATATCCTCGCAGGAAACTTCGTAGTTTTCGGAAATGATTGCAAAACCGTCCGCGCAACTTACCATTGTCATATCGGCGTCAAACTCGATATAATATGTGCCAGCGTCCTTGATTGTAGTTACGGCAACCGTCTTTTCCGCGTCGGCGTAATATTTAAGCGCTATGCTTGCAAGCGATTCGCCGTAGGCAAGCGAGCTACCCGCCGCAACGGTGCAGTCGTCCTCGTCGTAATAGTGCTCCGCGCCGTATTCTTCGTCCGCCCATTCGCCGAGAACAAGCGTAACCGACTTTTTAATTACGTCAAATTCAACGTCGGCACACTCTATATCGTAGTTGACTATGCCGTTTTCTATATCCGTGCCGTTGTTTACCGTGCAGAAGCTGTTTTCCAAATCGAGCGAAGCTACGTACGTGCCCGCGTTTTTGGGCATTGCTCCGTCCTGCGAGTTGTAAACCAACGCTATCGTAAGCGTTTCTCCGCTTACAAGCCCGACAGCCGTAAACTGCTTAATGTGCGCGTCGTAACCCGTATCGCCGTAAACGTACTCCGTCTTGCCGCCGTTATTAAGCGTTATTTTAAGGCTTGCCCTGTCTATTTTAAGTCTGCCGTAAACGTATTCAATATTATAGTTGTGCGCTACGCTGTTGCCGTCCGCGTCGACCACGGTATATTCCACCGTGTTTTCCGCGCCCTCGCCCTCGGTTGCGTTGGTTACCGAGAAGGGCGTTACAAGCTTTAACGTGTGCGACAGAGAGGTTATAAGACCCGTTACCTTTTCGCCGTGCTCGTTTTCGTAATAGCACTCTTCGTATTCGGGTTGGGAAAGGGGCTGACCGTTATAAACCTTACCGTCCGAGCCAGTAACCACCGTTATCGTCCTCTCCGTAACGGTAAGCGTACCGTACTCGCAATTAGCCAAATCGATTGTATAGTTGCCGTCCGCGGGCGCGCTGAACGCAAATTTGTTTAACATTCCCTCCGCGCTAACGTCGGTTATACCGTTGGAATCAATTTCGTTTTGGTCGAGTTCGAGAAGCGCGCCGTTCAGAAGTCCCGCCTTGCTCTCGTCGTCGGCAAACACCGTAATATATCCGCCCACGTGAAGCATTTCGCCGTCGTAGACCTTACTTACCGTATCTGTAATTACCTTTATGTTACGCTTTTCAACCGTCAGAACGCCGTCTACAAACGTAAATTCGTAGTTGTCCTTACCGTTACCCGTTACTTCAACGGTGCCCTCGTCGGCGATAATACCGTACGTGCCCGCATTCAAAAGGGTATACCCGTCCACAGTCTGCACGGTTACGGGCGCGCCGTCTTTGAAGTACGCCGCCGAGAATGTAAGCGCTTCGTTTACGGGCAATTTTCCGCAGTCGAGCGTAAATCCGTTTTCGGGTATTTCCTCTCCGTATACGGAATTCACGTTATTCAAAGTTACCTCAACGGCAAGTTTGGTTACCTTTAAGGTACCTTCCGTACAGTCGATATCGTAGTTGCCCGTCATATCGCCGCCGTCCGCAGCCGTTATTTTAAGCACATACGCGTTTGCGCACTCGCCGACTACCATCTGCTTTGCCTGACTTACAACAGATACCGAGTGCCCTAAAACGAGCGCGTCCGCGTCGTAAGTAAAGCCAGCCGTAAGCGCTTTGCCGTTGTAGCTCCTTTCATCGCTTTCCGTAACGACGGTAAGAGTTTTTTGCGTTATTTCGAGGTAGGTTTCCACGTCGGCGTAAGTTATTATAAACTCGCCCGCCTTGTTGCCGAAGCCGTCCAAAACTTTGTACCCGGCTGTGTTGAGCTTTTTCTGCACGTTTGCGCCGTCGGTGGAGAATTCGCCGTCAAGCACAAAAGTATAACCTGCGGGAAGAGTAGTTACCTGATGTCCGTCCGCGTCGGTGTAGGCAAACTCAACTTCGTCCGCGGGAGCTTCCGCGGTAAGTTCGAGCGCCGCGCCGTCGTAAATCTTGGAAACGTTTTTACGGGTTACTACAAGGTTGATGCCATTTATAGTAAGCGTGCCGTACGTGTCTTCCGTCGCCTCTATCTCGTAGTTATCTTCGCCGCCGACAACTTCCGCGCCGTCTGCAAACACCTTTACCGAACCGCACGCAACGCTGTAAACGCCTGCAAATACGGGAGTAACCTCCGCGCCGCCGCGCAAGTACTTGGGAGTAACTTCTATCTGCTCGCCGTAAGCCAAGCCCTCGACCGCCGCATAGTTGCCGACGCCTGCGGGATAGGCAAGTTCCTCGCCGTACTCCGCCTCGAAATCGAGCATAGTTACTTTCAGCTTTTTGGCAGTTATTTCAAATTCCGCGGCAGGGCAGGAGGAAAGCGCGTAGTTGTCAAGACCGCCCGCCTTTACAGTTCCGTTTACCGTAACAGCGCAGTTGTTCCAATCGATTTCCGCCGTGTAAACGCCCTTGTTCTTGGGAACGCTTATTACGCCGCCGTTATGCTTATAAGTTACTGCTATATCCAGCGTTTCGCCTGCCGCAAGCCCCTCAACGGTCGCGTTGCAGATACTGTCGCCGTAGCCGTCGTCGCCGTATTCGAATTTAACAACACCGTCTTTATTCAAAGTTACGCTGAGCTGCGCCTTGACGATTTCGAAAGTTACCGCCGCAGGCTGAGCCGTGAGTTTATAGTTGTTTACGCCTTTTATGCTGGGCGTGCCGTCCGCATACGTTACCGTACTGTTAGCCCAATCGGCGTATGCGGTATAGGTGCCTACGCCGTCTACCGTTCTGTCGTAAGTAAGCGCGAGATTTAATTTTTCGCCGTTGACAAGACCCGCCGCCGCATTATTTACTATGAGCTGAGCGTAATTGCCGTTGCCGTAAGCTACCGCCACTCCGCGGTTTAAAGATATCGTAACAGCCGCGGGCTCAATAATAATTTTGCCGTAATCGTATTCAATGCTGTAATTGGCGGTTACGTCCGCGCCCGCGCAAGTTACTTTTACTACTATCTCGTTATCTACGCCTTCCGCCGCAGTCGCGTCCGTAACTTCGAACGTGAGAGCCGTTTCAAGGGCGTGCCCTAAGTCTTTTAACAGCCCTTCCGTAGCTTCGTAGCCTTCCGCGGAGTGCGCGTTGCCGTCGTAAGTTGCTTTAAGTCCGTCCGTTCTGACTTTGAGAGTTCTTGCCGTAATTATTATTTTGCCGTACTCATAACTAATAGTATAGTTGGAAGTAACGTCGCTATCGCCGAAAATCTTTACCGTTGTGGTATTGTCCACGCCCGCGGTAGAGGTAACGTCGGTATAGCCGTATTCAACGTCTACTCTCATTTCCTGCCCGTCCGCAACCGAGCCGGCTATAACTTTGGGAAGCTCCTTACTGAACTGCATTTCGCCGTTATATTCAGCGATGAGATTGCCCGTCTTTACGGTTATTTCGCGCTTTAATACCGAAATTGTTCCGTAGTCGACCCTGTCAATCACGTAATTGCCGTCGGGAGAAGCGTACTCGCACACGTTGATTTCCGAACCGAAGTCCGTCAATTCCGTTACGCTGTTTACGGTAAGCTCCGCGCCGTTTAAAAGTCCGTCGGATATGCCGTCGCCAGCCCAAACGGTAATATAGCTTGAATCACTGTAAACGTTGCCGTCGTAAACGTGTTTGGAGGTTGCCGTTGTTACTATTATGTGCCTCGGCGTTACGCTTATTTTTGCAAGCGCGCCCAGACTGAATACGTAGTTTTTAACGTTTTCCCTGCCGCCCGTAATTGCGTAGGTGCTTTCGTCTACTACCATTGAATAGTTTTTAGCGACGGGCAACAGGAAGTAACCGTCGACTTCTACGGGAGTTACTACCGCGCCGTTGAGCTTGTAAATAATGTTAAACGACAGCTCTTCGCCGTTGGGCAATTCGCCGCAACTGAGGGTGAAGATGTTTTCAATAATTTCGCCGTAAACTACTTCGAGCCCGCCTTTAAGCGTTACCGTTACCGCCAAAGGATTGATTTTGAGCGTGCCGCGTGTGTAGGTTATCGCGTAGTTGTTTTTAGCGTCCTCGCCGTCCTCGCCGACTATCGTATATTCGATTTCGTTTAACGTGTTGCCCGCGTCCGTTATTTCCGTATCCTTGGTAACGGTCATAATATCGCCGTCGGCAAACGCCTGCGTAAACGCGCCCGAACCCGTATACGTTGCCGTGTAGCCCGCCGTAAGCGCGCTTCCGTCGTAGTCCTTTGTCGCGCTGTCGGTGGCTATGGTAATCTCTCTCTTGGTTATTATGAGTTTGCCGCAGTTTGCCGCATAGGAAATTATGTAATTTTCCGATACTTCTCCGCCGTACATAACTTTGAAAGTAGTTAAGTTATCCACGCCGCCCGCCGCCGTCGCCTTGGATACGGAGTACTTTTCGTCCACTTCGAGAGTATAACCCTCGGCAAGCGTTGCGCCGCTGAGCGTATAGTCGGTGCAGTAAAGCGGATTTCCGTCGTATTCCTTTTGCGCCGTGCCTGTGGTAATTACGATTACCATTGCGGAAATTGTAAGCGTGCCGTTTACGTCGGTTACGCTATAATTGTTTGCCCCGCCGTCGAGCAGCGCGCCGTTTTGTGAGTAAACTTCAAACGTTTTCAGCACTATTTCGTACTCGCCAGCCTGAGTGGGCTTTTCCACCGCTACGCCGTTTTGCACGTATTCGACAGCCGTAATTTTAAACTGTTCGCCGTTTGCAAGCTCGGAAGAGAGCAGTTTGTCGTAGTTGCCGATAAAGTCGGGATACTGCGCCTCGTCGCCGTAAGGCACCGCCAAATCTTTTACCTGAATGACTACGCTCTTGGCTTTTATAGTTAAAGTTGCGGTATTTGTATAAGTTATCGAGTAGTTGGCTAAGTCGGCATTGCCGTTTTCTATGCTTGCGCCGTCAACCGAAATGCCGTACGCGCCCGCATTTACAGCCGCATTGCCGTTTTCGTCCTCTACCTTAAATGAAAGTTTAAGCTCGTCGCCGAAAGGCAAAGGCGCCTCGGCAACAGAGTAGGTTATTTCCGGAAGTTCGTCGCCGTACGTGCAGGACGCGTCGTCTACCGTTACGTTGATTTGCTTGGGCGTAATTTCAAACGTTACGGGCGAGCAGACGAAGCCGTCGGCAAATTTGTAGTTTTCTATGCCGCCGTCCGCCGCCGAGCCGTCCGCATTTAGCACAACGCAGTTTTCCCAATCGAGCGTAGCCGTGTACTTGCCCACGTTTGCGGGAACAAACGCGTCTTGCGCCGCTCTTGCCGCAAACGCCCTTGCCCCTCTTGCCGAACGGATTGTTGCTACGGGCGCATATATAACTGCGACGTTGACCGTCTGTCCGTTTACCGCGCCTATTATATCCGCCCTGCAAATGACGCTTGTAAAGTCGGAGCCGTAAGCAAACGCCGTAACGCCCGCGCCGTTTAACATTATTTCTATTTCCGCGCGCTCGATAGTAAGCAGAGGGCTGTTGTTCTCCGCCTGATTTATTATATAATTTTGTACGTTGGCGTTGCCGTTTTCCACTTTGGCGTCGGCGATATTTATCGCGTACGCGCCCGCCTGTTCGGGTATGGAATAGGTTGCTCCGTCCGACTTGCTTGTAAACTCGAAGGTTAGCGCAATTACGTCGCCGTAAGGCAGAGGCGCCTCGGCAACAGAGTAAGTTATTTCGGGAAGTTCGTCGCCGTACGTGCAGGACGCGTCGTCTATTGAAACGGTTACTTGCAGTTTTTCTACGGTAAGCTTGCCGAAGTTAGTAGTGATATTGTAATTATCCGCGTTTTCGTTGCCGCCGATAACTTCAACGGTAGCAATGCCTATATCGTACACTCCCGCGTTGACGGGCGCGTTAGTCCAGGCGCCGCCCAACCCGTATTGGAACGTAAGCGCGAGTTTTTCGCCGTAAGGCAACTCGTAAGGCTGACCGTTTACCGTTATTGCAAATTGCAATTGGGGCAGAGCCTCGCCGTACGTACAGGAATAATTGCCGACCGTTACCGTTATATTGCGCTGTCTTATAGTCAGCTTACCGTCTACAAACTGCGCGGAGTAATTGTCGTTTACGCTTTCGGAAAGATTTATAAACGCCTCGTCGCACTTAACGACGTATTCGCCCGCGTCTACTGGAACGCCGTCTACAAGCACGCCGCTCATATCGTAGTACTTCAAAGATACATTGAGATACTCGTCGTAAGGCAGGGTATATTCCTCGCCGCCGCTGTAAATTGCGTAAGTGTTCACGGCAGGTTCGGGCGCGCCGTATATGTACTGCGTATCCTCGCTTATGACTACCGTAATCTCTCTCTTTTCGATTTCGAGAGTACCGTAAACGCATTCTATTATATAATTGGTAAGCTGAGAGCCCTCTCCGCTTTCAAAACCTTCGTCGCCGTAAGCGCCGCTGTCGTGAGCGTACACGGTAAACAGCGTAGCCACAACCGAATACTTGCCTACGTATCTGGGAATTATGTAGTTTTTGGTTTCCTCGTCGCCGACTTCGGTAAACTTTACGGAAACTTCCAAAAGCTCGCCGTAAGCCAACGCTTCGCCACTCTCTTCGGACAGCACGCTGAAATTGCCTATCGAGGGAACGCTTGCCGCAAAGTCGCCGTATTCTGCGGTAATGTCGTCGAGTTTGATGCTTACGGTTTTCTTGTCGATTGTAAGCGAGGCGTAGTTGTAAGTAATTTCGTAATTATTTACGCCGTCTTCCGCGCCGCTTACCTTTACCAAGCCTTCCTTAATGCCGTAAACGCCGGCGTTGAGCGGTTTAACCTCTTCTCCGTTCTTTATGTAAACGTTGTCGAATTGCAATTCTTCGCCGTAGGGAAGAGAAGTTGCCGTAAGCGTGCCCGAAGCGCCGTCGGAAATATCCACGTTTAAGGTAAACGTATTTTCGGGAACAGGCGCGCCGTAAACGCACTGCTTATCGTCGAAAGTTACGCCGACCTTGCGCCTTAAAATTTCCACGTTGCCCGATGTGAAAGTTACGTTGTAATTCAAAGTTACCGCGCCGATTAAACCGCCGTCCTCGGAATACGTTAAGCTGTTTTCCCCGTCGAGCTCTATTGCGTAAGAGCCTGCGTTCAACGCCTCCACGGGCTGACTGCCAAGCGTGTAGTTTACGTAAACTACGGCTACTTTAAGCTGTTCTTCATAGCAAAGCCCGTTTGCTGAAACGTAATTGCCCGTTTCGGAAGCGTACTCTACGGGTTTGCCGTAAATTACGTCGGGTAAATCGTTTAAAGTAACTTCGAGATTTGCCTTTTCTATCGTAAGCGACCCCGCCGACACGCTTATATAGTAATTGCCGTTTAAGGAAGCCGTTTCAACGGTTTCGCCGTTTATTTTAACTTCTCCCGCGGAAATTATGTAAATGCCTGCGTTTTTGGCTTCAACGTCGTAAACACCTTGCTCTCCGTTTTTACGGAATACGTGGGTTACGGTTATTTCGTCGCCGTAGGGAAGGCTTTCGCCCTCCTCCAAGCCGCCTATTTTATAAGAGGGCTGGGGAATAGTTTCTCCGTAAACGCATTTTATTTTATCAAAAAAGATTGTTATTCGTTTTTGAACTATTTCCAGCGTGCCCGCTTCCGTTGTAAGGCGGTAATTGTTTTCGCCGCCGTATACCGTTTCCCCGTTGCTCGAATAAACGGTATAGCCGTCCAGCGCGATTACGTAAAGTCCTACGTCCTTAGGTTCCACGTCGCGCAATTCTTCCGCAATGTGCTGCTGGTATTTAACGGTAAGTTTAAGTCGTTCGCCGTAGGCGATATTTTCAACCGAATCGTAGTTGCCTATTTCTTCGGAATATTTAACCTTTGCGCCGAAGTCGCCGTAAGTAACGTTTAATAAATCGCTTATCGTAACCTTTATATCTCTGGCTACTATATCCATCCGCCCGAGAGTTAAATTGGTTACGGTGTAATTGTTTTTACCGCCCTCTATTTCGTTGCCGTTTTCGTCGTAGAATGTACAGCTGTCGGCATAGGGGTTTGTCAATAAACTTATATAGTATTTGCCAACGTTTCTCGGCGTAGTATCCTCTATACCCTCGTACGTGTATTTTACGGCTACTTTAAGCTGTTCTCCGTAGGCAAGCTCGGTGGTGTTTGCCGCGTCGTAGTTGCCCGCCGTATCGGGATAGGGGAAAGTATTTACAAAGTCGTAATCGCCGTAGACGATTGATTTATCATTGAAGAAAGCTAACAGCGTAATCTGCAATTCGCGCTTGTGAATAATCAAGCCGTCGACGCGCGCGCTGTCGATATTGTAGTTGTTCGCTCCGCCCTCTATAATCGTTACGCCGTCCGCTTTGTAGAATACGCAATCGTTCAGGCTCAATTCCGCAGAATACCTGCCCGCGTTTTTAGCCTGCGTAACTTCGCCGTTCTGTAAATAGTTTACGTCAATTTTAAGTTTTTCGCCGTACGCAAGGTCGGGCACGTTGGCGTAGTTGCCAACCGCGTCCGCATATTCGAAAGTATCGCCGTAAGTTACGTCGGCTATCGCATTCAACTCCACCGTAATATCGCGGGGAGTAATCGTAAGTTTACCGTAAACTACTTCTACTTCATAGTTGTCTAAGCCGTCCGCATTGCCGTTGAACAGCAGGTCGGTTACGTTTATACGGTATTCGCCCGCATTCTTCGGCGCGGTGGTCAAATCGTCCGCATAATAGTAGCTTAACGTAAGCTCCTCGCCGTAGGGCAGTTCGCCGTTTTCGTCCAAACCGTCCGTAATTTCGTACGAGTTTTCTGGCAACGCATTGCCGTATACGCAGGTTTGGTCTTCAACAGTAACGGTAATGCTCTTTTTGCCTATTGTGAGCGTGCCGCACACAACGGTTATATCGTAGTTGAGGTTGGCGTCTGTGCCGTCAATCGTCTGCGACACGGAGGTTATTGCGTATTCGCCCGCGTCTTTGGGAGCTGCGGGAGTATAACCGTAGCCGAGGGTAAGGCTTTCGCCGTAAGGAAGCCCGCCGTTTTCGTCCAAGCCCGCCGTTATTTCAAACGAGTTTTCGGGCAGGTCGTCGCCGTATACGCAGGCGCGGTCTTCAATAGTTACGGTGATGCTCTTTTTGCCTATATTCAAAATGCCGTCCGCGATTACTATATCGTAGTTGTCCGCTCCGCCCTCGACCTTAGCGCCGTCGAGATAAATTTCATAGGAAGCCGCCGCAACCTTGTACTGACCCGCGTTTTTGGGTTGGGAAACAGGGTTGCCCTCGCCGTCGCAGAAATTGACGGAAACGCGCAATTCCTCGCCGTAAGCAAGCTCGGTTTCCTGCTTGTCGGTGATTACGTAAACGGTATCTACCGCTTCACCGTAAATTCTATTCTGCTCTTCAAGCGTAAGCGAAACGGCGCGTTTGCCTATGACTAGCTTGCCGTTAATATAAGTAATATCATAGTCGTCCGCAACAATGCGCGTCTGCCCCTCGTAAACGGCGCAATCGGTCGCTATAATGGCATACGTTCCCACGTTTTTGGGGTTTTCGGGAGAGTAGCCGTAAGTAAGCGCAAATATTTCGCCGTAGGGAAGGTTGCCGTCTTCGTCCAAGCCCGCCGTTATTTCGAACGAGTTTTCGGGCAGGTCGTCGCCGTACGCGCAGGTTTGGTCGGCAATTGTAACCGTTACCGACTTTTTGCCTATGATAAGCTCGCCCGCTACGTATTCCACTTCATAGTTGGCTATGCCGCCGTCCGTTTCCCCTCCGCCGTTAACTTCGGAAAGGTAAACCAAGCAGTTTTCGATATCGAGTTCTATTGAATACGTAGCCGCGTGGCGGGGCGTAACCTTTTCGCCGTTGCGTGTGTAATACACGGCAATTTCAAGCTGTTCGCCGTTTACCAGCCCTTCCGCCTTGACGTAATTGCCTTTACCCGAAGCGTAAGCCCATTCTTCGCCGTAAATTACTCCGCTTACGTCGGAAACTGTTACGTTCAGATTGGCGGGGGTAACTGTAAGCTTGCCGTATTTTACATATTCTATTATATAATTGCCGACAACTTCGTCGCCGTTACTGTCGCAAACCTTATACGTTACAACGTTGTCCGTTCCGCCGTCAGGCGTTACCGCCGTTACGGAGAAGGGCGCAAGCACCGCAAGTTGGTCGCCGTTTACCAGCCCAACCTGCTTGACGCCGTCGGCGTCGAGATAATAGCACTCCTCATACTGCGGCTGGGATAGCGGTTTGCCGCTGTAAACCGCGGTTGCCGAACCCGTTGCCACGCTTAGCGTGCGCTCGGTTACTTCGAGCGTTCCGTTAAAGGTTTCATAAAGAGCATAGTTGGACTTACCCTCTTCGAATTCGGGCAAAGTAAAGTCAAATCGATTGGTTTTTGTGCCTACGTCCGTCAGCGAAGGTACGGTGCTATCGTCTATTATCAGCTTATCGTCGCCTACAAGTCCTTTAAATTCGGCGTTTTCTTTCCAATAAGTCGTATAGCCTTTTTCGGAGAGCGCCTCGCCGTCGTAAACTTTGCTTGCGCTGTTGAACGTTACTACAATTTCCCTCTGCGTTACGGTAAGAGTGCCGTTTACGTATTCTTCTATTATATAGTTATCGGAAGCAACGTATTTTACGGCGTTTTCAAGCGTGCCGAAGTTGGTTATGGCGGGCACGGTTGCAGACGCGTCCAAAGTAAGCGTATCTTCGCCAAGCAAGCCCTTTTGGGCTCCGTCGCCGTAGAGGTAGGTCTGCCAGCCGTCCGTTTTGCTGAGCGCTTCGCCGTTGTACGCGCGCTCCGCGTCGGCAGTTACTACTACTATTTTTCTGCCCGTTATGTTAAGCGTGCCGTAAGTGTAGTGAATATCGTAGTTTGATTTGTTGTAGGAATTGAAATGCGTGTATTCGCAGTCGTTGGGCGCGGAGCCAACGTCGGTTATTTCCGCCGTAAACGTGCATACAAGCGTATCAGTCGATATTAAACCGACTTCGCTATCGTCCGCCAGCCATTGAGCCTGCTCCTTGTCGTAAACCGCAAACTTGACCGTATAGCCGAAGTTTTTGGATAGCGCAATTCCGTCGTACGTCTTGGACGCGTCGGGCGTTATAACCATTATCGGGCGCGGCTTGATAGTCAGCGTGCCGTACCTGTACGAAGCGATTTCGTAGTTGTCGTTAGGCTCGTAATACTCGCAGTTGTTTAAAGTTGGTCCGCCCACTTCCCTTATTTCGGCAGGTTTAAACAGCGTAAGTTCGTCGCCGTTCAAAAGTCCGCTCTTGGTTTCGTCCTTCTCCCAAACGGTTTTATATCCGCTGTTGGAAAGAGCCGCGCCGTCGTATACCTTTTCGTCCGTTTCCGTGGAAACGATTATACGGCGCTTTAAAATTTCGAGCGTGCCGTTTACGTATTCGGCAACGGCGTAGTTTGACGGCACGGTATACTTGACTTCGTTGGTCAACGTGCCGAAGTTTGTAATAGACGGTATCGTTGCGGAGGTATCTAGCGTGAGCGTATCTTCGCCAAGCAAGCCCTTTTGCGTGCCGTCGCCGTAAAGATAAGTCTGCCAGCCGTCCGTCTTGCTGAGCGCTTCGCCGTCGTAAACTTTGCTTGCGCCCGCAGTTACCACGGTAATGGGACGGGGCGCTACCGTAAGCGTGCCGTAGATTACGTTATCGATTACATAATTTGCGCTCATCGCGTAAAATTCGCAAACGTTGGGCACGGAACCCACGTTCGTTATGGAGGCGGGCTCGCCTTTAAGCTTTAACCTGTCGCCGTTTAACAGTCCCTCGCCCGCCATATCCGCGCGGGTGGTAGTGTATTCTGCGTCGAAAAATTCGGAAGCGTCGTATATGTGCGCTTCGGGCGTAACGGTAGTTACGTTTATGTGCCTCGGCGTAATGATAAGTTTACCGTTTTCGTACGTTATTTGATAGTTGTCGGTTACGTCGCGCTCGCCGTCTTTAACCCTGTACGTAGTAGTGTTGGGCGCGCCGCCCGCTTCGGTTACGTCGGTTACGGTACAAAGTTTGTCTACGGAAAGCGAGTGTCCTAAAACAAGCCCCTTGCCCGTAATATTCGCGTAATCGGCGTTATACTGCTCCCCGCCGTTGTACACCTCGTTCAAACTGCCCGTTACAACGGTAATTTCGCGCTTGGCGATAGAAAGCGTGCCGTAGTTGTACGTAATTTCAAAGTTTTCGGTTACGTCAATGCCGCCGAGCGTTGCAACAACGGCAAATTTATTGGGTTTTGTGCCGTAATCGGTTATTTGCGCCAGCTCGGTATTGCCGAACCTGTCGGCGGAGAAAACAAAATCTTCGGGTTGGTCGCTAAGCTTAAAGGAATAGTTGTCGTGCGGCCGTCCGTCGTAAATCTCGTTCAAATCGCCCGTAGTTACGCTCAATTTATAGGGCGTAACCTTCAATTCGCCGTAGTTGTAATCTATTTCGTAGTTTGAAGAAACATCCCAACCGTCGTCGCCTTTGACTATAATCTGATAGTTGTTTGTCAGCGTTCCTACTTCGGTTATAGAAGGCAACTTATTGCCCGCGAGCGCAATCGATTGCCCGTCGGCGAGGTTATCGTAACTGAACTTGTCGCAAGTGAGCGGTTTACCGTTGTAAACCCTTTCCGCAGACTGCGTTGTAAACGAAAGCTTGCGCTTTTGAATAGTAAGCGCGGCGGTAAGCTCGTTTACGGTATAGCGCGCGGTTACGTCCAGATTGCCGTGCATAATCTTTACGGAAGCTATTTCAATAGAGTAAGCGCCCGCGTTTATGGGAAACTTTGTTACGCTGTTGCCGTTAGAGAAGCGCGCGTCAATTAAAATCTGGTCGCCTGCGGCAAGCGAAGACAGCGTTTCTTGGTCTACTCCGCCCGAGTAAACTACGGGCGAGCCGTTATATTCGAACGTTGCGGCAACGGGGCGCACGTTGATTTTGCGGTTTAAAACGTTGAGTTCTTTGCCGCTGAACGATATGTTGTAACAGCCGGTGAAGTCGTCGCCTGCCGCGTCGACTATTTTCAGCGAGCTTTCATCCGCGCTGACCTGCGTTCGCGCCGCGCCGTAATCGGCGTATTTGAACTGTAATTGGCTCTCCTCCACCCTGTGTTGGGGCAAGAGCTGTGGAATACTGTAACGGGGCGCGTCGCCGTACACAACGCTGTCGCCGTCGATTGTAAATTCCGCGGCGAGCGGCACGATTTCGAAAGAAACCGTATCCGAGTAGCTGTATCCCACAAGCTTGGGGGATACCGTTCTCGCAACGTATTTGCCCGCCTTTACGGGCTTTTCGTTCGTCCATTGGTTGCTTCCCGCCAAAGAGTACTCTATCTTCTGGCTCGAAGGCGCGTCTAAAAACGCCTTTGCGGGAGTTATTTCGTAAGGTTGGTTGAACTCGATAATTTGGCTTGACAAAGTCATCGCAGACATATAGGAGCCCTTTGCAACCATAAGAGCCACCGACCCTGCGACAACGGCGGCAAGCACGCCCGCAATCAGAAACCTGAATTTGTGCAGAACGCGCTTAGCCTTTGCCAATTTTTCTATTCGGTTTTTATAATTATCGTAAGAAATCATAAAACGCCTGTAAGTTCAAACTGATTTTTTTATCTTTTAACCTATAACCACGAGCGCCGCGGTGATAGCCATATTGCTTCCGTTGTAGTTTACGAATTCGTAGCAATCCGCGTTATCCAAAACGTATACGTCCATAAGGTAAAGTTCCACTTTGCCGAAACCGTCGCCCGTTGCCCAAGCCTCGGTTACTATAAACGTGTCGCCTTCGGCAAGAGGCGTATCGGTGCTTACGGATATAAATTTGCTTACGTCGTAATCGCCGGTAGAGCCCTTGTTGTCGTACTCGTCCTGACTTACGCGCACTTCGTCTAACTTCAACACGATTTTACGCTTTGCGATTTCAAACGAACCGCTTCCGCCTGCGTTGGCAATAGTCAAATCGAAGTTGTTTGCGCGTTCCCTGTTGGAAATTTCCACGCCGTAAGTGAAGTTGCCCGCCTTTATCAGCTCGTTATTGTAAACCGCCGCAAAGTCGCTCCTGTTCAAGAGAGCCGCGCCGCCTTCGCAACTTATGTCGGTTATAGCGTCGGCAACGTCGACGGTGTACGCCGAGCCCTTGTATACCTTTGTATAGTCCTTTAACGTTACTTCTACGCCGAGCTTTTCTATGGTGAGAGTGCCTTCCGTAACCGTGAGCGCGTAGTTTTTAGCCAATTCCTTATCAGCTATTTCCGCGCCGAACGAATACGTTCCCGCATTCTTCATTTCCGCGTTGCAAACTACTTTAAAGTCAGCCGCGGTAAGCCCGTCGGGATTGTCGCCGAGTATCGTCATACCCTGCGTATCCGCCGTTTTAGCCGTGCCGCTGTACTTTTGGGTAAGATTGCCCAAAGTTATTTGAAGCTCGCTCTTCTCTACGGTTATAACGCCCGTGCCCGCCGTAAGAATGAAGTTGCGGGCGGTTTCTTCCGAAGAAATTTTAACCGTGTAGTTGTATACGTCTACGTTCTTGACAGCCCTGTTATAGACTACCTCGAAATCGTCTTTACCGATAAGCCCGTTGCTGACCGTAGCGATAGCGTCGGTAGCGGCTATTCTTATAACGTTGCCGTTGTAAGTAACGGTTACGGGGTTTAAAGTTACCTGCACCGCGGCGGGAGTAACTTCCAGCGTGCCGTACTTGTAAGTAATTTCGTAGTTGTGCGTAAAGTCCGCCTCGCCGTCGGTAATTTTTATAAGATACCTGTTTTCAACCGTACCTACGTTGGTAATTTCGGGCAGGTCGCCGTCGGCTTCAACCCTTTGCCCGAGAGCAACGGGAGTATTTATAATTTCGCCGTTTGTAAGCGTTGTGCCGTTGTAAACGCGGGTTTCGGAAGCCGTTGTAACCGTTACGGCGCGCTTTTTAACGGTAAGCGTGCCGTAATCGTACTTAACTTCGTAGTTAGCCGTTACGTCCCTGTTGTTGCCGTCGGTAATTGTGCAGACAAATCTGTTTACAACCGAGCCCGCTTCCGTTACGGAGGGCTTAACCGCGCCGTTGGCGATAGCCGCCTTGTGCCCCGTTACCAGCCCCGCCGCGCGCTCTACCCCGCCGCCTTCGAGCTTAACGCCCGTGTAGGTTATTTCCGCCGTCTGCGTGGTGATTGTTACCGCCCTCGGCGTGATTGCCGCCGAGCCGCCCGTAAACGTTACTTGGAAGTTGCCGGCAACCGCCGCTTTTAAGACTAAGCGGAACGAGTACGTTCCAACGTCGGTATGCTCTGTTCTGCCGTCGGTAAACGTTAAATTGAAGTCCGCCGCCGTAAGCAACGCGCTGCTTATGCTGTGTATCGCCGCCGTTTCGGTAATTCTATAATCTGCGCCGTCGTAAACTTTGCTTAAATTATTCAAAGTTACGTTTACCGCAAGCTTGTTTATTTTTACGTTGCCAGCGTTTTTACTGATTGTAAAGTTGCCGTGAGCGTCGGTTACCGTGGCTTCGTAGGTGTAATCGCCCGCATTTTTAAGCTCGGGATAAGTAAGGGTAATATCTTCGGGCTTTACAAGCGGATTGCTTATTGTAACCGCGTCGGCTACGCTGAGCGCGTAGGCGTTTCCGCTGTACGTGAATGCGTAATCTTTTAACGCAACCGTAATTTCAAGCGGCGTTATGCTGATATTGCCCATAGCCGTGCCGAAAGTAAAGTTTTGCGCATACTTGGCGTCGGTAAGCGTTGCCGTATAGGTGTAGTCGCCCGCGTTTACCGCATCGCCGTTTACAGTTAAAGTAAAGTCGGAACCCTTAATAAGCGCAGTATCCACTCTGACCGCGTCGCCCGCCGATATGACCGCCGCCCTGCCGTTGTATTCAAACGTATAATTTTTAAGCGAAAGGTCAACCGCAAGTTTTTCAACCGTTATGGTTTCTTCGAAACAATTTATTATAAAGTTTTTAGCCTTTACAACGTCCGACAGCCTTACTTTATATGTGTAGTCGCCCGCGTTGAACAGACTGCCCGAATATACTATTTCAAAGTCGCCCGCATCCAAAAGCGCAGTTGAAACAAGGTCGCCCGCGTTGTCCTCTATGGCGATAACGGCTATTTCGGGAGCAACGCTCTGCACGCGGTTATCGAACGTGAGCGCGTCCGCGCCCGTAAAGCTCCTCAAAGTTACGTTAGCTTCGAATTTCTTTACGCTGACTCTGCCCGTGTTTTGATTGAGAATAAAGTTGTTTGCATAAGTTGCGTCTGCAAATTTCACCGAGTAAGTGTACTCGCCCGCGTCGAGCATAACGCCCGAACAAACTATTTCGAAGAAAGCGCGTCCTATAAGTATGCTTCCGTCGCCGTCGTCGGCAATGACAATTCCGTCCTCGGTGTAGAAATTGCCGAATTCGTCCGTTATGGAGGCTATCGCCAGCTCGGGTTCCAAAATCTTAGCCGAGCCGTCGTACACAAACGTATCGAAATCGTTTAACGTTACGGTTACTGTGAGCGGCGTTACGGTAAGAGTGCCGTACTCGTACGTAATATTATAGTTATCCGTTACGTCGTCCGCGTCGCAGTAAATCTTGCAGGCAAATTCGTTTTTGGTAGTTCCCACTTCCCTGCGCCTGGGTTCGTTGCCCTCTTCCACGTCGGCAATTACGGTATGACCGTCGACAAGGTTGTTATATTTTACTACGTTTATATCGCTTATTTCGTTTAAACCGTACTTTTCGGTTACCGAAGGCGTAAATATCGTTACAGGGCGTTTTGTTCTGGTAATCGTGCCGTAAACGTAAGTTACAAGATAGTTGTCGGTGAAATCGCCGTTCATATTGTCGACGATTTTGCACTTAAACTCGTTTTTAACCGAGCCTATATCGGTTATTTCGGGGAATTCCGTTTCTCCGAGTTCGTCGCTTACGGGCACAAGGCTGTGTCCGTTGCAAAGGTTGCCCGACGAAGCCTCGGCATAGGACAGCGGCTGACCGTCGTAAACCCTGGTAACCGTGCCCGTGGTTACCGTTACGGGGCGGGGCGTTACCGTAAGCGTGCCCCACTTGTAAATGATTTCGTAATTGTTTATTACCGACTTACCCGCGCCGTCGCGCACGTCGAAGTAGAACTCGTTTTCAACCGTGTTTACCCTGTTTACGAAAGGCAGGTCGTCGTCGACGGTAATCACCGAAATTGTATGCATAGAATTTGCAAGCGCCGAGTAAGAATACTTTTTAAGTTTTCTGTCCTCGCCGTTGTACACAAACGAAGCCGAATCGGTAGTTATGGCTATGGGGAATTTTTTGATGAAAAGCGTTGCCGTTCCCTTGTCGTCGGCGCTGTTTATGACCGTGAGATTATAATTTTTACGCTTCTCTATCCTGATTGCCACGGTGTATTCATAGCCCGCGGCGTCGGTATGCCCCGACTTGGCGTCGTTGAACGACACCTCGAAATCGTCCCTCGAAAGCCCCGTTGAAGTGTTGCTGATATTCTGTATCGCCGAGTAGGAATCGAGTATGTACGCTTCGCCGTTATAGGTCTGCATAACGTCCCTTATTGTTACGGCGATATCGAGAGGTTTAACCTCTATTCTGCCGCTTCCCCTGCCAGCGATTTTTAAATTGAAATTGTCGGCAAGCGTCTTATCGGCGATATGCACGGTATACGTATAATCGGTGCCCACGTCGATAGTTTCCGCGGCGTAATCGATAGCAAATTCGCTTCTTTCAATTATATCGGGTACAACCGTAAGAACGGCGTCATCCGCGCTTATGTTTACGTGTTTGTTGGAGTAAACGAAAGCTTTCTGCCCTACGAAGTTATCGAGGGTTACAATAGCTTCGCATTTGGTAACTTCCAGCGTGCCGTAGTTGTATTTTATGTCGTAGTTGCGCGTAACTTCCGCGCCGACGGAATCGGCGACGGTAAGCTTGTAGTCGTTTTCGAGCTTGCCTACGTTTATGAGATAGGGATAAACTTTAAGCTCGCCGAAGCTGTGACCCGCCGCAAGCGCGCCCTCCGTTATAACGGGGGTTTTATCGAATACGGGGTTGCCGCTGTACGCTTCGCGCTTGGAACCCGTATCTACCGTAACCGCTTTGGGATAAATGGTAAGGTAGCCGCTTTCGGGCACTTCCAAAGTGTAATTATTGTACAGCTCCTTATCGTTAAACTTTACCTTGTAGGAATACTCCGCAACGTCGCGCATAAACCTTACGTTGCTCTTTATTTCAAAATTTTCGTGGGTAAGTTTAAGCTTATTGGTGTGCTCCTCGTCCACCGCCGTAAGGCTGAAATAATCGGGATTGCTCAAATCGGGCAATCTTGCCTCGGCGTTGTACTCTATTTCTTCGAGCCCGTTGAGGTGCGCGACTACGGGCGTTTTGTTTACCGTAAGCGTGCCGTAGTTATAATTTATAGAATAGTTTTCAGTAACGTCGCGCCCGTTCTTGTCGGTAATCGCGCAGACGTACTCGTTGACAACGGAACCCGCGTTTATTATGAAAGGATATTTCTGCCCTGCCGCAAGGTTTATGCGGTGGTCGGCGTTGGCGAGCGTTACGTTGAGCGACTGCTCCGTCATAATTGCGCCGTCGTAGTATTTTTCTGCCGAGCCCGTCGTTATATCGAGCTCGTAGGGAGTAACTTCCAAAGTGCCGAAAGTAAACGTTATCGTGTAGTTGGAACTTCTGCTCGACAGCACGACCTCTCTCACCACGTTGGTCTTTGTGCCGACGTCGGTTATAGCTCCGCCATAGGTTACGGAAATAATTTCCTCGTCGGGCACAAGTCCGTCAACGCTCTCGGGCTTGGTATCGTCGGATAAAGAATGTTCGTTTCCGTCGTACACAAACGTAGCGCTTTTGCCCGTAATATGTAAGGGGCGGGGCGTAACGGTGAGTTTGCCCGTTTCGTAAGTATCTATTTCGTAGTTGGAGGTTACGTCCACCTCCTCGCCGTTTATAAATTCGTAAATTTTAAATTCGGTTACCTGAGTTACTATTTCGTCAGCGTTGATAAGTCTGTTGTCGTATCCGTGGTTTATTTCGTACCTTGCATACTGTCCTTCTACAAGCGTGCCCTCCACGTATTCGACGCCCTCCACGGCGAGAGCCGTGCCGTCGTAAACCTTTTCGGAAGTTACAGGTCTTACGGAAACGTAGCGGGGAATTACCTCTATTTCGCCGGGGTTAAATTCTATTTCGTAGTTTTCGGTTACGTCGTTGCCCGCCACGTCGAAAATGAGCGGTGTGAGTTCTTCGGGAAGAGTGTCGCCCACGTTGAGCAAGCCCGCTTCCGTGGAGCCGTAAATTTTATGACCGTTCACCAACCCGCCTTCGGCAATTTTATAGTCGGTAAACAGCACCTTGGAGCCGTTGTACACAACCTGTTGGGAGGGTAAATCTACGCTGATTGACTTTTTATCTACTTTCAGCTCGCCGCACTCCACCTTTACGGTGTAGCCGCTTGTAACGTTGTAGCCTTCCTTATCGTAAATTTTAACCGAGAGGTCGCTCTCGCTTACGCCTACGGAAGTCTGCTCGCCCAAAATTTCGATACGCGCGGTATGCCCCGACAACAGCGAGCCGCTGACCAGCTTGTATTCGGTCGCCTTTAACGGCGTGCCGTCGTACACCTTTTCCTCGTCCTTAACGGCAAACACCAATTCGACGGGGTCGGTTTTAATCGAGCCCGTGGCAAACAACGCCAACGCCGTTGCCAGCGATGCCGCTACCACTATTACCAAAATTCCGATTATCAGAATAGATTTTCTTATTTTCGACATAATTATCTACCTGTTTTATACTTATATTTTACGCCTGCCCGCCCGCATAAGTACGGGCGCATTTTTACACGTTTTGTTCGATTAGTCTGATTGTTTCCTTGCAGAGCGCAAGTTTGTTTTCTCCGAACAGCTCGTCTAAATAGTCGCACACGCCGTCCGCCATCTGCTTTACGTATACGGGGTTTTTACTCTCCAACTTCCTGAATATCTTCCTCGCAAGTATGTCGTCCAACGCTTCCACTTCCGTTCCCCCGCAAGCCACAAGCACGGGCACGTAGCACTTGATTTGCTTCATTATTCGGTTGCCGAACGTTATGTGGAACGTCTTTATCATATATTCGTCCAACTGCTTCAACCGCCTCAGGTTTCTGTCGCTTAGCGCGTACTCCCGCTGCGCCTTATCCATCAGCTCTTGCAAGTGCGTTGCAGATACCTTCCTCGGCTTGCCCTCCGCTTCGAACGGCGTCGCCTTCTTATCCAGATTGATGACCATTGCACGGTCGTACACCTTATCCGAGATACTGAACGTACTGTCGTCGTTGTTCGCAGTGCCTATAAACCACATATTCGTCGGCAGTTTCATCTTTCCGTCCGAGTGCAACAGCTTAGGGTCGTCATCCCATCTGTCCGCCACCACGTCAAGATTTCTTCCCTCGGGGTTGGGTATTTCCAACAATGACAAAAACTCCGCAAAGTAGTACTCTACCCTCGCTATGTTCATTTCGTCGAGGACGGTTATGTATATCTCCTCGTTGTTGTTGGCTTCGTACATCTTGTACAACAGCGTCGTTTCGTTGAACCTGCGCGTGAATTCGTTGTAATATCCCAACAGGTCCGTTCGCTCCTTCCACATCGGCTGTATGGGCACGACTACCGTCTTGTTACCCAGATATTCGCCGAACGCATACGCCAGCGACGTTTTTCCCGTTCCCGACATACCTTGCAGTATGATTAGCTTGGTTACCGCAAGTCCGCCTATAAACCTTCTTATGTCCTCTATGTCGTAAAACAGTTTTAAACTGCCCGCCGAGAAATTGCGGAAGTCCTCGCACAGCTCTTTTAAGTTGATTTTATCGTCGTAATCGGGGCGCACGTAACTTTCGTACTCTTTGTCTATTTCCGTTAGCATATAGAAACGCGAACCGTCCGTGTTTACTTCCTCTCCGTCCGATGCGCTCCCAGCACTACCGCCCGCCGTATTTGTTGCCGCCGCTGCCGCCGCCTGCTGTCGCACAGGCGCGGGTCCGCTATACTTTGCTTCGCCCGGATTGTAATTGTCTATATTTTCGAGTTTGGGGCGCTCCCTGTCCATCTTTTTGAAGTCGACTCCGAAATAATCGGGCTTGACTTTTAACTTTATGTTTGCAAGCGTTGCCAAAATTAAAAACAGAAGCAACAGGGGCAGTAAAATTATCAAGCCCAGAAAAAGATATTTGAGATTTGAGCTCATTATGGGCACGTTGCCGTCCCCGTAAGTGAAGTAGACGACCACGGCAACGCCGAGTAGCACAAAAAGACTGATTATGGCTATAATCAGCACAGTCAGCTTTAACCCTCCGTTGTTTCCGTTTTGCCTGTCGTCCATAGTTTTGCCCTTTTAACAAACGCGCTTTAATTTACAAGTCGCCGTTTCTCTTCTTTTTTTCCTCTTTCGTCCAGAGAATGGTTTTGCGTATTTCCTTTTTGGTAAATTCCCACTGCTTTTTAAAGAATTTTTGAAAAGCTTCGTATTCCTGTTCCAGCTCGGTGAACCTGTCGCGCGAGGTGTAGTCGGTAGACGGGGTGATTTTACCCTGCTGTATCCTTATGCCGTCCAACTCGCCGCGGGCAAGCGCCGCCTGCTCCCTTGCGTTTGCCAATTCCTCTTCATACCTGATTTTTTCGGCTTCGGCGCGCACCTGCTCGGCTTTTACGCTTTCGGCGCAGTCCCGCTCCATCTGCTTCAAGCGCGCTTCCAACTCGTCCGTCAAACGCTTTTTCTCGTTGTCGTAGTCGGTCATAGCAAATTTCATTTCGCCCAGCCGTCTTTCGCAATCGGCTACCGCCGTCTGCTCCCTCGCGGTCGCCGAGTTAAGCTCTGCGGTAAGCTGTCCGACCCTCGTTTCGTATTCGTTTACGGTAGCCGTCATCTTGTCGGCGTACTCCGTCTTTACCGCCTCGATTTCCCCGTCGCGCTCACCCGTAATTCTTGCAAGCTCGCCCTCGTGCGATTTTTTGAGCGCGGCGATGTCCTCGATATATTTTTGTTTAAGCTCTGCAATCTCCGTTTCCTTTAACTCGATTGTATGCTGCAACTCGGTTATTCTTCTGTTGAGTTCGTCCTTTTCGGCGTTCAACCCCTCGATTTGCCTTAAAAGCTGTTCGAGCTGTAACCTTATGTTGGCAAGCTCTTCGCTGTCCTTTTCGAGGTGGCGGTTGCGCCTTTCGAGAACGACCATATATTCTTCCAAACTTTTGCCCGACTCCGCGGCGCGCTTTTTAAGCCTGTTTAAGTTTTGTATTAGTTTTTGCTCGGCTTCGGCTTTGCGGCGGTGCTCTTCCTCCTGATAGGTTATTTCTAACTGCTCGTCAAGCTTGTTGCCCGCCTTGTAGGCGATAAAGGTTGCAAGGTTTGCCGCTTCGGCGACTTCCTCGGCAAGCCCCTCGCCGTACGGCGCAAAGTTGTACTTTATTTCCTCGTATGAAAAGCCATCGCCTTTATATGAAGCTATGTAGTCGTAAAGCGCAAGCGCGTTTTTGAAATTGTTGTTCATTTTCAAGACGTTGGTCTTGACTATCGGCGGCTTAATCATCGGCGATTTTGCCACCTGCGACATTAAATCGGTATTTAAAAGCGAGTTTATTATCTCCCTGCAATCGCTTATTCTTCTTACAAGCTTGTCGCAATTTTCGTCGGGTATGGGATAGGGGTTGTCGCTACGCTCCTCAAATACCTGCATTTCGATTCTCAGCGTTCTCTTCTTTGCCGTTATCTTTTTGCTTACGCTCATATCGCCGAGATACGAGCGGCGGAGATTGTCGATTTTTTCCAGCCTGTACTCTATGAAATTGCGTATGTAGCACAGCATCATATACAAAAATCTGTTTTCGTATACGGCGTAGTCCGAAAGTTTTTCAACCATATACAGCTGGTCGGGCACAATCGTGTCGCCCTCCTCTTCGGGCAGGTGCGTTATCATATCGCTGTGCTTGGCGAGATGGACAACCGAGTCCTTGGAAATTTTGCGGATTTTTTCAATGGGTACGACTTCGCCGTTGGAACGTATGAACTGCCGCTCCTCGGCAACCGCCTGCTCGACAAATTTCAGCCCGTCCTCTATGGCTTTTATCCAATCCTCTTCGATTGTTACGACATATTTAGTTGCTTCCAATTTATCCTGCTCTGTATTGGCTCCCGCAATAGCCCTTCTGTCCTTTTCGCATACGTTGGACTTCAAGGTTTCCCTGCGGTAGTCTTTAAAAGCGCGGTAATAAAAATCTAAACTGTCCATAAGTTTCCTTATAACGCCTATTTTTCAACGAATGAAATATTGCGGCGCATTTGAGGGCTTTGCCCGACTGTGCGGCAAATTTTTACCGCTCGGTTACGGCAAACGCGGTTTTACCCTCCGACGCGTAAGTTTACGCAATTAGTGAAACGCCTTTTGCGGTAACGACGGACATAAACGCGTTTGGCTTGCCAAGTTAATTGTATTTGTACTTTTTACACGTTTTGTTCGATTAGTCTGATTGTTTCCTTGCAGAGCGCAAGTTTGTTTTCTCCGAACAGCTCGTCTAAATAGTCGCACACGCCGTCCGCCATCTGCTTTACGTATACGGGGTTTTTACTCTCCAACTTCCTGAATATCTTCCTCGCAAGTATGTCGTCCAACGCTTCCACTTCCGTTCCCCCGCAAGCCACAAGCACGGGCACGTAGCACTTGATTTGCTTCATTATTCGGTTGCCGAACGTTATGTGGAACGTCTTTATCATATATTCGTCCAACTGCTTCAACCGCCTCAGGTTTCTGTCGCTTAGCGCGTACTCCCGCTGCGCCTTATCCATCAGCTCTTGCAAGTGCGTTGCAGATACCTTCCTCGGCTTGCCCTCCGCTTCGAACGGCGTCGCCTTCTTATCCAGATTGATGACCATTGCACGGTCGTACACCTTATCCGAGATACTGAACGTACTGTCGTCGTTGTTCGCAGTGCCTATAAACCACATATTCGTCGGCAGTTTCATCTTTCCGTCCGAGTGCAACAGCTTAGGGTCGTCATCCCATCTGTCCGCCACCACGTCAAGATTTCTTCCCTCGGGGTTGGGTATTTCCAACAATGACAAAAACTCCGCAAAGTAGTACTCTACCCTCGCTATGTTCATTTCGTCGAGGACGGTTATGTATATCTCCTCGTTGTTGTTGGCTTCGTACATCTTGTACAACAGCGTCGTTTCGTTGAACCTGCGCGTGAATTCGTTGTAATATCCCAACAGGTCCGTTCGCTCCTTCCACATCGGCTGTATGGGCACGACTACCGTCTTGTTACCCAGATATTCGCCGAACGCATACGCCAGCGACGTTTTTCCCGTTCCCGACATACCTTGCAGTATGATTAGCTTGGTTACCGCAAGTCCGCCTATAAACCTTCTTATGTCCTCTATGTCGTAAAACAGTTTTAAACTGCCCGCCGAGAAATTGCGGAAGTCCTCGCACAGCTCTTTTAAGTTGATTTTATCGTCGTAATCGGGGCGCACGTAACTTTCGTACTCTTTGTCTATTTCCGTTAGCATATAGAAACGCGAACCGTCCGTGTTTACTTCCTCTCCGTCCGATGCGCTCCCAGCACTACCCGCAGTTGCGTTTGCCGCTACCGCCGCCTGCTGTCGCACAGGCGCGGGAATACCAGCGGTGTTGGCAAGATTTCTTTTAACGTAGTTCAAGTCGCCGCCCAGCCGTTCGAAATGCTTATCCAGCTTTTTGGATACGCTTTCTATAACGGCGTCCTTTTCGGCTTCCTCTTTCAGCCGCTTGCTCTGCCTTTGCTGTTCCACGCGCTGCTGTTCGCCTAAAATTACGCGGATGGCAAGCACGATTATAAGGAAGAGTATGAGGGCGATATAAGTTATAAGCGCCGTTTTACTTGTCAGCGCGACTACGAGCTTAGCGAAAAAGTCGTCTGCCGCCGCCAATATGCAATTGCCGTAAATCATAACTTTCTCCTAAACCTGCGCCGCCTTGATTAGCACGCGCTTGATTTTTGCAAGCTCTTCGTCCGCAAACAGTTTTTCAATTATTGCGTACACCGACTTGTCGCCGCCGTCCTGCCTGTACATACGCGTGTTTTTGAGTATGTACGCAAGTTTTACCAAAAACATATTGGTAACGGCTTCCGCCTCGTCGGCGCCGCAATCAATCATAACGGAAGTAAAGCTTTCGAGCTGAATGGTATTTTTGTTGCCTATTGCAAACTTTTCGGTTGCGGTAATCGTTTCGGCGAGCGCGTCCACCTTTTTCCAGATGCGTTCGGAAACGAAGTCGATTTCCTTTGCCGTTGAAAGCATAAGGCGGAAATCTTCGTGGGAAACGATTTTAGGCTCCACCTGTTCGTCGGGCACAATCTCCGCCTTGGAGAGCATAACCTCCGCAATCATAGAAGCGTTTAATATTTCCGCGGGCAACGCCTCCACGCTTCCGTTTTGGGGAACCAACACGTATGTGAGGTTGTCGGGCAGTTTGAAAGAAGTTTCCTCGTTAAAGCTTATTACATACTCCTCGGTGGGGTGGTTTGCGTGTTCGAGGAAGTTGCAGAAATAACTGCCGAGATTGTTTACGTTTACGTTGTCGATTAAAAGCACCCGCTCCTGCTCGCGCGCTTTGTGCGCACCGTACACCGCGTTGGAGAAGGGGGATAAAACAAACTTGCCCTCGTCTTCGCCCTCGCACCAGAGTATGTCGGAAAGGCTCTTCCATTCGTCGCTTGCCGTAACGGGCGTTTCGTTGCCGTAATACTCGTTTAACACCTTTACGAAATCGGGCAGAAGCTCGGCGTTTTTACTCGTTAAGAACACAATCTTGCACGAAGCTATTGCCGACACCAAAACCCTTGCCGAAGTTATTTCTAAATTGATTCCTCTGTTGAGCGCAAAGTTTCTTAAATTTCTGCACAGCTCGCCGAAAGAAACTTTTTCGGCAACGGCGGCGGGTACGGAGGAAGCGTCGTCGAAGTTGACCTCGTAAGTGGCGGCGAGCGCCTGTTCGGCGGCTTGCTCTTCCGTTTGCTCGGCTACTTCTTCCTCCTGCTTTTTCGCCTCTTCCACGGGCAGTTTGTATTTAACTTTGGCTATCTCCGTAAACTCTTCCACGTTGTCGAGCATTTCGGTAAGCACGACGTTGGGGTGAATGAATTTTTCGGCTTTTCGGCGCGTTGACGCAACGGCTATGTAAATTATTACGAGCGCGTTTACCACAAGCGCGACAACGCCTATTACGGCGTAGAAAACAATGTCTTTATCCGCGACGATATTGCCCACCGCAAAGAGTATTAAAACCGCGTCCGCATACACCGCGAGCATTATGGCAAGCACGAGCTTTAACGCGAACGGTAAGCGCTTGCGGGCGGATTTTACGGAGGCGGGAAGATTGCTTTCAGAAAACTCCACAGCCCTGCCGTCATCCGACGATTGCACGACCGTATTGTCAAACTTGTGCTTATCTTCGTAATCTTTAAGCAATAAAATGCCCGAAAGTTTCTCCTCTTCCGCGGTGTCGCCAATCGTAACGGTATACAGACCGCCCTCGATATGATAGCCCTTTTGGGCGCTGTATAGGCTGAACGTATTGTCATCGAAGGGTATTTTGACCCTTACCGCGTCGCCCTGTTTAACGAACGCTTTCGTAAAGCCTTTAAGCTGTTTGTCGGCGAATATGGTAGAAGTATTCTTCTTTTTTACGAATAGCTGGGGCACTGCGAACCCGTCGCAAGGACCTACGTTTTTAACCGTAAAGCTTACCCCGCTTTCGTTTACTTTGAGATTTGTATATTCGAAACGGGTATACGAAAGACCGTATCCGACGGGGCATTTCCCTACCGTTCCGCCTATATTGGGGAAATCGAGCGGTTTTGTAAGCTTTCCCGAGGGGGAAACGACGCCCGTAAGTATATCCAACGCCGCAACCGTGCCGCCCTGACCGGACGCGTACGTTAAAAGCACGGCGTCGCACTTCGCGGCAAAACTCATATCGACGTTGTTGTCCGCCGCGACGACCGCGACTATCTTTGCGCGCTTTCCGCATACGGCGTTTAAAAGTTCGAGCTGTTCGGGAGGAAGTTGACTCGCGCCCCTCTCCGCCGCAAGATAGACAAGAGCGCAGTCGGCTTTGGAAACGAGCATAACCGCGTGGTCCAAAAGGTCGCTTCTGCCGCGCTCGCCCTTGGCGTAGCCCAGACCGAAGCCGACGGTATTCAGCTCGTAATCGTTGATTGCGTCAAACGCCAGCCTCTCCGCCGTGGCGCGCGTTTTATAGTATGCGCGCTGATACTTTACGTCTTTTGCATACTCGCCCAGAACGGCAAGACTGCGACTGCGTTGAAGGGGAAGCACGCCCCCCTCGTTCTTCAACAAAACCGCCGACTGCCGCGCTGCGCTTACCGCGAGTTCGTTGTGGTTTATTTCATCGAAAAGAGCCGCCTCGCCCTTACGCAAAGACTTGTAGTCCGCCTGCGGATTGTCCTTTGCCTCCTGCATAGAAAGCACTATGTTTATTACGTCGTCGCAGGCTTTATCGAGTATTTCGCCGTTGAAAATTTTAAAGTTTCTTACAAGCCTTGCAAAACTGCTTTCGCTCATCTTGTCGTTTACGTATTTGGAATGAGCCTGCTTGTAAGCCGAAGTAAGACTCGTAAGCTTGTTTGCCAGAGCGTCGGTGATATCTTCCGATAAAAACAGGAACGAAGCGCCGCTGTACAAAAAGTCCAAAGCTTCCTCCACGGTGGAGGCTATGCCGAATACAAGGTCGCCGTAAGAGAAGCGTTTTACTACCGTTTCCGCCTCCTCCACGTCGGAAAAAATTACCGAGCTGGGGGATGCGTTGGTAAGCACCTCGCCCGTGATACTGCGCCTGAGCGCCCGCTCGTTTTCGTCCTCGCAGTCCTCCGCGCGGAAATTGACGAACGCGTTGCCGCGCCTTAAACCCGCAACCTTTCTCGCAAGAAATTTACCGAGGACGAAGTGTTCGGAAGTTAAATTTTCTTCCTGCAAACCGTTGGTGCAATCGTAGTACGCAAAGCTGTTTACGGCGTGCGCTTCCTCTCCCGCGGCGGCGTACACTTCGTCGGTAAGCGCGGGGTTCCACGCCGAAGCCAACGCAAGGTCGCAGGGGAAGTGCGTGATGTGAGTCGAGTGGTCGCACTCGTCGTAAGGTTGATTTTTTATGTTGAACACGGGGAATTCGTAACTGCCCGCGGAAGAGCTTTTGAAAAATTGGGTAGAGGTTATAAGCCTTACCTTCTGCTCCGTAGACATCTTTACTATGAACCGCTCGTACTTTAAAACAGCCATCTTTACTCCTGACGCCAAAATCTCCCCCAATGCAAAAGGACAGAATTTTAACGATAACTATACAGTCAAATTATACACATCTTACGCGCACGTGTCAATATATTATAATACATTTTTTTCACAAAAATAAATTTTGTTACAATTGACCCCATTTTGATAAAATTAGACAATTTGCGAAAAACCCCGACGTGGGGTCGGGGCTTGCCAAAACAGACAAAATTTTAACCGCGTGAATTTTTACAGGTGCCCGCCCGCAGACGGAAGCGCCACTTCCCGTCCACCCTTACAAGCCTGTTGTACAGCCACATAAGATAGCCGACAATCGTAAAGACGGCGACCAGCGCCGACACGAAAAGAAAGACTTTCGCATAGCCGAACCTGTTCACGTCGAGGAAGGCGTAAGGGTATCCGAAGCCCTCGACGCACGCGCCGACTATTAGTATTCCCGCCACGTAAGTAAGCGGAAGAATTAAACTTACAAGCGGGTAGTACGCCTTAGCCGTGCCGTGCTCGTCAAAGATTACGAAGTCGAAAACGAACAGAAGCGGCGCGAAGAGATGGCAGGTAAGGTTATAAAGGTTGCGCCAATACCTGAGCGCAAACACGCTTTCGAAGGAAAAATTGTACACGGCGAAGGTAACGAAAATCATTACCGTAGTGGCGAATTTCAGCGCGGGTATGACCCTGTTGTAGCCGTACCTCTCCCCCGCCCTCACCCTCTTTACGTTGTCGGCGAGCACGGTTACCGACACCCCGAAGACAAACCAATTGGAAAGGTTTGTGTAGTACTTTAAAAAACCCCAATCGAGGTCGTCGAGGCTCAGCGCAAATTCCCACAACGCGGAAGAACCGTAGAAATTGTGAAAAAACCTGAACGTTAAAAGCACCGCCAGCGCCGACACGCAGCACGTAACGATGCGGTAAATCATCTGCGTGAGCAAGTTGTCGTTCATCGTTCCCTCCCGTAACAAAAACTTTTGCGCGCGGACGCGCCCCAAACGCATTTTATTTTTCACGGCGGCGATTTATGACAATACGCGCGGCTTTACGGCAAAAAAGAAAGTGCACAGCCGTTAGACCGTGCGCTTTCAATAAGAGAGAATATGAAAAAAGTTAGTGTGTGCGAAATTTATGCGAACGGGTTTCCCCGTTTGACAATTGCATTATATCCGCCAAATGTGTAAACTGTATGAAGTTATTATGTTTTTACGGTAAAGTTTTTAAATTTATTTGCTCTTATTGACTTAAACGCCGCTATACCGCGCAAAAATGCGCTCGGCAACGTTAAGCCCGTCCGCCGCGGAGGAAGTTATTCCGCCGCTGTAACCGCTCCCCTCGCCGCAAGGATAAAGATTTTTGATTGTAACGCTCTGCAAGTCCTGCCCGCGCAGAATTTTAACGGGCGACGAAAAACGCGATTCCACGCCCGTGAGCAGAGCTTCGGACGAATCGAAACCTTTAAGCCTTTTACCCATATCGGGTATAGCCGCCTTTAACGCCTCGGCGGCAACACGGGGCAACAGCTCGGCAAGCGGCGCGAACGCCGTGCCCGCCGCATAGGTGGGTTTTACGCTTGCAAAGCCCTGCGACAGCCTGTCCCGCGCAAAGTCGCCGTACAGCTGACAGGGCGCGGAATAGTTCGAGCCGCCGAGTAAGAAAGCCTTTCTTTCCAATTCCCGCTGAAACCTTACGCCCGCAAACAGGTCGCTTGCGCCGAAGTCCTCACGCCGCATCTGCACCATAAGCGCGGAGTTGGAGTTTCTTCCGTCCCTTGCGCGCAGGCTCATTCCGTTTACCACTACGCCGCCCTCCTCGCTCGCCGCGGGAACGACCACTCCGCCCGGACACATACAGAAAGTGAAAACCGTACGTTCGTGCGCGTGGCTGACGAGGCTGTAATCGGCGGTTGGCAAAAGCTTGTACTTCTCGCCGTACTGTGCTAACCCGATTGCGTCGGCGGGGTGTTCGATGCGCACGCCCACGGCAAAGTCGCGCGGCTCCATTGCAACGCCCGCCTCGGCAAGCATTTCATAGGTATCCCTTGCAGAGTGCCCCACGGCGAGCACCGCGCAATCGACTTTAATTTCCTGCGATTGTCCGCTCTTAACGTTTTGCACGGTAAGCGAAGTAAGAGAGCCGTCCTCTATTCCCAGCCCGCAGACCTTGGTATCGAACATATAACTTCCGCCGTTGGCTTCGACGAAGGCGCGTAGAGCGCGGAGCACGTCGTACAGCCTGTCGCTCCCCACGTGCGGTTTATTGAGATACAGCACGTCCTGCGGGGCGCCGAAGCGGACGAACAGCGAAAGCACGTCGCGGTTAAGCCCGTCCTTTGTGCGGGTTACGAGCTTGCCGTCGGAAAACGCGCCCGCGCCGCCCTCGCCGAACTGAACGTTGCTTTCGGTATCGAGCCTGCGCCTTTCAAAAAACTCCGAGCAGGACAGCCTGCGCTCTTCTACCCTGCCGCCGCGCTCTATTATTAAGGGTCGGAAGCCGTGCTCTATTAACCGCACCGCGCAAAACAGCCCCGCCGGTCCGCCGCCTATAACGGCGACGGTCGGCGGGGAAGAAATATTTTCAAACCGCGGCTGCGGCTCGCGCTCCTCGCCGTTTGAACAGGCGACGGAGTACAGCCACACGATATTTCTTTTATCGCGGGCGTCGAGCGATTTTTTTAAAATTTTAAAATACCCTATTTTTCCGCCAAGCTTTTTTTGCGCAACTTTTAACAGGTTGGCTTCCGGCTCGGTTACGGAAAGTCTGATATTGTCGAAGCGTTTAATCATAGCAGTCCATACGGCTTATAATACTCTTTGCGGCGTGCATACCGCTTGCAAAAGCCCATTGCAGATTGTATCCCCCGCAGTCGCCGTCCACGTCCACCGCCTCGCCAATCAAGTACAAATTGGGCGAAAGTTTACTCTGCAAATTTTCGTCAAGTTCCTCGGCGGGTATGCCGCCTTTCGTTACCTGAGCGTAATCGAAACCAAGACTGCCCTCTACGGTCAGCGTAAAATTTTTAACCGCCGCTGCAATGCTCTTGGGGCTTTGGCTGTTGCACCGCCTGACTATCGCCCTGCCCAGCTGGTTATGTAAAGTTCCGCATAAAAGTTCGGACTGCGGATACCCCGCTTCAAGCTTTCTTTTTACGTCTTTTTCAATTTCGTCGGCACATATGTCGGGGAGAAATTCCAAAGAGAGGGTTACGCCGCTCCTTCCCGCGCAGTATGCGGAGATGTAAAACACGGCGTTTCCCGACACTCCGTAGTCGGTAAAAATGACGTCGCCGCACGTCTTTGCAAGCATATTCCCGTCGCAATCGAACGCCGTTACGCCGCATTCGACGCGTATGCCTTTAAGCGTTTTTATGTAAGCCGTATCGCATTTGAGCTGAACGAGCGAGGGGTATAAAGGCGTTACCGTATGCCCTAAGCTCTTAGCAAGCGCGAACGAAGCGCCGTCGGTGTTGAATTGCTTTTGCGCCTTGCCGCCCGCGGCAAGCACAACGTAGTCTGCGCAAATTTTGTTTCCGTCCGAAACGGTCAGCTCGTATCCCCTCTTTATAGCCGTAACGGGCGAGGAAACCAACAGCTGAACGCCGAGAGCCGAAGCCTTGCGCAAAAGGCAGTCGGAAAGCGCCGAAGCCTGCTTACCTGCGGGATATATGCGCCCCAATTTATCTTTACAGAATATAAAATCGAACAGCGACAGGGGGTCGTACGCGCCCGAACAGCACAGTTTTTCCGCCAAACGCGCCCCGCTTCCGTGGTAGTGCTCCGCCGTCATTTCGGCGTTGGAAAGGTTGCCCTGACCGTTGCCCGTGGCGGCAAGTTTTCTGCCCGCGCGAGCGTCCGCCTCCACTACCGCCACCGATATGTTTTTATCCTGTTCCTTTAAGCGTACGGCGCAGGCAAGCCCCGCCGCGCCGCCGCCTATTATTGCCACGTCGTATTTTTGCATAGTATAATTTTACATCTTATTGGCGTTTATGTCAATAGGAAAGTCCCTCCAAGCTGCTTTTAAGTCGTTCGAGGTGCAGATGTTCGTCTTCGAGTATGCGGCATATAAGCGCCCTGAGCGTATCGTTTTTAAGGCGTGGCAACATACGTTCGTAGCCGTATATAGCGTACTTTTCGCCCATTATGTCGTCCTCAATCATATTTCTGAGAGAGCGCGAATACGCCACGAATTTGGTGGAGTAAAAGTTGTAGTGCGCGGGCGGCGCAAAACTGTACACGGGGCACGCGCCCAGCCGTATTAGCGCTTCGCCAAGCAGGTCGAGGTGATGCATTTCTGCTATGGCGATGCTCTTTAAAAGCTCCGCCCTCACCTCGTCCTCCTTATAGGAAAAGTTAATTGAGTGGTATATATACTGCAACGAAGCGTTTAATTCGCCAGCGGAAGTGGCGTAAGCCGCCGACAGTATGCGCGCCGCGTACGGGTCGCATTCGAGGTTGTTTAAAGAGGGGTATCCGCCTTCGGCGATAAGAGGTTTAGACATAACAAGAGCACTCCGTTTAAAAATTTTTATACTATAAAGGTATTCCGTTAAGCGCAATTTTGTTAAGGCTTTAACCGCCGCATTTAACGCGAAAAGGCGGCGCGCTTGTAAAGCGCGCCGCCGTAAAACCACAGACTTTTATACTTTTAAAACGGGCTTTAAAAACTGCCCAGTAAAACTTTCTTTGCAATCGGCTACGGCTTCGGGCGAGCCGCAGGCTACAAGCGTGCCGCCCTTATCCCCGCCCTCGGGACCCAAATCTATCAGCCAGTCGCTCGTCTTTATTACGTCCAAATTATGCTCTATTACTATAACCGTATTGCCGCCGTCGCGCAGGCGCGCGAGTATGCCGACGAGTTTGTCCACGTCGTAGGTGTGAAGCCCCGTGGTGGGCTCGTCGAGGATATAAACGGTTTTGCCGGTGCCCCGCTTGGAAAGCTCGGTTGCAAGCTTTACCCTCTGCGCCTCGCCGCCCGAAAGGGTGGTTGCGCTCTGCCCCAGCCTGATATAGCCGAGCCCGACGTCGCACAGCGTTTTAAGCTTGTTGTAGATGGAAGTTACGGGTTCGAAGAACGCCGCCGCCTCCTCCACCGTCATTTCCAACACGTCGGCAATCGACTTGCCTTTATACTTTACTTCAAGCGTTTCGCGGTTGTACCGCTTGCCGCCGCACACCTCGCAGGGGACGAAAATGTCGGGCAAAAAGTGCATTGCAATCTGCAAAATTCCGTCGCCCTGACAGTGTTCGCACCTGCCGCCCGCTACGTTAAACGAAAATCTTCCGCTCTTGTACCCCCTCTCCTTTGCGTCCTGAGTGGCGGCGAACAGGTCGCGTATCATTGTAAACACGCCCGTATAAGTCGCGGGGTTACTGCGCGGCGTTCTGCCTATCGGCTGTTGGTCTATTGCTATAACTTTGTCGAAGTACTCAACCCCCTCGTAGCTTTCGGCTTTGCCCAAAAGCTTGCGCGCGCCGTTGAGTTTGTTGGCAAGGTAGGGGTAAACTATTTCGTTTACAAGGCTTGATTTGCCCGAACCCGACACGCCCGTAACGGTGGTGATTAAACCTATCGGGAACTGCGCGTCTATGCCCTTCAAATTGTTTTGACGGCACCCTTTAACGGTGAAATACCGCCCGTCGGGAACGGCTCTCCTTTCCGGCACCTCAATCTTTCTGCGCCCCGCAAGGTAGTCGCCCGTAATCGATTTGGGCTCCGCCATAATATCCTGTTGCGTGCCGCAGGCAACCACTTCCCCGCCGTGCACGCCAGCAAACGGTCCTATGTCGACAATGTAGTCGGCTTCCTTTATCGTGTCCTCGTCGTGCTCCACAACAATCAAGGTGTTGCCCAAATCGCGCAGTCCTTTAAGCGAATTCAACAGCTTTTGATTGTCGCGCTGGTGCAGACCTATCGACGGCTCGTCGAGGATATACAGTACGCCCGTCAGCGCGCTGCCGATTTGCGTGGCAAGGCGTATGCGCTGACTTTCGCCGCCCGAAAGGGTTGCCGCCGAACGCGACAGCGTTAGATAGCCAAGCCCCACGTTTTCCAGAAATGAAATGCGGTTGTTTATTTCTTTTACGATATTGTCGGCAATCATATGCTCTGTGGGGGTAAAAAACGAAAAGTCGGAAAACTTGCGTATCTCCTCTACCGACATATCGCATATATCGGCTATATTTTCGCCCCCCACGGTTACGGCGAGCGCCTCCTTTTTAAGCCTTTTGCCGTGGCAACACGGGCAGTCGGAAGTGCGCATATACTTCTCTATATCCCACTTTACGCTTTCGGAAGAGGTTTGGTTGTAACGCCGTTGAAGGTTGGTTACAAAACCCTCCCAAGCCGTTTTATAACTGCCCGAAAAGCGACTGACGTTGTACTCTAAGTCGATTTTTTCGCCACCGTTGCCGAACATAAGCATTTCGTACACGCCCTTGGGCAAGTCGCTTACGGGCACGTCGAGAGAAAAGCCGTACACCTTGGAGAGAGCGCCCAAATACATTTGCGTCATTGAAGAACTGTCTAAATTCCAGCCGCTTATTTTAATCGCGCCGTCGCGCAACGATTTGCTTTTGTCGGGGCAAATCAGGTCGGGGTCCACCGCCTGCTTAAAGCCCAGCCCCGAACATTCGGGGCAAGCTCCCCAAGGGGTGTTGAACGAGAAGAGGCGCGGCTCGATTTCCTCGATAGAAATGCCGCAGTCGGGGCAGGCGTACTTTGTGGAATACAGCTCCTCCTTGCCCTCGCAGTCGATTACCACAAGCCCGTCGGCAAGCCGCAAAGCGCTTTCGAGACTGTCGGAAAGGCGTTTGAGCACGCCCTCCTTAACGACAAGCCTGTCGACTACGACGGAAACGTTGTGGCGTATATTTTTTTCAAGACGGATATCTTCCTGCAAGTCGTAGAGCGCGCCGTCGATTTTTACTCTGCCGTAGCCGCTCTTTTTATAGGACGCGAGTTCCTTTACAAACTCGCCCTTTTTGCCGCGGACAACGGGCGCTTCAACCATAATTTTACTGCCCTCCGGCATCAGCATTACCCTGTCGGCAATTTCGTCGACCGACTGCCGCCTTATCTCCCTGCCGCATTCGGGACAATGTGGCACGCCCACGCGAGCGAACAGCAGACGGAAATAGTCGTATATTTCCGTAACAGTGCCCACGGTGGAGCGCGGGTTGTGGCTGGTCGTTTTCTGGTCGATTGAAATTGCGGGGGAAAGCCCGTCGATAAGCTCTACGTCGGGCTTTTCCATCTGACCGAGGAATTGGCGCGCGTAGGACGAAAGACTTTCTATATACCTCCTCTGCCCCTCGGCAAAAATAGTATCGAAAGCCAGCGTAGATTTACCGCTTCCCGAAAGCCCCGTAAAGACGGTGAGAGCGTTGCGCGGTATGCGCACGTCTATGTTTTTGAGGTTGTTTTCCTTTGCCCCTTTTACGTATATCTCTTCTTTCATAAAATTCCTTTAAATACCTTCAACTCTTCTTTGCCTTTAACAGCTTCTTTCTAAGCTGGGATATTGTATCGCGTATTTCTATTGCGCGCTCGAAATCAAGTTGCGCGGAAGCCACTTTCATAAGCGCTTTTAACTTTTCTATTTCCGCGGGAATATCGGCAAGCTTGACCTCGTCGGAAGCGCTCTTCTTGCTTGTTATGCCTATGGAAATTTTTGCTTCCTTTATGATGGTTTTGGGCGTTATTCCGTGCTCGGCGTTGTACTGCTGCTGAATTTCACGGCGGCGCTTGGTTTCGCTAAGCGCCCTCTGCATACTGCCCGTTATTACGTCGGCGTACATAATTACCCTGCCCTCCGCGTTGCGGGCGGCCCTGCCAATCGTCTGCACAAGCGCCGTTTCGCTTCTTAAAAACCCTTCCTTGTCGGCGTCGAGAATGGCGACAAGTTTCACCTCGGGCAGGTCGAGTCCCTCCCTTAAAAGGTTGATTCCGCAAAGCACGTCGAACTCGCCGCCGCGCAGACCGTTTATTATGTCTATACGCTCCAACGCGTCTATGTCCGAGTGCATATAGCGCACGCGCTTGCCGTGCTCCTTTAAATAGTCGGTAAGGTTTTCCGCCATTCGCTTGGTCATAGTCGTTACAAGCACCTTGCCCCCGCCGCCGACCACGGCGTTTATTTCGCCGAGCAGGTCGTCTATCTGACCCTTGGTGGGGCGCACTGCTACCTCGGGGTCCAAAAGACCCGTGGGGCGTATGAGCTGTTCGACCGTCTGCCCCGACTGAGCAAGCTCGTAAGGAGCGGGCGTTGCCGAAACGCAAATGAGCTGGGGTATTCTCTCGTCGAATTCTTCGAACGTGAGCGGGCGGTTATCGTAAGCTGATTTAAGGCGGAAGCCGTAGCCGACAAGGTTGTCCTTGCGCGAACGGTCGCCGTGATACATTGCGCGAATCTGCGGAATGGTCATATGGCTCTCGTCGATAAACACCAAAAACTCTCCCGCGGGGAAGTAGTCCAAAAGCGTGAACGACGGTTCGCCGGGGGCGCGCCCGTCGAAGTAACGCGAATAGTTTTCCACGCCGCTGCAATAGCCTATTTCCCGCATCATTTCCAAGTCGTAGCGGGTGCGCTGTTCCAGACGCTGGGCTTCCAAGAGCTTGCCCTCGTCGCGGAACGCCTGCACCTCGCCGCGCATATCCACCTCTATCATAGAAAGCGCGCTCTGCATCTTGTCGCTTCCCACAGCGTATTGGCTGGCGGGAAAAATCAAAACGTGTTTTAGCTGTGAAAGTATATTGCCCGTCAGCGCGTCCTCTTCGCAGATTCTGTCGATTTCGTCGCCGAAAAATTCCACGCGGACGGCAATCTCCGAATTGCTGGCGGGAAAGATTTCCACCGTGTCGCCACGCACGCGGAAACAGGAACGGTGAAAGTCAGTGTCGTTGCGCTGGTACTGAATTTCCACAAGCCGCCGCAAAAGCGCGTCGCGCGAAAGTTCGTCCCCGGGGCGCATAGAAATTGCCAGACGGAAATACTCCTCCGGCGCGCCCAAGCCGTATATACAGGAAACGGAAGCAACGACTATTACGTCCCGCCGCTCGCCCAGCGAACTTGTAGCCGAGTTGCGGAGCTTGTCTATTTCGTCGTTTAAACTCATATCCTTTTCGATATACGTATCGGTGGACGGAATATAACTTTCGGGCTGATAATAATCGTAGTAGGACACAAAGTATTCGACTCTGTTTTCGGGGAAGAATTCTTTAAATTCGTTGCACAGCTGGGCGGCAAGCGTTTTGTTGTGCGCGATTACCAGCGTGGGGCGGTTTACTTCCTTTATGACGTTTGCCATAGTAAAAGTTTTGCCCGAACCCGTAACGCCGAGCAACACCTGCGTGCGTATGCCGTCCCTTACGCCCTCCGCAAGCTTTTCTATTGCCTGCGGCTGGTCGCCCGTGGGACTGAATTTTGAGTGTAGTTTAAATTCCATATCTTCCGCCGTTTACGAACGATTGTTTTTTATAGTTCAATTATAGTATTGAAAAAGACAAAAGTCAAACAAATTATTGACTTTATTTTTTTAAAATATATTCCACAAACGCCGTTATTTGCGGCATATTGCCGCTCCAATTAAATTTTAAGCAAATCTTTTATTACCTGAGAGGCAATCAAAAGCCCCGCCGCGGGCGGCACGAAAGATACCGAGCCTACCACCGTAACGCCGCTTTCGGCGCGCTTAGGCTCCTCCTCCGAATAGACGACTTTAAGCCTTTCAACGCCGTGTTTTTTCAGCTCGCGCCGCATAACGCGGGCAAGCGGACACACGCGCGTAGAGCCTATATCCGCCACTTTAAACGCCATTGGGTCGAGCTTGTTGCCCGTGCCCATACACGCTATGAGCGGCACGCCCGCCGCGTTGCAGTTTACCGCAAGCAACACCTTTGATTTAACGCTATCTATGGCGTCTACAACGTAGTCGTAACCGCTTAAATCGACGGCGGCTTGCGTTTCCACGTCGTAGTATAAATTGCGTTCGTCGGCGCATATATGGGGGTTAATCGCCCTTACTCGCTCCGCCGCAACCTCCGTTTTAAACCTGCCCACCGTGGTATGCAGGGCTAAAATCTGGCGGTTTATATTGGTTTCGGCAACCCTGTCGCCGTCCACAAGGCACAGCGTTCCCACGCCCGCGCGGGCGAGCGCTTCAACCACGTAGCCGCCGACGCCGCCCAGCCCGAACACGGCAACGCGGCAATCTTTCAATTTGTTTACAGCCCCTTCGCCGAGCACCAGCGAAGTCCTTTCAAACTCTGTTTGCATACGTGCATTATAACACCGCAAAAAAAATAAAGCAACCCGACAAAGGTTACTTTATTCCAAACGGTTGCGCTATAAACGCGCAATATTTCAAACGTTTACGCCAAAGGGAAGTCTACGAAGAACACCGACCCCTCCCCCTCTTTGGAGGTTACGCCGAAAGCGAAGGAGTGTTTTTGCAGAATTACTTTGACTATGTTCAAGCCCAAGCCAGTGCCCTTTACGGGGCGCAGATGACTGTCTTTACTGCGGTAATACCTGTCCCAGATGTGCGCAAGCTCCTCCTCGGCAATGCCCTTGCCCGTATCGCGCACGGCAAACTTTACGCGCTTTTCCTCTGCGTTGTACTTTAAGGAAATGTATATAGTCTTGTCCGCGCCCGTGTAGTTTACGGCGTTGGAAACAAGGTTGTAAACCACCTGATAAATCTGACCTTCGTCCGCAAGGGTATATAGGTTGGGCTCCACGTCTACCATTATGCTGTAACCTTGGGTTTCCTGCAAGTAGTTGAATTTGTTTATTACGCCGTATAAAAGCTCGGTTAAATTGAATACCTTTTTATTGGGCTCTTCAAGCCCCGCGCTGATTTTAGACGTGCTTAAAATGTCGTTTACAAGCCCCGTAAGCCTGTCCGATTCGTCTATGATAACTTGCAGGTGCTTGTCCCTCTTTTCTGGGTCGTTGCCCGAAATTTCCTTTATCATAGAGGCGTACGCCTTAATCATAGTAAGCGGCGTTTTTAAATCGTGCGATACGTTTGCAACAAGCTCTTTCCTGAAATCGTCGCTCTTTTTAATTTCGTCCTTCATATAGTTGAGCGTGTCGGAAAGCTTGGCTATTTCGGCGTACTGCGCGGAATTGAACTGAACGTCGTAATTGCCCGCCGCAAGCTTTTGCGCCGTGTTGGATATATCCATTATCGGGCGGGAAAGTCTGTTGGCGAGAGAGTATGAAATAAAGAACGCTACGATAAACGCGGCAAGCGCCACCAACAATACGTACAGCTCGATTTGCCGCACAGATTCGGCTATGTGGGAAACGGGAAAGCGCACAAGCATTTTGCACGGCTCGGTGCCCCGCAAATTTATGCAGACGGCGTAATTGAACACCGTCTTTTTGCCGTCGCGCGTGCTGAACTCGTTGATTTTTCCTTCCTTCCATTCCCCCGTATTCGCCTTTACGCTGTCGTATACCTCCTCCACTCTTTCGGGCGTAAGCCCCGAGGACGGTATAAGCAACTCGCCGTCGGCGGCAAATATAAAAACGTCGGCGCCGTCCATAAGCGAGTACTCGTAAATCTTTTTTTCTATTACGTCCATAGGCACGCGCACGTCGTTTATAGCCTTGGTCATATCCTCGCCCACGGCGCGCACCCTGCGCTTCGTCTGCGACATTACGGCGTTGCCCAAAATGCCGTAACAGACCAATGCTATTACGGCTATAACGCCCAGCGCGAAAAACGTAAAATTCCTCCACAGAATAGTCGTCGTGCTGTTTATTCTCTTTATCCGGCTCTTTTTAGCCCGCTTGTCGCGCGGCGCCCTTTCAGACTTCGAACTTATAACCGACACCCCTCAGCGTTACGATAAATTTACGGTACTGCTTCAAGTTGGCGCGCAACATCTTGATGTGCGTGTCCACCGTGCGGTCGTCGCCGTAGAAATCGAACCCCCACACGTCGTATAAAAGCTTTTCGCGCGTGAGAGCTATGCCCTTGTTCTTGATAAAGTAAAACAGAATTTCGTATTCCTTGGGGGTAAGCTCCGCCTTGACGCCGTCGACGAACACGTTGCGCCCCGCAAAATCGACCGTAAGCCCCTCGAAGGTAACCACGTCGCCCGTATCCTCCCTCTGCGCCTTTCGCTTTGTAACCACGTTTATTCGCGCCATAACCTCTTTGGGAGAGAAGGGCTTGGTTACGTAATCGTCAACGCCTATTTCGAAGCCGAAAAGCTTATCGTACTCTTCGCCGCGGGCGGAGAGCATAATTACGGGAATATCCTTGAATTTTTTTATTTCCTTAACGGCGGAAAAACCGTCGAGGCGGGGCATCATAACGTCCATAAGTATAACGTCGAAATCGTTGTCCCTGCAAGCGCGCACGGCTTCCATTCCATCGGCGGCTTCGTACGCTTCGTTCCCTTCGAACTCCACGTACTCCTTTAACACGTTGCGAATCATATCCTCGTCGTCGACGATTAAAACACGCATCGCAAAATCCTCCTTTAAATACCTTATTATAATTATAAACGGCATTGAGTAAATGTAAATGGACTTACAATGAAAAATAAGTGAAATTATTAAAATTTTTTATTAAAAGTGTTTGACAAGGCGTAAATATAGTGATATTATATAAATACAAACATTTGTTCGCTATGCGCAAAAAACGGGTTTGCGCGTGCTATGAACGGAGGAAACCGTATGCTGGACGCGGAAAGACTGCAAATATTGACAGAAAGCGCCAAATACGACGTTTCCTGCTCGTCCTCAGGTTCGAAACGGGCGAACCGCAAGGGCGGTTTGGGAAATGCTTCCGTCGGCGGGATATGCCACTCCTTTACCCCCGACGGAAGATGCATTTCTCTTTTAAAAATTCTTATGAGCAACGACTGCCTGTACGACTGCGAATACTGCCCCAACAGGCGGAGCGCCGACGTGCGCAGGGCAAGCGTTACCCCCGAAGAAATATGCGAGCTTACTATAAACTTCTATATGCGAAACTATATAGAGGGGCTTTTTTTGTCTTCCGCCGTTTTCGGCACTCCCAACCGCACTATGGAGCTTTTGACCGACACGGTGATAAAACTGCGGAAACTTTACAACTTTAACGGCTACATTCATTTAAAGGGCATTCCCAACGCCGACGACGCGCTTATTATGCGCGCCGCAAAGTACGTTGACAGAATGAGTTTTAATGTGGAGTTGCCGAGCGAAAAGTCGCTTAAACTGCTTGCCCCGCAAAAGACCAAGGAGGGGCTTTTACTGCCGATGAAAAAGCTGAGGGCGGCGGAACTTTACGACAAGGAAAACAAGGCGCGCGGCGGCAAGGTTATACCCGCGGGGCAGACTACGCAGATGATTATAGGCGCGTCGCCCGAAAGCGACGGACAGATTTTGCGGCTTACCGAAGCGCTTTACCGCCGCATAGGCTTAAAGCGCGTTTACTACTCCTCCTACGTTCCCGTAGTTTCCAGCCCCAAACTGCCGACGATAGGCGCGGGGCTGTTGCGCGAACACAGGCTGTACCAAGCCGACTGGCTTATACGATTTTACGGCTTTGACGTAAACGAGATATGCGGCGAGGGAGAAAATCTTTCCTCCGAATTCGACCCCAAATGCCACTGGGCGCTGAGAAATATGCACCTCTTCCCCGTGGAAATTAACACCGCTCCGCTCGAAACGCTGTTGCGCGTGCCAGGAATTGGAGCGCGCGGCGCGTACAGAATAACGGAAGCGCGAAAATACGGCGCCCTCGACTTTGATAATCTTGCAAAAATGCGCATAATATTGAAGAGGGCAAAGCACTTTATAACCTGTAAGGGCAAATTTTACGGCTCGGAGAGCGCAAACGCGGTTACCGCCGCGCTTATGCTTGACGGTGTGAGGGAGCGGCAAGAACAGATTAGTATGTTCTCCTCCCCCTCGGTTGCTTTAAGCGCCCTTTCGGGTGAAATATGACGTATTACTTAGTGGACGGAAGCGAAGAAAATTTTTACACGGCGGTGTTTGACGCATACAAAGACAACGACTGCATAATAACTTCGGAGCGCAACGTACAGCTCGGGCTGGGCTTCGAAGTCAAAGATGTTATTACGGACGGGGAAAAAGCAAAGCGGGTTAAAACCAAGCTTAACGCCCTTGACAGGGGCGCGGAAGAGGACGTTTCCCTGCTGTTAAGGAGCGACAGCGCTTTAAAAGAGAGCGTTGCCTTCGACTATATAAAGCTGATTATTGCCAACCGCGGCGCGGTGAGGAGTATGCTTGCCAACCCCACGGTGATAGAAATGACAACGCTGAGAACGCGGGTTTTCGGCGAGGCGCACAGAATGAAGGGGCTTTTGCGGTTTATGGAAAACGCCAACGGCGTGCTTTACGCCCCCTATTCCCCCGATAACGACATAACCGAAATTTTAGCCCTGCACTTTGCCGCCCGCTTTTCGGGCAAGCAATTTGTAATACACGACGTAAAGCGTAAAATTGCCGCAATGTTCGACGGGGAAGAGATAGTTATGACCGGCGCGGGCGACGCGGAAATTTATCTATCCGAATACGAAAGCTACTTTCAAAACCTCTGGAAGCAGTACTACAATTCCGTAAACATTGCCAGCCGCCCGCACCCCAAGCAGATGCGCGGCAGTATGCCCGTGCGCTATTGGAAATTTTTACCCGAAAAGAAATAAACGTTGCGCCCCGCGCTTAAAAAAAGCGCGGGGCGCGAATTTCTCAATCTTTACTCCACTCCACAAGTTCGTCCAAAGACACGTCGAAAATATCCGCCAACTTACACAGCGTAAATATATCCGGCGTACTGTATCCGTTTTCATAGTTGGATACCAAACTCTTTTTGCCGTTAAGTTTCTCGGCAAGCTCCTGCTGGGTCAACCCTAATTGCCTTCTGTAAAATTTAATATTTTCCGCTATTTTTGTTTTCATAATTCTTGACAAATGTACAAGATACTTGTATAATTTGGTTAAAAGTACAAGTTATTTGTACTTATTGTCCTTTTTCATAAAAATATTCAATTAAACTACGGAAAAGAACAGGTAATAAATTCAGGTAAAAATTATGGGTTGCCTTTCGAGATTGATACTGTGGATAATACGCGCGGTTGCGATTATAGCGCTTCTTTTGTGCATATTGGGCGCTATATTTATGCCGTCGGAACGGGTTAAATTTATTATAGGCGGCGTGGTCGCTCTGGCAATAGGCAGTGCAACGGCAAGAAAGACGGATAAAATTAAATCTAACTATAACGGCAAATGCTCTAAATGCGGCGCTTCGTTAGCCAATGCGGGGTTCAGGTACAGGTCTCACTACTCTACGGCAAAAATCAACGCGGGCGGCGTATACCTGACGGTTGATATTTTTCCGCAATGCCCCAACTGCGGATGCGAAAAGATTATTGTGGAAACGCTGTATTTCCCCAATACGGACAGCGTTACGGACGAAAATATCCAATCGGAAATACGCAGGTTACTTAGCGGCGGCTGATTATCTGAATTTTTACGCGGGAGAAAATTATGTTTGGCGGAAGAGGAAAAAAGTTTAACGACGGCTGGGAATACAGAAAAGTAAGAAAAATGTTTATAGACTGCCTGTTTGTTAAATTGGAAAACAGGTTGTTTGGCTGGGAGCTTGCGGGAACGAGCGAAGAGCTTGAAGGCGTGGACGTACAATATTCATACGACCAGACAAGGAACGAGGTGAGCAGAATAGTTACTCCGCTGCACGATAAAAAGCTGAATTTTATGCGCCCGTACGGCTACGCAAAGAGCTTTTTATTCAGGTTGACGGAGTTGCTATATAAAATCATTTCGCCGTTGAGGCGTTTAGTTCTTTTGTTGACGCTAATGATTGTACCCCTGTTCGCCCTTTCCTTTATACTCAGCATAACGGACTGTGAATTCGGTTCGTTTCTGCCATTTTCTCTTTTAAAACAGACCTTGCCGTACATAGGGATAGCATACGCCGCCGTATTTGTTATTCCTCTGCTTTTAGCCTTGCTCGGCTTTGCTTTAAGAAAGCTGTTCAGGCTTGACGCAAGGGCTTAATTACCATATTTAAAGGCGACAAAAAAGTCGGGTTTTTCACAAAGCCCGACTTATCTTATTTGATTTAAATTATAAATCGTCGGCGTTGAGGGGCGGTTGACTTTCGCCGCCGTTGCCTCCGTTATCCTTTTTGTCGACGTTTTCAAGCGTTTTACCGCCCAGCTCTATATCGGGGTCGGGCTGATAACCCTTGCCGTACACACTGTCGCCGTCGGAAGTTGCTCCGCCTTGCGCGCCGCCGTTATTTTCCGCCTTGGCAAAACCGCCGTTGACGTTCGCTGCGTTCTGCTCCTCTTTGAGGCTTAAATAGAATTGAGCGTGCGCCGCTTCGTGATAGGGCGCAACCCAAAGCGACAGGATGCCGAAGGTCAAACCGCAGAGAAGATACCAGCCTATAAAACTGCAATCAAGGCAGAAAAGCCTCCACTTGTTGCCGTTCATCATCTGCATAGACGTCTTTCTCGCCGTGTTGGGGTCCATTCCGGGGTTATCGGAAAGTATGTAAAAACTCATTGAATACGAATACGATTTAATTATGCCGGGCACAACCAACAACAGCGACCACAGCGCGACGAAAATCGTATTCAACACGTAAAGTATGAAGGAGTTGGCAAAGTTTTTAAACCCTTCGAAAGTATCGCCTATTTCCGCATAGCCGCCGCGCGCAACTTTCAAATTGACGAACGCTAAGCCGAGCATTAAAGGGCCCGAAATTATAACGCCGGCAATGGCGCCAACCACAAACCAGGACAAGCCCGCGCACGCGCCGCCTATCAGGGAAACAATTAGCGTAATCAACACCATTGTTCCCCACTTTCCCGTCAGCGCAGACCAGGCGCGCTGTCTGAAATCTCTTGCTCTCAACATATTCTCTCTCCTAATTAAATTATTTTATGCCCGTTACGGACAAATAATACTTTTTCATTTGTTCAATTTATCGCTGATTTCAGCAAAGAAATTTTGCAGATAATTGTTTTCTATATCCTCAATTTTGCCCGCGTCTGCGGCGGCGGTAAGCGCGCTGTCGACAGGCACCTTTGCAACTGCGGGTATGCCGTACTCCAAAGCCAACGCGTCGACCGTGCTCTCGCCGAATATGCTCAATTTTCTGCCGCAGTCGGGGCAGGCGATATAGCTCATATTTTCGACTATTCCCAGAATAGGCACGTTCATCATAGACGCCATATTCACAGCCTTTTGAACAATCATACCCACCAAATCCTGCGGGGTTGTAACGATTATTATGCCGTCCAAAGGCAGACTCTGGAAGATTGTAAGCGGCACGTCGCCCGTTCCGGGGGGCATATCGACGAACATAAAGTCTACGTCTTCCCAAATAACGTCCGTCCAGAATTGCAAAACCGTGCCGGAAATGAGCGCGCCGCGCCATACTACCGGCTCGTCCTCGCGCTCCAAAAGCACGTTCATACTCATAATCTGCACGCCCGTCTTGCTGTCTACGGGCAAAATTCCGTTGTCGCCGCCCATTGCGCGGGAATGAATTCCGAACATTTTTGGTATGGAAGGACCCGTAATGTCCGCGTCCATAACGGCGGTGTTATAGCCCATTCTCTGCGAGGACACGGCGAGCATTGCGCTCGTCATAGATTTCCCCACCCCGCCCTTGCCTGAAACGACGGCTATAACCTTTTTTATTTTAGCAAGTTTATGCGGTTTTTTAATTAAACTTTCCGCCTTGCGCGAAGAGCAACTCTCCTTGCAGGACGAACAGTCGTGAGTGCAATTTTCCGACATAATTCAACTCCTTATAAACATTTATATTTTATTTTAATCTTTGACAATTGTCAAGTTATTTATAAACGCTTAAAAATTACTTGCAAAACTTGCCGCCTTATGGTATACTGACTTTCGCCGTGCTAAGTGGGGAGATAGCGGTGCCCTGTACCTGCAATCCGCTACAGCAGGAACGAACCGTCCCTCTCGACTTTTAAAGTGGAAGGCAGCCCCGTATAAGGGGTGTTGATAACAAGGTCTTATGCAACCCGCCGCCGCGAACCGTGTCAGGGTAGGGATACAGCAGCACTAAACGGTTAAGCGGGTGTGCCATAGGGTTGCTTTGCAGTAGCTACCTGTACGGGTTACGCTTCGGCTTTAATTGGCAAAAGGGACTGCACGGTCTTTTCGAATATTTCAGGCGCGTAGGCTTTTGCCTTGCGCGCTTTTTTATATATTGACAATATATATAATATGCGTAGTACGCAATCGGTTTTGGAATTGCGGGCGGCGCAATGCTTGTAACGGCGGTTATTTTAGCGGTTATTTTATTTGTACTTAAAAAGAGTAAATAATAATTTATCCCCCCTCGCAACGTTGCGAGGGGGGGGCTTTTTTATCTGTTGAACATAATTTTTTCGCTGTTGAACATAAGCGCCAACACGAACACTAAAAGCGCCGTAAACGCCACGTTTACGCATACGGTAACGGCTATTCCCGCCGCGCTAATCGCGCCCGACAGCACCGTGGAAATTAACAACGCGCTGTTGAATACGGGTATAAAGAACAGCCCGATAGAGGTTGCTCCGCCCGCAAACATACTGAACAGTCCGCAAAGCATAACAACAATCATCAAGGGCACTACAAGTCCGCTCGCCTCCTTAACGCTTTTGGAGTACGCCGAAATAATGGATATAAGCGTTACGAGTATCAGCACCGTTGAAAGCACTACGGCAAGTATAGCCATATAATCGCCGAAGCCGTACATTGCAAGCGACATACCTCCCGCAGAGCCCGCAAGTTTTGGTAGCGAGAATATCAGCCCCAGCGCGCTTGAAAGTCCGCTTAAAAGCGCGATTACGCTAAGCGAGGCAATCTTACCTATGGCTATATGACTGCGCTTTACGGGCGTTACCAACAGCGTTGCTATCGTGCCCCTCTCCTTTTCGCCTGCGATTGCTTCGGGCGCGACCGCCATACAGCCGCTGAAAAGAAGCATAAGCAACACCATAGGCACCACGGTGGACAATATCGTCTTTGCCGTGCTCTGCGCGTCGGCAAGGTCGAACCCCGCCTCGTCGCCCTGCGCGGGGCGGTTTATGTCGAATTTATTTGCAAGAGCGTCCTCGTACTTGGAAAGCATTGCCGAAGCGGCGCTGAACGCCGCCATCGATTTTGTCTGCGCGGAGTTGTAGTATATACGCACATTGGGCGCGGGCGTTCCGAGAGAGGGCGAATATTGAGCTATCGCCTCGTCGAAGTCCTGCGGAAAGCTGATAAACACGTCGAGCTTGCCGCTCTTAACCGCCTCAACCGCGGCTTCCGCGCTCTCCTCTTTCAGTTCGAAAAGCGCGGCGAAGGCATCCTTCTGGCTGGCGGGCAGATACTCTATAACCGCTACGGGCTTTACAGCCGCCTCGTCTTCGGTTACTTTATTTATTATGCCTCCGATTGCCGTGTACATAGCAAATATTAGCAACCCGGGAAGCAATATCGCCGTAAACCAAAGGCGCGTGTCCTTAAAAAACCTTGAAAATTCCTTTTTGATAATAGTAAAAACCGTTTTCATTCCTGCGCTCCCTTAACCTCGGCGTAGAGGTCGAAAAACTTGTCTTCCAAATTCTTTTCCTTTGTTAGCGCATCAAGCGTATCCAGCGCGACAAGTCTGCCGTCGATTATTATACCCACCCTGTCGCACAGTTTTTCTATCAACCCGAAGATGTGCGTGGAAAGTATTACCGTTTTGCCCTGAGCTTTAAGCTCAACCAAAAAGTCGGTTACAGTTTTTGCCGTTAATACGTCTAAACCGTTTGTCGGCTCGTCAAAGATGATAAAATCGGGGTCGTTGACAAGAGAAATGACAAGCGAAGTCTTTTGCCGCATACCCGTTGAAAGATTGGCAACCTTTACTTCGGCAAACTTGTCTATGCCGAACCGCTCGAACATTTCTTTCTTGCGGGAAGCTATTTTTTCCTGCGGGACGTTGTAAAGCTTAGAGAAAAAATCGTAAAGATAGTTGGGCGTAAAAAAGTCTTCGAGCTTTAACTCGCTCGTTAAAAAGCCTATCTTTGAGCGCACGCCGTAAGCGTCGTTTACAATGCTCGCCCCGTCTATAACCGCGTCGCCGCTATCGGGCTTTATAAGTGTCGCCAACATTCTCAGCGTTGTAGTCTTGCCCGCGCCGTTAGGACCGAGCAGACCGAAAATTTCCCCCTTGTAGGCTGTAAAGGACAAATTGTCCACCGCTTTTTTAACGGTTGCGCCGCCTTCGAGCTTTCGCTGTTTTTGCGAAAGCCGAAAGGTTTTACACAGATTTTTTACCTGTAATATTTCTTCCATTTACTTCTCCTTAAATTATTTTTAAAACGTATAGGCATATAGATTATACCATAATCTATACCCCCCCCCGTCAAGTATTTTTGACGGTTATTTTAATCTTTCACACAAAATATTATATCACGGTGCGCGCGGCGAAGCAACGGCGTAAAGGTGCAAATTTTACAGGTTTTAGGTAAATTTTACCGAAAATATAAACTTTTTACAACCCGTCTGCAAACGCCCTGAAAATGCAATTCACCGCGGAATATGCCGCGGTGAATTACCTTTATTTTTAATTTTAAATCAATTAAAAAGCCCTATGCACTGTAAAACAACGCAAGCCGCTGCCAGCAATACGAGATACAGCGAAAACCACTTATAATTGGCTTTTTTTATTGCCGCAAGCATAACCTTTATGGCAAACAAACCCGAAAGCGCGGAAACTATAAGCCCTATTGCTATGCACCAGCCGAATTGCGGACCCGCAACCTGAAACGAGTAGGCAAAACCCGTTTCCTTATCCATAAAGCCCTTAATAAGCTGAACGACAAAACTGCCTAAAATTACGGGTATAGACATAAGGAAGGAGAATTTTGAAACGTCCTCCGCACTGCCGCCCGCAAAGGTACCAGCCGCAATGGTGGAACCGCTGCGAGAAATACCCGGCACGATTGCCACCGCCTGCGCAAAACCCATAGGCAGGGTTGTGCGCCAGCAAAGGGGAAGCACCTTGCTTCTGCGCTTTGCAAATATTTCGGTTGCAAACAGCACCGCCGCCGTAAACGCAAAGAATACCGCAAGCACGACGCCCACGTATTTGCCGCCCATCAAATGCTCTTCTATAACGTCGTCGAGCAATAAGCCCGCAATCGCCGCGGGTATAGTAGCCACAACAAGATATAAAAGAGTTTTAAAAGGTTTTTTAAACAGGTTTAATATGTCCCGCCAAAAAATAATGCACACCGCCACGAGAGTGCCGAGGTGCAATATTATATTAAAGAAAAGTTCCGCCCCGCCTATATCTATGCCGAGCACCCTCTGCAAAAAAGTAAGGTGTCCCGACGAAGATACGGGCAGAAACTCTGTTAAGCCTTGCGTAAGACCCAGGACAAGCGCCTGCCACCATTCCATTTATTTAAGCCCCGCTAAATCTTTATATGCGTCCTTGTAAACCTTGACGGCTTCGTCCGTGTTGAAATCCTTCAAGATTGCCGCCTGACGCTTGCCCGTTTCGGAAGAGAGCGCGGAATCCTTTACCCAATTGTAGAACCTGTTTTCGAACGTGCCCTCCGCCTCTACGTTGGCTTTGTTGAACACGGGCTTGTAGTTGGCGCCGCCCCTGAAAGAGAACGAGTCGGTTACGTACAGCAGATGCCAGCCGTAGTCGCCCGCGCAAACTTTAAACGTGCCCGCGCCGCTTCTTATAGCCGTTTGCGCCGCGTATTCGAATTCCTTGATATACGAGGTATCGTAAGCGGAAACGGTGTAGCCTATATACTGCGAAAGCACGCCCGTATCGGTTGTGTACGCGTACTGCAATTCGTTTACCGCAGACATTGCCAGATAGCGGTCGGAAGTTTCGGCAAACATCTTTTCCTTAGCCGCTTCCTTGAAATTGACTTTACCCGTTGCGTATACGAGCTTGGAATAATCTATTTCCTTATCGTCCGTCGTCTTAGTGAAGTCGGTCGTTTCGTAATATTTGTCAAAATTGGTTTCGGTTGCGTTGAGCGCGTCGCCCGCGTTGTAATCGACGTGGTTGCCTCCGCCAAGCACGAAGTTAATATATGCCGAGAACTCCGCCAACATATCGTCTATGCCCAATTTTTCGGGAATAAGTTTGTAACTGCCGTTTTCGTTTTTCTCAACCTTGCCGTTATAGGAGTACAGACCGACGTACCTGTCCAAAGTTTCGTACTTGTCCTTTCTCGTAAGGTTGTTTTCAAAGAACAGATAGTTGCGCGTATCCTTGCCGCCGTTGTAGTATGCAAGCTTTTGCGCGTCTTCCTTATCCTTATTATACTCTTCCGCGTTGAAAGAATATTCCTTTTCGCCGTTAAACCAGGCTTCGCGCTGGTCGGTAGTCAAAATGTTTTTAAGCAGTTTGTTTCTTGCCGCAAAGTATCCGCTTTCGTCGATTATATCGTTGTCGCGGTATCCCTGCAAAGTTTTAAGCTCTATATTCTGCGTGGAAGAGAACGGCAACAAAATGTTGTACACGTATCCGTAAGTGCCGTACGTGCCGTCTATCTCCTGCGTGTCGCTTTCGGTTGAGGGACTGTAAAGAATAAATTTAGTGTCGGATATGCCGCCCATAGCCGTTTCGAAGTCGGAAGCCGAAGCGTACTCCTTTTCCTGCTTTACAAACTCTATGTTGTACTTGTCCTGAACGTAGGTGTAAATTGCGTCGTCGCCCTCGCCTTCCAGCTCGGAAATAATTTCTTCCTGCTGTTTTTCGTACTTTTCGTTAAACTCCTCTATCAGCACCTGTTCGAGCATAGAAACATAGGAATCCTGCACGTAGGTAAGCTCCATTACGTCGGTCGTTTCGGCGTCCTTAGAAGATATAAGGTAATTTGTTTGAAGTCTGCCTATAAATTCCGCATAAGCCTGACGGCGGTAGTTGCGGTTGGTGCCTTCGACGGGCTCGTATTCGTCGCCCGCATTGTCTAAAAGATAGCCGTCGTAACCCGTATACACGCCGTAGTTTTCGGGGATATAATCTTCTTTAAGGCTGTCGATTCCAGAAGGCGTGGCGCGCGTGCCGCTACCCGTGTAATCATCTTTCTTGTCCTCTTTTATTATATCCTTTTCAAGGCTGTCGAGGGTGTTGTTTATTATATAGCAAACGTTGTACTTAGCCTTTTTAACGCCGTCTTCGGAAACGCCGTTTATAATGTACTCGTACTTTTCCGTTTCGCTCTGCTTGCTTTTAAACTCGTCCAAAGAGAGCTTGCCGCTCTTTACCCCGTCTTCGAGAAGCGACACGGTGGCGTACTGCGTTACGACTGCGTTGGAAACAAGGTTGTCCTTGATAAGGTCGAACAGCGCGCCGGCGCTTCCTACTTGGTCGGCATACTGGTAGTACACGCTGTAATACGCGGTAATCATATCGCGCTTTATAAATACTTCTTCGTTTATAGCCGAAGCGTAGTCGCCGAATTTTTCCTTAAAGCTCTTGTTGTTGGCGATATTTACCGTTGCAATCGTCTGCTTTATGTCCTCTTCGGTATTGGTAACGATACAGCCCGCAAAAGAAGCCGCCCCCATAACCATTGCCACAGCAACTGCGGCGCAAATAATTTTTTTACTCTTCATTGTCCGATTTATCTCCCGAAAAATTCAGGTGCCCGCGACAGTGCGCGTTCTAACTAATTATATAATATTTAAATGCCGTTGACAAATAATTTTTAAGCGTTTTGCGCAAAACTTGAAGCAAATTTCAAAAATTTGGTCATACCGAGCATTGTTTTAGTCTGCGACGACTGCGGCGCGAATACAAGTTGCACGTGTTTTGCCACAGAAAGTTTTACCGCGCCGCGGTATTTATCCAACGCGGCGGCAAGCCCCGCGTTTTTGAGAGCGTTGACCGACGGCAATTCGAGGGCGCCGCCCTGACCGTCCACCGTAATCTTTTTTACGTTGAAAGGCGCGGCGTACGATTTTAATACGGCTATGATTAAAAGGTTTAAAACCTCGTCGGGCATCGCTCCGTAATTTTCCTCCACCGAGCGGCAAACGCGCTTGTAGTCGTCTACCGAGCGTATTTCGGCAATCTGCTTGTAACAGTCCATTCTGCCCGCGCTACTCTCTATATAGCCCTCGGGAATATAAGCCGTGGCGTGTATGTCGAGTTCGGTTGAAAGCTGTTCGCCCGTAAGCTCCTCCTTCAACAGTTTGGAGTACAGCTCGTACCCGACCTTGTCCATATGCCCGTGCTGTTCTGCGCCGAGCACGTTGCCCGCGCCCCTTATCTCCAAATCGCGCATAGCGATTTTAAAGCCTGAGCCGAGCTCGGTAAACTGCATAATCGCCTTTAACCTTTCCGCCGCGTCCGCCGTCATAACCTTTTCCGGCTTGAACGTAAAATACGCCTGCGCCAGACGCGAGCCGCGCCCCACCCTGCCGCGCAACTGATACAGCTGAGAAATGCCGAGGCGGTCGGCGTCTATGACTATTATCGTGTTTGCGTTGGGAAGGTCTATGCCGTTTTCTATTATCGTAGTCGTTACAAGCACGTTCTTTTCGCCGCGGTAAAAGGCAAACACGTTGTTTTCAAGCGTGGTTTTATCCATTCTGCCGTGGGCGTAAGTTACCTGCGCCTCGGGCACAATCGCGCAGATTTTACCCGCGAACTGCGATATTGTTTCCACCCTGTTGTAGAGTATGAACACCTGTCCGCCGCGCGTTATTTCGCGCAGAACGGCGTCGCGTATAAGCGTTTCCGTTTCTTCCACAACGTAAGTCTGCACGGGCAGGCGGCGGGTGGGCGCGGTATTTATTGTGCTTATATCCCTTATGCCCGAAAGGGACATATGCAGGGTGCGGGGTATGGGCGTTGCCGTCATTGTCAGACAGTCGACGTCCGACTTTATATGCTTGATTTTTTCCTTATGCTCTACGCCGAAGCGCTGTTCTTCGTCCAGCACCAACAGCCCCAAATCTTTAAATTTCACGTCCTGAGAAAGCAGTCTGTGCGTGCCTATTACAAGGTCTATTTCCCCGCGGGCAAGCGCGGATAAAGTCTGCTCCTGCTGTTTTGGCGTTTTGAAGCGGTTTAGCTTTTCCACGCGCACGCCGAACTCTTTAAACCTTTCGCACGCCGTGTTGTAATGCTGTTCGGAAAGTATCGTGCTGGGGCACATAAGCGCCGCCTGCTTGCCGCCGAGCACACACAGGTATATAGCGCGGAGCGCGACCTCCGTCTTGCCGTAGCCGACGTCGCCGCAGAGCAATCTGTCCATAACCTTTTCCGAGCACATATCCCGCCTGATTTCTTCTATACAGGTCAGCTGGTCGGGCGTTTCCTCGAACGTGAAAGCTTCTTCGAACTCCTGAAACATCGCGGCGTTTTCCGGAAAGCAAAAGCCGCGCTTTTCACCCCTTTCCGCATAAAGAAGTTTTAAATCGAAGGCGAGTTTTTTTATCGAAGCGCGCACCCTGTCCTTTACCCGCTCGAACTCCGCCCCGCCTATTTTGGAAAGCGTGGGGTTGCCGTCGCCGACGTACTTGGAGAGTATGTCCATCTGCTCGACGGGCACGTACAACACGTCGCCGCCGCGGTATTCTATGGAAACGTACTCCTTAATGCCGTCCGTCGTTTCTATCTTTTTAGTGCCCGTGATTTTGCCCACGCCGTGCTTTTCGTGTACTGCATAGTCGCCTATTTCGGGCGCAGAGAACATATCGCCGCGCCTGCGGCGTATGCGCTTTTGCGCGGGCTTGGTAAATATATCGCCGCTGCCTATAACCGCAAGTTTAGCCTCGTGCAATATAAAACCCTTGTCGAGAGTATCCGAGCTTACGCAGACGTCTTTGAGCGCAGAAAGCGAGTACGGAAGCGGATTTACCCCTATATATGCCTCGTGCAATACTTCCACAAGCTTTTCATACCTCTGCACGCCGCCGGCAAAAACGAGCACGCGGTAGCCGCCTGAAAGCCAATGCCTTATATCCTCGCACAGCGCGGGCACGTTGTTTAAATATGTGGGCGACGGCACCGAACGGAGGTTATAAGTCCTTAACGGACGGAAAAATTTTATATCCGTGGTAAAAGTCTGCAACGCCGCGTTGAGAAAGCGCTTTATTCCCGCCTGAAAAGCTTCGGCGTCCAACATCTGCAATTTTGAAAAGGAGCAAACCTCGCCGCCCTCGAACAGGTCGGCATATCTTTCAAAATGCTCCTTGCAAACGGCGTTGAGCCTGTCCGTTACCGACTTGCACTCATCAAAAATTATAAGAGTATCGTCGGGCAAAAGGTCGAACACGGTGCGCGCGCATTTGAGTTTGGGGAACAGGAAATCCTGCCCCGTAAACGGCGTGCGTTGGGAAAGTTTTTGCGTAACCTCGCCGCAAATCGTGTGCAGGCGTTTAAACGCCCTTTCGTTGGGGCACTTTTTCAAACTTGCGTTAAGCTCTGATATAAGCCCCTCTGTTTCGCCCTCTTCTATTACGCAATCAATCGCGGGCGCAAACGTTACCGACTTTATATCGTCCAGTCTTTCGCCGCTTACAAAGTCGTATGGGCGGATGCGCTCGGCGGTGTCGCCGAAGAAATCTATGCGCACGGGGTTTTCGGCGGTAACGGGGTAAACGTCTAAAATGTCGCCGCGCACTGCAAACGCGCCCTTGCTCTCCACCGAATAGCCGCGGGTATAGCCCATACTGACAAGCGCGACGGGCAGGGCGGAATAGTCGTAGTCGCACCCCGCTTTTATCGTTATGCGCGGCAGGTCCGCGGGCACGAGTTGAAGCGCCGCCTCCACGTCGCAGACGATAATCTCCGCGCCCGAAAGCAGTGAGCAAATGCCCTCTATTCTGCGGAAAAGAGCGTCCTTGGATACGGCGTCTTTATACAGCAAAACGTCGTCCTTGGCGGCAAGCAGGGCACACTTTTTGCCCGACAGCACTTTTATTGCGGCGTAGGCTTTACCTGCGGTAACCGCGTCGGCAGCTATATACAGAACGGGGCGTTCCATAACCGCGGCGGTAAGATATTTCTGGCTGTCGGCAACGCCGAAAACCGCCGTCGGAGCACCGAGGCGGAGGTCGTTGGCTATTGCGGGATATTCTCCCTTTAAGTTTTCAAAAGTAAAAAAGTTTTTCACCCGCCCACCGTTAATTGCCGCATATGTTGCGGGGAATTGGAATTTTACGTTTTAATATCAACCGTTAAAGTCAGTCATAACCCTTTCGAAGGGAACGCCCTTGGCAAGTTCCGCCGCCGCTTGCGCCGCGCGGTTGCACGCGGATATAAACAGCTCGTAGTCCTCTTCCCTCACGTTGGATAAAACGTAGTTTATTATCGGAATATTTACCTCTTGGTCGCGTATGCCTATGCGGATACGCGCAAACTCCGCGGTGCCTATCTCTGCGATTACAGAGCGCATACCGTTATGCGTGCCTGCGCTACCGTTGGGGCGTATGCGTATTTTGCCCTTTGGTATGTCGTAGTCGTCGTATAAAACTACGAGTTGCGCGGGCGTAGCCTTGTACTTTGCAAGCAACTGCTTTACCGCCCTGCCCGAATTGTTCATATAGGTTAAAGGCTGGGCTAAAATGATTTTTTCGCCGTTTACGTGCGCTTCCGCCGTCAATGCCTCGCACTCTTTTTTCTTGAACTTCACGCCCAAAATATTTGCTACGTCGCCCACCGCAAGGTAGCCCATATTATGAAAAGTTTTAAAGTACTTGCTTTCGGGATTGCCCAGCCCGACTATTATAAACATAATATTACCCCCCTTTTGAAAGTTAAAGCCACAGCATTGCCTGTGGCTTTATGGTGTGAGAACGCTTAAATTTTTTTATCAGTTCTTGCGCTACTTTTTTAGTCGTAAATTTTGGACATAGGTCTGTCCATATAAACGTTTTCTATTGCGTTGGCGAATATAGTCGCCGTGGAAATCATTTTGAATATGGGCAACATCTTTTCCTGCGGGATATTTATGGTATCGAGCATAGCAAGCTCGGTTATGGGCGAAGCGGCGAGCCGCTCGATAGCCGGTCCCGACAGAACGCCGTGCGAACAGCAGGCGTAAATTTCCTTTGCGCCAGCTTCCTTTAAAGCTTTTGCGCCCTGCACTATTGTGCCTGCGGTATCAATCATATCGTCGACCATAAGGCAGTTTTTGCCCTCGACGTCGCCGATAATATTCATAACTTCCATAACGTTGGCTTTGGGACGGCGCTTATCGATAATCGCCATTTTGGCGTCCATTCTCGCGGCAACCTTTCTTGCCCTGCCAACCGAACCTATATCGGGGGAAACGACTACGAAGTCCTCGTCCACCTTCGGCTTGAAATGGTTGTAAAGCGTAGGTCCGCCCACAAGATTATCCAAAGGAATATCGAAGAAACCCTGAATTTGCAGGCAGTGCAAATCCATAGTTAAAATTCTGTCCGCGCCTGCCGAAGTTAAAAGATTGGCAACGAGTTTTGCCGTTATAGGCTCGCGCGAGCGCGCCTTTCTGTCCTGCCTTGCATAGCCGAAGTAGGGCATAACCGCAGTTATACGCCCCGCGCTTGCGCGCCTTGCCGCGTCAATCATTATAAGCAGTTCCATAAGATTGTTGTTTACGGGATAGCTTGTCGACTGTACGAGGAACACGTCTTTTCCGCGCACCGTTTCGTCGAAGCGAACGTAAATTTCGCCGTCGGAAAAGTGCGTAACCTCCATTTCGCCGAGCGATGTGTTTAAATGCGCCGCAATTTTTTCCGCCAAAGGACGGTTGGAGTTGCCCGAAAAGATTTTAATTTCGTTGCCGTGGTTAATCATTAGGTTTTGTTGCCTCCGATAATCATTGGTATTTATAAAGGGGCTTTGCCGCCCCCGCTTTATCAAAACTAATCAGCCGCATTTAATTTTACTTTGTAAGGCGCGCAATGTCAACCTTTCGGCGGTGTAAAATATATACCTTTTAAAATGTTAAAAAGTAACTTATCACTGAAAAGTTTGTGAGAATTGCGGCTTGACATTTACTCACGCAGATGTTAGAATTTTTATTGCCAAACAACTCAATACTGCGATGCGCAAATTTTTTACCGGGGATACTAATCGGGCATATTTTACCCTTTTCTCTTTCTCGGCAATGTATTTTGCGTGTCAGGAGTTGTTTGGCGACGTTAGGGTACTTATGCGGGCGACCTTAACGGTCGCCTTTTTTTCTGCCCAAAAAACAGGAGGAAAAACAAATGCACAAATGTAATAAATGCGGACGCGAGTTTGAAGGGAACTTCTGCCCCGACTGCGGAACGGGCTCTAACCGGTATAAAACCTGTCCCGACTGCGGCGCGCAACTTTCGCACGACGCAAAATTCTGCAACGAGTGCGGCTATTCTGTTGACGGCGCGCTTGCCAAAAGCGGCGGCGAAACGACTGCGGCACCCCACACGCATAAAGGCACGGACAAACTTTACGTTCTTGCCCGCCGCGCGATGGGAAGCAAGGATTATGTAAAAGCGGAAAATTACTATTCGCAGATACTTCTTGAAAACCCTGACGACTGGGAAGCGGCGTTTTATTCGGTATTGGCGGGCGCAATAGTATATTCTGGAAAATATCCCGAAGGCGCATTCGGTAAATTGGATGAAAGTCTGACGCCTGTATACGGACTAATCAAAAACGCATTCCCCGACAAAGGACAGCAATGCGAAAAACTTTACGAATTGGTTGCCGGACTTGATTTATTTATACAGAACTATTACAGTAGAACTAACGCAGAGGGCAGGCATTCCAGCCGAGGGACTACGTACATACGAAACACTCTATGGACTTGCGGCGATAATATAGCTAAAACGTTCGGCGACGGCGAAGAATTTAATAAAATTGCAGTAGAGCTGTGGAAACGCGGCGTTAAAGAAGCAAACGGGCTTTTAGTTTATATGCGAAAATGCAATACTACCAATTCTTATTATTACGCGCAGGACGGGGACTTTAAAACTTATGTTACAAAAATAAACCGATATAACGAAAAAATCAAACAAAAAGACCCTTCGTATATTCCTCCTCCGCCGATAAAAAGCACAAAAAGCGGCTGTTACGTCGCAACGTGCGTTTACGGCTCTTACGATTGCGCCGAAGTTTGGACGCTTCGCCGCTACCGCGACGATACGCTTGCCGCAACACGACGCGGACGGGCGTTTATAAGATTTTATTATGCATTAAGTCCCACCGTCGTAAAACTGTTCGGAAAACAAAAATGGTTTCATAAATTATTCAAAAAGAAATTAGATAAAAAAGTAGAACGGTTGCAGAAGCAAGGCGTGGCAAGCACGCCTTATAAAGACAAAGATTGGAAGTAAAACCAAATATTTAACTTTGCTAATCCTATTAAAATTTTAAACTCCTTAAAAGATAAAGAACGGGCGCGGCGAAAAATTTTTCGCCGCGCCTTTGATTTTACTTTTTACTTCTTTTCCCTTAACCGCATTTCCGAAAAGAAACGCGATAAAATTGCGCGGCACTCCGCCTCCATTACGCCCCCCTCGACTTCTACCGTATGGTTTAAAAGGTTGGCGTTGGCAAGCTCGCCCGTAAGCGAACGCCCCTTATCCTCGGGCGCACCGTAATAAATCTTTTTGATACGGGCGTTTAAAGCCGCGCCCATACACATAGGGCAGGGCTCCAAAGTTACGTACAAATCGCATTCGGGTATGCGCCAGCTCTTCAATTTTTTGCACGCCTTTTCTATCGCTTCTATTTCGGCGTGCGCGGTGGCAATCTGCCTTTTGGTGCGGCGGTTGTGCCCGCGGGCAATAACTTTGCCGTTTAAAACGACTACCGCGCCGATGGGCACCTCGCCCTCCGTCAACGCTTTTTCCGCGCATTTTAGCGCGCTTACCATAAATTTATTTTTTTCTTCCATACTTTTCCGTAAAATATTTCAATAGCCCAAAGCACTCCCTTATGCTTCCAAGCTTTTTTATGGGGTGTTGAAGCCTATCGTCGCCGCACTCTACCGTATATGCGGGTATTCCGAGTTTTTGTATGCACCAATCTTTATATCCGCCCGCGCTACCCGTAATTTTTTTTGCGGCGTAACCCGTATAGTCGGAGATAATTTTCGCGCCGCGCTCGTCCCCCGCGCCGTTAAACTCCCAATATATTTCGCCCCCCTTTGTGTGAAAGGACAGCGTAACGTTTGGTTTTATCCTTTCGGTAAAGCGGACGAGAGCCGCGCTTTCGCACTCCGAGTGCGGGCAATCGCCAATGCAGTTTTCACTGCCGCGTCGGCGGGTGTTCAGCCTGCCGGTACCCCAGCAGGCGTTAAAATTACAGTTTAAGTCTACACCCCGCCCGTTGGCTTTCCACATAGGGTAGCCGTTTTCGCAAAGACAGACCCCGTCGGGATTTAGCAATGGAACTATCCAACCGCCGCCGCTTACGCCCTCCCTTATATGTCTGAGGGCAAGCAGAGCGGTTATATACTCCCTCGCGTGAACGGCGTACACGGCAATAAACTGTTTGCCGTAGTCGCTCCCCACGTGAAAGGCGTAAATATTTCTTCCCTGTGCCGTATAGCCTATAACGCACTTTTTAAGCGCGTAACGTTGGTAAAATTTGGTAACTTTCTCGTATATCACACAATATTTTACTGTGCTCGCGCCAATTATTAGAAGTTTTAACGCACAATTTATTTGTGGTATTCGCTTCCCGCATTAAGCATAAAGGAGCGGTAAACCTGCTCCAAGAGAATTACGCGCATCAGCTGGTGAGGAAAAGTCATTTGCGAAAAGGACAGTTTTAAGTCCGCCGCACTCTTAACGCAATCGGCAAGCCCGCAGGAAGAGCCTATTATAAAGGTTATTTCTTCCCCCCTGTCCGTAAGCGCTTTTAACCTTTCGGCAAGCGCGGGACTGGAAAGCTCCGTCCCCTCCACGCACAGCGCAATTTTATAGCCCTTTGCCGCGCGCAGTATACCTTCCGCCTCTTCGTTTAAATTTTTACCCTCGGCAATTTCCCTTATTTCGGTTTTGCAAAAGCGGGAAAGCCGCTTTACGTATTCGGCGCAGGCTTCGCGCAAGTAGCCCTCCTTGATTTTGCCGACGCAGACTATATTAACCTTTAACATTACAAAAACAGCCCCGCAATCCACATTACGCCCATAACGGCGATACCGAACGTAGCCCACAAAAAGAAGGTTTTTACTTTACCCTTTTCGCAACTCTCCGCCTGCCGTCCGCTTAAAAGTAGCCATACAAGACCGCCGACCAAGCTGACCGCCGAAGTTATAAACAGCGCTATTTCCGCCGCGAGGGGTATGAGCATTTCGCCCGTGGCTTCGTCGAAAACGCCGCACGCCGTTAAAATTATTATTACGGCGTTGTTTAAAAAGTGTATGAGCACCACGGGACCAATCGAACGTGAACGCACGGCGAGAAAGCCGAACATACAGCCCAATAAAAATTGATAAACCGTCTGCTCTACCGAGCCGTGATACAGCGAAAAGCAAAAGCCCGTAATGAGCGCGGCGCGCGTAGACCCCACTTCCGTTTCCGCGTTGCGCAGGATAATTCCTCGGAATAAAATTTCTTCCATAACCGCAGGCAACACGGCTATAACAAACAGCGCGGGCGCAAGCTTCCAGCCCGAAAGGTCGGGTATGGGCGATTCCTGGGGGACGTAGCCCATAAGCTCGAAAAGTTTGATAATATAACCGTTTATCCAGCTGAGCGAAAAGAGAGCGCCGAAAATGAGCAACAACCCTATTGCGTAAAACTTGGGGTGCGTCTTTAAAGGGAACAGCCTGTTTACGGGCTGTTTTGCGACAGTGAGCGCGAGCACCAAGACTACGGCGATTGCCAACGGAGAAGCGAGAAAACTTATATAATTTTTACCATCGCCTTCCAACTTAAACACCAATATTATGCCCGAAGCCAATACGGAAGTTAAAAGCATTGCAAGCACCGCCGCAGAATACGACAGTCCGCCAGCCCTCGCCCCCAAAGGAAGCGAGTATTTGTTTTGCCCGCCCCGCGGGTTTGTAGACGTTTCCATACGGATAATTATACACTATTTAAGGTTGTAATGTAAACGAAATTATTTTACTTTTGCGCGAAAATATACTAAAATTTATATTATGAGAAAAATCGACACAAAAGAAATTGCGGACAAAGTATATTCGCTTGCGCTAAAAGCGGGAATAAGCCTTACTCCCGACTGTAAAGCCGCCTTAAAAAGCGCCGCCGACGCCGAAACTTCGGGCGCGGCAAAATTTGCGCTGAACACGCTTATTTTAAACAGCCAAACCGCCGAAGCCGAGGGATTGCCCGTATGTCAGGACACGGGTATGGCGGTCGTTCTGCTGGAAATAGGGCAGGAAGTTTTTCTTACGGGCGAGCTGTTAGAGGACGCGGTAAACGGCGCGGTGCGCCGCGCGTACGCCGACGGATATTTCCGCAAATCGGTATGCGACCCCATCACCCGCCAAAACACGGGCGACAATACCCCCGCGGTAATTCATACGCACATATGCGCCGGCGAACAGGTTAAAATTACTTTTTTGCCCAAGGGCTTCGGAAGCGAAAATATGAGCGCGACGTATATGCTTAAACCCTCGCAGGGGGTTGAAGGAATTATTGACGCGATAGTGCAAACGGTTAAAAACGCGGGCTCCCGCCCCTGCCCGCCCGTATACGTAGGTGTGGGTATCGGCGGCACGTTCGATACCTGCGCTTTTCTTGCCAAAAAGGCGCTTACGCGCGAAGTGGGCGCGCACAGCCAAAGAGCGGAAATAGCCGAAATCGAAAAAACGGCGCTTGAAAGAATAAACGCGCTGGGCATAGGCTGCCAAGGCTTTCACGGCGATACGACCGCTATCGGCGTGAGTTGCGAATGGGCGCCCACCCACATAGCGGGCTTGCCCGTAGCGGTAAACATACAGTGCCACTGCGTGAGATACGGCAAAGCCGTAATTTAATTTGCGCGAGGAAAAAGATATGTTGAAATTAAATTTACCTTTGGATAAAGACTCCGTAAAAAAATTGCGCGCGGGCGACAGCGTGCTGATTTCGGGAACGATTTACACCGCGCGCGACTGCGCGCATAAACGCTTGACTGATATGCTCGCAAAAGGCGAGCCGCTCCCCTTCGATTTGAACGGCGCGTTTATATATTACGCGGGTCCCTGCCCCGCAAAACCCAACTTTGCAAGCGGCAGTTGCGGACCTACCACTTCGGCAAGAATGGACGCGTACGCCCCCACCCTGCTGGACGCGGGTCTTGGCGGAATGCTCGGCAAGGGGGAAATGAGCGAGGAAGTGCGGCAGGCGCTTATGCGCAATTGCGGCGTTTACTTTGCGGCGTTCGGCGGCGCGGGCGCGCTGTACGGCAAAGCCATTAAAGACAGTAAACTTATAGCCTTTCCCGAACTGCTTTCCGAAGCCGTGCGCAAACTCGAAGTTACCGACTTTCCCGCAGTTGTGGCGATAGACTGCTACGGAAACAGCATCTACTGAATAAAAGCGAAAACTGCGCCGCGTTGCGGCGTAGTTATATTTTTATTTATTCGTAATCGTCGAAATTCCTGCGCGGGTCGGGGCGCGGGTAGTCCGGTCTGCCGTGCGGAGGACAAGGCGGCGGACACGGGCGGGGACGGCAGTCGGGCGGTTGCGGAGGGCGGTCGTCCTTTGGCGGCTGACCCTGTCCCGTTTTTACGAGCACCACGTCCTCCCCTATTTTTACTATATCGGAAACGGGGATAAACACGTCCGCCTTGGAAAACCTGAACCCCTTGCAACCCGTTACGTAAATTCCCTTTATGCGGCACTCGGGGAAGTAGAAAGCTAAGTCGCACACCCTGCCGAGATTTTTTCCGTCCGTTACGGACACTACGTCCATCTTTTTCAACTGACTGAATAAAATTTCCATATAAAAATATATGCGACAGGCAACCGATTGTTGCCTGCCGCAGCTAACTTTATACTTAATTTAATTAAACGCCGTAGGGGGCACAACCTTTTGTATGATATACTGCAAGGGGTTGTGGTCGAATACCCAATCGATTTTAAACGTGCTGCCTTCCATACCTGAGCGCACGCTTTCGAGGGTGCCGCCGCCTATAAGCTGAATTACGTGGAATACTATAAGCGCCACCATACAGCTTATGCCCACCATAAATATCACGCCGAAAAATTTGTTTATAACCTTAAATACAACGTTGTCTATTTCGACAATGCTCTTTATTATGCTTACGAGTATTATTCTTATAACCTGAATGATAATGAATAAGCCGACGGCAAGAATTATTTTTTCGATTCCTATTTTAATGAGGAAATCGACTATGCCGTTGTTGGCGTTTTGCATTGCGCCTATAAGCTTAGCCATTATATCCTGAACAAAACCCCAGCTTGAAACAATGCCCAAACAGAAATACGTTACGACAATGGAAATTATAATGCCGACGATTCCGCCGGTAAATATTTTTAACAGCTTTCCGAAGCCCAACAACAAGCCGATTAAAAGCGATACTCCTATAACGCCCACGGCAATCCAATCTATAAGTAGCATTTCGTCCTCCCGACTGTTATAATTATAGCATAGAATTTTATGTTTTCAAACATATGAATCAGCAAAATTTTACCGTTTTTATGCAAATTTTACAGATTTTATTTAAAATATGCCAAATTTGTCAGTTTTGGTAACCGAATGCGACAAAATAAACTGTCAAAAAAACGGGCGCGCGGCGGTTAAAACAAACCGCCGCGCGCAAACATAATTATTTAAAACAATCAGCAGATGTCCGCCTTTATGCGCTTTAACGCGCTCTTTTCAAGGCGGGAAACCTGCGCCTGCGATATGCCAACCTGTTCGGAAATTTCCGTCTGCGTCTTGCCCTCGAAATACCTTAAAAACAGAATGTTGCGCTCCCTTTCGCCCAGCCGCGTAATGGCTTCGTACAGCGCGGCTTTTTCCGTCCACACCTCGTCGTTATTCTTCACGTCGCTAATCTGGTCCATTAAAAGAAGCGTGTCGCCCTGCTTGTTGTATACGGGGTCGTAGAGAGAAACGGGGTCGGATATGGCGTCGAGAGCGTACGCAACTTCCGAAACAGCCACGTTCATAGCCTCGGCAATTTTATCGTAAGTTACTTCGTCGCACTCCTCTTCCAGCTTTTCGCGCACCTTTAAAACTTTATACGCGGTGTCGCGTATAGAGCGCGAAACCCTCAATGAATTTCCGTCCCTTAAATACCTTTTAATTTCGCCCAAAATCATAGGTACGGCGTAAGTTGAGAACCTGACCCCGACGGAAATATCGAAGTTGTCAATCGCCTTTATAAGCCCAACGCAACCAACCTGAAACACGTCGTCAGCGTTCGCCTTTTTAGACCAGAAACGCTTTACCAGCGAGAGCACAAGGCGCATATTGCCCACAATAAATTTTTCCCTCGCGTCGTTGTCGCCCGCCTTTATTTTTAACATTAACTCTTCCTGCTCTTTGTTGGAAAGCTTGGGAAGTCCGGACGTTTCAACCCCGCAAATAACGACTTTATCGTACATATAATTTACCTCCTATATGTACAAAAAAAGCCGTTAGCCGAAGGATATTACGGGGGCAATCAAATTTGCCGCGATATGTCTTTTTTAAGTTTTGCTATTATCTTTTTTTCAAGGCGGGAGATATAACTCTGGGAAATACCAAGCTTATCTGCAACGTCCTTTTGCGTCATTTCGTCGCCGCCGTCCAGCCCGAAGCGCATCCGCATTATCTTCTGTTCGCGCAAAGAAAGCCTTTCAAGCGATTTTTTCAACAGCTCCCTTTCCACGCCGCCCTCCACGTCGGAATACACCGCGTCGGCGTCCGTCCCCATAACGTCGGATAAAAGCAGTTCGTTGCCCTCCCAATCGGTATTGAGCGGCTCGTCGAAGGAAACCTCCTGCTTGGAACGGCTGAGCCTGCGCAAATACATCAAAATTTCGTTTTCGATACAGCGCGAGGCGTAAGTAGCCAGCTTTATGTTTTTATCCGAACGGAATGAATCGATAGCCTTGATAAGCCCGATAGTACCCACGGAAACAAGGTCGTCGCCGTCCGCGCCCGTACCTTCGAACTTTTTGGCTATGTACACTACAAGGCGCAGATTGTGCTCTACAAGCTCCGCCTTGGCGCGCTCGTCCCCGCTCTGCAACAGGCTGATTTTCAGCCTCTCCTCCTCCGAAGAGAGCGGCAGGGGCAACGCTTCGGTTCCGCATATGTAGTCGAGTGTGTTAAGCCCCAATATGGAGCGGAGCAGGCTTTTGATTTTTTCAAACATTTCAGTTTACCTCCGACAAATCTGGATGAAGCACTATCTTGTTTATGTGCCGAGGCGATATCCCGATGGTTACGTTACGCCTCTCGTATTTATTTTTTCCGTCGTCTATCTCCAATTTTTCAGCTGTAAACACGGCGATTTTACCCGCCCCCGCAACAGTATGTATATCAACGTAGTTTTTTATGCTCTTTTCGTCGGTAAGTTGTTTTGCGACGTAGGCGGGCACTATCGTTACGGGCGAGCCGTTAAAGTACACCTTATTGCCGCTGTCGTAAAACGCCGCGCAGGTTGCGCTGGAATTGCCGCTGTAAATTTTGCAGTACGCCGTAACCGCAGACTTGCCCGCGGAAAATTTGTTGCGCACGCGCTTTATTATTATCGCCGCCGTAACCGCCGCGAACATAGGTATGCCCACGGGTACGGAGGATATTATAAAACCGCCGCCCTGCCTGTACTCCGCGCCAGCCAGCGAAAACAATGCCAACAGCGCGCCGCCAACAAGGAACGAAGCCGCCGCAAACACGGCGGAAAATTTTACATATCCCTTAAATGTTTGAAACTTACCCGCCACAGCGCACATAAGCGCGCCCGCAACCAGCTTTATCACTATGCCGATTGCCCCGCCTATGCCTATAAGCGGATACACTACGGCAAAGCACGCGCCAAGCGCGGAAGCTACACATATACGCGGATATTTGGCGGGATTTTTAACCGCCGCCTTTGCCGCGTACAGCAGGGTGAAGTCCATACAGAAATTTTCCAAAAGGGCGTATTCCGCATATACTTGCATCGTGCAAGCATTATAGCGCGTTGCCGACTGACGAAAAATGCAAAAAACGGTCGAATTATAAAATGTTGTGTCAACCGCGCAATAAGGCATATTACCGCCGCCGTTATTCTACAAGTTAAAGTATAAACCGCGCGGGGCAAATAAAAAATTTGCCCCGCGCGGTTATTTGAATTTTATCAGAATTGCAACCCGTTGAAAATTTCTTCTATGTCTTGCTTGGAATTCGCGCCCATAAGCCGTACGCGCGTTGCCGCCGCATTAGGTTGCCCCTTTATGTAAAAGGCGAGCATCTTGCGCATATACACGGTTGCAAAACGGCTGTCGAAGTTTGCAAAAGTATCGTCTAACTGACGGCGGATAACTTGCTTTTTATCCACCGTATCCGCGCCGCTAATCTCGGAAATGAGAAAGGGATTATACATAGCTCCGCGCGCAAGCATAACGCCGTCCGCGCCCGTTTCGTTTAAAAGCCTGTCCGCATCGTCCGCGCTAAACACCCCGCCGTTGGCAATTACGGGTATATCCACCGCCGCCTTTGCCGCCGCAATTTCCTTCAAATTTACTTCGCCCGAGTACATCTGCACGCGCGTACGCCCGTGAACGGTGAGCATTGCCGCGCCCGCGTCGCGCATTGCAACCGCAAAGTCGCGCGTTACCAAATGCCCGCCGTCAACGCCCGTGCGGAACTTGACCGTAACCTTTTTGCCGCTCTTCACCGCCGCCTTAACCAATTTTTGCGCAAGCGGTATATCGTTTAAAAGCGCGCTTCCCTCTCCGTTTTTAAAAATCTTGGGCACGGGGCAGCCCATATTTATATCTACTAAATCGAACGGCGCAATATTTTCGCAACAAGCCGCCCTTTCCATATATTCGGGTTCGCAACCGAACAGCTGAACGGCGTTAATTGCGCCATATTCGGGGGGCAATTGCAAAGTACTCAACAACTCGCGCGTATTTTCGCTGTTGTAGCACAGCCCCTTTGCGCTTACCATCTCCGTAAACGTTAGCCCCGCGCCGAGGCGAACGCACATTTCCCTGAACACGGCGTTGGTATACCCCGCAAGCGGCGCGACAAGCAGATTGTTTGGCAACACAAGCCCGTTCAAATCAATTTTGTGCAAGCGCATTTTTTGCCTTCACCCAATAATAGTCCAGCTCCAATCCGTCGAGAGCGTCCATTTTTTTGCCGTCTGCAAGTATAAGCTTTTCGCATTCGACAAAGCGTTTTACAAACTTTTCGGTAGCGGCGCGCAGAGCTTCCTCGCAATCGACACCCGCAAGGCGGCAGGTATTTACCGCGGCGAAAAGCACGTCGCCCGCCTCCTCGAAAGTGGCGTTTTTATCGCCCTTTCGCATCGCCTCCACCATTTCCTTTACTTCCTCCCACAGCTTTTCCGAAGCCGAAACGGGGGAAAGAAAATCCATACCGCTCTTGGCGGCGCGCTTACCCACCTTTTGGGCGCGCATACAGGCGGGGAAGTTTTTAGGCACGGCGGCAACGCTTTCGCCGAACGTAGTCATATGTTTTTCTTTAAGCTTGTTTTTATCCCATACGCCCAACGCCTCGCTTTCGCTTGCCGCGCTGTCGCCGCCGAAGATATGCGAGTGGCGGAATATGAGTTTTTTAACGTTTGCAGTCGTCGCGTCCGTGGCGTTGAAAACGCCCTGCTCTTCCTTTAACAGCGAGTGAAACGCCGCCTGCAAAAGAATATCGCCCGTTTCTTCCAAAATGCCGTCGTCATCGTCCCGCTCTATTGCGTCGGCAAGCTCGTAGGCTTCCTCCACCACGTTGCCCTTTATGCTCTCGTTTGTCTGCGCCCTGTCCCACGGGCAACCGCCCGGCGCGCGGAGCAGCTCGACCATATGTACAAGGTCGGCAAAATCGTACCTCTCTTTCTTTAAAAATTCGCCCTCTTCAACGGCTACGGCGCAGGTAAGGTCGTAATTTTTTTGCCTGTCCAGCTCGTAAATCTTAATTTTTTGCGCGCTCTGCCCGCGGATAAAGGAGCATTGCGTTTCTTCGCCGAAGAGGTCGGACAACACAATTTTAACTTCCGAAGCGGCGTAACCGTCGTCTATATCGTAAACGACCGCCGCGCGGCAACTCTTTAACGAACGCACGCCGTAAGCCGAAAGGCAGGTAACCTGCGAGCATTTTAGCCCCGCCGCCGTCTTTATTGCGGATATGCGCGAAACGCCCTCGCAAACGGTTACGTTCTTAGCCTTAGAAAGTATTATTTTGCACGCCTCGTCCTCGCTTACGGCTCCGTCCACGCAGTAGCAGACGTTGCACTCCCTGCCCGCCGTAAGCACGGCTTTGGCAAGGTTTTTATTGAGCGTATCGAAATTGCGCGAGCTTTCGAAAACGCCGTCCAAAGTCTGTACGGCGTAATCTTTCAAACTTTTAAAACTGTCCGTTACGCAAGTGCGGGCTAAAATTTTGTCCGCCGCTTTCAGCGCGCGCTCAGCCGACAGGGTTAAATCCCCTTCCTTTACTCCCAAACCTATCAACGTTATTGGCATCTGCGTTCCCCTTCTTGTTTTTTACCATTATAATATAACAGAAATTGAGGACGACCGCAACAAAATAACAGCAGTTTGCGGAAACGGCTACGCCAACAATCGACAGCGGCGTAAAGGCGACCAGCGCGGCGGAAAGAGCAACGCGGATAATTGCCGTTACCCACTGCGTAACCGTGCCGAGAAGAGGTCTGCCGAGCGAGGTTAAGCACGCCGAAGAAGTTTGCACGAGCGAGGAAGTTACGGCGTTTATGCTCATAATGCGCACGAGGTTGATTAACAGCTGTTTTTCGCCGTCGCGCAACGAGGGAAATATTACCCTTGCCGCAAGCGGGGCAAACGCGAACAGGGCTATTGCAAACGGAATAGAAATAGCCGCCGTATACAACAGAGCCTTTCTCGCTTCGCGCTTGGCGCCGACAAAGTCGCCCCCTTCCGCCAGCGGGGAAATGTTGGGCACGCTTGCCGCAGCCAGCCCGTAAGTTACGGAAACGGGCAGATTGATAATAGTTACCGCACAGCCCGAAAAAATACCGTACAACGCCGTTGCGTTATCTACCGAACCGCGCAGTATATTCACCACTGCGATGCTTTCGGCAAGCTGACCTGCGGGCAAAGCGATTGCCGTAAACGTGAGAGGAACGGTATACGCAAAAATGCTCTTAGCCGAAACCTGTTCCTTGCGGAAGAGGGGTTTTACCTTGCTTCTTTCGCCCAGATAGAGAGCGGCGGCAAAACAGCAGGTTATAACCTCGCTTATGGTAACGGCAAGCACAGCCGCCGCGGTTGCGCGCGCAATATTGCCGCGGAACAAACCCGCAAGCGCAATGCCCGCGCCGACTTTAACGGCTTGTTCGGCAACTTCGGTAAACGCCGTGGGGTACATATTGCCCTTGCCCTGAAAGTAGCCGCGCACTACCGAAATTATCGCCACGAAAAATACCGACGGCGAAAGCAGACGGCAACACAGAGCCACCTCCGCCTCCCCCTGAGCGGCGGCTAACGGCGCGGAAAAGACAAACATTAAGAGCGAGCCTATAAGCCCTATTCCGCCGTACAGATAAAACGCCTTGTGCTCCGCCCCGCTGTTGCCTCCGGAGGATATAAGGCGTGCTATACCCGTGGGAATTCCGCTTGCCGACACTGTTAATAGTATGCAGTACAGCGGGTACACCATCTGGTAAATGCCCATACCCTCGCCGCCCAAAAAGGCAACGAGGGGTATACGGTATACCGCGCCGAGCAGTTTAGATAAAAAACCGCCGACGGAAATTATTACTGCTCCCTTTAAATAGCTTTGCTTTTTCATACTTACACCCCGCGCCTGACAGGCAAAACGCGCCCTGCCGCCGCCAAAAAGTTTGCGGTTACTCGAACTGATTTGCTAAAATGGTAGCAGAAAGCTGGGCAAGCTTGCACGCGCCCGCCTCTATCTTTGCGCCCTGTTCGGTGGAAACAAGAGCAACTGCGCCAAGGCAGTCGCCGTTGGAAACTATGGGCACGATGATTTGCGCGGTTATGGCGCTTGCCTCGCCCTCGCAAATGGGCACAATGTCGCCGCCCTCGGAAAGGTTGGCAATGTAACTTCTGCGCTCCTGCATAATTTTATCGAGCTTTTCGGAAACGGCTCTGCCCGCAACTTCCCTTTTGCCGCTTCCCGCCGCGTGAAGCACTTCGTCGGTATCGCACACAATGGCAAGATGCCCCGAAAGTTCGGAAAGACTCTTTGCCGTGCCCTCGGAAAATTTTTCAAGCGAGGCAATGGGCGAATACTTTTTAAGCATAAGCTCGTCGCGGTCGGTAAATATTTCCAACGGGTCGCCCGACTTTAATCTTAACGTACTTCTTATTTCCTTGGGAATAACCACCCTTCCCAATTCGTCAATTCTTCTTACAATTCCTGTTGCTTTCATCAATTAACTCCTATTTAAGGCAAATATTGCCGTAAAAAGAGTATGTGAAAGTAAATTTTTGTTATGCGCCCGCAACAAAAAAGCAGATAAACGAAAGGTGCAGAGCCCGTTTTTGCGCAATAAAAAACCGCCGGCTTAGCCGACGGTTCTTTATTTTATTATTTACCCCTTACAGCGAGACGGATACAGCAAATTAAAATTAACTATCCTCTTCGCCATCACGTTCCAAATCGCCCTCATTCATCTTTTCCACATACCCGTCGACATAACCAAGATAGTACATTGCGTCTTCGAAGTCCTTCTGAAAAAACAAATTGATGTAGCCGCCGAATTCCTGTATTTTTTCATTATTCGGTAACTCTTGTTCATTTGAATATTTATTAAATTTTTTTATGGTATTACCAGATTTATTAGTTTCCGGTTCAATTAAAAATGTATATGTACCTATTTCTATATGCGGAGGCATAACATTTGAAAGTAATTCCTTATATCCTACCGCTTGATTCAATTTGTCTTCAAATTTATATCGTCCGTTCAACTTTTGGAAACTAAATTCAATTATCAGTATTTTTCTGCGATATACCAATACGTAATCAGCCCTCTTATGCGTAAAAGGAATTTCCATCTCCTGCAAAATTTGAAGTTCATTACGTATTTCCGGATTAACATAATCCAGCACATAGTACATAATGTTAAGCGTATCGAGCCAGGAAACTATTTCCGCAGTTTGTACTTTTATTTCTTGCTCATCAGCCAGCTTTTTAAGATATTGATACTTGTAAGTATAGTCTATCATTTTAGCCCTGTCTTCGGCACTCATATCGTAAATCAACCAATTTTCCAAATGCAGCTCTTCTTTAATCAATTTATTAAATTCATCACAATTCAACCAATGCAAATTCTTCATTTGTATTTACCCCCTCGTCAATCCATATTTTTAATTCATTGCTAACTACTCCGCGATACGGTAGTCCGAAAATGCCGTTCAACTTATGTGGATATTATCTTTCAATAAGTTAAATAATGCGCTTCACAAAAAGGATAACGCGCCAATTGCTAAAAGTCAATATTTTTTTTCAGTAATCGAAATGTGTTTTAACCATTTGAAATTTTATAATTTTGCTATCTTTTTTAAAGAAAAGCGGGAATAGTTTATCCCGCCTTTCTATTATTTTTTTTAATTGACAAATTATAATCATTAAAAATCTTGTATATATCATTATAAAGAAGATAATGTTTATCTCTGAGCTTTTCCGCAATAGTTTCAATGAGCGGTCTGTTTTGAATTATTAGCTCTGTTGCCTTATCATAATATTTCTGTATATCTGCCTGAACCTTTTTTGCAAGGGCGTCGTTGTATGCAGGGCTGTTATACTCAATTGAATCAAAATATTCAAAGCCCTGACTAGCTAAAATTTTTACGTCCGCCTCTATTGCCTGCGACACTTTTTCCAAATCAGAAAAACTGCCGATAGAACTTGTGCCCGTAAAAATTTCTTCGCAAGCTTTACCTGCAACGCTTACGATATATCTCCGTTCTCTATCCTTATAAGTTTTTACTTCGCATTTCTTTTCGTTAAAAAATCCCGAATCGGTATTATGCAGTACAATACACGCCGCTTCGCCACCCAATAATAAACTTACTGCGGCGTGTCCCGCTTCGTGATATGCAGTTGCCTCGTCAAACTCTTCGGCTAATTCATAATCTTTTAGCTGTAAAGAAGCTTTTATTAAATTTTGCATAGAAATTTTTTCATTTCTTTCATAAACGGATAATCGCGCGGCTTTATTGAATGCTTCCTCAACTTCGGAAAAAGTCCAATCCTGGGCAAAGCAACAAAAATCGTTTATGTTAAAATCTTCACCTATTTTATTCACGTCAAAGATAGGTCTGAAAATTTCACACGCTTCATCTATTTGTGGCGGCTCTAATTCTATAACCATATCATTATCGAATTCTTCCAATAAATAATCAGGCAGATTATCTTTATTTATTACCGTTGCAACCACAAAAATATGACAGTGTTCACAATTTTCCAATTCTTTAAATAATCTTTCATAAACGGGACAATCATCGTCAAGCGTTATATAGTCTAAGTCATCTATAAAAATTATTGAATTCGCGGATTTTTTGGCTTTTTTAAAAATACTTTTTATTAACTTAACATTATTGCCGTTGCCATTATAATTGAATATTTCCCGTTGGCTATCCGCAATCAAAGCTTCGGCAATATACGTTTTGCCAACGCCTTCCTTTCCGCAAATCAATAGACTGTTTGGTAATTTAATGTTATAATCAATATATTTATCAGTATTTTTAAGAAAATCGCAAATGCTTTCTAATTTTTTTACTTCTTTTTTACATCCTATAATGTCTTTTATATGAGCCATATTATTTTTTCCTCTTGTAATTTTTTGTATTATAACATAATAATCCTGACAACTTTGACACATATAAAAAATTTTTTATTATTTATTATAAAATTTTAAAGGTTGCAAGCAAAATTTGTTTGCAAATTCATAAGACTTATTAATTGCTTGTTATTAAGCTATGGATAAAACAAATGCAGAAAATTGTAATCGCTTTTTTATTGCGTTTACGCTATAATGAAATTATGGTAAACAGCAATTTAACGGAGGAAACCATTATGTCGTCAATTTGTGGTGTTGAATGTTGTAACGAATGTAACAGGAAAAAAGATTGTGGCGGTTGTATAAAAACGGACGGGCATCCTTTTGGCGGAACGTGCATTGCAACGGAATGTATCAAACAGGGCGGCTTTGAAGCATTTAATATGGTACAGAGCCGCAGATAGTTGCGTATATAAGAAGATAAATTTTAATTCGGAAGAGAAAAGATATGGTTAAAAAAAGTATAATCAAAGTCTTGCATTTGACTTAAAAAACGGATTTACATAGTAAACAGAATTATTTTTTCAAAAAGTAATTGTAAATTTAATATCGATAGATAGCGGGCTGTACTTCGCAAATGAAGTACAGCCCGCTATTTTTTTGCCCTTCCAAATCTATATTATACCCCTTTAAACCGGCTCTTTACTTTCGGCTGTTAAAAGTTTTTCGCTTAATTTCAACGCTTCGGACACGGTGTTGAAAAAAGAGCGGCGCCCGCGGTTTAAACCGCAGGCGCCCATTTTTATTATTTACTTAAAATTCAGTCCGTTCGATACTGCTCCACTTTGCGTCCTTTTCGCTTAGGTTGAGCGGAGTGCCGTCCTTCAACGTATACCCCTCTGGATTGGCGTTGCCCTTATATTCGCCTACAACGCCCCAATCTATGCCTATTTCGGGGTCGTTCCAAGCTATGCCGCCCTCGTCGTTGGGGTGATAGAAATCGGTTACCTTATAGCAAAATTCCGCCGTTTGGGAAAGCACCAAAAAGCCGTGCGCAAATCCCTCGGATATATAAAACTGCTTTTTGTTCTCTTCCGTAAGCGTAACGCCGTACCACTTGCCGTACGTTTTACTGCCCTTGCGCAAATCTACCGCAACGTCGAAAACCTCGCCCTTGATTACGCGCACAAGCTTGCCTTGCGGGTAGCGTTTTTGAAAGTGCAGACCGCGAAGCACTCCCTTTGTGCTCATAGACTGATTGTCCTGCACAAAATTCATAGTCAGCCCCGCTTCTTCCATATCGCGCTTGCTGTACGTTTCCATAAAATAGCCGCGGCTGTCGCCGTGCACTGAGGGCTCTATTATGTGCAAGCCCTCTATTCCGCCAACGTTTTTTGTTACTTTAATCTGCCCCATTGTCCAATTCCTTTAAATATCTTTCAAGCGCGTCCTGCCAAGTAGGCAAAGGCTTAAAGCCGTTTTCCGTCAGTTTAGATTTATCAAGCCTGCTGTTAAACGGGCGCGCCGCCTTGGATAGCCCGTACTCTGCGGTTGTTACAGGTATTACGTTTACATTGCGGTTTGCGCACTTAAAAATTTCTTTGGCAAACTCGCACCAGCTTATATATCCGCCCTCGTTGGTGGCGTGGTAATAGCCGTACTTTTCCGTTTCAATCATATCAACAAGCAGACGCGCAAGGTCGTACGTGTACGTAGGCGTGCCAATCTGGTCGTTTACCACCCGCAATTGGGAGTGTGTTTCCGAAAGGCGCAACATCGTCTTTATAAAGTTGTTTCCGTTTTTACCGAATACCCAGGCAATTCGCACAATGAAATACTTTTCAAGTAGCGAAGATACCGCCAACTCCCCTTCGAGCTTGGTTTTGCCGTAAACGTTTAGCGGCTTGTACTCTTTACAGTCTGCAAGCCAGGGCGCTTCACCCGCGCCGTCAAAAACGTAGTCGGTAGACAGATACAATAGCTTGCAGTTGAGTTTTTTACATTCCCGCGCAATATTTTCCGTGCCGACGGCGTTTACAAGGCGCACGGCTTGCCCGTTGTCCTCCGCCGCGTCAACGGCGGTCCACGCCGCGCAGTGTACGACCGCTTCGGGCTGTATTTCCCGCATAACGCGCGCAACGCTTTTCGCTTCGGTTATGTCCATATCCTCTTTATCGAAGCCGTAAGCCGTATGTCCGCGGCGTTCAAGCTCGTTTACAACGTCGTACCCAAGCTGACCTTTAACGCCCGTTACAAGCACTTTCATTATCTGTTTTTATACATCCTTTCATAGTAGTTTTTGTATTCGCCCGATATAATTTCCTGCCACCATTCGCGGTTTTCGAGATACCATTTTATCGTCTTTTTTATGCCGTCGGCAAACTTTGTTTCGGGCAGCCAACCGAGCTCGTTATGAATTTTGGTAGGGTCGATTGCGTAGCGCAAGTCGTGCCCTTTTCTGTCGACAACGTAGGTTATAAGGCTTTCGGGCTTGCCGAGTTCCTTACATATCAGTTTTACGATGTCGATATTTTTCATTTCGTTGTGCCCGCCTACGTTGTAAACCTCGCCTACCCTGCCCTTGTGTAGAATAAGGTCAATTGCCTTGCAGTGGTCCTCAACGTACAGCCAGTCGCGCACGTTTTCTCCCTTGCCGTATACGGGGAGGGACTTGTCGTTGAGCGCGTTGGCTATCATAAGCGGAATGAGTTTTTCGGGGAAATGATAGGGTCCGTAATTGTTGGAACAGCGGCTGATTGTTACGGGCAAGCCGTACGTTCTGTGATACGCCAGCACCAACAGGTCGGCGGACGCCTTACTCGAAGAATACGGACTGCTTGTGTGCAGGGGCGTAGTTTCGGTAAAAAACAGGTCGGGTCTGTCAAGCGGCAAGTCGCCGTACACCTCGTCGGTGGACACCTGATGATAACGCCCAACCTTGTACTCGCGGCAGGCGTCCATAAGCGTTGCAGTACCCAAAATATTAGTCTGCAAAAATATCTGCGGTTCTTCTATGCTTCTGTCAACGTGGCTCTCCGCCGCAAAATTGACTACGGCGTCGGGGCGCTCCTCTTCAAACAGCGCAAACACGCCCTCGCGGTTGCAGATATCATCCTTAACAAAGCGGAAATTTTTATTTTCCATAACGCCTTTAAGCGTTGAAAGATTGCCCGCGTAAGTAAGGCTGTCAAGACATACTATGCGGTAATCGGGATACTTTTTAAGCATATGGAAAATGAAGTTAGAGCCGATAAATCCCGCTCCGCCCGTTACTATAATCGTCATTTTTTATCTCCCGTTAAAGGCGGCTTTCCGCCACTTTTTTAAGATGTTCGCCGTAGGGCGATTTACCGTAACTTTCGGCAATTTGCAATAGTCGAGCTTTGTCTATCCAGCCGTTGCGGTAGGCAATTTCTTCCGGCGCGGAAATGGTAACCGCCTGCCGCTGGGAAAGCACCCGCACAAACTCCGCCGCTTCGAAAAGACTGTCCATTGTGCCAGTATCCAGCCAGGCAAACCCCCTGTCCAAAAGCTGGACGGACAAATCGCCCTCGGCAAGGTATCTTGCGTTGAGGTCGGTTATTTCCAATTCCCCGCGTTTGGAAGGCTTTATTTCCTTGGCAAATTTTACCGCGCGGTTGTCGTAGAAATACAGCCCAGTAATACAGTAATTCGACTTGGGATTTAAGGGTTTTTCCTCCACCGACAAAACTTTGCCGTCGCCGTCAAACTCTACTATGCCGAACCTTTGCGGGTCCTTCACGCCGTAGCCGAATATTGTCGCTTTGCCGTTTTCGGCGTTTCTCTTTGCCTCCGACAGCATTTTTTTAAAGCCGTGCCCGTAAAAAATGTTGTCGCCCAAAATCATTGCCACGTTGTCGCCGCCGATAAACTCCTCGCCTATTATAAACGCCTGCGCAAGTCCGTCGGGCGAGGGCTGTACGGCATACTGCAAGCTAATACCCATAGACTTTCCGTCGCCAAGCAATTCTTTAAACCTCGGCGTGTCCTGCGGCGTGGATATAATAAGTATATCCCTTATTCCCGCCGTCATAAGCGAGGAAAGCGGATAATATATCATAGGCTTGTCGTACACGGGCAAAAGCTGTTTGCTTGTAACCCTTGTAAGCGGGTACAGGCGCGTTCCCGAACCGCCCGCCAAAATTATTCCTTTCATACGTCTAATTCCTTATCAATTTTGTCCTGCGCTCGCTCTTCCGCTTGCACGCTCGTCGGCTCTCCGCTTTGTTCCGCCATCGTCTGTTCGGTTTGCGCAACTTCCGCCGTTTTGCCTTTTCTTTTAAAGAGCGAAACAAACAACTTATAGTTGAACAGGCAATATGCGGCAAACAGCGCGGCGTATACCGCCATTCCTATCCACAAACTTAAAAGGCTTGCGCACAGAATAAAACCCACCGTCATAACCGCTTCGACTATAAACTCTTTTATAATTTTGACTTTTATAGTTTTAAGCACGAATATTTCGGAAAGTACCGAGTTAAACATAATAACGCCCACAACGCAACACAACAGCGCCGTAAGGTTATCGAAAACGTACGCACAAAGAGCAAACATGCTTATACCAAGCGCAATAGAAATTACGTTTGCAAGAAGCATAAGCTTTTCTTTGCGGTACACCTTTAAATAGTTGTTTGTAAGCAGGCTTACTTTGGAAGAAAATATGATTATGGGAAGCAAAATTCCCAAATACACCAAACTTTCCGAATACTTGGGCAACCATAAATTTAGTATCCAACTGCCGATGAAGTAAAACAGCATCATAAAAAACAGTACGGGTGAAAGCACGTTTCTTATGCTCTTGTACATAGATGGCAGTTTTTCAGGCTGAATACGCTGTAACGAAGGAAAAAGCACCACGCTTATTGCCGTAACAAACACCAAAAATATGTTGGATACACTGAACGCAAACGAAACTTTTCCGAAAACAAGCTTGTCCCAATGCCACTGAATAAGCATTTTTGCACTGCCTATCATAAGCATTGCCGACCAGTTAGCCATCATAAGGATAATGCCGGCAAGCACATTCACCTTCAATTCCTTGAAAGTTTCTTTCAGACCTATTAGTTTGCCGAAAAACAAACCCCTGTTGAATACGGCGCCTATTACTATCCCCACAGCGTCGCCGAACAAATCGGCTAAGCAGTACCAGAAGAAATCGTTTACTTTAAGCGCGAGAAGCACTATAACGAAAACGCCGTAAGCCAACCGCTGGGCAATCGTAAGTATTACGTACTTGTTTATCCTGTTTGTGATTTGAAACATATAGGAGCTGTACGTAACTATATTTTTGGTTATTATGCCTACGGCTACAAGGACGAATATAATTTTGTTTGCGCCGCCGAATGCAAACAGCGAAACGGCTATTGCGGCAAACGATATTACGCTTGTAAATATGAGCAACACTACAAACTGCGAGCGGAGCCTTGCCTTGTCCAGCTCCTCGTAGTCGTATTTAGAGTATCTTAAAACAAGCCCGTCCAACAGACCGAAGTGCAAAACGCCCACGTAGCCGACGTACAACACGTACATCTGCCAATTGGCGTACTGCAACTCGTCGATAAAACGCGGCACTATAAGCGTTAATATAAAGCTTACGGAAAGAGATATGATTTGCGCTATAATAGAATAAACGACGTTTTTGGCAAATTTTTTTGTAGTAATCGTCTGCGCCATAAGGTTATTTTTTGTGCTTCCGCATATATTCAATCATTTTCTCAAACGACTCTTTTAAATGAGTTTTTGCAGTAAAACCCAACGCCTGCAATTTTTGCGCGGAAAGATTCATTTTAAGCTTAGGCGCATATCCGAACCGAGAAATATCCTCCGCTTCGTTTATGAGCACCCGTATACCGTTGCCGAAGTTTTCCGCCACCATACAAGCCATTTCGTAAACCGAACAATAAGTCTGTTCGTCCGCGGCGTTATACGCCTCGCCTGAAACGCCCTTTAAAAGTACTGTAAAAATAGCTTCCACCGCGTCGCCAATATAGAGATAGTTTCTCTTTGTTTCGCCCTTGGTATTCAAAACAATATCGCGGTTTTCAAGCGCGCACCGCGCAAGCTCGGCAAACAGTCTGCCGTCGTCATATTCCACGCCTTCGCCGAAAGTCTGCGTAAGGCGCACAACTTTTACGGGCACGCCGTATTCCGAAAAATATGAAGCGCACAGACACTCGCAAAGGCGCTTGCTTTCGGGATAGCTTGAACGCGCTTTCATAGAATTGAGATTTGTAGGTGAGGATTCGTAAATCTTTTCGTCGGTTGAGGGCGTGCCGTACACTTCCATAGTGGAAAGATAAACAACGCTTTCAACATTGTTTTTAACGGCGAAATCCAACACTCGCTTAGTGCCGTTAATCGAATTTGAAATGACTTCGACGGGGCGCGCAACAAAATCTTTGCTTGCTGTATGGCTGGCGCAATGAATTATATAATCAACCCCCATATCCTCGGCGGCTAACTCGCAAATATCGCAGACAAGCAAATTTAAGCGAGCCTGCGGCAAGTCATTAAAAACTTTTTTCGCCTTTTCGATATTTCTTACCAACGCAACAACGCACGGAGGATTTTGCGAGTCGTAAGTGAGCAACGCGTTTACAAGCGCCCTGCCGAGCAAGCCGCCTGCGCCGGTTACTAAAATTTTTTTGCCGTCAAAAACCGTTAAATTCATTGACCGTCGCCCTCTTCCAAACCGTAAATTTGCGCGTCCTCCTTTGCGTCGAGTATGGCGCGCATAGAGTAAAAATCGTCGGGCGTAGTTATCTTTATATTTTCGTAAGGACCGTCTACCATATAGAGCTTATAGCCGAATTTTTGCATAAGCGTACAGGAATCAACCGTATCCGTAATATTCTGGCTCAACGCCTTTTCGTGAGCGCCTAAAATATCGTCAAGCCAAAAACTTTGGGGGGCTTTGGCTACGCGCGACTGCACCCTTGAAGGGACCTGCTCAACAATACCGTCTTTGCCGACGACAACTATGGTTTCCTTAACTATTCCCGCGGTAATTGCCGAGCCGTTCTTTTTTACGCACTCTATATTTTGCGACAGTAACCGACTGTTTATAAGCGGACGAACTCCGTCGTGAATTAAAACTACGGCTCTTTCACCGGCGGCAATTTCCTTAGCGGCACAAAGCCCGTTATAAATAGATAACTGCCCCGACTTGCCGCCCGCAACAATCTTTTTCACCTTTTCTATGCGGTATTTATACAAAAGAGCTTTAAGATGCGGTATCCACTCCTCCACGCACGCAATTACAACTGCGTTTATTTCCGCATTTTTTTCGAAATGTTCGAGAGTGTGAATTATTATAGGTTTGCCGTGAACGTTTAAAAACTGTTTGGGTATTTCTTTACTTCGCATACGGCTACCCACGCCGCCCGCAAATATTACGCCTATGTTCATAATCTTTTCCGTCCTTATTGCGCGCCTTTAATTTGAGCCGACGTTCTGCCTTTAACGACCTTGCTTTTCTTTCTTCCGAAAACGAGATAATACAAAAGAGTTATCCAAACAATTTCGTAAATAAATCCTAAATGGAATCTTCTAAAAAGTTGCTCCAATATAGGAAAATAAATAACGGAATAAATCAACATACAATATATTATCCAAGACAAACTAAAATTTTTGCGCTCGGCTTTTACATACAGCCATTGATAAAACAAACCTACCGTAAACGGAAAAACTATAACGCCTAAATATCCAAAGTCTTCAACATACGGCTTAAAAGCCGAAAAAATATTCGAGTAATAATGGTATCCGTCAGGTGTTACATAATCTATAAAAGGGTCTATTTGATTTACTGTTGCATTTAATTTTACGTTTATTAAGCTTAATATCTCGCTTAAAGAACTCAAAAAGGTTGTAAACGTTGATTTACCATATAATAATTGCCCGTCGAAATCTTTAAGCCATACATTAAAGTTGTTAAGTCCCGAGGCACTGTAAATACTAAATTGGTCAAAAAAACTTGATTTGTACTGTTTAGCAACGCCAAGTAAAAAGAAAATTAAAACTATTACAGCAAGTAATAAAGCGGCGCGTATAACAATCTTTAAATTGGCATTTTTACAATGCAAATTTTTACCATAAATAAAAACCCAAATACTTACGGTATATATTGCAAAACGCAAAAATAAATTTCTTTCCGTTGATATAAGTATTAAGACTAAAAATAAAAATACCGGAACAATTAGTTTTACAATACTAATTTTGTCTTCACGCGCATAAATCCTAATGAATAACCTAAATACGTTTAAATAAGCTATTGCCACAACCACTTCGCGGAATTGATTAAAAATAAAACCGGGAGAATAATGTTCTCCGCTTTGCATTTCGTATATTCGCCTTAAAATGGAAGTAAAAGACGACGATATGCCGGCATCCAAAATCAACTTGACAATATAAATACCTGTAAATATCGCGGAAATTACTAAAAAAATATTTACGGGATATTTTGTTTTTATTATAAAAGATTTTCTCAATTCCGTCGCATTTACATTATTAGGCGCTTTGCAAGGTCTTTTAAGCGCCTGAACTACCAAGCAACCGCCGCCAAAAGCCAAAAGCGCGGAAGTAACGTACAATACAAAGTATTCGTTTATACTGACTGCCCACTTATTGTAGTTGATTAAAACCACAGAAAAAGTTGCTAAAAACATCAAGCATAATAAAAACCAGGGAGACATTAAACTACGTTTCCCTAAAAAATAAGATATTAACGTTAACATTATAAGTATAACGAACATCAAAAAAGCCATATTATACCCAACTATTCCATTAAATTAAAACAAACCGAAAATTACTTTAAGCCAAAAATTTGACCGCCCTTCGTTAGCGTAACGCCGCAATTCTTTTTGATTTTTTAATATCTGCCTTTTACCCTTACGCGTATCTGCCCCCGCGCACATTTCTATAATAGGATATTTACAGGTAAGCTCAGGGCATTTAAGGCACAATTCCCGCGCAGTCTTGCTTCTGTAATTTCTCAATTCGTTATGCTTGATTTTTCTGAATTTTGCCCTTAATCTCTTGCCGAAACTTGCCTTATAGGCGCCAACTACGTTAGCTCCGTGCTGACGGTATTTCATAAACGAACGATTATCGTAGACAATCCCCTTTCCCATAGCCGCTACCAAAGCTATCCACCCGTCGTGATTTTTGAGATTAAGCACGTCAGGCGCAGGTCTTTTGTCTTCTTTGCAAATAATCCGCTTAAATTGCTTGGTTAAAGCCATTGTGCATCCGCAAAGAACGTTTTGACACAAAATTCCTTCGGGGTTAAGAAATACCCTTTCGTCGTCAGGCAACCACCGCAAGCCAAGCGACTTGCCTTCCCCGTTCACACACTCTTGATTAGAAACGTAAAGATTTGCACCGCTATCTTTAAGCGTTTTAACCGCTTCGTACAATTTATTTTCCAGCCATATATCGTCCTGGTCGGCAAATGCATAATAATCAAAAGTATCCGGCGTAGCATACAAGGCGTTCATAAACGAATTGCCCACGCCGACGTTTTGGGCAAATTCAACGTGAACGTTATCATAATTTTCAGCGTATTCGCTAAGTATTTGCTTGGTTTCGTCAACAGAGCCATCGTCCCTGACGTAAAGCGTAACAGAAACGTTTACCTGACCCAATATACTGTCAAGCTGTTCCCGCAAATATTTTTCGCCGTTATACGTGCTCATTATTACAGCAACGTTATCCACTACACTTATTCCTCCGAATAATACGCCTTAAACGTATGGTGCGAAACTCTTTTTTCCTCGGGCGGTAATTTCATATAATCGCCGTATATGCTTGAAAGATAGGTATCGTACGCCGTTATTGCTTTAAAACTGTATTCTTCAAACGGCAAGTCTATATAGTCGGTAAAAACTTCCTTGGGCAAAATCTCTTTTTCCCTATATGCGCCGCCTACCGCAGCGACAAAGTTAGCGCCGTTAAAATCGATTTTTTTATATTTTTTCTGAATTTTATCAAACAGTCTTTTCTTGTTTACTAACCTGCTTAAAATAAAAAAAGCAAATCTGAAAGGCTCGTAATACCAAGAATGAGTTTTTGATTTAAAAAACTTTTTCCACTGTGCGGCTATTAGCAAATTGCGTTTAAAACGCGTAGAATTGAAAGCTTTTTTTGCCTTTTTATAAGTATCGCCCAAGCCGTCGATTGGAAATATATCTATACTTACGCCTAAACTGCTTCCGCCGAATACGTTTTCATCTTCGAGTACCGTTTGCGGATTGTACAACTTTGCGGAAAAATCGACAAATGTTTTATCCGTTTCCCAACAGCGCAATTTAAAAGGCGTTTCGTTTGATAAACAATAACTGATAAAGGCGTCGTAATCGGGACGGGGCATCATTATATCTATATCGTCGTCCCAAGGAATAAAACCTTTATGCCGTACGGCGCCGAGCAATGTTCCGCCGCCCATAGAATATCTGAAATTTTCTTTCGCGCAGATTTTATCGACTTCGTTAAGCAATTCCGCCTCTATTTTTTTCAGTTGTCGTAAATCTATTTCTTTCATTTTTTGCCGCTTTCGTTCTTTTTTCTAAGTACTGATTTATACAATAGTTTTTTTATCCAAACAGGCGTAATCACAAAACAGAAACACCGAAAATTGCTTATAAATGCCGTCAACCGCGAATGCTTTTTATTCTCCCTTAAATATTTCTGGTCTTTTCGCCAATCCTTATAAATTCTGAAATCGTTGCGCCTGCCCACCATATTATTGCCTACGCGGACGTTACACAGCACGTCTTGTATATTGTAAAAAACGGAGCCGTTTACCCACATATGCGCATAGAGAGAATAATCTTCGTTTACCGTATCGCGCCCGTACCCTCCCGCTTTGACAACTTCGGTTTTAGTCATCATAACCGTCATATTGTTTATGGGGTTACGTTTGCGAAACATTTTTATTATATCATTATGAAGTTCGGGCACCACCCTTAAAGAGTGGGGCGACGACGGGTCGGTATCGAACTCGGCTATCCAGCCGCCGACAACGCTTACTTCTTTATGCGTTTCAAAAATTTGCAGCTGCCTTTCAAACCTGTTTTCCACACATACGTCGTCGGAATCCATTCTTGCAAAAAGCTCGTTTCTCAAATATTCGAAACCTATCGCCGAAGCTTTGCTTTGCCCCTGATTAACGGGAGAATAAATAACGTCTATTATATCCGTAAATCTGTTTTTATAGTCTTTAATTACTCGGTCAAGTTCGTCGGGAATAGGTCCGTCGACCACAAGTACAAGCTGGTCGGGTTTGCAAGTCTGGCAAACCAAAAGGCTGTTTAAAGAGCAGTCCAGATATTCGGGCGTTTCTCCGCGATAAGTTGTCATTAAAACAGAAAATTTTTTACTTTCCACCGCAGTCCTCAATACACAGGGCTTACCCAATCTTTAAAATTGCTATTTTCGCCGCAGGCGATTTGCAGATATAACGAGTGAATTTTTTCAGTTAATTCACCCGCCTTACCGTTGGCTATCTCATACCTGTCCACTGAGATAACAGGCGTTACTTCCATTGCCGAACCGCAGAGAAACGCTTCGTCGCAGGCATACAGTTCCGTTCTGTCTATACTGCGTTCAACAACTTCGATTTTCAAAACTTTCCTGGCGATTTTTATTACCGTATCCCTCGTAATACTTTCGAGTACGCTATCGGTAAGCATAGGAGTAACAAGCACGCCGTTTTTAACCATAAACAGGCACGACCCGGGTCCTTCCGCAACTTTTCCCGCCTCGTTGAGAAAAATGCAGGTATCGTAACCGTTTCTTAACGCTTCCCTCTGTCCCATTCTGCTGTTGATATAATTTGCCCCGCACTTGATTCTGGGCGATAAAGTCGTTTCGCTTATCCTTCTCCAAGAAGTTATGCAACAGTTAAGCCCGACCTTATTGTATTCCTTGCTCATTTTACCTTTGGGTATAGGGGCGACAAACATCTGCACCGGACCCTCCGACCCCCAGGAGCCGAAACCGTCTACAAACAAGGTTTGCCTTACGGAGATATTTTCGTAATATTCGTTTGCCTTTACAACGTCGTAAAGCGCTTTTTTTAACTCTTCCTTGGTGTAAGGGCAGTCTATTTGTAAAAGCCGCGCCGACTTCATTAAACGGTTGTAATGGTCATCAAGACGGAACGCAAAAAGCTGTTTCTTTGCCTCGTTCCAATAACAGGGAATACCTTCGAACACGTTTAAGCCGAATTGGGAAGTTGGCGAAAGAACGTTGATTTTAGCGTCGTTTACGTTCAACAATTGACCCTTTAACCAAATTAACCTGTTTGCCACGTCAAACTTCATTTTCTTTTACTTCCACTTGATTATTTCCATTTTCGGCGTCATTGTCGGGCAGGTGCGCTATTCTTATTATTTCTTCTTCCGCACGCCTTGCCGCTTCCGCGTCGTCGAGATTTTCATCCTCTTTACTTTCGTAAATGTCTTCTTTTTTAAACACTTTAACTACCGACAGCCACAAGATTTTAATATCGGTGAAAACCCCGTATTTTTTAAAGCCGTCTATATATTTATTGTCGTACTCTACTTTTTCGTCCCAACTAATATCGTTTCTGCCTTTAACTTGTGCAAGCCCCGTAAGCCCCGCCTTCATTTCGAAACGCTTTTTATACCTTTTGTTAAGCGTGTCGAAATCGCCAAGTTCGTATACGACGCAAGGGCGAGGACCGACGACGGACATATCGCCCTTAAAGATGTTGAAAAGTTGCGGCAACTCGTCTATACTGCTGTTGCGCAAAAATCTACCCACTTTCGTAACGCGCGGGTCGTCCTTATAATTGAACAATCCTGCGCCCGACTTTTCGGCGTCGACCACCATCGAACGGAATTTAAGCATTTTGAACACTCTGCCGTTCTTCGTTCTGCGTTCCTGCTTGAAGAAAACAGGTCCTTTGGAATCGCACTTGATTGCGATTGCAACTATTATCCACAGCGGCAACAGCAACAAAATTGCAAACAGCGAGGAAAAAATATCAAAAATTCTTTTAAAAAACTTTGCGATTACAAACATATTTATCGGTTAAATTAAAACGTGAAGGTGTGAAACAAATCGTCGAACACTTCGCCGCGCTTTATTACTTGCGCACTTCCGCAACTGATATCTATTACAGGGAAGTTGGGCAGAATAAACGGCGGCTTTAATACGACCGAATACGAACCCACGTTTCCGAATACAACAAAATCGCCTTTGGCAAGCTTACCCTTATAATGGCGGTACAAATAATCGGATTCTATGCAGGTAAATCCGCCGAAATCCAAGTCAACGTAATCGCGCTGTTTGTTCTCCCCCGTTGCAATAACACTTATCGGCGGATTTTTTTTGTTCAACGTAGGGTTTATGTTGTAGATACTGCCAAGTAAAGTAGCTATTGCTTTTCCCCTGACTTCTTTAATATTGATAACTTTCGAAACAAACTTCATACAGTCGCCGGCAAGAGCGCTGCCCGGCTCGATTAAAAGCGTCGGCTTGTCCTTACGGTTTGCAAAATGCTCAGCAAACAACGGAGCAACGGCTTCCGCATACTCCTTATACGAAGGGATATAGGAATCGAACTGCTTTTTCAGACTGTCGTCCATCTTCCCGAACAGTCCGCCGCCGAGGTCTATATGTTCGGGAACGATGTTCAGCCTGCCCAAAAGCGCCAACATCCCCTCCGCCCTGGGGCGCCAGGTATCCAGCCTGCGCGTAGCAAAATGGCACTGAATACCAATCAAATACAAATTTTGCGTATTGCGGACAAAGTTTAATATACTTTTGAAATCTTCACCGTCCACGTCGAAACCGAACCGCGAAACGTTGCCGTCGTCTATATCGAAATTTACCCTTATGCCGACGTTTAACTTATGGTCGGGGTGTCTTTCGGCTATTTGCCTTAAAAGCTCCTCCTCGTAAATCGAGTCAAGATTGACGGTGCCGCCGAGGAGCAACAGCTCCTCTACCTTATCATAATTTTTATAAGGACCGTTCCAGATTATTTTTTCAGGCTTAACGCCTATGCGCAAGGCGATTTCCATTTCCATATCGGAAACGACCTCAGCATATCCGCCCATTACATCCACTATTTTGCATAAAGCAGGCGTATAGTTAGTCTTATATGAATAGGCGATATTAAATTTAGGATATATATCCGTAAAAGCTTTTTTAAGCTCGGTATAATTATTGCCAAATTGACGGCTGTCTAACAGGTAAAATGCGTTTCCGAATTTTTCCGTCAGCTCTTTCAAATACTCTCTATCCATATCAGTTACTCGCCTTTATCGCTTTTACTATTTCTTCAACGCAAGCTTGCACCTGCTTTTTATTTTCCCGCAACGTTTCCACGTCGGCATTTTGCGCATAAGCTTCAAACTCTCTCAAAGCTTTGATATTTCTGCTGAAAACTTCTTCCACTTCGCTCATAGATTCAAGTTTTTCCCAATCGCAGAAACTCCTTGACAGAATTACGCGGCTTGACCCGAGGCGGTAATGTTCGAGAATGATTTTTTCCGCAGGCAACATCCCCTCGCCTATTTTTGCAACGCCGCCGAAGCCGTAAGGAATGCCCGCATTGCCGATTTTTGCGCATAACGTTTCAACGGTGCCGTCCGTTAAAGGCTGGAACATAAAATCAAGCCCGTAACTTAAATGCAAATCGTTTAACCCGATATGAATCTCGTCTATGCCTTTGAGTTTAAGCACCTCGTCTAAACATTCTACCGCCTGTTTTGTTTCAAGCAACAGCACGGCTTTTGCGCGCCCGCCTACCGCGGCAATAAAGTTTTGCACCTCTTCTTTACTCTTCCACATAGGAAGCATAACGTATTTTGCGCCGTAATCAATCGCCTGCGTTATTTCGTTTGCAGAATTTTCGTTCCAGGGGTTTACGCGCACGTACATTTCCGCTTCGTTAAGCAGCGGCGCGATAACTTTTATATCGTTTAAACAGTGGTGCGACTTAACCGAGTTTATGCCCTTTTGCCTCTCTTCCTTGCCGAAAGTTTCAAGGTCAATCCAAATTCTGCTTACGCCGTATTTTTGCGCAATCAGAGCAACTTTCGGATTATTTGTAATGTACATAAGTTTTAAAGGCATAATTTTCGCGTCTCTTCTGTTTAAAATATCAATAAATGTCATCCAAAATATAACATTACAGTTTAAATTATACTATATCACATTGAGAAAAGCAATTAAATTTCAAATTTTGGACGTTTATTTTATTATGGTTAAACGGTAACACTTTTATAATTTTTTTAAACAAACTCCGCTCGGGCAATTTAGCCCGAGCGGCGGTTTGTTTTTTTATAAGTTATTTAAATTTTCCAGATGTCGTCCGCATATTCGCGTATGGTCCTGTCGGAAGAGAAATATGCCGCTGATGCCGCGTTAATTAACTGCTTTTCGGCAAACGCAAACTTCTGTTTATAGTCCGCGTTGATTGATAACAGCGCTTCGAAATAGCTCTTTAAATCGTACAGTACAAAATAGTTGTCGGGGGCGTGCCAGCTTGCGCCGTTTATAAGGCTTTCGTATAGCTCTTTAAAGCCGCCCGTACCGCCGTCGGAAAATTCTCCGTTTACAAGCGCTTCCACCGCGCGGGAGCAAAGCGGAGTGTTTAAAAGCGCGGCGGGCGAGTACCCCTCCCTTTTAAGCCGTTCTATTTCGTCGACTTCCGCGCCGAAAATGTAGTTGTTCTGCTTGCCCGCAAATTCAACTATTTCTATATTCGCCCCGTCCATAGTGCCGCAGGTAACTGCGCCGTTGAGCATAAACTTCATATTGCCCGTACCGCTCGCTTCAAGTCCCGCGGTGGAAACCTGCAATGAAACGTCGGCGCCCGTTACTATTTTTTCGGCGTAAGACACGTTGTAGTTCTGCACGAACACAACTTTCAAAAGTCCGTTAGTCTGCGCGTCGGCGTTGACCTTGGCGGCTATTTCGTTTATGAATTTTATTATCGCCTTAGCCCTCTTGTACGCGGGCGCGCTCTTTGCGCCGAAAATGAACACGGAAGGATAAAAATCTTTTATTTCTCCGCTCTTCAATCCGTAGTAAATATCGAGCACCGCAAACGCCGTCATAAGCTGACGCTTATATTCGTGAAGGCGTTTAACCTGGGCGAACACCAAAAAGTTATCCGGCACTACCACGCCCTCTTTCTCGGCGATATACTTTAAAAGTTGTTGCTTTTTCGTACGCTTTACTTCAATAAACTTCTCCACCGTTTCCGCAGTGTAATTTTTAAGCCCGTCAAGGCGGGAAATATCCGCGCGCCAGCCGTCGCCGATAGTTTGGTCAATCAACTGCGAAAACTCGCCGTTGCACAATTCCAGCCAGCGGCGGTGGGTTATGCCGTTGGTCTTATTCTGCAACTTTTCCGGATATATTTTGTGCGCTGTGGCAAATAGGCTGTTTTTTAGTATTTCGGTGTGCAGTTTTGCCACGCCGTTGACGCTTTTGGCAACGTACACGGCAAGGTTTGCCATAAAGAAAGTTTTATCCTTGTAAATTGCCATCTTTGCAATTTCTTCTTCGGTACAGCCCGCCGCAGTCTGCTCGCGCATAGCGTAAATATTTATTTTTACGATAATATCGGCTATATCGGGAAGAATTTTTTTAACGTAATCTTCGTGCCAGCACTCCAAAGCCTCGGGTAGAACGGTGTGGTTGGTATACGCAAAAGTCTGCCTTGCAAGCGAAAGCGCCGTTGCGAAGGGCTGACGGTATTTAGCCGTAAGCAACCGTATAAATTCCGCGATTGCAATTACGGGGTGAGTATCGTTTAACTGGATAACGTGCAGTTTGGGGAAGTTGCCGAAGTTTCTTCCGTGCTGTTTTACGTAATTTTCCAACAGCTCAGCAACCGTCGCCGCGGAAAAGAAATACTCCTGCCTCAACCTTAAAAGCTTACCCTCTTCCGTATCGTCGGCGGGATACAGGTATTCGCTTATTTTTTCCGCCTGCTCGCTCCCCTCAGCCTGAAACAGGCGCAGGCGGTTTATCCTTTTCCCGAACACGGGCATATCGTAGGGCACAGCCGTAACCGTGTAATCGGCAAACTTAATTTCCCTCTTCTCGTCCTCTCTACGCACCGACCAAGGGTCGCCGAACCTCTGCCAATCGTCGGGAAGTTCAACCTGACAGCCGTTTTCGAGCGCCTGCTTGAAAAGACCGTATTTATACCTGATTCCGTAGCCGTGCAAGGGCAGTCCCAGCCCTGCCGCGGAATCTAAAAAGCAAGCCGCAAGCCTGCCCAAACCGCCGTTGCCGAGAGCCGCGTCCTCGATTTCTTCGAAAACGTTTATATCCACGCCCTTTTCGGCGAGTATGCTCTTCGTTTCGTTTAGCACGCCAAGCTCTAAAAGGTTGTTAAAAAAGCTTCTGCCTATCAAAAACTCCATTGAAAGATAGTAGGCGTTGCGCTTGTTAGCCGTGTTGCTTATCCCCCCCGCGCACTTCATTGCGAGAGAGGAAATTTCGTTATAGAGCGTTATAACGTCCTTGTTTTCCGTATTTAAATCTGCCAAATTTTGTAAAAACAATTGCTTATTCATAGTACCTTTCCGTAAATATTTTTAATTCTTTGCCTAAGGGAAGCGGGGAACAGCGCTCCCCGCTTCCAAAAATAAATTAAGGAGGAAAATCAAACTCAACCGCCGCCTTTCAGCGGACAATTATATGATGCGTATATGTTTTTCTTTATGATAAATTGCAAGTTTATCCACTGCGGGCATAAGTTTAAGCCCCGCCGTTTCGCCGTCTTTACTGTAAACGTAAGCGGTGTTTTCGCCAAGCTTGCACACGGCGAATTTTTCCCTTCCGTAATCGGCAACCGCCGTAACATCCGTGGAAATGCCCTCCGAAGCAAACTGCAAGTCGTAAGGTCCGCATTCGTATAAAAGTTTTTCCGTAAACGCTTTCTTAACGCCTATGGCGGTAATCAGCTTATCTACCGTCTTGTCGGGACAGGGAATTTTGTATCCCTCCACGTCAAGCATAAACTTAATGCCGTTCTTTTTAACCGTTTTGCCGTTTTCCTGCGTTTCTATAACGGCTTTTTCCTTTACGAGCACGCCTTCCATTCTTATAACTTCGGGCATACTTTCAACAACCGTTTCACCCTGTGATACAAACGAAAGCTTTTTGAGGTCTATTTCTATTCCCGTCTTTCCGTTTGCAACTTCGCCGTCGGTTAAGGCAAACAATCTTCTGCCGCCAAGCTCGAAAGAAACGACGGTTTTGCCGTTTACGTTTTCACAGCCGACCACTTCAACCTCCGCGTCAGTACCGCCGAAGCGCACCGCGTCGGTGGGAATGAGCAGTTCGTAATCGCCGTCCGCGCACTCTATGGCTTGGGGAAGCGCAAGCTTTACCCCGAGGAAAGAAAGTTTACCCGAAGCGACTTTACAGTCGAGATAGTTAAACTCGGGCGCGCGGGGAATTATGCTCAACTCGCTCTCTCTGTCGAACAGATGAACTTTGTTAATATTCAGCGCGGCTTCGACGATATCGCCCGAAGCAAAATCTGTTGCGCCCTTTGTTTCTATAATTATGCGCGTGGAGCTTTCCGTGTAACCGTCGCCGTCCATATTTATGTCGCCGTATATGAGCGTCTGGTTGCCCAATTCTTCCCTATGCGACACTTTAACCTTAATGGTAGTTTTGCTGTCCTTTACCACCGCGGGGTCGATAGAAATGTCCTCCGCGCGCAGACCTATAAACACCTTGGTTTTGCCGTTGAGGTAGGCGGGTCTTGCCTTGTACAGCATAGAATAGGGGACTTTTATTTTCGCTTCGGAATACTCGAAGTTTATTTCCACCTCTTCGCCCTTTTTAAGCAGAGTGCCCTCGAAAAAGTTCATCTGCGGCGTGCCTATAAAGCCTGCGACAAATTTATTGCCGGGATAATTATACAGGTTTTTGGGCGTGTCGATTTGCTGTACGAAGCCGTCCTTCATAACGACGATGCGCGTACCCATAGTCATAGCTTCGATTTGGTCGTGCGTAACGTATATGAAAGTCGTTTGCAGTTTGGAATGAAGCTTTGAAATTTCGCTGCGCATCTGTGTTCTCAGCTTGGCGTCGAGGTTGGAAAGCGGCTCGTCCAAAAGCATTACCTTGGGTTCGCGGACAATGGCGCGCCCCAAAGAAACCCTCTGTCTCTGACCGCCAGACATCTCTTTGGGTTTTTTGGCAAGGTATTCGGTTATTCCGAGTATATCCGCCGCTTCGAGCACCTTTTGGTTTATTTCGTCCTTGTTGTAGTGGCGCATTACGGGAATTTCTTTGCCGTTTTTATCGAGTACGGGGTTGCCCTGCTTATCCCTCTTAACGTCGGGAATTTTCCTTATTTTCAAGCCGAACGCAACGTTGTCGAAAACCGTCATATGGGGGTAGAGAGCATAGTTCTGGAAAACCATTGCTATATCCCTGTCCTTGGGTTCCATATCGTTTACCACGTTTTCGCCTATGGTCAGCTCGCCCGCGCTTATGTCTTCCAGCCCCGCTATCATTCTGAGCGTGGTTGACTTACCGCAACCGGAGGGACCTACGAAAACTATAAATTCCTTGTCCGCGATTTCCATATTGAAATCGTTTACGGCTTTCGTGCCGTTGGGATACACCTTATATATATGTTTAAGACTTAATCCTGCCATAATTCTTCCCCTTTTTTAAGTTAATATAGCTATCGAGTACTTGGGCATAGAAAGCGAGTTTCCGCTTCTTCCCACATTTCCGCTGACGCAAATGCTCTGCGCAAGCGTGCCTTCTACGTTGTTTACGGTTTTTGAGCTTTCGGCGAGATTTATAACCACCGTTATCGCTTCACCGTTATAAGTCTTTTTGATTATAAGCACGCTTTCGTCGCCGCCGGGCAACCTTTCAGCCGTGCCGCGCATAAGAGCGGGAAAAGCGTTGCGCGCGTTGTTGCACGTCTTGTAATAGTTGATTATGGAATCGCCGTCGGCAAGCTGTTCCTTTACGCCGTCAAACACATATTCGGGTTCCTGCGCTCCGGGAGGGGGCGTCGTTGCGTTAGAACCTGCATTGTCCCAGCGCATACTCACCCTTAAATCGGGGTCGCTTTGGGGATTTCTGTTTACCATACCTATTTCATCGCCGTAGTAGGTAAACGTACAGCCCGAATACATAGACATAAGCCCGTAGCCGAATTTTATTTTATCTTCGTTGCGGGAAACCCTGCCTGCAAACCTGCCCACTCCGTTATCGTGATTGGAAAGGAAAGGCGCGGATATATACTCGCCCGAAGTTTCGGCGCACTTCTTCATACCCACCCAAATTTCGTCGGCGGAATTGGTGTTGATTGCGTCCCTTACGTTGCCTGCCGTATCGAAATAGAAGAAGCTGTCTACGCCGCTGGCGTAATAACTTTCTATATCCGACCTGCCCGACCACATTTCCCCTACGATGTACGCGTTTTCGTTGTACTTTTCAGCCGTATCCTGTATCCATTTGCAGAATTCAACGCTGTCGTCCATAGATGGATAATAGAATTTACATCCGTCAAGGCGGAAGCCGTCCGTGCCCATTTCCAGCCAGAATTTAATAATTTTTTCCAGCTCGCCGCGGACAAGATTGCTCTTTAAATTCAAATCGGGCATATCGGGAGAGAACCAGGATTCGTACCACAGTCCGTTTTTCTGGTTGTACCCGTCCTGCTGAACCGTGCTGAAATTGTAGTACGACTTGTACATAGCGTTGCCGCCGAGCGCCTGCTGAAACCAGGGGTGCTGGGACGAAGTGTGGTTTATAACCAAATCGATTATTACCTTTACGCCCTTTTCGTGCGCGGAGCTTAAAAGATTTTTATAATCTTCCATAGTTCCGAACCTGTCGTTTACCGCGCAATAGTCGGTAACGTCGTAGCCGTGGTAACTCGAACAGGGATTTATGGGCATAAGCCATATGCCCGTGTAACCCATATCGCGTATATAATCGAGTTTGGAAGTTATTCCGTTGAAGTCGCCGTACCCGTCCCCGTCGGAATCGCAGAAAGAGTAAACGAAAATTTCGTAATAGTTGTCGTACTTGTCTTCGATTATGTTCTCTTCTAAAAGTACTACGGGACGACTGCTTTTCTTGCACGCGGGCAACCCGAACGCCGCGGTAAGCGCGCAGACGGAAGCCGCCACAAGACAAATTAGTTTAAGTAATTTCTTTTTCATAAGCTTATCCCTTTACCGAGCCTCCCGTAACGCCCTGCACGTAATACTTCTGCAACCATATGAACAGAGCCGTTATGGGCACGGAAATAATTACGGAAGCCGCGCAGAATCTCGTGAAATATTGGTACAGAGTTTCCTGTTTAAGCATATCCTTCAAGCCTACCGCAACGTTGTAGTAGTCCTGATTGCCGAACGCCATAAGCGAAGCGAACATATACTCGCCCCAAGGCGCCATAAACGCCGTTAAAACCGTGTAGATTATAATGGGCTTGGCAAGCGGAAGAATTACCCTTATAAACACCGTGTGGCGGCTTGCGCCGTCTATTCTCGCCGCCTCGTCAAGCGACTTGGGAATAGTGTCGAAGAAGCCTTTGCAGATGTAATATCCCATACAGGAACTTGCCACGTATACGAGAATAAGACCTACAAGCCCCATCTCCTGCGTCAGCCCGACAAGCTTTAACAGGAAGTATATAGCCGTCATAGACATAAAGCCGGGGAACATTCCCAAGACGAGCATAAGGTTCATAAGCGGCTTTCTCATTTTAAAGCGCAAGCGGGAAAGCGCGTAACTTGTTACAAGTACGATAGCCGTCTGCAAAACCGTTACAACTACCGAAATAATGAGCGTAGTGCCGTACCACTTGGGGAAGTTGAACGTTTGGGTATCCGTAAACAACTTTATATAGTTGTTAAAAGTCCATTCGTGCGGCCAGAAATACAGCGTAGCCGCACCAGGCTCACCCCTGAACGATTGAAGCAACAGATAGAAGAAAGGAAACAGCCATACAACGCTCATAACCGTCAAAATAATATATATGACGGCGTTGGTACCCCTTTCAAGGGCTTTTTTACTGCGATATTTCTTAGCCATTACATAAAGTCCTCCTCGTTCTTTACCGAACCCGACTTGTTATAGACAACCAGGGATACGACGGCGGTGATTACAAACATTAAAATGCTTATAACGGAAGCCAGACCGTATTCCTGCCTCTCCATAACCAATTTGTACAGCCAGGTTATAAGCAGGTCGGTTTCGCCTGCGTTGCCCGTAAAATCGGAAGTCCTGGGCAAGCCGCCCGTAAGGAGATATATTACGTTGAAGTTATTGAGGTTGCCTATAAACTGCGTTATGAGATAGGGCGCCGTTACGTGTATCATATACGGAAGCGTTATCTTGAAAAACGCCCTTACGGGACCCGCGCCGTCTATCCTTGCGGATTCGTACAAATCTTCGGGAATGTTCAAAAGTATACCCGTACAAATGAGCATAGAGTACGGTATGCCGACCCATATGTTTACGACTATTACCGTAACCTTGGCAAAAGTTGCGTTAGACAGGAAAGGCAACGGCTCCCGTATCCAGCCCCAGGATAACAACAAATTGTTGATTGCGCCTTCGTCCGCAAGCATCTGCGACATTAAAAGAAGCGATACGAACTGCGGCACGGCGATGGTCATAACAAGCACGGTACGCCACAGCTTTTTACAGCGGATACCCTTTTTATTTATGAGAATGGCTACAATCATTCCCAGAATGTAGTTGGAGAATGTTGCAAAAAACGCCCATATGACCGTCCACATAAGGATATGCGCAAAGGTGTAACCAAACGAATCCGCGCCGGCTAAACTGCCGCCGAACACCTTTACGAAGTTATCCCACCCTATCCATTGGAAGAGTTTTGCGGGCGGCATATGATTTTCGTCGTAGTTGGTAAACGCCAGAAAAATCATAAAGATTATGGGCAGTATGGTAAAAATGGTAAGTCCCGCAAGAGGAATACCCAAAAGCGTTTTATGATACTGCTCGTTGAGGAAGGCATTCATATCCTCCTTAGCCGTTGCCAAGCCCTTGCGCGCTTCTACAAGCTGCTGGGTATAGTATGCCGACTTGATATTTCTGTACCAGGCGTATACGAACGTTATTATAAATATTATCGTAAGCAGACCGTAGAGCAAAATCAAAAGGCTGTTATCGCCCTCGGTATACAGAATATTGCCCCACTCGTCTTCATACTCGCCCATTTCAATGTGTCCGAGCGAACCGAGAAGCCCTAAATACTGACCGCCGAACAGCGCCATATATAAAATGAACGCTATTTCGAAAACCAAAAACAACAGACCCCTGAGCCACTGCTTGCGGGCAAGCTGGGAAAACCCGAAAAACACAAACGAAAGACGCGTTTTCCAATCGCCGTACTTTACCGCGCGCCCAACCGTAATGCCGCAGTTTGCAACGGCATTCCAAAACCTTTTGGCAAGCGACGGTATGGTTTTTCTGAAAAAGTTAAGAAAAACTACGGGAATGCTCTTGAAAAAAGCGGCGAATTTATAGCAGAATTTCTGCCACGCCGTCATTTTGAGATAATCGAGCGCTGAAACGAGATTATCCATAATTTCCCTCCTTTAAATTACCGCAATTTGGGGCAAAGCAAGCCTTGCCCCAAACGTGCGTTAAATTAGATTTTTAAGTTTTAGCCGTTCATACCGCTGATAAGCGATTTAAGTTTAGCGTCAAGCCCTTCGTATTTGAGTTTTGCAAACACGTCCGCACCGAACGAGTCGAGCGACGACCAATAATTGCTGGGAAGGGAATCCTGCGTCTTTGCAAAGCTGAGCTGTGAGTTGAACGCGGCGAGCGCAACGTTGCTTTTAACCGCGTCCGTCTGCGAAACTTTTATGTTGGAAGGTCCTATACCCAGCTTAAATCTCTCAGTCTGCGCCTGCTCGCCCGAAAGGAACGCGGCAAGCCTGTGCGCTTCGGAAAGATGCTTGGAAGAAGGATTTACGCCGAACAGTTTATAGCCTACGAAAGGTACAAGCTGATGGTCTTTACCCGTCAGTTCGCTGTGATAGGTGGGCATTTTGGTTGCGGCATATCCTTCGCCGAAGGAATCCTGCAACACCTGCGCGTTCCAGGTACCCGTAATAACCGCGCCTATTTTCTTACTTGCGGCATACGACTGAATAACCGTATCATCGGCGTTTACAAACGATTCGTGAGCGCGCAAATCAATAAGCGCCCTGCCGCCAATCTGTCCGTACGTGTAGTCGCAACCTTCGGGCTTCTGGTCGAAGTCGCACTTAGCCGACTCCATTGTCGTGCCCGTCCACTTTATGGTGTAGTCGCCGCCAGCGCCGTAGAAGAACGAGCCGAGATACCAGCTGGAACCGCTCTTACTCATATTGAAGAGGAAATATTTTTTCTGCGCCTTGCACGCCTCTAAAATATCTTCGAGTTTGTTCGCCTGTTCTGCGGAAACTACCGAACTGTCGTAATACATAAAGAAGCCGTTGTCCGCCGCATAGGGATAGCCGTAGTAATGGTCTTCGCCGCCTTCGACAATCTTGCCCGCTTCGAAAGAGCCTGCAACGTTTTCCGCCCTGACTTTTTCGGCAACCGAATCGCTTAAACGAGCAAGCGCGCCCGCCTTTTTAAGGTTCATAAGCTGGTCGTTTGCAAAGCCGTAAACGTCGGCGCCGGCTGTAACGTCCTTACTGAGATTGGCATAAGCTTCGCCCTCGCCGCATATGCCCACGTCTATGCTGGTGGTAACGTCGGGGTTCTGCTTGCGGAATTCTTCGACAAGCTCTCTTACAAGGGTTTGCTGGGTGCTGGGAGCCCATACGGTAATTCCTTTGTCGGTCTTTTTGCACGCCGTCAAACCAACCGTTGCACCAACGGTTAAAACGCTTGCGGCAACCAAAGAAACGATGCGTTTTTTCATTTTTCTTTCTCCTTTACCTATTAAAAAAATTTTTGTATGCAAACGGCTTTGCCGTTTTTTTACCGATAATTGTTATTACGGGGGCAGCCCGTTGGGCTACCCCCCTTTGTTTTTGGAAAAAAACAAAGGTTTTAGTGTATGCAAATTTTTATGCGGTGAAAAAAATTTTTAAATTCTTTCCGTTTCCGCTCCGACCTTAATTAAAAAGTCTTTAAGTTCTTCGGTAAAGTCCTCCCTTACAAACCGCCAACTCCAATTATTCTCCGATACGGTGGAGGGCAAATTTATTCTTGCTTCTCCCCCGAACGCAAGCAAATCCCAAAGCGGAATTATAACCGTATTAGCCTTGGACTTAAACGCCAGCTCTATTACCGTGCGGCATATATCCTCCGCGGAAGAAACTTTTGCCTCCACGCCGAAAACAGCGCACTCTTTAAGCAAATCTTTTATATATACTTCTTTATCTTTTCCTCTTAAATCTTCTATACACTGCCTCAGCGGCATATTGTCGTGCGTGCCCGTGTAGCATACGAAGTTTTGAGTGTGGTTGGAAGGTTTGTGCTCGTTTTCGGGATTGCCGTCGAAAGCAAATTCCATAATTTTCATTCCCGGATAGCCTACGTTTTCCATAAGAGAACGCACGCCGTCGTCTATAACGCCTAAATCTTCCGCCACTATATTATAATCTAAAATGCTTTCAAACAGTTTCTCTTTGGGTCCGTCCGCCCACCGTCCGCCGCGCGCCGTTTTGTCTTTGGCGGGTACTTCCCAATACCTGTCAAACCCGCGGAAATGGTCTATGCGGAGAATATCGAAAAACTCGAAACACCTGCGTATCCTCGATTTCCACCAGGAATAACCGTCGGCGCTCATCTTATTCCAATCGTAAACGGGATTGCCCCAAAGCTGACCGTCGGCTGTAAAGTCGTCGGGAGGACAGCCGGCAACAACGCTCATTTTGCGCTCGCCATCCATTTTGAAAAGCTTGTCGCCGTACTTCCACACTTCCGCGCTGTCGTAAGCTATGTACAACGGAATATCGCCCATAAGCGAAACGCCGCGCTGATTGGCGTACTCTTTCAGCTTTTGCCACTGTTTTAAAAATATATACTGGGTAAATTGCCAGAAAAGTATTTTGCGTTGATTTTCTTTACAGAATTTTTCAACCGCCCGACTGCCGTACTTTCTGTATTCTGGCGCCCACTCCGTCCAAGCAACGTGGTTAAAATGCGTTTTAAGCGCCATAAACACGGCGAAATCGTTATACTCTCCCCTCTCTAAAAAGTCGCAAAAGTCCTTGCCGCCGTCAAAGCGGGCAAAAGCCTTTGCAAGCAGGGAAATTTTTTCCGAAAACTGTTTGCCGTAGTTTACGCGGCGGGCGCAATCGCAAAGTTTTGCAAGGTCAACCTCGCCCCTTTCGAGCAGCCCATCTTCAACCAAAAATTCAAGGTCGATAAAATAATAGTTGAGCGCGTCCGCCGAACAGGACTGATAAGGACTGTCGCCGTAATTGGTGGGATTTAAAGGCAAAACCTGCCACACCCTGCCGCCTGCTCCGTGCAAAAAATCTATGAAATTATACGCTTCTTTGCCCAGCGTTCCTATGCCCTCGCCCGACGGAAGAGCCGATACGGGAAGCAGTACGCCGTAATTCCTTATATTTTTCATTATCCTGACGCACGAATAACCCGCGCGAAAACTATTTAATTATTTTCGAAAATATTATACCATAGTTTTCGCAAATGTCAATAGAAAAGTGTGAAATTATTTACAAATAATGAATATTTTTTTCATTCAAAGGGATATAAACCGACTTGACGAACTTCGGCGGTTAGGGTATAATTTATTCAGCCCTATTTAAAGGAGGCATACCGATGACGATAAAAGAAATTTCGGAGGCGCTTAACGTATCTATAAGCACCGTTTCGAAAGCTCTTAACGACGCTACCGATATTGCGGATGACACGAAAGCCAAGATACGGGAATACGCGGAAAGCGTAGGCTATCACCTCAAAACAAAAAAACAGCCTTTAAAGCGCATTTGCGCCATTTACGAGAGGGTTGACTCCGACACGCGCAACAACGTTTTGTACCACGTTGTCGCTTCGTTTTCCGACGTTGCAATTGCAAACAACTTCGAAGTGATGATTGACTACGTTGTGGCTAAGCCCTCCGACTTTAACCTTAACGATTACCTTGTGCAAAACAATTTTTGCGCGGCGTTTATTGTGGGAATGAATTTTAAGAGCAGAATTTACAAGCAAATCAAGCAAACTACCGTTCCGCTCGTGCTGTTGGACAACCGCTTTTCGGATATGCCGCTGATTGCCTCGGTATCGAGCGAAAATACGGGGGCAATAGTTTCGGCGATTAAATATCTGGCAAAAAAGGGGCACGCAAAAATAGGGTTTGTAATGGGCGAAAAGGATTCGCAGGTTTCCGCAGAACGCCTTGCGGGATACATTTCGGGGCTTGCGCGCAGCGGTATAGAATTTAACCACGACTACATTTACTACGGCGATTTTACAAAAACTTCGGGCGAGGAAGCTGCGGAATATTTCAGCGATACGGACGTAACCGCCGTTATATCCAGCTCCGACATAATGGCAATGGGGCTTATAGACGGCTTTAAAGCGTGCGGCAAGAGCGTGCCCGACGACGTTTCGGTAATAGGCTTTGACGATTTAAACCTTTTGAAGTTTACCTCCTACGACCTTACCACTATGAAACAGGACTTTAACCGCCTCGGCGAGGAAGCGTTCAGACAGATTGCCGATATGTTGGAAGGGCGCGTTGCACAGCAGGTTATGCTCGACTGCAAGCTTATAGAGCGCGGAAGCGTAAAACAATTAAACTGACAATTTAAAATACTAACCCCGCCTTTCATAGGCGGGGTTAGTATTTTTTATTTATTCTCTCTTACGTAGCGCACAAATTCGGGGGTCTTAGACCAATATTTAATTCCCCAATTTTCAAAATTCCACTCCTCGGAATAATCGTTGCATTCATAATCTATATAGTAAAGTCCGTTTGCGGAAACGACAAAATTTGTAGGGAAGTAATCGATATTTAAATTCAGCGCGTATAGACGCTTGCACGTTTCCCTTACGGTTAAAACGTATTATTCAACGCTTTCGCCCCGCTTTACGAGTTCGAAAACCGTTTCCCCCTCTATGTACTCCTTCAACAGCCGTTCGTTTTGCCTGTCCGCTTCGAACAGCCGCGGCACTTTTACGCCCGCGGCGCACAGTCTTTTATAATCGTTTGTTTCGGCGGCTAACTTATCGCCGAAATTGTAGTACGCGCAAGGCTCGTGGTGAATTTGTTTAAGCACGTACCTTTCACCGCCCGAACGGACAAGATAGGAATACCCGCCCTTGCCCTTGCCGAGCAGTTTTTCAACCTTGAACTCTTTGCCGTTTACAGTCAATCTTTCTTCCATTCGCCGCACCCCGTCAATAAAAATCGGGATAGTTTATAAAAATTGTCGGTTGCAAAATCGGCTTGCTTCTCCGCGGTGGCAAGGCTGTCGTCCGCAGGCGAAAGATTGCTCTTAATATACGCCGTGCGCATACCCGCGGCTTTGGCTCCGCATACGTCGGCGGCAATTTCGTTGCCGATATAAACCGTTTCGCGCGGGTCGAGCTTAAACTTTTGCAAAGCGTATTGAAAGATTTCAACGGAGGGCTTCTTTTTTCCGAAGTCGGAAGAGATGACTACGCCGTTAAAATAGCGCGTAAGCTTTAACTTTTTAAGTTCCTCCACCGTAAAGCAAGTTTGCGCGTTGGAAACGAGGTACACCCCCGCCCCGCGCGAGCGCAATTCTTTTAAAAGCCCTTTTACTCCGCCGTAAACTTTTAGTTTTAGGCGCGATTTTTTTCTGAAATACGTCGCGGCTTTTAAAACGGTTTTGTCGTCCGCCCCGCCCATAAGTTTTTTGAATACGGCAAACAGGTCTATTTCGCAAAACTCTTCGCCCGTTTCCGCAAGCGCGCAAAGACCGGCGTACTCCGCCCAGAAATCACCAAGTCGAGGGTTTAGCCGTTTAAAATACTTTTGCACAGCGGCGCGAAATTTTACGTTGCTTTCATCGGTATGAATATCTATAAGCGTGCCGTACAAATCGAAAACAAAATTCATAAAAATTTCCGTTACAAATTTAATCGGCGCGGGTTTCCCCGCGCCGACCTGAATTTTTTAAAGTTATGCCTTGGGAACGGCGGTTATATAACGCTTTGTTACAGTTCCGTCTTCACCCTTTACAACGTGAAGGGTTATTGTATACGTGCCTGCGGCAGAAATCATAACGTTTCCGTTGCCAGTCTCTGCGCCAAACCAGTCGCTGTCGGCAATACCGCCAATTTGAGTACCCCAAGCAACTTTCAATGCCGCAACATTGGGTTTAAGCCAAGTGCCAGCAGCGTCGAACTCTTCCGAAACGTCGGCTATCTCCAACTCAACGGAATATTCACCGTTTTCGCCCGCCACAAGTTCGGGGCTGAAACCCTGCTTAATAGCAAAGTTCACCTTTTCCGTGCCGTCCATCAGCGTGCCTACGACATAATATTTATATTGTTCGTAAGTAGTTACTTCGCCTTCAAGCGTAAACTTGAAGAACCAAGTACCCTCCGTCAACTGCCAGTTTGCCTCGCCGTTGCCGTACCATTTACCGGTTTTTGCGTTGAACAGCTTAACTTCCGCGGTTTGACCTGCGGGAACTTCTACTATACCCGACCAATACGTACCGTCCTTGGACTCCGTAAGCCTGTACTTAGCGTCTTCCTCGGTAATAGTTGTACCCCAGCTCATAAGCGAGCCCCTGAAATACATATCGTGCGTGCCTGCCGTTATGGTTACGGCGTTGGTAGCCTGATTGTACTCTATGGAGTATCTGCCCTTGGGAAGGAGGTTAAACGTACCCTTGTCAGCGAAATAATCGGTTCCGATGCCGCTTATTTCTATTGCGGGGAAGTCGGTATTTTCAGCAAGGTGATAAGACTTCTTGTCTTTAAGGTTGAATACGTTTACGGCTACGTGAGTCGCGCCCTCTTCAACCAATTCGCCCGCGGCGTTACGTTTAAGGTCTGCGTCGGTTACTTCGAGCATATACGACCAGGTAACGTTTTCGCCGGAGACTTTCTCGTCCATTGCGTAGAAGTCGGCGTCGCCGCCCTCGCCGAAGCCGCTCATATCGCCCTGCAAGTACATTTCGTGCGTTACGGTTATGGCAGATTCTTTGGTTACGGTTATTTCGGGCTGCTTTTCGGTGCCGGGGAAAGTTTTAAGCGTAAACTTATACCTGCCCTCGTTGCCCTTTACAAGCGAAATATTGTGCGCGTTGGAGCCGTCGCTCGTAGTGAATACTGTTACGCCGTCAAGCTTAACGACCGCCGTTGCGCCTTCGCCCTCGTAACCCGCAATATTTTCGATACCGATTTGCCTTGCCCAGAGGTCGTCGTCCTTAACGTCCTCGTCAGCGCTGGTCTTGTACAAGAACTTAAACGAATAGCCGTTGCCAACGTCGCCGGCATAGATATCCAAAGTAAGCGTAAATACGTTTTCGTTGGTAACCGTTTCGTCGCGCTTGAAGGTTGCCGCTTCCCTTATTACGCCGGGCTTCCAGCCGCCGACAACGTCGTTGCCGAGCGTACCCTTCTTATCCGCGCCTACCGCGTACCAAACGTTAGTGTCCTTTTTGAAACCGTTGTTGTCGTCTTTTTTACAAGCCGCCAAAAGCGAAACGCCCCCGACCGCCAATGCCGCCGACATAATCAGCGCAGTAACCTTCTTTGCCTTCATTGTTTTCCTCCAAAAAATTTTATATTACCTTTCCCTTTACGGGTTTAAGTTTGCTTTTAGTGCGTTTTCTCCGTCGTTTGCAGGCAAACGACGGAGGGGGCGCCCCCTCGTGAGATTTATAAATTATGCCTTTACGTCAAGTTTGTACACGTAGCAACTGAGCCCCGAAATCTTCTGGGTTACGCCGCCCGCGATATCGTCGGCTATAACGGTGTTGCCCGCCTGCTCGCCGTTGATATACAAGTCCCAATTGCCTGCGGGAAGCGCAAAGTTTACGCTGTTTTCGTTGGCGTTGTAAACTATAAGCAGTTTTTCACCCGTCTGGAAGTTGCGCATAGTAAACGCAACAAACGCGCCGTCCTTTTTAACCAGCTCGCAAACCGGCTTGTAGTTTTCCTTTTCGTTTACAGCGTAGTTGAGCCTTAAAGTATCGCAGTTCTTGCGGAATTCCATAAGCCCCTTATAGTACTGCATCGTCTTGTACTGCTCGCTGTTTTGCGAAAGAAGATTCCACTTAATATTGTTTACTTCGTCAGAAGAGTTATAGCTGTTTTCGTTGTATGTTCCGTCGGGATTCTTCTTTGCGCGGAGCATTTCCTCGCCCGCCTGCATAAACGGCACGCCAAGCGAAGTCTGCACTATCGCCGCGGTAAGCCTGTTCATTGCCGTGCGCTTGTTTAGCGTTGAAGCTTCCTCTCCGTACACGTGGCAAATTCTGTCCCACAGCGTATTGTTGTCGTGCGCGGAAGCGTAGTTTATAACCTGCGTGGGGTTGGAAGCCGCCCAGCCGTTGCCCGCGCCGAAGTTTTTAAGGTTGTAGCAACCCGTTACTCCGAAAAGTACTTTATCGAGGTACCCCGCCTTTGCGCCCGTTGCAAAGCCCGTATCGTCTATATCGAACACCGAGCCCTTTAAGCCGTCGCGCAGTACGTCGTTGAACATTGCAATGCCGTTTACGCCCGCAGTCGAAGTTCCCTTGTTTAACGTTTTAAGATTGGCGAGCGTTGCGCGCTGTGCTTCCGCAAGCGTAGAGCCGCCGCCCAACCAGCCTTCGCCGTATACGAGCGCTTCCGGATTGACCGCGTGCACAGCCTTTTCCACCTGCTGCATAGTCTGCAAATCGTGAACGCCCATAAGGTCGAAGCGGAAACCGTCGATGTTATATTCGCTCTGCCAATATTTGACGGAATCTACTATATACTTACGCACCATCGCGCGCTCGGAAGCCGTTTCGTTGCCGCAACCCGAGCCGTTGGAAGGGGTGCCGTCCGTTCCGTAACGGTAATAGTAATAGGGAACGATTTTATTTAAGTTGGATTCAAGCGAATAGGTGTGATTGTAAACGACGTCCATTACAACGCTTATGCCCGCGTCGTGCAACGCCTTAACCATTTGCTTGTACTCGTTTACGCGCTTAGCGCCGTCGTCGGGGTCGGTGGAGTAACTGCCTTCGGGAACGTTATAGTTCTGAGGGTCGTATCCCCAGTTGAAGCCTTCCGACTTGCTTTCGTCAACCGAAGAATAGTCGAACGAAGGAAGCAAATGCACGTGCGTTATGCCGAGTTGCTTTAAGTAATCGAGCCCCACGGGTATGCCGTTTTCGTTAGTCAGCCCCGTTTCGGTAAACGCAAGATATTTGCCCTTATACTTGGAGCTTTCGATAGTGTTGGAGAAGTCGCGGATATGCACTTCCCAAATCTGCGCGTCGGTGTAGTTTTCCACGTTGGGATTTTTGAAAGGCGTCGTAGTCCAGCCTGCGGGGTCTGTTTCGTCAAGGTTTAAAATCATACCTCTCTTGCCGTTCATTCCCGCCGAACGCGCGTAAGGGTCGACCGCCTCCTGCGCGCCGAGCGAGGTGGTAACCGTGTACGTGTAGTACTTTCCGTTGAGGTTGGAGCCGTGCGTATAAGTCCAAACGCCTTTTTCGCCCCTTACAAGGGGAATAGTGTCGTAAGATTCGCCGAACGTGCCCTCGTTAAAGAGGTTTACTTCCACGTTAGAAGCCGTGGGCGCCCAAAGGCGGAAAATTGTAGAATCGGGAGTAAGCTCTACGCCCAGCTCTCCGTCGTAACGGTACGCCGTGTTGAACGCGCCGCTCGAAAAATACGTTAAAGGCACCGCGCCTACGGGTTCGAGCCCGTCCACTTCCACCGTATACGCCTTAGAAAGGTCGAGGTTTGCGGCAAAAGTGATTACGTTGTTCGAAACGGAAGAAATGGTAACGCTTTCGCCGTCGCCGTCCTTTACCTTTATTTTATCCGCCTCGATTTTAGCGCCGTCGCTGGGATAGATTTTGATATGTTTCAAATCCTGCATATCCGCAAGCGTGATAAAGCGCATAATTTCAAGCGTGTTTCCGCCGTCCGTGCTGGTATAGTTGTTTATATCGCCCGCCTTGGTGTAAATTACGGTGCGCTCGTCGTCCAGCTTTACCTTGCGGTCGGCATCGCCGTCCTTATCCGCACTGCCCCAAGAGGAGCCGCCGGGCGCCGAACAGTTATACCTTATTATAAACCCGACTTCGGTTATGGACTCGGGTACGTTTACTACCATCTTTGCGCCGTATTCGCAGGGGTGGAAAACGTGCCCCGAACCCTCTACGTCGCCGTACCAAAGCCATACGTCGCAATTATCGTAACCGCCGTCCCTGTTGTAGTAAATGGTAAGCTGTCTGTACCCCTCTTCGAGAGGAAGGTCGTACTCAGTGTTGGAGCCGCCGCCCTTCTTGGTGCAGGAGGCGAAAACCAACAGCGCAGAAAGTGCCACACACAGTGCGGCGAAAAACTTTTTCACTTTCATAACTATTCCATATACCCTTGTTTTTCTTCCAAAAACATCACGTTACGAAAAAATATTTTCGCAAACATATTGTTTTCGAAAATTATTATATCATATTTTCGAAATATGTCAATACTTTGATGTGTAAATTTTTCAAAAAATGAAACGTTTTTTTAATTTTGCACCATTATATGATTTAAATCGGAAAAATAGTTTATTCTCTTGACGCCGCATTGCCGCCTTTAAAGACTTTTTCACGAAAATTTTTACGAAAAAAAGCTGGGCAAAGCCGTTTTTACGGCTTTGCCCAGCTATACATTATTATATATAAAGAAATTCAAACATTATATATAAAGAAATTCCAAGTCAACAGTTGATTTTAAGCATACAAAAGCTGCCACGTAAATTTATTTTTACGCAATCCGCGGGCACAAATACGCAGTCCCCCTTTTTTACGGCAAGCTCTTTTTCACCGTAAGCAAGAAAACCCGCCCCTTCGATAAACAACAAGATATTGAAAGACAGCGCGGAAGTTTTAAGCGCAGGCGGCGCAGGAGCCTCGCTTGAATTGACAAGCACCCTGTCGACTTCGAAATATTTGCAACGGCAAAGTTTTTCCGCGGCATAGCCCTGCCTATATTTTAAAACGCGCATAGGCTGTAAATAGCCGCTTTTAACGTTAAAATCGGCAACTTCCAACGCCTGATTTAAATGAAGCCGACGTTTTTTTCCGTTATTGTCAATGCGGTCGTAGTCGTATATCCTGTAAGTTAAATTAGAATTTTCCTGTATCTCCGCAACCAGACACCCCGCGCCGAGCGCGTGTACCGTGCCGGCTTCTATAAAAAACACATCGCCTTTTTTAACGGGAACTTTATTCAGATAATTTTCTATTACCCCTGCTTCCGCCGCCCGCTTAACCTCTTCGGCAGTTACTTTTCCGTTGAACCCGTAAATTATTTCCGCGCCTTTATCCGCTTCGAGCACATACCACATTTCGGTTTTGCCAAGCTGTCCCTCGCGCGCCGCATATTCGTCGTCGGGATGCACTTGGACTGAAAGTTTTTGCTTTGCATCGATAAATTTAACTATGACGGGGAGATTGCCGCCCATCGCGTTCGGATGACTTCCTATATACTCTGGATGCTCGTTCAATATTTCCCCAAGACCGCGCCCCGCAAAAGTACTTTGCCCATCGGGATGAGTAGAGCACTCCCAGGTTTCCGCAAGCGGATAAACATTTATATTTTTATTGAACTCTTCGTTCAACCTGTTTCCGCCCCAAAGATAGTCTTTGGGAAACGGCTTCAAAAGAAATGGCTCGTTCATATTCAACCGCGCTTAAACGACCTGTAAATTTTTAATTTCGGCTCTGTGCCGGAAGGTCTTACCACCATAGAGCTTCCGTCTTCGAACACGATTTTAATAACGTTTGATTTAGGCAAACCGTCCACACCCTGTAAATAGTCGACTTTTTCCGTTATTTTCCTGCCGTCTATTTCAACCGCGCGGCGATATTTGTCCATTATCTCGCGCATTTCATCAAAGCCTTTTGCCCCATCGAACTTTTGCGTTTCCAACGTGCTTACGTAACGACCGTGTTTTTCGTACAAAAGGTTGAGTTTATCATAAAGCGTTATTCCCTGCGTTTTATAATACGCCGCCATATCGCACACCGAAAGCGCCGCGCCGACAGCGTCTTTATCCCTTACGTACGCTCCCGTAAGATAGCCTAAACTTTCTTCAAAGGCAAAAATAAAATTTTCGAGTTTGCCGTCCTTTTCAAGCAACCCTATTTGTTCGCCGATAAATTTAAAACCCGTAAGAACGTTTACCGTTTTTACTCCGTAAGACTTTGCTATCTTATCGCCCAAACTGCTCGTTACTATCGTCTTATACATAACGGCTTCCTTGGGAATATCTTGTTTTTCCATACGCGCCGCACATATAAAATCGAGAAGCAAAAAACCCGTTTCGTTACCGCTGAGCAGCCTGTATCCCCCTTTACCGTCCTTGACGGCAACTCCCAACCTATCGCAATCGGGGTCGGTCGCCAAAAGCAGGTCGGCTCCGTTATTTCGGGCATATTCTAAGCCCAATTGCATAGCCTGCTCTATTTCTGGATTGGGATACCGACAGGTAGGAAAGTTACCGTCGGGCGCTTCCTGCTCTTTTACAACCGTAACGTCCGTAAATCCGCTCTCCGCAAGCGCGCGCAAAACGGGCTTTAACCCCGTGCCGTTTAACGGAGTGTAAACGATTTTCAAACGGCTATTTACATTACCGCTGAAAACAGAGTGAGCTTTGACTTCCGCAATAAAACTATCGTAAACGCTATCGGCAATAAACTCCACGCTACCGTCGTTTACCGCAGTTTCAAAAGACTTGCGCTTAACGTCTTTGAAAATATCTATTTTGGAGATTTCGTCAAATATTTCGCTTGCCGTCAGGTTTGTAATCTGACAGCCGTCCTGATTGTAAACTTTATATCCGTTATATTCTGCGGGATTATGCGATGCGGTAATTACAACTCCCGCAAAACATTTCAACTTACGCACCGCATAGGCAAGGCAGGGCGTAGGCATCAGTTGCGGATACATATACGCTTTAATTGCGTTGGCGGCAAACACCTCGCAGGCAACCTTTGCAAATTCGTAAGAATTTAATCTGCTATCGTAGCCCACGGCAACGCTTTTATTGTCCGCAGAGTTCTTTTTGACGTACTCGGCAAGCCCCTGCGAAGCTTTCGCCACGGTATACAAGTTTATCCTGTTGGTACCGGCGCCCATTAAACCGCGTAATCCGCCCGTCCCAAACTCTATGTCCTTGTAAAACGCGTCCTCCGTTTCCTCTTCCGTCATTTCTCTTAGCGCTTTGGAAAACCCCTCGGCGTTCTGCAACCATTCATTGAAAAGACGGGCGGCTCTTTCGGTCATTGCTCGCCACTCTCCCCGTGCTTTATTTTATCGCCTACGGTTATCTCTTCGCCCAGCTGTACTTCCACAAGCTGTAAATTGGTAATAGCGGTTATCTTATGCTTGCAACCGCGCTGAACGGTTATAACGTCGCCGACAGAAACTTCCTGCTCCATTCCGTCGACGGTCGTTCTGCCTTTGCCTGAAATTACCACCCACACCTCGTCGCGCAGACGGTGAGAATGATAGTTCATAGCGCACCCCTCTTTGAGAGTTACTTTTATAGTCAGGCTGTTCTTGTCCGCGTCAAGCACCCTGTAACTTCCCCAGGACTTTTCGGCAAACATTATCTGCTGTTCTATACCGTCGACATAAGGCTTAATATAGCTCGACTGTTCCTTGTCGGATATCAAAATGCCGTCGGGGGACGCGGATATGACCACGTCTTTAAGCCCCATAGCTACAATCGGCATCCCCGTTTCGTTGACGATATGCACGTTTTTGCAATTTTCGTTCATTATACCTTTGCCTATTACGGGCTGCTCCATAACTTCGGTAAGAGTATTCCAAGTGCCCAAGTCCTTCCATTCGCCGTTATAGCGCAATACGTCTATACATTTTTCGCGTTCGACCACGGCGTAATCGAAAGATATTTTTTTAAAATCGGCATATCCGTTTAAAAGCCGCCAATAATCGCAAACGCCCAAAATTTCCGACGATTTTTGCAACAGATAATCTAATTTGAACGCAAAAACGCCGCCGTTCCACAACGCGCCGCGGCTGATATATCTTTCAGCCGTAACCTTATCGGGCTTTTCTTTAAACTCGGTTACTTTGCTTATATCAGCCTTGTTTTCGGGTATTATATACCCGTATTTTTCGCTTGGATACGTCGGTTCTATGCCCATAAGCGTGATATTTGCTTTTGCATTTGCGGCGTGCAACGCTAATTTTTTAAGCGTTTCAAAATATCCGTCGTCCACATACGGGTCGACGGGACAGACTACGATGACTTCGTCCTTACTGATTTTCTCCACATCGTGAAGATAAGCCGCGGCAAGCACTATCGCAGGGAAAGTATCTCTGCGGCAAGGTTCGATAGATATAGCTACGCCGCTACCGAGTTGGTTGTGGATTGCAGATACCTGCGATTTGGAAGTGGCGATAGTTATACGGGCGTTCGGGTCCGCGCTTTTTATTTGGCAATACACTCTTTCTACCATAGACTGCTTGCCGCCGTTAAAAATTTTTATAAACTGTTTGGAGCGGACTTCGTTTGAAAGCGGCCAAAGCCTTTTACCCGACCCGCCCGAAAGTAAGACGATATTCATTTGTTCCTCTTTTTACTTATCTTTCCGCACGCATAGGATTTTCCAAAAAATCACGGTAGGCAAGTTTTAAGCCTTCTTTCAGCTCGGTTTTATATTTCCAGCCAAGCTTTTCCGCCTTAGAAACGTCTAACAACTTGCGCGGCGTGCCGTTGGGCTTAGACGCGTCCCAACGTATTTCACCGCTATATCCCACAACGTCAGCCACAAGTTCGGTAAGCTTTTTTATGGATATTTCTTTACCTGTACCCGCATTTACAGTTTGATTGCCGCTATAATTGTTCATTAAAAACACGCACAAATCGGCGAGGTCGTCAACGTACATAAACTCCCTTAAAGGGCTGCCGTCGCCCCAACAGGTAACAAAGGGAAGCCGTTGTATCTTTGCTTCGTGAAATCTTCTGATTAAAGCAGGCACTACGTGGCTGTGCGTGGGATGATAATTGTCGTTTGGTCCGTAAAGGTTTGTGGGCATAACCGAAATATAATCGGCGCCGTATTGCCTGTTAAGATACTCGCAATATTTAAGTCCCGAAATTTTGGCAAGCGCATAAGCCTCGTTTGTGCTTTCCAGCTCGGAAGTAAGCAAATATTCTTCCCTTATAGGTTGAGGCGCCATACGCGGATAGATGCAGGACGAACCCAAAAATTCCAATTTTTTACAACCGTTTTTCCAAGCGGCATTTATAACGTTCATTTCGAGCGTAATATTGTCGTACATAAAGTCGGCAAGGGCTTCTCTGTTTGCAACGATACCGCCCACCTTAGCCGCCGCCAAAAACACGTACTCCGGCTTTTCCGCTTCGAAAAACTCCTCCACTTCCGCCTGTCTGCGCAAATCAAGACTTTCGTGCGTACGGGTTATGATATTCGTATAACCAAAGCTTTCAAGCCTGCGCACAATAGCCGAGCCTACCATTCCTCTGTGTCCGGCAACGTAAATCTTTGAATTTTTGTCCATCATTTTTTAATTACTCCGCCGCAACTTTTTTCATATCGCTTTCTACCATTAGCTTTACAAGCTGTTCAAAACTTGTCTTAACGGGATTCCAGCCAAGCTCCGTCTTTGCCTTTGTAGGGTCGCCCCACAAATTTACGACGTCGGTCGGGCGGTAAAATTCCGGACTGACTTCAACCAAAACCTTACCCGTCTTAACGTCCACGCCCTTTTCTTCCTGACCTTGTCCTTTAAATTCCAATTCAATGCCCGCAAAACGGAAAGCCAATTGGCAAAATTCGCGGACGCTGTGCTGCTTACCCGTGGCGATAACGTAGTCGTCGGGCTTTTTATTTTGAAGAATGAGCCACATACATTCAACGTAATCTTTCGCATAACCCCAATCGCGCAAACTCGAAAGGTTGCCAAGGTATAGCTTATCTTGTTTGCCCTGCGCTATACGCGCCGCGGCAAGGGTAATTTTTCTTGTAACGAACGTTTCCCCACGCCTTTCGGATTCGTGATTAAAAAGTATACCGCTGCAACAGAACATACCGTACGCTTCCCTGTACTCCTTAACTATCCAATAACCGTATTGCTTTGCAACGGCGTAAGGACTGTAAGGATGAAAGGGCGTCGTTTCCCTTTGGGGGACTTCCTCCACCTTTCCGTACAATTCGGAAGTCGACGCCTGATATATTTTACATTTGTCCGCAAGATTGCATATCCTTACGGCTTCCAACACCCTTAATACGCCCGTAGCGACAACGTCCGCAGTATATTCGGGCACTTCAAAGCTTACCTGCACGTGGCTCTGCGCAGCCAAATTATATATTTCGTCGGGACGAATTTTACCTATAAGCGCCACAAGACTCAAAGAATCAGACAAATCGCCGTAATGCAAGTAGAAATTTTTTACGCCTTCAAGGTGTGCTATCCTTTCCCTGTAATCGACCGAAGAACGGCGAAGCATACCGTGCACTTCATAACCTTTTTCCAATAAAAATTCCGCAAGGTAAGAGCCGTCTTGACCCGTAACGCCCGTAATTAAAGCTTTCTTCATATATCCTCCTAAATCGTTACCCACCCGTCGGGAACAATATCTATTTTTTTACCGTCGCCAAACCAAGTTTTGGGCGCGATTATCAAATTACCGTCGCCTTGCTTTAAATACGCCGCCCACCAATGAAATGTGCTGTTAGGAATAATTGCGTGCTTACAAGCCGCCATTACCCACATTTCTTCGTAGTTTACAAGCACGTCGCTTTCTTCCCTGTATTTAACTTCCGCCCTTCCGTCAAACTCAGCCATAATTTCTTTTGCTCCGTCCACGTCGTTTGAAAACACATAGAACAACGGATTGTCTATATTTTTAAGGCAATACTCTATCGCGTTTTTGTAATATTCGCCCCCGCATACCATATAATGCCTGCTTTCCGCAGTGTAGTCGCCAAGGCGTATTCCCAGACAAACCGTCTGTTTAGACGATGCGAACGCGATATCTTTCAAAGCCTTTTCGCTAAACCCCGACTTGGGTTTAAACGCTTGATATAATTCTTCTTTTCTGTTTTTAAGATAATTGCGGCACTGCCAATAACCGTCGAAGTAAGTTTTGTTTTTCAATTTTAAAACGTTTACTTCTTCGCGCGATTTCTCAAAAAAGTACTTGGGGTTGAAAAAACTGTTTACGGCGGCAAATATTTTCCGCTTAGTACGGGAAGCAACCCTAAACCCTTTTAATATAACCGCTCTTTTAACGGCTTTTTCGTCGGCAAATTTACACTCGGCAGACAGACGGGTTATTTCCAAATTGTCTTTATTGGTCTGGCTGTCAAATAAAACTTCTTCACCGAACATATCTGAAATATGCCTTGCAAACGCATACTGAAACAGCTGATTGCCTAAACCGCCTTTAAATTTTACTATCTTCATTTTTTATTTTACCCGTCAACTCGCCGTAGTATCTTTCAAGCTCCTCGCTGTTGTTGTACCTCTTGCAAAACTTCAACCATTTTATAAACCGTTTTTCGGTTGAATGCAAAAGAAAAAATTTTTTTAAAGAATTACTTTTCTTTTTATAAGAAGCGTAGTTTGTTGCATATACTTTTTTCCCGCTTTGATTGCCGTAATGCACCAGTTTTAATTGTCTGCACACTATTGCCTGACCGTGCAGATTTTTCTTTAATCTGTAACATATATCCAAATCTTCGGAATACAAGTCGAACTCTTCGTTCCATCCGTTCAATTGCCCGTACACCTCTTTGGTCATTGCAAGGCAAACTCCCGTTACCCAATCGGACTTAATATATTTTTTATTGCTTTTAAGGTTGATTTGCTTTATCGCCTTTTTGAAAAAGAGCATCAATCCCGCAAAAGGGAACAAATTCATACAGTGCTGCTCGGTATAATCGGGATTTAATATCTGCGGCGATAAAATAACTTTTTTATTTTTGTATTTTGTTTCGGCAATTGTTTTTAACTGCGCGCCTATATCGCTTACGACCACCGTATCGGGGTTGATAAACACAAAATAATCGCCGCGGGCGCGTTCCGCCCCAATATTGTTGCCCTTGCTGAAACCGTTATTTTCACCACACGCGATAACAAACAGTTTACTGTCTATAAATTCGGCAAACCTGTTTTGAATATCATTTACGGTATTGTCCGATGAATTATTATCCACAACTATAATTTCGCAATCGCTACAATTCTTTATTATGGTTTCCACCGTATTTTGAGTAAATTCGGAAGTATTGTAACTTACGATTATATAACTTATCATAATTGACCTTTTTCATTTTACCGACAAACCTTATAATTAAAAAACGCGCAGACATCTTGCCTGCTGTTTTTCATTTATAAGCTATACGCCGCCATTTACGATTTGAGTATAAATTTTTTCCATTTCGTCTACGTTGCTTTGCCAATCGTACAATTTTTTAACGCGCTCGACGCCGGCTTTGCCCATAGCCTCCCTCATATCGGTATTTAACAATAACTCATACATATTTTGGCAAATAGCTTCCACGTCGCCCTTAGGCGATAAAAGCCCCGTAACTTTATCTTCCACAACTTCGGCAAAGCCCTCCGCGTCGCTGACTTGCACGGCAATTCCGCACGCCATAGCTTCCACCGCCGCAACCCCGAAAGATTCGCTGTCGCAAGTACTGTTGCAGTTAAATAGCGTAAACCCGTTTAAAATTTCGGGCAGTTGTTCGTTGGGAACAAAGCCGCGCAGTGCAATCCTGCCCTCCATACCGCATTGCTTAATTAGTTGACGCAATTTATCGTCATAAGTTGCGTCGTCGTATACTTTGCCGTAAATATCGTAGTAAAGATTGTCGGCAAGCTCCTTTTTTCCCTCGCTTTCAAGTTTGCGCACAAGCATAACAAACGCGTTTATAGTATCCGCAATTCCGTATTTGGGCGCCAGCGCCTTAACCGTGCCGAAAATTATTTTACCGCTCTTTTTTATATTTAAAGGTTTAAATACCCGTGTATCGACGCCGAAAGGAGTTATGCGACACTCCCTGTCAACAAGTTTTTTAACCTGCATAGCCATACATTTGCTTGTTGAAGCAAGGTACTTACAGTAATTTAAATTCTTTTTGATAAGGCGCATTTTAAACGCGCTTTCGTAGGGAAAATCGTATACGTCGCTTCCCCATACGTTTAACAGCGCGCCTTTGAGTTTTGCCCTTCTGGCAAGCGTGCCGTAACCGCTCGCATAGTGTACGTTTACAACGTCGAACTTGCCCTTTTTAATAATTCTCTTCAATTGCCCCGCGTTGAGATAATACCCAAGCGGTGCGGCAAAGCGCAACATAACGATTTTTACGTTTTGATGATAGGTATATTGAGAAGACGTAGCTACTTTACAGGTAATAAAAGTTACGTCGTGCCCGCGTTCGGCAAAAGCGTTTACCCAACGCATCATATGGGTACTGACCATACCTATTAAAGCTATCTTCATATAAATTTCCTTATCTTGCTTTATCGTTTGATTTTTTAATTCTTTTTACGTACAAGACTTTTTTCCAAACGCCGTGAAAAAGATTTTTCAAGGTGTAGAAGAAAGCGGCGACAGAACACATACCCTCGCTGTTTCTGAACAGTCTGTAATGGTACTTTATTAAACTGAGTTTACTTTGCCGCGAAATAGACCCGCGCCTTATACGGTAATAGGAAAGCGTTTCCTTTAATCGGTAACAAACGGCTTTTTTGCATACTTTAAGCCACAGCGCATAGTCGTTACGCTTTGCGATGGTATCGGGTATCTGCACAAGCCCCACCGCTTCCGCGTCGTACATAACGGTAAGACAGCCAAGGTAGCAGTAGTTAAACATTTTATGCCTTGTAACCTTTTTAGGACCCGTAACCAACACTCCCGTAGGGGCGGACTTTTCGTCTATGTGTTGGTAATCGGTACAGGAAAACGCGTAACCGTTTGCGCCCATAAACTCAATTTGTTTTTCAAGCTTACCTTTATCCCACACGTCGTCGCTGTCTAAAAAAGCTATCCACTTGCCCTTTGCCTCTCTTAAAGCCCTGTTTCTGCAAGCCGCCGCACCGGAGTTTTTTTCGTTTACAAACAGCTTTATTCTTCCGTCTTTTTCGGCAAACGACTTTACTATTTCAACCGAGTTGTCGGTGGAGCAGTCGTCCACAAAAATAAGTTCCCAATCGGAATACGTCTGTTCGAGTACGGACTTTACAGTTTCTTCTACGTATTCGGCGCAATTGTAATTTGGCATTATAATAGAAACCAAGCCTTGCATTTTATCCTCCGCCGGTTATTTTAAAACCGCGCCTACCGTTTTAAACATTGTACCCAAATCGCGGAAAAATCCGTAATTTTTAACCGCCTGCAAATTGTATTCCATTTTCTTAGGCAAAACTTCCGTTACGTAAATTTCGTCGACGTTGGCAACGTCCTTCAAAATTTCTTCCTCGTCCTTAAACTTTATACTCGCTTCGCTGGTTACCCCCGCGGGGAGAAGCAAAGTCGCCAGCATCTCGTCGGTATATTTCTCTACGTACTTATTTACTTCCGGTCGCGTACCCACAAAAGTCATTGCTCCGCGCCAGACGTCTATAAGCTGGCTAACCTCGTCAAGACGGCATTTCCTAATCAACTTGCCCACTCTCGTAACGCGGCAGTCGTTGTTTACGGTTACCTGCGCCCCCACCTTTTCCGCGTCGTTTACCATTGTGCGGAATTTGAAGATGCGAAATTTTTTACCGTACTGAGTTACTCTTTCCTGCCTGAAAAACACGGGTCCGCGGGAATCCGCCTTTATAGCGATTGCCAATATAACAAACAACGGAAACAAAAGCACAAGTAAAACCGAGGATACGAAAATATCGAAAACCCTTTTCCAAAACAGGCTGAAATTTTTTTTGCGTAGCCTTTCGTAGTAGGGGCGAACGGCTTCGTTTTGCATTGCAGGGGGAAGTTTTTCCCACTTTTTTATCAGCATTACAAGTACTCTCTCACCGTTTCCAAGTAACTCTGAATTACGTATTCAATCTGTTCGTCCGTTAAAGACGTATAGAGCGGCAACGTTATTTCGTTTTCGTAATTTTTATAAGCGTTAGGATAATCTTTAATATTAAAGCCGAGATTTTTATAAGCGGTAAGCAAAGGCAACGGTTTATAATGAACGTTACAAGCCACCCCGCGCTCCGCCATTTTAGCTATGATATCGTTGCGCTTTTCTTCGTTTATATCAGGAATTCTTGTAATGTAAAGATGCCCCGACGAACGGTAATTTTCGCAATAGTGCGTAAGCGTCTTTATTCCTTGGCTTTTGAAAGCGCCGTCGTACTTTTCTATTATCGCCCGCCTGCGGTTAAGCATTGCGGGATAACGCTTAAATTGAGCGAGACCCAACGCGGCGGCGATATCCGTCATATTGCACTTAAACCAGGTGCCGACGATATCGTATTCCCAAGCACCCAAACGCGTTTTTGCAAGCGCGTCCTTCGACTGCCCGTGCAGAGAAAACAGCTGTATTTTACGGTAAATTTTTTCATCGTCCAACCCCTCGCGCGGCTGCCAGGTAAGCGCCCCTCCCTCCGCAGTCGTAAAATTTTTGACGGCGTGAAAGGAGAAAGCCGAAAAGTCGGCTATGCTTCCCACAGGTTTACCGTTCCAAACCGCACCGAAGGCGTGGGCGGTATCCGCAAGCACGATTATTCTGCCGAAAGATTTTTGTAAATCGTTTTTGGCAACGAACAAATTTTTCTTGCCGTTGACAATCGAAAAAATTCTGTCGTAATCGCAGGGAACGCCCGCAATATCAACGGGGATAATAACTTTCGTCTTATCGGTTATAGCCCTTTCGAGTTGAGCGTAATCCATTTCCAGACCGTCCTGCCGAGTATCGACAAGCACGGGTTTTGCCCCTACGTGGCATATTACGGAAGCGGTAGCCGTATAAGTGTAGGCGGAAGTGATAACCTCGTCCCCTTCGCCCACTCCGAGCAATCTTAAAGCCATTTCCGCGCAAGCCGTCTGCGAGTTAAGGCAAACCGCACGGTTTACCCCGCAAAAAGCGGCGACTTGCCTTTCAAGTTCCTTAGTTCTCGGACCCGTCGTTATCCAGCCCGACCTTAAAGCATTGCTTACTTCTTCAATTTCCGCTTCCGAAATATCGGGCGGTGAAAAGGGTATTTTCATTTGATTATCTCTCTTACGCACATAATTCAAGCGATTATACAGTATAGTCTAACAGATTATATCACACTGAAAAGCGTATTGCAACTATAAAACACGCAATTGATTATAATATAATCAAAGGGCGGAAACCACGCACGGTTTTCCGCCCTTATATTTTTAATCCCTGAAATAGATATCCCTTGTAAACAGTTTTTCGCCCACGTCAGCCAACGCTTCTTCGAATCGGTTGGCTATTATCAGTTGCGACAATTCTTTAAACGCCTTTAAATCGTTTACAACCCTGCACCCCATAAAACTTTGGCTTTCAAACGTCGGCTCGTAAACGATTATTTCAACGTTTTTTGAAAGAAGTCTTGAAATTATTCCCTGTATTGCGCTCTGCCTGAAATTATCGGAATTGGCTTTCATCGTCAGTCTGTAAACGCCTACAACCCTGTTGCTATGACCGTTTTTCAAAAGATTGCAAACCTGTTCGGCAATAAAATCTTTTCTCGTTTCGTTGGACGAAATTATTGCGCTTATTATATCTTCGGGCACGCCCTTATAGTTGGCTTTCAACTGTTTGGTATCCTTTGGCAAACAGTACCCGCCGTATCCGAACGAGGGATTGTTGTAATGACTGCCTATGCGCGCGTCTAACCCTATACCCTCGATGATGTTTCTCGTATTCAAGCCTTTCAGCTGACAGTATGTATCAAGCTCGTTGAAATAGGCTACGCGCAGGGCGAGGTATGTATTTGCAAAGAGTTTCACCGCTTCCGCCTCGGTACGGCTTACCAAAAGCTTTTTAACGTCCTTTTTCAGCGCGCCTTCCGCAAGGAGATTTGCAAACTCTTCCGCGCGCGCCACAACGCTTTTATCCGAAAGGTCGACGCCGACTATTATTCTCGAAGGATAGAGATTGTCGTACAGCGCCCTGCCTTCCCTTAAAAATTCGGGGGAAAATATTATGTTGCGGTAATTGAATTTTTTAACAATTTCCTCGGTGTATCCTACGGGCACGGTAGATTTGATAACTATCGTAGCCGTGTCGTTTACCTTTAATACCGCTTCTATCGCTTGCTCTACTGAACGGGTATCGAAAAAGCTCTTCTCGTCGTCGTAATTTGTAGGAGTGCTTACTATTACGTAGTCCGCGCCGGAATAGGCTTCGTCCATATCCGTGGTAGCGACAAGGTTAAGCTGTTTGCTTTTAAGATATTCCTCTATCTCTCTATCGCTTATCGGAGAAATTTTATTATTTATTTTATCTACTTTTTCACGAAGAATATCAACGGCGTACACAAGATTATTCTGCGCAAGCAAAATTGCGTTGGATAACCCCACATATCCCGTTCCCGCAATAGCAATCTTCATTTCAACTCCTTAAATATAAGCCGTCAATTTTGCGGTTTGTACGTTGTAACAAGCTCCGCAACAAGATTTTTCATATGGTCGGTTTCGTCGTACGCCGCCGCGTAAAGCTCTTGCAGTTTACCCCACAAATGCTTTTCGTCCAGAGCGATAGGATTGGCTATATTTATTAAACCGTTAGGCGTGGTCTGCATACCCTCCTCGTCCATAAGCCGCTCTTCGTACAGCTTTTCGCCGGGGCGCAGACCCGTACACTTTATTTCTATATCAACGTTGGGTTCAAGCCCCGAAAGTTTGATAAGGTTATACGCAAGCTCGTAAATCTTTACGGGCTCGCCCATATCGAGCACGAATATCTGTCCGCCCTGCGCGTACGCGCCAGCCTGCAACACAAGCGACACGGCTTCGGGTATGGTCATAAAATACCTGATTATATCCTTATGCGTAACCGTTACGGGACCGCCTTCGGCAATCTGCCTTTCGAACAGGGGAATTACCGAGCCGTTGGAGCCGAGCACGTTGCCGAAGCGCACGGCGACAAACTTTGTGTTTTTGCTGTTTCTGCCTATCGTCTGAATAATCATTTCGCAGATTCTCTTGGTCGCGCCCATAATGTTGGTAGGATTGACCGCCTTGTCGGTTGAAATCTGCACAAATACTTTGACGCCGAATTTATCGGCGCAACGCGCAACGTTGAGCGTGCCGAACACGTTGTTTTTAACGGCTTCGTTGGGGCTTGTTTCCATTAGCGGAACGTGCTTGTGCGCCGCCGCGTTAAACACTATGTCGGGGGAGTACTTGGTGAATACGTCCTCCATTTTGCCCTTATCCCTTATGCTTGCAATCAGCGCGAGCAGATTGAGCGAGGGATATTTGCGCTTTAATTCCTGCTCGATATCGTAAGCGTTGTTTTCGTATATATCGAGGATAATCAGCTGTTTGGGGTTGTGCGTGGCAATCTGCCTGCACAGCTCGCTGCCAATCGAACCGCCGCCGCCCGTTACAAGCACGGTCTGCCCCTCGATATAGCCCATAATCTCGTCGAGATTGACTTTAATCTGCTCCCTGCCCAGAAGGTCGGTAATCTGCACTTCGCGCAGTGCGCCCACGCTTACCTCTCCGCTTACAAGTTGGTAAATTCCCGGAAGAGTTTTAACCTTGCAACGCGTAGTTTTGCAGATGCTGTAAATGCGCTTTATGTCCGCCTTTTTAGCCGAAGGCATTGCAATAAGTATTTCGTCAATTGCGTATTTTTCGGCTAATTTTGTTATTTCGTCGGTAGAGCCGACAATTCTTATATTGCCTATGCGCTTGCCTATCTTTGACTCGTCGTCGTCGATTACGCACACAGGGTTGTATTCTATTTTATCGGTAGCCTGTATCTCCCTGATAAGCGCCGCGCCGGCGTTGCCCGCGCCGACTATCATCGCCCTTACCTTTCCCTTGTTACTGCGGGTAATGGAATATTTGAGCATTACGTAAATGCGCTTCGAATACCTTATCGCCATAACGAAGAAGAACAGCGTTATGGCGTAAACGAACTGCACCCAAATGCCCTTCATTATAAACACGCTGTACGAACAGCCCGTGCCGAATATGAGCGCCGCCGCGCCGACCAACTTTAACGTATCTATCAGCCCAACCGTGTCGAACATAAAGTAATACAGGCGGAAAAGTATTAAAAAGACAAAGCTTACGCCTACGTTGGCAAGATACCACCAAAGTATGCCCAAATCCCAGTACAGCGGTTTACGCACCGCCAATACCGCTATGAGCGACGCAAGCGTTACCGCCAAAAAATCGAACAGGGCGACAATTGCTATGCCCTTTACGTCGCTGCTTCTTTTCTTCACTTTTCTCTCCGTATTCATACCGTAAATTTCCTTAAATTTCCAATTGCCCCGCTACTATTCCACGGCTACGCACTTTGCGAGGTTGCGCGGCTTGTCCACGTCGAGCCCCCTTGCAACGCCTACGTAATAGCTTAAAAGCTGTAAAGGTATCACCGCAAGGCTCGCCGTAAAACACGGGTCGATATTGGGAATATACAACGTCAGCTTTGACTGTTTTTCAATGGCGTAGTTGCCGTTTACAGTAACGCTCATAATGTAGGCGCCGCGCGCCTCCACCTCGATTAGATTGCTGACCGACTTTTCGGCAAGTTGCATCTGCGTTACCACGCCTATCACAAGCGTGTCATCCTCTATAAGGCTTATGGTGCCGTGTTTGAGTTCGCCCGCCGCGTACGCCTCCGAATGGATATAACTGATTTCCTTTAACTTTAAACTGCCTTCGAGACAGATTGCGTAATCTATGCCCCTGCCGATAAAAAAGACGTCCTTTTTATTGGAAATTTTGGTTGCGAACCATTTGAGTTTTTCGTCGCAGTCAAGCAGTTTTTTTATTTCCGCCGGAATAGTCTGCAACTGCGCTATAAGGTTTTTATATCTTTCGCCGTCGATAGTCCCGCGCACGAACGCGAGCTGAACGGCGACGAGATAGGCGACTATAAGCTGTGCGCTGTACGCCTTGGTGGTTGCAACCGATATTTCGGGACCCGCCTTGGTATACAGGGCGGCGTCCGCCTCCCTTGCTATCGATGAGCCGAGCACGTTTACCACGGCAAGCGTTTTAACGCCGCGGCCCTTGGCTTCGCGCAGCGCCGCAAGAGTATCCGCCGTTTCCCCCGACTGGCTTATTACTATGAGCAAATCGTTACTGCCGAAAATAGGATTTCTGTACCTGAATTCCGAAGCGACGTCTACGTTTACGGGCACTCTCGCCAAGTCTTCGATTACGTATTTTGCGGCAACGCCCACGTGATAAGCCGAGCCGCACGCGGCAATCTGTATGTTTCCTATCGACTTCAAATGCTCGTCCGTCAGACCGCCCTCGGACAAATTTATTTTACCGTTTTTTATAAACGCGTTGAGGGTGTTTGCCACTACCTCGGGCTGTTCGTGCATCTCCTTTAACATAAAGTGCGCGTAACCGCCCTTTTCAGCCGCTTCCACGTCCCAATCTATTTTAACCGACTTTTTGGTTATTACTTTTTTGTCTACGTTGTAAAACGTTGCCTTGCCCTTTTCGAGGCGGGCTATTTCCATATTGTCAACGTAGTAGATGTTGCGCGTGTATTTGAGAATTGCGGGCACGTCCGAAGCGAGAAAAGTTTCGTCGCCAGTAATTCCCACAATCAGAGGGCTGTCCTTTCTGGCGATAAAAATCTCTTCGGGATAGTCCTCGAACATAACCGCCATTGCGTACGAGCCGCGCACGCGCAACGAAAAGCTTACCATTGCCTCTATCGGGTCATTCCACTTTTTATAATAGTAATCTACAAGCTTTGTCGCAATCTCCGTATCCGTTTCGGAATAAAACGTATACCCCTTAGAAGTAAGCTTATCTTTAAGCGCGCCGTAATTTTCTATAATGCCGTTGTGCACCGCCACAACGCTTCTGTCGTCGTTGAAGTGCGGGTGCGCGTTCGCCTCGGAAGGCATACCGTGAGTAGCCCAGCGCGTATGCCCTATTCCGCAAACGCCTTTAAGAGCCTTTCCCCCGTCGAGCATATCCGAAAGCACGCCCAGCCTTCCGTTCGTCTTTACAACTTCGTGCTTGCCCGAACTATTTCTGACTGCCACGCCAGCGGAATCGTATCCGCGGTATTCGAGCTTGGAAAGCCCGTCCAAAAGTATGGGCGCCGCCTGTTGTTTACCCGTGTATCCTACTATTCCGCACATATCAGTCGCCGTATCCCTTTGCTTTTATTACCGACACAACGCTTTCGGCAAGCTCCTTACAGACCTGTTGGCTTTCCGCCTCCACCATAACCCTTATAAGCGGCTCGGTACCCGAAGCGCGCACTAAAATTCTGCCGCCGCTTCCAAGCTTCTTCTCCGCGCTCTTAACCGCCTTTGCCACGTCCGCGTCCGAAAGCGCGCCGTCCTTGTCGCCGACTTTAACGTTTACAAGCACCTGCGGAAACTCCTTTACGGGAGCGGCAAGCGCCGAAAGCTTAGCCTTGCGCGCAAGCATAACTTCCAATATCTTCAAGCTTGTAAGTATTCCGTCGCCCGTGGTGGCGTACTTGGAAAAAATTATATGCCCCGACTGTTCGCCGCCCAGCCTGTTGCCGTGCGCGCTCATATAGTCGTGAACGTTTTTATCGCCGACAGCCGTCTTTACGTAGTCGATGCCTATTTCGTCGAAAGCCTTGTACAGTCCGAAGTTTGACATAACGGTAGTTACCACCGTATTGTTTACAAGCTTTTCCCTCTCCTTCATATACCTGCCGTAGATATACAAAATTTTATCGCCGTTTACGACCTCGCCGTTCTCGTCAACGCAAAGGCACCTGTCCGCGTCGCCGTCGTAGGCAAAACCGACGTCCAGCTTATTTTGCTTTACGTATTCGCATAGCCCTTCTATGTGCGTGGAGCCTGCGTTTTCGTTGATGTTAAATCCGTCGGGGCGGGCGTTTATTATGTGCGTGGTTGCGCCGAGCGCGTCGAAAACCGCCTTGGCTATATTCCAGCTTGAACCGTTTGCGCAGTCCAAACCCACCTTGACGCCGCGGAAAGAATAAACGCCGAGGGAAACGAGATAGCCGATATATCTGTTTCTGCCCGCGGTGTAGTCTACCGTACAGCCTATATTTTCCCGAGTGGCATATTCGAGCTTGTCCGCGCCCAAAACGGGCTTGCCGTCGAGATAATCTTCAATAAGCGCAATAACCTCTTCGCCCAGCTTTTCGCCGTCCGCGCTGAAAAGTTTTATTCCGTTGTCGTAATATGGATTGTGCGACGCGGATATCATAATGCCGCAATCGAAGCCGTCCGTACGCGTTATATACGCAACCGACGGAGTAGTCGTTACGTGCAACATATACGCGTCCGCGCCGGAAGCCGTAAGCCCGGAAATGAGCGTGTACTCGAACATATAGCTCGAACGGCGGGTGTCCTTGCCTATAACGACTTTTGCGGGGGAGTTATCGCCCGCCTCGCGTTTGAGTTTATTTAAATACCAACCCAAAAATCTGCCGACTTTGTAGGCGTGGTCAGCGGTGAGTGTTACGTTCGCCTCCCCCCTGAAACCGTCCGTTCCGAAATATTTACCCATAAATCAAACCTTTGAAACTATGTTTCCCTCGCTCTTGTAAATGCTGTCTGCGGGAACGACGCCGCGCACGCAGGACAACGGATAAACGTTTGTGTTTCTGCCTATAACCGTGCCGGGGTTAAGCACGCTGTTGCAACCGATTTCCGCAAAGTCGCCCAAAAACGCGCCCACCTTTTTAAGCCCCGTATTATAAACTTCTTCCCCGCGCACGCAGACGGGCGTTTTATCCGACTTGACGTTGGAGGTAATACTGCCCGCGCCCATATGCGCTTTATAGCCGAGAATACTGTCGCCCACGTAATTGTAGTGAGGCACCTGCACGCCGTCGAAGAGTATTACGTTTTTAAGCTCGGCAGAGTTTCCCACAACGCAGTTTTCTCCAACGAGCGCCTTGCCCCTGATAAACGCGCAATGCCTTACTTCCGTAGCCGCCCCTATTATTGCGGGAGCGCCTATATAAGCCGTGGGCGCAACCTTGGCGGAGGTATGCACCCATACCTTGGGCGCAACCTGCGCGTATTCGTTACCGAGCTTTTCGCCAAGACTTTCTATCAGCGCGCCTATACCCGAAAGGGCTTCCCAAGGGGCGTTAACCCCCTTTAAATATTCCCCCGCAACAGTATGCGACAAATCGAACAAATCAATAACTTTTATCAAATTAACTCCCGATAGCGCGCCCGCGTATACGCGCGCGAAAAACGTTTAACCGCTTAACTATTACATTATACTCGCGCAAGGCGCAATTTGCAAGTATTTTCGACAAAATGCGCCAAGGCGTAACGGCGGCAAACGCTTTATGCCCGCTTACGATTGCCCCCGTAATATGGCTTGTTTAACGCTATATTTTACCGTTTTTTTCCAAGACGCAAAATACGGCGTAAAAAATTTTTTATTCAACTTTTTGTTATACGGCGTTGCGCCGAAGTTTTTTAAAGCTTCGGCGCAAATTTTTAACCGAGTGAAATTCTGTCGGAAACGCTGCGGATAAACATACCGCTTTCCGTGCCCTCGTCTATGCAGGAGCTGATATAATTTATAAACTTTTCCGTCGCTCTGGCGGGTTTGAACTGCGCAATGACAGCCGAAATAAGCTCGTCGCGGTAAAGGCTTACGTTTTCCAACAGCACCGCCTTTACAAGCGCGATTACGTCGTACGGCGAATAGTCGCCCTCGCCGCCGCGCACGGGAGCGCCCTCTTCCACCCTGTACCTGTCGAACGATATAGCTTTATCGCTCTTATAGTAATGAGTGGCGCCCATAAGATTGCTCGATTTAAGTCCGCCCGCAGGGATAAGCGAGGTTATTTTTCCCTCCAACCTTACGCCGTACTTCTGTATGCCGTATTGGGCAAGCACGCGCTTTATTAAAAACTGTTCGGAAATGGGCTCCTCCGCAGTTACCACGGCTTTGATTGTCTTAATGAGTTCCGCGTCCATATCGCCGCTGAGTATGGCGTTGGTATCCGCCTGCGTAACCGTAGGCTTGGCGCACCTGTACGCCCTTTTGAAGTTGCCCGAAACGTTGTTTTCCGTTGAGGTGAGTCTGTCAAGATAGTCCTTAATCTTCTTGACTTCGCGCTTGGGGTTATTGAAAAAGTTTACCGAATACAGGCGGATAACGTTCCAGTTGTTGCGCTTTAACGTGTTCACCTGCATAACGTATTTATCTTTAATAGAGAAATTTTTAGACCCGTCGCACAGCACGGCAAGTATAAAGTTGCGCTTGTTTTTGGGGTCCAATACACCCACGTCAATCTTAAAGTCGGATACGCCCACGTCGCAACGGCAGTCGTAGCCGCAGGCGGCAAGCTCTTTTGCGATATATTTGCCTATGCCCGTACGGTTGACTATAACCTCGTCGCTGGGCGCGGCAATGCCCGTTCTGCCCCTTTCGGCAAACTCCAAAAACGCCTTTAACCCTGCAACCCCGCGCGAAGTTGTGCGCGACAAATCTATCATAGGGTAGCGCATAGAAGAGAACACCAACATCTCCTCTCTCGCCCTCGATACTGCCACGTTAAGCCTGCGCCAGCCGCCGAATTGGTTTAAAGGTCCGAAGTTTAAGGAAATTTTTCCCAGATTGTCGGGACCGTAGCAAACGGAGAAGAGAATTACGTCCCTCTCGTCGCCCTGAACGTTTTCGAGGTTTTTTACAAACAGCGGTTCCTCGCGCTCGTAAGCGTAATCTTCGAGCCCCCTCTCGGCGATAGCTTTGGTCAAGAGCCTTTCTATATACACCTGCTGAGGGGTGGAGAAAGTTACTACGCCGAGCGAAGAGCGGCGGGCGTTGGGGTCGGAAAGGCGCGCAAGCACTTCGGAAACGAGCGCTTCCGCCTCCTCCTTGTTGCACTTGCTTGCACCGCGCTGGTATACGCCGTTTTCAACGTAACGGAAGCGCACTTTGGAATCCAACGCGTCGGGCGAAGGGAAAGTGCAGAGCTTGGAAGAATAGTACATTATGTTGGAGAAAGCAATCAGGCTTTCGTGCTTGGAACGGTAGTGCCAGGTCAAATGCTTTTCGGGTATTCCCAAAGCAAGGCAGTCGTCCAAAACGCTTTCCAAATCGTCCGTTTCGGGATTGTCCTCGTCCGCGCCGACCGACATAAAGAATGACGTGGGCGGCATCTGTTTGGGGTCGCCTACGATAATTGCGCTCTTCGCCCTTGCAAGCGAAGGCACCGCCTCGCAGGTGGGAAGCTGGGAAGCTTCGTCGAAGATTACTATGTCGAACAGGTCGGAAACGGCGGGCAGATACTGCGATACCGTAAAGGGGCTCATCAGCATACAGGGCGCGACTACTTTCAAAAGCTCGGGTATTTCGCCGAACAGCGCGCGCAGGTTAAGCCCGCGCAGATTGGCTTTCGTCTGTCTGCGGAAAGACATAAGCTCCAAGGCGAGCGCCCCCTCCGTTTCTTCCGCGGGCAACCTTGCAATTAAGTCGTGGCGTATTTTGTCGCGCGTAAGTCGGGTGAATTCCTCCAAAATCTGCGAGTAGTTGCTTGCCGTTTCGTCCAATACGGTTGCCGAAAAACCCGAAAGACGGGGGTCGGCGGGGATATTCTTCTGCACGAAGTTTCTGTACACGTTTTTGCGGAATGCCGAGAGTATCTTTTCACCGCTTATCTGTCCGCTTTCCAAAGCGTCGGTTATAAACGTCAACCCGTTTTCGTTGAGGTTTTTGGCGGTAGCCTTATACATACACCAGGCGGGCAACATATCGATATTGTCGATAAGCGCCGTGCACTTGGCATAATAGTAGTCGTATAGGTCCTCGTCGGAAATTAGCAGTTTGTTCGCCTTGATTATGTCGGCGAAAAAGTCGCTGCTCTGTATAAACGCTTTCGCCGCGCCGAGCACGCCGATAAACAGCGGCTTCAAATGCCCGTCTGCCGCCTTTGCGCACACCGAGTTGAACGCGTCGGCGTTGTAGTCCATAAACACGCCCGAGCACATAGAGTGGAAGTCGTACAACGGCTCCAAAAACTCGTCGCGCTTCTTGTCGTTTATTCCGCCCGTAAGCCCTACGAAGTTAGCGGCAAGCTTTGTATAGGTCAATATTTTGCGCTTGTCCTGCTCGATTTCCAAAGCCGCCTTTACCCAATCGAGCTCCTCGCCCTCCTTTAACGGAGTGCGAGCAAGGTGGCTTATGCGCTTGACTATTACCGTAAGCGTGCGGGAAGCGAGATAGTCGCCCCTGCACTTTTCTATTTCGTCGTCGATTTCGTCGGCAAACTTGGAAACGTCGGCAAGCGACTTGAAGCGGGCAAGCCAATTTCTTACGCCCGCGTCGTATCGCAGGTTGGCGTTATAGAAAACGTAAAACTCCCTTTCGTCGCAGGAGAAAAAGGCTTTTAAATCGTTGCCCGCAAGCGTTTTGACTATCTGCACGAGGTTGCTCAGCTTTTTAGCCGTAAACGTGCTTATCTTCTGGTTGAAAGTAGAAAGGAACAGCGCGAGGTAGTTTTTCAAGTGCTTCAATTCGGCAAGCACAACCTCCGCCGAACAGAATACCGAACGCTTTATTTTTTCGTCGCACTCGGTTATGTTTACGTTTGTAAACGGCGAGCGGTAAACCCCGCCGCACTCCCTTGCCGCCGCCTGCGCGGTGAGCAGCATATTTTCGTAGTCGGCAAGTTTTTTAGCCGTAAGATTGTCGTAGAAAGTGCTTTCTATATTTACGAGCTCGGGTGCGGCGGCGTTGCTTAAATAGTTTACGATGCCCTCGTACACGGAAACGCCCAGCCCGCGCTTTTTGTGCAACGCGTAAAGCGGCTGGTAAAGAGTGTCGCGGTACTCGCTGATTGCCTCGCCGTCGGCGGTAAATTTCGTTTGGTCGTACTCCGATTTGAGCGACAGCGTGTTTTCTATCGAGCGGACTATTTCGCCCTTGTCCACCGTTTTGCCGCTGTGCAGTTCAAGGCAGAATTCGCCTATCCCTATATCCGTCAAACGCTTTTTAACTACGTGCAGAGCCGCCTGCTTTTCGGCGACGAACAACACGCGCTTGCCCCTGTCGAGAGCGTTGGCAATTATGTTTGTTATAGTCTGGCTCTTGCCCGTTCCGGGAGGACCATGCAGGACGAACGTAGTGCCCTTGTCGGATTCCGCAACGGCGGAATACTGCGAGCTGTCGCAGGGCAACGGCGTAAGCACTTCCGAGGGGTCGGCTTCGTCCTCGTTTACCCCGCTGAGCTTATTGTCGGAGAATTTGTTTGTGTTTTCAAGCAGACCGGCAATCAAAGGATTGCGCCTGTACTCGTCAATATTGTCCCTTACGTCCCGCCACATCGCATAGCCCGCAAACGTAAATTGCGCGAGATACACGTCCTCGTAGACAAGCCAGCCCTTCATATTCGCCGTTTTGGAACGGAATACTGCAAGCGTTTCCACAGGAGTGAGTTTTTCGTCCTCCACGCCCCTTATGTCGATGCCGAATTCCTGTTTGAGAAATTCGAGCAGAGTGGTGTTTACAACGTAATCTTCGCCGAGCTCTACGGTTATGCCCTGCGTCTTTGTCCTTTTAAGGTTGACGGGCAGAAGCACTATGGGCGCGTACTTAAATTCCTTGTCGTCTGCGTGCCGCCATTTAAGGAAGCCGAACGCAAGGTAAATGGTATTTGCACCCACCTCCTCGCGCGAGGCTTTACCCTTGCGGATTAAAGTCTGCACCGCCTCCTGCAAACCGCTCTCTCCCGAATAGGAGCGGACTATCTGCGAGTTCAACTCTATCGACACAAGTTCGGAAAGCGTTTTGACCTTATTGCTCAAACCGAACCATAGCGCGTCCTCTATCTTGCTCTGGTTGGGCATAACGGTAAATACGTTTCTGCCTTCCGTCTTTTCCAAGAATACCTTTAAATCGGTAATCAACAGATGCACGCAGTCGCGCTGATAGCGGAAATTTAGGAGGTTGTTTTTTAAGGAAAGGTCTAAAAGCCGCCTTTCCCAATTTCTGTTTTTGGTGGCTTTGCGTTGAAGCGAAAGGCTGTCGGCGTCGATAAGCTGCTCGGGCTTGGCGTCGTAAGAATAGCGGTCGTTATCGAGAATTTCGTACGAAGAGCCGCCGCCCACCTTTATGGGCATAGGGAATATGCCGCCTATACGGCAACGCTTTACGTCGATACAGCTTTCGTACTTGCCCTGATTGAGTTGCGTTACAAAGTGCGTGGAGCTGGTTGCAAAGCTGGCGTTTTTGTGGGCGAAAAGGTCGTCGACGTCTACGATAGCCAAATTGTTTACGCCCGCGGAAACGTACCGCTCTATCACGGACATATCGTCCTGCAAGGGAGTGTTAAAACAACTTTCGTGAAGCCATACGCCAACGCCTATCTTGGTTTGACCCACGACTATTACGGGGTTGAATTTGGCGGCTTCGAGGCAAGAAGCCATATACACCGCCATTGCAAGCGGAGTAGCCGTGCGCGTAGGCACAAGGTCTGCAAGGTTGCCCACCCGCACGATATCGGCGGAATTTACGCACTCCTCCCGCTCGATATTCAAATTGCGCACCGCCGCGTACATAGAAGCGAACGCGTACATTAGCGCGTTTTTATCGTTGCCCGCGTAGCCGCTCCATTCCTTGGAATACCCCCAGGTCTTTAACTGCAAGCCCGCTTCCGCCAAAATCTTTTGGCAGTCGGAAAGTCGGGGGCGGACGAACGCCGCAAGCATTTCGGGGTTGCCCGAAGTGCCCGACCAGCTTTCCATAGAAATAGCCTTTACCGACGCCTCTATCGAACAAACCACCGCCTTGCCGCACAGCACGGTTACGTTTACCGCGCATTCCTCGGAGGTATCCAGCTCGGCAAGATATTTGGGGTTGAGAAGCGAAGGGGTTTTAACCTCCATACTGCTTTCCGCGGGGATATGGTCTATTTTAATTTCCGCAGGCAGTATAAGCTTGTTTGCGCCCGTAACCTGCACAACCAAATCTTCGATAGCTTCCTCGCCGTTGTTGACCATTCTGAAAGACGTGAAGAGCGGAATACGGTTGTAGTAAGTTGCGTACGACACGCAATTTAAAAGTTCGCCGTCCAAATCAAGCGTTTCGAGTTGTTGTTTAGCTTTTCTGTTTGCTGTCATTTTCCTTCCTCTCGCGGTAAGTTCGTCCGCCGCCGCGCGGCGGACGCGTTTACAAATTATGCCAAAAACATTATACCACGTACAAATAAAACTTTCAACTTTTCAAACAATATTATTGACTTATTTCCGCAAGATAAAAGCGGCTTTTATCAAAGCCGCCCCTATATATTGCCCGTCCAATTGAAATTTTCGCAAAACGCGTTACCGCACAAGCGCGAGCTCTTTAAGCGCGCGGGTGTACGCAATATACTTTTCGTTGTCGCTCATATCCCCGTCCACTACCGCAACCGCCGTAAATTCCAGCCCCTTGCTTTCGTAAACGGTTAATACGTTTATCTTGCTTTTGGAAATTTTACCGCTGACGCGCACTACGTTATACGTCTTTTTGGCGTAAGCGTACAAATCCGCTTCGGTCGTAATTACCGCGCGCAGCCCGCCTTTTTGCGAAAGAAACGCGGATATGCCGCGGCTATTGATTATTTGCACCTCCGCGCCGCCCAAACCAATCGCGCGCATTTCCACCTTTAAATTGTCGGAAACGTACGAAACAATCTGATTGGTGTTGCGGTAGTTCAAATCGAGCGTATACACTGGCATATTCAACGATTGCCACCCGCATATGCCGCGGTAACCCGTAATATTCTGCTTTAAATCGCCGAAAACATTAAATCTCGCGGAGCCGTTTATATAGCGCAAAACTTCGTACTCCGAGGGCGCTATATCCTGCGCCTCGTCCACAAAGACAAAGGCATATGCGGGGGTCAATCGGCAACCCAGCTCGCACAGCACGCGGCACAGGGCGTACGCGTCGCCGCGCACAAGCCTGTCGGCGGGCTCGCCGAATCTGCGTTTTGCGCTCTTTACAATCTCTTTGTAAAACAGCCTTGCAAGCTCCACCCTGTTTTCGCACTTGCCTATCTTTACAAGATATTTTTCGCCGCGCACCACTTCGGCAAAGTCGCAGGTTACGTCAAGCGCGGAAGATATATTTTCAACGAGCGCGCAAGTATCCTCTACTTCCTTTTTGGTCTGCTCGCGCTTTAAAATTCTGTCGGGATAGGTATACTCCGTCCTGTCGCCGACGCGCTGTTTATACCTCTTTAAATCTTCTATTTCCTTGGCAACTGTAACCGCGAGTTCGTTTAAATCGCGCGTCGCCGTTTCGCATATGCGCCTGCCGTTTGCGGCAATAAAGCGCAACGCCTTGTAAAAGGAAAGCAACTGCTTGAAAAAGTAGTAGTACCCGTCCATTCTGGCGTCCGCGCCGTTTACGGCGATAAACTCCTTTACTTCGTTTATGCAGTTGAACAGTTCGCGCATACGCTTGGTGAAGAATATGCCGCCGTCCTTCTTTTCCTTAATTTCGCCAAGCACGCACCTGCGCACACGCAAGCCCGCGTTCTTGATTTTTTCGTAATCTTTAAGTTGCCCCTCGAACGCCGAAAGCACCGCGCCGACGAACATATCGCCGCCGTCGGGCAACATTCCCCTCACGCTCGAATAAATTTTATTCAGTTTCTTGCGCACGTCCGCGGTAAACGCTTGGGAATATACGTAAGAGAGATATTGCGGGTTTACGGGTGCAAAATAATCGATTTTGTTTTCCAGTTCCACGCCGAAGCCCTTCAATACTTTGAGATAGTAATTTTCCAGCGTAACCGTCTTTACTTTTTCAAGTTCGAGTATGCGCGCCAGCTCGTCGATAAAGGCGTTGAAGCTATCCGACGGGGTAATCACCAAAACGGAAGCCGGCTTAATTTGCTCGTTATTGTACATCAGGTAGGAAAGCCTGTGCAGTAAAATCATAGTCTTGCCGCTTCCCGCAACGCCCTGAACTATAAACTCGGCTTCCTCCGGAGCGGTGATTATTTCGTACTGCTTTTCCTGAATGGTTTCGATTATGTCGCAAATTTCGCGCTTGTCCTTGCGCGAGGACAAAATTTCCTTTAAAAACGGGTCGAATATTACCGCGGCGTCGCGCCCGGCAATCTCCTCCTTAGTGAGATTGTCGCCCACCGAGAGGTACTCGTTTTTAAACTCCGCCACCCTGCCGCTGACGGTGCGCAGAGCCCTTCTTAAAACAAGCTTGTAATTGAATTGGTTTATGGTAAAAGTTAGTTTGCTCTTCTGGTAATATCTGCGGGCGAGCGGGGCGCGCCAATCGACTATTTCCAGTCCCTCGTCCCCGTGCTTGCCGATATAGTATGAATTGTAGCCGTCCTTGTCGTCCGTCAAGTCCATACGCGCAAAATACGGCTCGTCAAAAAAGCACTTGTACGCGTTGCGCTTTTGCTTGCAGGCGGCTATTACGGCGTTAAGCTCCAAAACGCGCCTGTACTTTTCCGCGTTGTAATCTTCCGCGGAAGTAAGCGCCGCCTTTTCCTCTTCGGCTTCTTTCAGCTTTTTGCCAAGCTTGTTAAGGTAGAGAATTTTGAGCATTGTAAGCACGGCGCTTATATGCTCGTTTTCCCACTCCCTCTGTTTATCTTCGTCAAGCAAATCGAGATAGAATTGCCTGTCGGCGTTCTTCTTCGGTTCTATTAAGTTTTTAAGCTTTTCGATATCCGTCATAAATAATAGTCCTGATAACTCAGTATATCAAACTTAAAAACAAAAAGCAAGAGTTTGAAAGGCATTAAATGATGTTTGTCAAGCATTTTTCAGAAAATTTCTTAACTTTTCTAAAAATTTCTTTTCACGGGCAATTTTAGGCTCCAAAACACCGCCTGAGAGGTGGATTTTTGGCGGTTATTGCCATTTTTGACCGATAGCAACGCCTTTCCTCGGCTTTCAGGACAGCAAAAAAGGGCTCTTATCTTTCAAAGAGCCTATTTGTTGTAGGCTTTCTCTAAGCCGCTTTCGGCTTGATAAATCTTACTCTGTATTCGCCCCTGCACTCTTTCAGGATTTCCAAAAGCTCAGCCCTCTTTTGACGGGGAGAGTACCAGACCCTCTTACCCTCTTTGTTCCTGAGCTGCGAGTGAGGGCGGTCATTGTACCTGTTCAGCCACGCCCCCATCTTTTCCTGTAATTCGTCCAGAGCGTAAAAAGTCAGGTGGTTATAAAAAGCCTCTTGGTCGGAGCGGTGGCTGCGCTCTACCTTACCGTTATGTCTCGGCGTTCTCGGCTTAATCAGCTTATGGCGGATTCGTAACTTATTCAGGAGAATATCCATTATGTGCATTGTCTCCTCTTTTGCGTTTGCAGGCGTAGTAAACTCGGTGCCGTTATCCGTTTGTATCGTGTGAGGCATATACCCAAAGTAAACGATGGCTCTCTTGATAAAATCAACCGTTGACCAGCCGCTGTGCTCGTTATAGGCGTAAATAAACCTTTCCCTCGTCGCCTCGTCAATTATCGTGTACTGATAAAATTTTTCGTATGCCAGCTCGCCCAAATAGCACTCTCTCGGTACATACTTGACATCAAGCTGCCATTTCTGCCCTAACATCTCAGGCGTAAAATACGGCTGCTGAACATAGGGCACCTTTATTTCCTCGTGAGGGCGCAGACCGTTTTTGACTACAAACCGATACAGCCCGTAGTAAGTCCTGCTGTAAGCGTAACGCTGGCGCAGAATACCCAGAGCCTCCGCATAGGTAATGTCGGGATTCTCCGTAAAAATATCGACGATGTGCTTACGCTCCTCTTGCGTATGTGCGTTAAAGTGCGGAGTATGAGGAACGCAGGAGCCGTTTTCAAGGCTTTTTAGAGTGCCGTCATACTGAGCTTTCCATCGCCACAGGCTACGCTCGGTACATTTCGTTTTTTTGGCGACCCATAAAATATCGTAGCCCTCTACAAGCCACAATTTTAATGCCCTTTCTTTTTCTTTCGGTGAGTATCGCATACCTCGCATAAATCCGTCCTCCTGAGTGAAAGTAAAAATATAATAGCACAACATCAAAAAAATTTCAATCCCCCCCACTGTTAAAAAGCCGCCCTACCCTCAAAAATAAAAAAATAACCAACATCAACTTTTCCCTCGTGTGCGCACGCACATTCTGTCAGTCTGTCAGTCAGAATATTAAAAATTTATTTTTAGATTTGATTTTTTGATTAGATTCGTTAATTTTTAATATTCACTTTATATTTACCTTTCTCTTTATCTTTCCCTTTTGATTTAGATTTATATTTGCATTACTTTGTATTGCATTTGCATACTGTTTGCATTACAAAACTTATGCAAGTGCATAGCAAGTGTATAATGTTTGCATAGTAAAAAAGGACATAAAATAAGACGGTTTTACCCGTCCTATTTTTCTTATTAAATTGCTACACAGCCTCGTCCTGAACTGTAATATTTTCCTCAGGCGGTGCGTCCTCCACACACTCAGGAGCCGTAAGACACTCCGCCGTTGGATTGTCCGCCACATACTGCTGAAACTGATGGATTAGGTCTATCTGGTCGCTCATATAATTGACAGTATCGTAAACGATATTCTCATAGCCCATTTTATAGCCCGTAAACCCGTTTAGAATTACAGGCATAAGTTTTAGACAGCAAGCCGCAAAGGTCGCCCAAGACGGATTTACGACGACATCTAAAACGATAATGCTCGTTAAAAGCGTCGTTACCGATATTTTGATAAACTTTACTACAAACGCCGTACCCTTTTTCGTGGTCGGATTTGTACCGAGCGGCACCCTGCGTCCTGCGCCCCTGCCACGCTTAAAAATCATTTCAGGCGTGAGCTTAATAGGTTTAACCTTATTAGCTTTTATAATAGCCTTTCTCTGCGGCTCCGTGAGCTCTGCAACCTGCCGCAAAGCCTTTTTACTCATACCTACATATTTTTCCTTATAGAGCTTAAAATCAAGCCCTACATCGGTTATGATGGCGTGGCGTGTGCTTTGCAATTCCTCTGTAATAAAGTGCCTGCAAAATTCAAGTAGCCGCCCCTGTTGCTTATCCGTAATGATTTTCTTTTTTATCGTGTCGTAGTCGTTTAGGGTATTTTTGTATGCGTCGCTTTCCTTGCCTGCTCTCATACCCGTGTCTGAAAAATTTATATACATCGAATACGAGCAAAACAATAATACAAAGAACGCCAGACCGAGCTTAGTCCAATCCGCAAACGAGCTGAGCTGTATATCCGTAGTAAATACTACGATAACTACGAATACGAGAAATACACCCACGAATATGCCCGAATTGTTGAGCAATCCCTTTGCAATTTTTCGTTTTGTGTTGTGCATACCCTCGACGACATTTCCCATCGAGGGCTTGTTTTCCTTTTTATCGCCTATCGGTTTAATCGGCTCCGCCATCGCCAGCACCTCCGTTGTTAGAATCTTTGTCAGGTTTCTCTATCAAGTGATTAGCCCACTTAAATAACAGAGCTCCTATCCCGTTTGAAATAGCTCCGACAATACAGACAAACCGCATTTGAAATATAATATTTGCCAAAAGTATTGTTAAGATAGCAAGTATAGTCCATATCAACCACGCCGCAGGGGATTTCAGTTTTTCTTTAATCACCCGAATAAACGGTATGCAAGATATAAACAACAGAACAAAAGCAATACCTGAGATGGTCGCCTTGTCGCTCGTCGCTATCCATACAGGAAATTGAGATAAAGTGGCGGCAAGAGGAGCGGCAACACAGAGTATAGTTGACACCCATTTAATGATGTTGCCTTTCGTCTTATTTTTCATAATCACGCCTCCTCTGTATCGCCTTTATCCTCCGTCTCAACAGGCGCAGGCAGCTCTGCTTTCAGAGCCTGCACATACTTGATATTTACGAGGTCTTTTACAGCCTGAGGGATATTCTTGTTGTTTGCGTACACCGTAGCAAGAATTTCAAGAATAGCCTTTGTGGAGGTTTCGAGCACTGCGCTGATATGCTCCTGCTGTTCCGCCTTAGTCTCCATAGCGTGTAGCTTATCCAGCGTTTCGTTATACCCGTTAATAAGAGTGTTTACAGCCTTTACGACCTCGCTGTTACTGTTCGTATTTACGCCGAGAGAATCCGCCGTAATTTTGGCGGCTTTTTTATTCCCTTTGTGCTCCACGACAACCATAACAATACACGCCGCAACCGCACCGAGATTTATTGAGCCCAGAAATTCCGCAAGGTTATGAGAAAACCACTCCTCAATCCTCGTCCAGACAGTCTCAGGCACCTCAGGAGCCGTTTCGGAGGGCTTTGCTGCCCCGTCGTCGCCGCTGTCGGCTAAGACTGCCACAACTTGCGTATCGTCGCCAGATTCGGCGTTAGCGGTCTTAGTCGTAAATCCGCAAAGCAATAATACAATCAAGCTGAGCGAGACGCATATTGCAAGCAAAATGGTAATATGTAATTTATTCGTTCTCATAGAATTTGCCTCCTGTTATTCAAAGTCGTACCCATCGAGTAGTTTTACAAGTTTTTCGTCCAGCGTATCGAAACGCTTATTAAGCTCCGCCAGACATTTATTGAGCTCCTGTATCTCACTACGAGCGGATATGAGCTCCTGTGCAATATCCAGACCGTCAGGACAGACGATAACGCCGACAGACGGCACGGGCTTAGTATAAATACCCTCACAGGTATATTTCGGCGCATTATCTTTGCCGTTCAGCACCGCAACCGTTACCTTTACACGCCCCCTCAGAAAATCGGCAGGAATAGCGCAGGTATCGTCTTTCAGGAGCCTATACAGAGAATTGCCGTCCTCGTTCTCAAAAACCGCCGTAGCGAACGCAGGCGCACCCGTAAACGATATAATCAGCTCGTCTGTTACCGTTTCGGGCTCCCTCGTCAAAATAAAACCTTTCAGACAGTCTTTAATGAGCTTGTATTCCATTTTCATACTGCGCTCCTTATCCGTTTTCGCCGCCGCCCGTTTCGACAAACCAATCCTCTCTGGTGCATACATCGCCATTTGCGTTGATGTCCTCATAGGTCTTGCCGTCGAGGTCGTTTACCCAGATTTCCTGAGCGTCCTCAATTTCCTGTTGGGTTAAAATACCTTTTGCCCTGTCCTTGTTAGCCGATTGCAGCCACTTTTCTTTACTGAATACCCTTGCCATCGTTGATACCTCCGTTTAATTTTTTTGAGTGTTTACTTACTATGCTTTTTAATTTCCACTTTGGAGCAATCGGGTAAATTCGCTCCTTGTAGAATTTTAAGCCGTTAATGTGAGTTAGCCAGCCCGTAAGCGATAACAGCCCCTGAGCTTGCTTGACGGTTATGTAGTTCGCCTTTTTGACATTTCTCAGGCGGCGGCATAACCTGAAATAGATTTTCTTTCTGAGCAGTGTTTTGTTCTTGTAAAAACGAAATCCCACAAAGTCTATCGGGCGGCTGTGAATTTTCCATATCTGGTAATTATCTTTCAGCTTTAAGCCGAGATTTGTTTTCAGGTACTCGTTCATTGCCTCAACAGCCCTGCGGAGCTTTCGCTTGTTCGTGCCGAATAACACCATATCGTCAACAAACCTTATGTAATCCTGCACCTTTAACTGCTCTTTCACAAAGTGGTCGAATCTCTCTAAATAGAAATTGCTAAACCATTGTGAGGTGTAATATCCTATCGGGAGGCAGTCGCCGCCGTTCTCCAACACTTTCTCTATCAACCGTAGAAATTTCTCGTCTTTGATTTTGCGCCTGAAAAGCGACATCAGGATTGCTGGCTTTACATTGTTGAAAAACTTTGATATATCCAGCTTAGCGACATAGCGAGCCTTGCCCTGCTTGATAACACGCTCTATAAAGCGTTTTGCCTCCATACCACCTCTGTTCGGTACGCTACCGCAGGAATATCGGTACATACCACGCCTTATAACAGACTCCACAACGAGCATAACTAACCAATGTATTATCTGGTCTGGATAAAATTTTGGTACCGTTATAATCCTCGTCTTTTCGCAGGAGCGGTCATATAGAGGGATTTGCTTGTTAGGGCTCAATATCACATCGTCCGTTTCAAGCATAGCCTTTATGTTTTGTGCGTAGGTTTCAATATCGTTAAGGACTACTGCAATATAGCCTTTTGTAGTCTTGCCCTGAGCGGCTTTATGTATCGCCAGCTTTATGAGGTCAAGATTTAACATCTTTTCGTATAGATAACCTACCCGTTTCATACCTTTTAATCTTCTCACGGCGTTTCGAGATTTAACCTACTAAGCCGCCCTCTTATCGAAGTGTTTTTTGCCAAGAGGCAAGGATTGTGCGTGTTCCATAGACCAAGTTAAAGATTAAAATGCGACCACCGACGTTCGAGTTCGAGTTACCAGCGTCATTGTTACCGTTCCAATACCAGAGCCCACCATTGAGACCATTGTTCCAATTACCGCCGACATTCAGCACCGCTGCACACACTACCCTTTTTGTTACAGTAAAATATACGCTAAGGGGGAGGTTTCCCCCTTAGCAATCCCTCTCTTAAAGAGGTTTATAGCAAAGGCGACCACCGACGCGCGAGTACGAGAAACCAGCGTCATAGCCACCGCCCCAATACCAGAGCCCACCATCGAGACCATTGACCCAAGTACCGCCGACACTCAGCACCGCTGCACACACTACCCTTTTTGT
>CAJUHT010000004.1 GCA_910586035.1 uncultured Christensenella sp.
CCGCCAGATAATCGCCCGAAACGGAAAAATAATCTGCGATTTTTACGAATATTCCAATATTCGGGTAACTTAAATTACTTTCCCACTTAATTACGGTGCGCTCCGACACGTTAAAAATTGCCGCAAATTCCTTTATGCTTAACCCCGCCTTTTCCCTGAGCGTCTTAACTCTTTCGTAAAATTTCATTTTCTAAACTCCTTAATTTTAACAGATAGCTCGGTTTGTAAGCCTTCCGTATTAAATTATACAAAATAAAATTTCAAAAAACTTGCGTTACGAGAAATTCTCGTAAAAAAATTTTTAAACGCTTTTAGATAAGCTTTATACCTTTTGAAAAACAATAATTTACGGCAAACAAAGAGCGCGGGCGCAAAATTTTTGCGCCCGCGCCTTAATAATTTTTTAATTTATAATACTTTGTTTAAAAAGTCTTCCGTCTGGCTCTGCGAAGTGTATCCCAACGATTTTTCCACAAGCTCGCCGCCCTTGAATACGCCTACGAGAGGAATACTCATAATGCCGTAGCGCGCCGCCAGCTCGTAACTTTCGTCTATATCCACCTTTACGAATTTAGCCTTGCCCTCGAACTTTTCACTGCACTTGTCTATTACGGGCGCAAGCATTTTGCAAGGTCCGCACCAGCTGGCGTAAAAGTCGCACACGACGGGCGTATCGCCGCCGATAAGTTCGTCGAATTTTTCTTTTACAATTTTTTCAACCATAATTTTATACCCCTTTTTATCTGTTACTATTATCGCTCACAAACGGATAAATATCCGCAAGCTTAACCTGAAAAATCTGCCCGTCGCGCATACGCTTTACGTTGCACGCCCCGCTTTCCAACTCGCTTCCGCCTATTATGGCGGTAAACTCCGCGCCGATTTTATCGGCGTATTTAAGCTGGGCTTTAACCGACCGCCCCATTAAATCGCACTCCGCCGCAACGTTCTGCGCGCGCAAGCCGTTTACCAATTCAAACGCTTTAAGGCGCGAAGGTTCGTCCATACCGCCAACGTAAATTACGGGAGCAGGCGCCTGCGGCGCGTTTACGCCGGCAAGCAACAGCCTTTCCAGCCCCGCCGCAAAACCTATTGCGGGCACGTTGCCGCCGCCGAGTTCCTCAATCAGCCCGTCGTATCTGCCGCCGCCGCACAGCGTGCCCTGCGTGCCCACTTGTGTGGAAACAAACTCGAAAACCGTGCGGGTGTAGTAGTCTAAACCCCTTACTATGCTTGAATTAACGGTAAATTTTACGTTTAACGCGGTCAGGTACGACTGCACTTTTTTAAAGTGTTGCTTGCAGTCGGGGCAGAGATAGTCGAGTATCTTTGGCGCGCCCGCAGTAAACGCTTTGCACCTCTCTTCCTTGCAGTCGATTATGCGCAGAGGGTTCTTTTCGAACCTGTCGTTGCAGGTTGCGCACATATCTTTAAGGTGCGGGCGGAAATATTCTTTCAAAGCCCTGTTGTATTCCGCGCGGCAGGTTTTGCAACCTATTGAATTTATTTCAAGCTCAGCGCCCTTTATGCCGAGTTTTTGTAAAAACGTGTGCGCGGCAAATATAACTTCCGCGTCGGTTTCCGGCTGCGCGCTTCCGAACGTTTCTATGCCGAATTGATGAAATTCCCGCAAACGACCTTTTTGGGGGCGTTCGTAGCGGTAGCAGGGAGCTATGTAGTAAGCCTTTAACGGCAATGCGGAATTTTGCAACCCGTTTTCTATAAACGAGCGGGCAACCCCCGCCGTGCCCTCGGGCTTTAACGTTATGCTTCTGCCGCCCTTATCCTCAAATGTGTACATTTCCTTTGTTACCACGTCGGTGGTTTCGCCCACGCCGCGCAGAAAAAGCTCGGTGTGTTCGAACACGGGCGTGCGTATTTCACGCAGGTTAAAACTTGCCGCAACCTCGCGCGCGGTATCCTCTATAAACTGCCAAAGATGGCTCTGTTCGGGCAAAACGTCCTTTGTGCCCTTGGGTATGTTAATCATAAAATTCCTTTGCTTACGGCTTATACAACCAGGCGTTGCCGTTTACGCCTTACAGCACGTATTTCTTTAAATCGCGGTTTTTGGATATGCTCGATAAATGTTCTTCAACGTACTTGGCGTTTACTTCCACGGTTATAACGGGATAGTCGTTGCCCCCCGCATTGAACGAAATGTCCTCCAACAGATACTCCATTACCGTATGCAAACGCCTTGCGCCTATATCCTCGCTTGTGGCGTTTATATCCTCTGAAATTTCCGCGATTTTTTCGATTGCGTCGCTCTTGAACTGCAAGTTAATATTGTCAACCGCCAACAGCGCGGAATACTGCGTTGTTATGGCGTTTTGCGGCTGGGTTAAAATGTTTATAAAGTCGCCCTTGGTAAGGCTTTTAAGCTCTACCTGAATGGGGAACCTGCCTTGAAGCTCGGGTATTAAATCTTCCACCTTGGAAACGTGGAACGCGCCCGCCGCTATAAATAGAATGTAGTCGGTGCGTATAGGTCCGTACTTGGTCATAACCGTACAGCCCTCTACGATGGGCAGTATGTCGCGCTGAACTCCTTCGCGCGAGACGTCCGCGCCCTGATTGCCCTTGCCCGCAATCTTGTCTATTTCGTCTATGAATATAATGCCGTCGTTTTCGGCGCGGCGTATGGCTTCGGCGTTTACCGCGTCGTTGTCGATAAGTTTATCCGCTTCCTCGGCGATTAAAAGGTTTTTGGCTTCCTTTACGGAAACTTTGCGCTTCTTCTTTTTATTTACGCCCAGCCCGCTGAATATAGAGCCCAAATCAATCGCCGCGCCCTGACCGGGGGAAAGCTCCAAGGGCTTGGGGTTGTCGGCGACTTCCAGCTCTATAACCGTGTTGTCGTACTTGCCCGCGTGTATGCCGTCCACAAGATTCTGCTCGAACACCTCTTTCGAAGTTTCGCCGCGCTCCGCCTTTAAATTTTCGGCAAGCACTTTGGCTATTTTCCGCTCTGCTATGGCGGTGGCTTTATAGCTGACTTCCTGCGTCTTTTCTTCCTTTACAAGGCGTATTGCGCACTCCGCCAAGTCGCGTATCATACTTTCTACGTCCCTGCCCACATACCCCACTTCGGTGTACTTTGTGGCTTCCACCTTTAAAAAGGGCGCCTTTACAAGCTTGGCGAGGCGGCGGGCGATTTCGGTTTTACCAACGCCCGTAGGTCCCTTCATAATAATGTTTTTGGGCGTAACCTCGTCCTGCATTTCGGGCGAAAGACAGGAGCGGCGGTAACGGTTGCGGAGCGCGATTGCAACCGCCTTTTTGGCTTCATCCTGACCTATGATGTATTTATTTAACTCGTGCACGATTTGTTTGGGCGTTAAATCCATAATAAACTCCTTTACGCAACGTATGCGCGTTTAGCGGTAAACTTAATTTTTATCGGGCGCGTCGTCCCGCCCGAAAGGCTCGGCTAACGTTTTACCGTCCGTCGCCTCGCCGTCAACGCCGTTTTCTTCCATTACGGCAGTTTCTTCAAATTGCGTTTCTTCCGCCGTATTCATAAGCGAACGGCGGTTGAGATGCCTTGCCCACGCCACGCTTGCGTTATACGCTATGCATCCGCCAATGAGCAGCCCGAACGTAACTTTTTGCGGCGCTATCTTCGGATAGCAAATAAGCACTACGGCGACCAACACCGCAATTCCGCTCAACGCTATGGCTACGATAGATACTATTTCCGCCGCGGTAGGCTTTTTTCTTGTTTCGGGCGAAAAGACCGTTACTCCGTTTTTCTTATCCCGCGCCCGTGCCGACAAAAATTTGACTAAAAACGATAAACTTATGCAAAATCCCGTTGCGGAAATAAACAGCACAAGCGCCAGAATGGGCGGCGCGCCCTCGGCAAGGCATATGCGCAACAGCGACGCGGCAAACGCCGCCAAACACAGAAAAGCCGTCAGTGCGCAAACGACTATTTTTTTATCGTCGGGATGCCTGTACCTTGACACTTAAATGCTCTCTACCTTGATATTGTCGTTGGTGTAAACGCATATTTCGCTGGCGATTTTAAGCGATTTTTGCGCTATTTCTTCCGCTGAATAGTCGGTATTCTGCACAAGGGCGCGCGCCGCCGCCAAAGCGTAGTTGCCACCGCTGCCGATTGCCGCAACGCCGTCGTCCGGCTCAATCACCTCGCCCGTGCCCGAAACTATAAGCATAGTCTGGCTGTCGGCTACAATCATTAAAGCTTCGAGCTTTCTGCTGTACTTGTCGCCGCGCCAAAGCTCGGCAAGCTCCACCGCCGAACGCATTAAATTGCCCGAAAACTTGTTTAACATTCCCTCAAACTTTTCGCTTAGAGAAAACGCGTCGGAAACCGAGCCGGCAAAGCCTAAAATTACCTTGCCGCCGTATATGCGCCTTACCTTTGTGGCGCTGTTTTTGAAAATGACGCTTTCGCCCATAGTAACCTGACCGTCGCCAGCGATAGCCGTTTTACCGTTTCTTTTAACGCCGCAAATGGTGGTTGCGTGAAATTCCACTGACATTTTTTTACTCCCGAAAAAAACTTTACGATATATTGATAAACGCCGTGCGCGCCCCCTTAAACGGCGGCGTGCAAATTAGTAACGTATTTCTTTAAAAAATTTTTCCGCGCTTAAAACGGCGCGTTGAGCAAGTTTTGCGTACCTGAGTTTTTTATCGCGCACCCTCTCTTCAAGCGGTTTAAGTATGCCGAAATTGGCGTTCATAGGCTGAAAATTTTCGTTTGCCCCCGCAATATGCTCCGACAAAGCGCCTAAAACGGTGGTATTGTCGGGTATGACAACTTGCTTGTTTTCAAGCTTGCGCGCCATATGTACCGCCGCCAAAAGCCCGCTTGCCGCGCTTTCAACGTACCCTTCAACGCCCGTGATTTGCCCCGCAAAAAACGTTAAAGGCTCGCCCTTAACCGAAAAGTCGGCGTTTAAAATTTCGGGCGAATTCAAGTAAGTGTTGCGGTGCATAACGCCGTAGCGCAAAAACTCGGCGTTTGCAAGCGCGGGTATAAGCGAAAACACCCGCTTCTGTTCGGCAAACTTTAAATTAGTCTGACAGCCTACAAGGTTGTACGCGTCGCCGTCCGCCGTTTCCTTTCTCAGTTGCAATACGGCGTAAAATTTGTTGCCGTCCTTATCCCTTAGCCCCACGGGCTTAAACGGACCGAACCTCAAAGTTTCCGCTCCGCGCGCCGCCATAATTTCCAAGGGCATACACCCTTCGAAAATTTCCCGCTTTTCAAACGCGTGCAACTGCGCCCTTTCCGCGCCTACAAGCTGCTCTACGAAATACTCGTACTCCCGCTTGTCCATAGGGCAGTTGAGATAGTCGTCGCCGCCCTTGCCGTACCTGTCGCCGTAAAACGCCTTTCGGGTATCCACGCTCTCGCGCGAAACGATAGGCGCGGACGCGTCGTAAAAGTGCAGAGAGCCGCCGAATTTGTTTTTGATTTCTTCCGCCAAATTATCGCAGGTCAAAGGTCCCGTTGCGATAATGCAGGGGCTTTCGGGCAAGCTTTTAACTTCCGCGCATACGCACTCTATATTCGGGTGCGCGTTTACTTCGCAGGTAATAAACTCGGCAAACACTTCCCTGTCTACGGCAAGCGCGCCGCCGGCGGGAATTTCAGCCGCCTCCGCCGCCCGCATAATAAGCGAGCCTATTACGCGCATTTCCGCCTTTAACAGCCCGCAGGCGTTGGAGTAAGGGTCTTTACCCTTTAAAGAGTTAGAGCAGACAAGCTCCCCGAAGTTTTTATTCGAGTGAGCGGGGGTAAAGCTTTTGGGCTTGATATCGGTAAGCCGCACCTTATAGCCGCGCTCGGCAAGGTAATAAGCCGCTTCGCAACCGGCAAGCCCCGCGCCAATAATATCAATCGGCTTCATCTTCTTGGGGAGCGGGCGTTGTGTACGCGCAGTTTTTATCCGAACATCTTATTTCGTTGCCGTGCTTTACAAGGTAGTTGCCGCAGTTGGGGCACTTTTCGCCCGTGGGCACGTCCCAGCTTAAAAATTTACATTCGGGATAGCCCGTGCAACCGTAATAAATTTTACCGTTTTTAGAGCGCATACGCCGCATAGGCTTGCCGCACGTAGGGCACTTGCCCTCCGTCTTTTCACCCTCCCTCGCGTTGCCGTCGGGCTTGTTTACGGGCTGTTTCGCGCCGCAGACCGAGCATTCGTAATAGTTGCCGTATTTGCCCTTTTTAATGAACATCAAGCCGCCGCACTCGTGGCACTTCTCTTCGGTTAGTTTTACGTCTATGGGCAGTATAGCCGAACATTCGGGATAGTTGGGACAGGCGAGGAATTTACCGAACTTGCCGCTCTTTACAACCATATTGGCGCCGCACTTGGGGCAACGCACGTCGGAAATTTCCACTTCGCTTTCACTGACTATATTCGAGCACTTGGGATAGTTGGAGCAGGCGAGATACTTGCCGTACTTGCCTATGCGCCTAATCATAGCGCTGCCGCACTTTTCGCACTTTATGTCCGTTTCCTCGTCGCCGTCGCACGCCGCGGTGCGCAGTTTTTCTGCAAAAGCGGGATAAAAATCGGATATGATTTTGTGCCAGTCAACGCCGCCTTCCTCTATCTTGTCCAGCTCCTCCTCCATTTTAGCCGTAAAATCAACGTCCATAATGTCGGTGAAATAGTGCACCAGAATGTCGGTTATTTTATACGCGACTTCGGTAGGCACCATATACTTGCCGTCCTTTTCCACGTACTTGCGCTTGGTGAGCACGGAAATTATCGAGGCGTAGGTCGAAGGTCTGCCTATTCCCCTCTCGTCCATCGCCTTTACGAGCGACGCGTCGGTATACCTCAAAGGCGGGCGGGTGAACTTCTGTTCCTTTGCAATAGAAACAAGGTTTAACGCCTGCCCTTCGGTCAAAGGGGGCAAAAGCTTGCCGCTCTCTTCCTCGTCGTTATCGCCAGCCTGAGCAACGCTGTACGCGGCGGTAAAGCCTGCAAACAGCACCGCTTTGCCGCTTGCTTTAAACACGTAGCCCGCGCTGGTTGCCTCTACCTGCATAGAATTGTACTGCGCTTCCGCCATCTGCGAGGCGACGAAGCGGTCGTATATGAGTTTGTAAATGTTGTAGTGCTTTTTATCGAGATAGCCCTTTACGCTTGCGGGGGTAACCTCCAAATTGATGGGGCGGATAGCCTCGTGCGCGTCCTGCGCGCCCTTCTTCGTGGCGTAAAAATTGGGCTTCTCCGGCACATATTCCTTGCCGAATTTGTTTTCTATAAATTCCAGCGCGCTCTTTTGCGCCTCTACCGCAACGCGCACGGAGTCCGTTCTGATATAGGTTATAAGCGCTATATGGTCGCCGCCCACGTCCATACCTTCGTACAGATGCTGTGCGACGAGCATAGTTTCGGGCGAGGACATACCGAATTTATTGGAAGCGTCCTGTTGCAGGGAGGAGGTTGTAAAAGGGGCGGGCGCGTGCTGTTTGCTTACGCCGTTTTTAACCTTGGTTACTACAAACGAACCCGCTTTTATTTCGGCTTCCGCCTGTTCCGCCGTTTCCGCGGGGATTGAAACGCCGTTCTTCTTTAACTGGTAAACGGCTTTAAACGCGGCATATTGCGCGTCCAAATCGCGCAGTTGCGCCGAAAAGGTGTAGTACTCGTCGGGCTTGAACGCCGTTATTTCCCGCTCTCTGTCAACAATCAGCCTGAGGGCGACCGACTGAACGCGCCCCGCCGAAAGCCCGTCCTGAATACGGTTATTCAAGAAAGGAGAAAGCTTATAGCCGACAAGCCTGTCGAGCACGCGCCTCGCCTGTTGCGCGTCGACAAGATTGTAATCTATTTTCCTTGGCGATTTCAAAGCGTTTTGCACGGCTTTGGGCGAAATTTCGTTAAACTCCACCCTGTGCGCGCCGTCGGGGTCCATACCCAGCACCGTCTGCAAATGCCAGCTGATTGCCTCGCCCTCGCGGTCGGGGTCGGTTGCAAGGTATACGCGCTCGGCTCTCTTCGCCTCGTCAGTAAGCCGCTTTATAACGTCCTTTTTGTTGGCGGTTATTTCGTAGTGCGGCTCGAAATTTTCGGTAACCTTTACGCCGAGCGTCTTTTCGGGCAAATCGCGCACGTGCCCGCCCGAAGCGTCAACGCGGAACTTGCCCTTTAAGTATTTTGAAATTGTCTTTGCCTTGGAAGGCGACTCAACTATAATCAAATCCATATCTTCACCTGTCGCGGCTATGCCGCCCGTATTTTATTATTGTAACGCGGCGAAAGCGTTTCCGCCGACTCTTATTACCATTCCCTTAATTTCCAGAAGCGAGCAGGTTGTAAGCAGGTCGGTAAGCTTTAACCCGAGCTTTTGCGCCAGAGCTTCGGCGTGCATTTCACCCTCCGCCCTCAACGCGTCTAAAACAGCCTTCTCGCCCTCGTCAAGCAATATGTCGCTCCGCTTGCTTTCAACCTTTATTCCAAGCGAGGAAAGAATATCGTCCGCGCTCTCGCACAGCCCCGCGCCGTTCTTTATGAGTTTATTGCACCCCTTGCCCGGCTCCGCGCCTATTGAGTACGGAAAGGCGAACACGTCGCGCGAGTAGTCGGCGGCGTATGCCGCGGTTGATAAAGCGCCGCTCTTTTCCCCCGCCGACACAACCAAAACGCCGTCGGCAAGCCCGGCGATTATCCTGTTGCGCATACCGAAAAGGTGTTTGGGTATGGGAGTTTCGGGCGGGTACTCGCTTACGGAAAGACCGTTTTCTTCCACCCGCTTCAAAAGTTTTGGGTTGGGCGCGCTGTTAGAATCGTGCCCGCCGGGCAGTACGCAGACCGCCCTGCCGTTTTTCATAGCTCCCCGCGCCGCGGCGCTGTCGCCGCCGTCCGCCACTCCCGTAACAACGGCAACGTGTTCGGATAGTTGCTCGCACAGCCTTTTGCACTCTTCCATAATCTGCGGGGAAGTCTTGCGAGAACCCACCACGCCGAACATACGGCGGGACAAAAGCGTTTGGTTGCCGCGCAAGTACAGCACAAGCGGCGGAACGGGCGTCTGCGCAAGCTTGTAGGGGTAGTTTTCGCTCTTGACCGTAACGCAGACTACGTTGCGCTTGGAAAGCTTTTCCAACACGATTTTTCGGCGCGCATCGTCGAAAAATTTTTCCTTTAATTTATTATATACTCCCTCTCCCGCCGTTTTAATCAACGCGGCGGCAAATTTCTCCCTTTCGGCGTTGTCCGCTTTGACGGAAGCGAGAAAGAGTTTCTTTTGTTTGTAGCCGAGCTCATTAAAGCCGTCGGCTACGATTATATCCACTTCCCTGTCGGAATAATTCATAAATCAGCCGTACTGTCGAAATTGCGGTAAGACGACGCCTCCAAAATGTGGTTGGGGCGTATTTCCGCGGAAGAATCCAAATCGGCGATAGTCCTTGCAACCTTTATTATTCTTGCCCGCGCCCTTGCCGAAAGCCGCAACCTCTCGAACGCGGCGCGCAGTATGCTTTCGCATTCGGGGGAAAGTTTGCAATATTCCTTTATTTGCCTTTCGCCCATATCGGCGTTTACCGTTACGCCGTCGTCGCCGTTAAACCGCTCCCGCTGAATGAGCCGCGCACGCTCCACGCGCTTTTTTACCTCCGCGCTGCTCTCCCCGACGCTTACGCCCGCAAGCTCCTCGTACTTGACCGCGTCCACTTCCACCTGTAAGTCAATCCTGTCCAAGAGGGGACCGGAAATCTTGCCGCGGTACCGCCTAATCTGCGCGGGAGTGCACGTGCAATTCCTTTCCTTGGAACCGAAGTTGCCGCAGGGGCAGGGGTTCATACTCGCGCAGAGGATAAAGTCCGCGGGGAAAGTTATTGCCCCGCCTGCGCGCGTAACGGTTATTTTGCCGTCTTCCAAAGGCTGGCGCAACGCTTCGAGCGCACTGCGCGAATACTCGGGCAACTCGTCCAAAAACAGCACGCCGCGGTGCGCCTTGGAAATTTCGCCCGCCTTAATCTTGTTGTTGCCGCCTCCGCACAGCGACACGGTAGTAGCCGTATGGTGCGGGGTGCGGAAGGGACGCAGAGAAACTATCCCCTCCTCGCCCAGCTCTCCCGAAACGGACAAAATTTTAGTAACTTCCAGCGCCTCGTCGAAAGTCATATCGGGCATAATTGTGGGAATACAGCGAGCAAGCATAGTTTTGCCCGTGCCGGGAGGACCGGACAGGAGTATGTTGTGCCCGCCCGCAACGGCTATTTCAAGCGCGCGTTTAGCCACCGCCTGACCGCGCACAAGCGACAGGTCGCAGTTGTACGATGTTTTTCTTTTAGCCGCCTCGAAACTTTTTACCTCCACGGGCTGAAAGGACTCGCCCGATAAAAAGGCGAAAGCCTCTTTAAGATTTTTAAGGGCGTAAACCTCTATCCCCTCTATATAACTCGCCTCGTTGGCGTTTCCGCAGGGAACGATGAATTTTTTAAAGCCCTTGCCCTTTGCCGAAATTAAAATGGGCAGTATGCCGGAAACGGGGCGCAGACCGCCGTCCAACGCAAGCTCGCCGAGCATAACCACTCCGTTTACGTCGGCTTCCAGCTGACCGCTTGCCGCAAGCAGGGATATTGCAATAGGCAAATCGTACTGACTGCCTTCCTTTTTTATGTCCGCAGGCGCGAGGTTTACGGTTATTTTATTTACGGGAAAGCGGAGAACGCTGTTTCTTATTGCGGAAAACACCCTCTCCTTGCTCTCTTTTACGGCGGCGTCGGGCAAACCGACCAGGTCGTAAGAAACCATACCCTTGTTTATGTCCGTTTCCACCTCGACGGGCACGCCCTCCAAACCGACGAGGGCATAGCTTGTAATTTTGGATAACATAATTTTTCTTAAAGTAAATTAACTATTATTTTTCCTTCGTATCTTTGTAAGTGTATATGGAAGACAAACCTATTTCTTTCAATCTTTTGCCCAACTCGCTTAAACCTTCTTCTACATTTTTAATGTTAATAGTACAAGGCGGAAATTGCCTGAAACTTTCGGGAATAAGCATCGTGCCTCTGTTAAACGCCGTCGATTTAACAATGACGGGCAAGATTATGCCTTTTCTTTCGCCGCGCTCATAACTCTCATACGCATATTCGGGAAACCTGCTGTACCTTGTCGATTTTTTTGCAGAAGTAGGCGAAATAAGCCAAATAAATATACCGCCGTTTACGTACCTGTCAATTTCCAGCTTTATTTCTTCTTCGCTCTTTTCGTAATTATCGGTTTTACAATATATTTCTTTCCGCATATCAAATATGCTTTTGGTTTTATATCCCAAATTGCGGCAATAATTTATTATCCGTTCTCCTATTTCCTGCTCCGAAGGAGTACAGCATACTAACACTCGGTTACGCCTTATAATATCCGACAACGCATACAAAAAGTAAATAATGTTTAAATTAAAATCGCTTTCTATATCCAATTCGTAACATCTTGCTTTGTCAAACGAACGAATAAATTCAAGTTCGGTCTTTACCCACTTCGAGTTTTCGGAATTTTTACTTTTACAATACAGAAATATATTTCGAGCCTTTATTTCTTTTTTCAAAAACTCTTCGAGATTGGCGTCGTCGTCATCAAGACATTTTAAAAAGAAAACTATCGGTTCGCACTCCAAATACTCTAAAATATCGCGTATTTTTCTAACCCTTTCAATGTCCTTGCCAGAATGGCACAAAAATATCGTCAGTTTATCGTCTCTCATTTTTCCCACCGTAAAGAGAAAGCCCCGTTGCGCGACCGCGCAACGGGAGCTTATTTATTATCTTATTTCCTGTATCTTTGCCGCCTTGCCGGTCAAGCCCCTCAGGTAGTAGAGCTTAGCCCTTCTTACCTTACCTCTCTTGACTACCGCAATGGAAGCGATTTTAGGGGAATGAACGGGGAAAGTTCTTTCCACGCCCACGCCGAAAGAAAGACGGCGAACGGTAAAGCTCTCCCTTATGCCGCCGTGCTTTTTGGCGATTACAACTCCCTCGAAATTCTGAATTCTTTCCTTGGCGCCTTCAATAACCTTAAAGCCTACCCTTACGGTATCGCCCACGTTGAACGCGGGTACGCTCTCTTTCATACCTTCCTTTTCAATGGCTTCAATCAACTTACTCATAATGACTTTTCCTCCGATTTACCAAGCATTCTTGCGGCGGTTTGCCGTAGCGGAATACCCGAAGTCCTTTTATTTTTTTATATTTTTTGCGTTTGCCATACTATCTTAACAAACGCAAATTAAAAACGCAACTTATTTTAGGGGGTATATCGCAATTTTCACAAAAGCAATTTTTGATTCCCGAATTGCATTTCCGCGCCGCCGTCTAAGCCGCCTTAAAACGCGCATTTTTACGTGAAAATTTTCGATTATATATAATATGTATTATATAGCCGCTCAGTAAAAGGCGTTTTCTATGTGGTTTACACCCTCTTTCGTTACCTCTATAATATCGAAGCGGATGGTAAAATTTATGTCCGCGTTTGCATAATAGAAACGGGCGCAATTTTTATACCGCGCCTGCCGTTGGGCGTTTACCGCCTGATTGGGCGCTCCGAAGTAGTCGCTCGTGCGCGTTTTAACCTCTACAAACGCAACCGCCCCGTCCTTTTCCGCAATTATGTCCACCTCGCCGAAAGGACACCTGAAATTGCGCTCGGTTATTTTATAGCCCTTTTTCTTTAAAAATTTTACCGCGCGGCTTTCGCCTAAAAAGCCCAATCGCCGCTTTTCGCCCTTTATTGCCATTTGGATGTAAAACTCCTGCGGTGAATGGGCGTAAGCCCGTATTTTTCAATGGCTTCTATGTGCGAGCGCGAACCGTAGCCGGCGTTGGTTTCGAAGCCGTACTGAGGGTACAGCGCGGCGTACTCCTTCATAATATTGTCCCTGTAAACTTTGGCGACGATTGAAGCCGCGCCTATCGTATAGCTCTTTGCGTCGCCCTTTATAATCGACATTTGCGGCACGGAAATATCCAGCGTCATATTGCCGTCGGTCAAAACGAAGTCGGGTTTAACGCTAAGCCCCTCTACTGCGTTTTTCATACACAGCCGAGTAGCCTGCAAAATGTTTATTTCGTCTATTATTTCCCGTTCGACGCGGCATATGCGGCAGGCAACCGCGCAATTCAAAATTTTTTCCGCAATGGTTTCGCGCTTCTTTTTGCCTATTTTTTTGCTGTCGTCCACGCCCTCCACAAGCTTGTCGAGCGGCATTATTACCGCCGCGCAGACAACGGGACCGGCAAGCGGACCCCTGCCCACTTCGTCCACGCCGCAAATATATTTATAGCCCTCGTTTAACAGCCGTCTTTCGTATTCGAGTTTATCCATTCCGTTTATTTTAAGTAATTTTTAAAATTTAAAATCTTTGCAATCATCCACGCAGTCAAGCGTTATCCTGCCCAGACGCCCCTTTCGGAAATCGTCTATTACCGCCTTTTCGCCCCGCTCGTAATCGTAGTCGTTGCCGCGCAAAATAAACCCGCGGCGGGCGCAAACCTTTTCGAGCATATCGAGCGGCGCGGGCGGCTCTCCCCCCTGCGTTTCCCCCGTAATGCCGTACCGCTCTTTAAGCGACTGCGGATATTTTTCGTAAAGCTCGGCAAGAAGCGCAAGCGCAATATCGTCCAAATCTAAAATATCGTCGTTCAAACTTCCCACGTATGCGAGGCGGACGGCAAGCTTTTGGTTTACAAACGCAGGCGGGGTTGTGCCGGGGGTATCCAACAGCTCGTACCCGTCAAGCCTTATCCACTGTTTGCCGCGGGTAACCCCCGCCTTGTTGCCCGTCTGGGCGCGGGCGTTGCCCGCAAGCAGGTTAATTACCGTGCTTTTGCCCGTGTTTGGCACGCCGCACACCATAAAGCGGAAGGTTTGGGTATAGCCCTTTTCGTCGTTCTTTTGCCGCTTTTCCGCCACAAGCGAAGCCACCGCCTCCGAAAGAGCGCGGCGCGAACGGCTGTCGGCGGCGTTTATGCGCACGCAGGGCGCGCCGCTTTCGCGTATGCGCTTTACAAACGCGTCCGCGCGCCCGTCGGCAAGGTCGCCCTTATTTAAAACGTATAAAACGGGCTTTGAGCCGAACATTTTTTTCAGCGACGGGTTGAACGACGAAGCGGGGCAACGCGCGTCTAAAACGTAAATAATGCCGTTACAGACGGTTACGTTGTCCTCCATCATTCTCATCGCCTTGGTCATATGCCCGGGAAACCACTGCAAATTGCGCATAAAACACCTTTTAAAATAAAATATTTTGCCCTGTACAGCTGTCGGTCAATTGTTTTTAATGAGGTCGGGGCGGCGCTCGGCGGTAAGCTTTTTGCTCTGCTCCCTGCGCCACTTGTCTATTTCCGCGTGATTGCCCGAAAGCAACACCTGCGGCACGCCCGCGCCCTCAAACACGGCGGGGCGGGTATACTGCGGGTACTCCAATAAGCCGTCGGAAAAACTTTCGTCAACCAGCGAACCCGCGGCAAGCACTCCATCGGCGTAGCGCGCAACGCAGTCGCAAACCACCATAGCGGGCAACTCGCCGCCCGTCAGAACGTAGTCGCCGATGGAAATTTCCTCGTCGAAATACAGGTCTAAAACGCGCTGGTCAACCCCCTCGTAATGCCCGCATAGCAATAAAATATCTCCGCCCGCCGCAAGAGAGCAAACCTTTTGCTGGGTGAGCCGCTTGCCCTTGGGCGACATATATATCCTGCGCGCGGAGTGGTCGGGGTCGGCGGCTTTTACCGCCGAACAAATGGGTTGCGGCAACATTACCATACCCGCGCCGCCTCCGAAAGGATAGTCGTCGCACTTTTTGTGTTTATCCTCCGAATAGTCGCGGATATTTATAATTCGCAAATCGAGTTTGCCGCTCTGCACGGCGCGCCCTATAATGCTCTCTTTAAGCGGCGCGAACATTTCGGGAAAGAGCGTAAGCACTGTTATCTTCATAAAATATCAAATTACCCCGCGCATATCATTCTTCAAACGCAACTTCGCCAAGCCGTTCGGCGTTTACCCTAACGGTTTTTTCGGTCAAATCGACGCTCTCTATAAGCCCCTGCACGGCGGGGAAAACCAATCTTTTGCCGCTATTGAGCGCCACGGCGTACACGTCCGTTTTAGCGGGCGTTATTTCTTCTACAACGCCTATTTCGCTATCGCCCGACAATACTCGGCAACCTATAACGTCGGCGATGTAAAACGTGTCCTGCGGGAGCGCGGGCGCGTCGTTTCTGTCCGCCGTTATTTCCAGCCCGCGCAAGAGTTCCGCCGCGTTTCTGTCGGCTATTCCCGAAAGAGTTAAAAACGCGCAGTTGCCGTTTTGGGCGCGCACTTTCAATATTTTGCAGGGCTTGCCCCCCACATATACGCGGGTGAACGCCTGCAAGTCCTCGGGGCTGTCGGTTAAAGCGAGTACTTTTACTTCGCCGCGGATGCCCTGCGGCTTGACTATCGTAGCAATCGTAAGAAAATCTTTCATATTGTCCACCGTTTACAAACCGTAAAAAGAAAAGGCGGTTTGTTTACGCCTTTTCCTTGATTTCAATAAAATATTTTTTATTCTCGCGGGGGGTATAGGCGTTTACGATAGTCCTCATAGCCTTTGCGATTTTGCCCTGTTTGCCGATTACCTTTCCCATATCGGAAGGAGCCAAAAGCACTGTTACTTCAACCGCCGTTTCCTTTTCCTCCACCTGATATTCAATCTCGTCGGTCTTGTCGGCAAATCTTTCAACGATGTATTTGATTAAAGCTAAGGTATCCATAAATTACTTCTTCTTTTTCTTGTTATTCGTCTTGGGCGCGGAGTGCTTTGCGGGCTGTTCCATAGCGCCGACTTTTACAAGATAGCTTTTAACCGTTTCGGTAGGCTGAACGCCCTTAGCCAGCCAATCCTTGGCTTTTTCAACGTCGATATTGATTTCCGCGGGGGTTTTAAGGGGGTCTACATAACCGATTTTATCGATATATTCTCCCGACTGCGCCTTTCTCGAATCGATAACGACTACTCTGTAAAAGGGGGATTTTTTGTCGCCCATTCTTGTAAGTCTCATCTTAACTGCCATTGTATATATTCTCCTTCTTGCCTTTCGGCTTAAAATTATTTGCTTTTTATTGGTCTGCCGGACGGGATTCGAACCCGCGCTCGTCTTTACTTAGCATAGCGATTGAGGACAACCCGCTTCCCTACACGTTTCAGTCTGTCGGAACTTCCCCGACGTCGGCTAACTTGCCTTTCGGTGCCTCCGGAACCTCTCGCTTGCGACGGAATTCCAAGTTTTTTCCCGCTCTGTCCGTTGAGCTACCGACAGAAATTTAAATTTAATTAAAAGGGCAACCTTCTCTTGCCCGACCGCAACTGCTTCATAAGCATTTTGGTCTGTTCGAACTGCTTTAACAGCTGGTTTATTTCCTGCACCGATGTGCCGCTGCCCGCCGCTATGCGCTTTTTGCGCGATGAATTTATTATGGACGGCTCCGTCCTCTCCTTGGGCGTCATAGAAAGTATTATCGCCTTTGTCCGCTCTATCTTACTCTCGTCAATATCCCCGTCCTTTACTTTGCCGCTAAGACCGGGCATCATAGAAACCAAAGCCTGCGCGCCGCCCATCTTCTTCATACTTTCAAACTGCGTAAGATAGTCTTCCAGCGTGAAGGAGTTTTCCAGCATCTTTTTCTGCATCTTTTTGGCTTCTTCCGCGGAAACGGCTTCCTGCGCCTTTTCTATAAGCGATAAAACGTCGCCCATACCCAAAATGCGCGAAGCCATTCTGTCGGGATAGAAATATTCCAAGTCGGTGGACTTTTCGCCCACGCCTATAAACTTAATGGGCTTGCCCGTAACCGCCTTTATGGAGAGGCACGCGCCGCCGCGGGTGTCGCCGTCAAGCTTGGTTAAAACTATGCCCGTAACTTCCAGCCTTTCGTTAAACGTTTTAGCCACGTTTACCGCCACCTGACCCATCATAGAGTCGACCGTCAAAAGAATTTCGTCCACGCGAACGGCTTTTTTGATATTTTCCAGCTCCTGCATAAGCGCCTCGTCTATTTCGAGGCGACCGGCGGTATCTATGATGACCGTATCGTACCCCATAGATTTGGCGTACTCTATTGCCTGCGGAGCCGTCTTAACGGGGTTTTGCGTCCCTTTTTCAAACACTTCTACGCCGACGTTTTTGCCCACTACTTTAAGCTGTTCTATCGCCGCGGGGCGGTATACGTCGCACCCGACGAGCAGGGGCTTTTTGCCGCCCTTTTTCAAAAGCAACGCAAGTTTGCCGCAGAGCGTGGTTTTACCCGCGCCCTGTAAGCCGCACATCATAATTACCGTGGGAGGGTTGGGGGCGACCGTCAGCTTTGCGTTGGACGGACCCATCAGCTCAATCAGCTCTTCGTTTACTATCTTTATAACCTGCTGGGCGGGGTTTAAACTTTCTAAAATTTTTTGACCTACGGCTTTTTCCGACACCTCGGCGCAAAACTGTTTTGCCACCTTTATGTTTACGTCGGCTTCCAACAGCGCAACGCGCACCTCGCGCATCGCCGTCTTTATTTCGAGCTCGGTAAGCCTTCCCCTCTTCGTGAGCTTGGAAAATATGTGATTAAGTCTTTCGGATAACGATGAAAACAACGCCATATTTCACCTCACTCCTTTCCCATTTTCTTTAAACAGGCGGCAATCTTTTCCGAGTAGTCTTTATCTAAAATAGCCTGCAAATTTGCAATATCCGCGGCATATTCGGGGTGCAATTTCAAAAAATCTTCCGACCAGCGCATAACGTCGGTCAGCACGCACGATAAAAAAATATCGCCCTCGGTTAAAAGCCTGTCGTGTTTCAATTTGTCGTCGTACTCTTTAAGCTGCCTTTTGCAGAGGTTTAAACACTCCGAAACGCCCTGCCTCGAAATTCCCTTTTGCTCGGCTATTTCCGAAACGGTTAAATCGAGATTGAAATACAAACCGGTTATTTCGCGTTGGTTTTCGGTAAGCAATCCGCCGTACAAATCCCATAGGCGCATAAACATAATTTTGTCCATAGTCCGCCTCCGCAACCGTTAGTACTCCGCAATTATACATTTGCGCGATAAGTTTGTCAAGCAAATTTACTTGACAGGGCACAAAAAGAAATAAAATTTCATAAAATAGACAGCGTTTAACATTTTTAAAATCGCGGTAATTTTTAACAAAGCCGTTTGACGAAAATTTTTGAAAGTGTTAAAATATTTTGCAGAGGCTTTCTTATGAAAAAAATTATCGACGGTACCGCATACGACACGCAGAGCGCAACGCTTGACAAAAAGTTTACTTACGGCGCGCCGGGCGATTTAACGGGATACGAGGAAACGCTTTACATAACCTGCGACGGCAGATACTTCATTTATACCAACGGCGGCTCGCAGAGCAAGTACCCTACGGAAAACATTACCCCCATCTCGCGCGAGCAGGTTAAAGAATGGGTAATGTCCCACTGACGACAAATTCAAAATTCAGGCTCCCAGACGGGAGCTTTTTATTTTGCCTTGATTTTGCTATTTGATTTTTACTATTTCACGCAATAAATTGCGCATACGACAATTTTCCTCTTGCAAAAGACGCGCGGCGGGTCTATAATATTGCTTGTATAAATTTTTACGGGAGGAAAATAATGTATTTTAACTTGCTTGAAGGCGAAACGGTTACCGAAACGGTAGACGGCGCGCAAAACGCGACCGCAAGCGCCAAGGGTATAGATTGGTCCGCCGTTTTAAAGACGGTTGTCGATTGGTTTACCCATACGGGAATAAAGCTGCTGATTGCCATAATTTTAATGATTGTAACGTTTGCCATTATAAACGGCGTTACAAAAAAGATTTACAAGCGTTTGCAGAAAAAGAAAGCCGACGAAACGCTGTCGCGCGTATGCACGCAAGCGGCGCGGATAATTTTGAAACTGCTTGTGCTTGTGTGCTTAATCGGCTACGTGGGCATAGAAACGGCTTCGATATCCGCCGTTATAGCTTCGATTGGCGTAGGTATTTCGCTCGCCGTTCAGGGCACCCTATCAAACTTTGCGGGCGGCGTGATTATAATAGTAATGCGCCCCTTTAAGATAGGCGACTATATAACGTCCAACGGTCAGGAGGGCACGGTTGAGGACATAAAGCTTTTCTACACCCACATAGTAACCAACGACAACAAGGCGGTGGTTATACCCAACGGCTCGCTTGCAAACAACGTTATAGTCAACTCCTCGGCAAAGGATACGCGCCGCGTTGACATAGTAACTCAGGTTGCCTACGGCTCCGACGTAGCGCTTGTAAAAAAGCTTATCAAAGATGTGTGCCAACAAAACGGGCTTGTCTTTAAGGACCCCGCCCCCTTTGTGGAAATGAGCGAACTTAACGAAAGCTCGCTCGATTTCACCGTAAGGGTATGGTGCAACCGCCCCGACTATTGGACGGTTAAGTTTGCGCTTTTGGACGATATTAAAAAGGCGTTGGACGAAAACGGCATAGAAATCCCCTATAAGCAGATTGACGTTCACGTCAAAGAAGATATAACCGCGGTTGCGGAAAGGAAGGACTGATTTATGGCAGACGAAGAAATAAACGGACAGGAACAGACGGAAGACAAAAAGGAAGGCAAAATTTCTTCCTTCTTTAAAAAGGTAGGCAAGAAATTCGACGACGCCACTTACGAAATGCGACTGAAAAGCGATTTTGACAAAAATCACAAGAAGTACACCGTATACAGCGGCACCGCGCTTTTGACCCCCTCGCCCGAAATTTCCGTGGAGGAACACCTTGACGAAAACTATATAATAACGCTTGACGACTACGAACAGATAGCCGCGGGCAACCTTATAGAGGACGGCGACAACGGCGACGTAATGCACATTGCCGCCGTGGAAAAGGCGACTTTAAACGTAGAGTTCGAGGGAAAGAACAACGAAAAGCCCGCTCTTAAAATATTTATAGGCGAAATGGCGCAGAAAGTAGACGTAATTAAGGTAGGCAACGATTTCTACCTCAAATAAAAAATAAGACGAAAAAAATCCCCGCGGCGGGCAACGCACGTTGCCGCCGCGGGGATTTTATTGCGCTTTAATAAAAATCAGTCGTCGGGGTCTATTTCAGGAAGAAGCTTTGGCAACTCCTCTTTAACGCCCTTATAGAACAACTTCAAGAATATCGGCGTGAGTATGGACGAAGCTAAAATTAGCAAGACGGTCATAATCATAAACTCGCCGCCGAGCGCGTTTGCGCCCAGCGAAGCCGCGGTTACCGTCTGCGTTACAATCAGCGCCACTTCCCCCCTCGCCATCATACCTACTCCGCCGACGGCGCTCTCCCGCCAGGAATAGCGGAACGCCTTAAACACCGCGCCGCAACCGAGCACCTTGCCTATCAGCCCGACAAGCACGGCGATTACCGCAAACAGCAGTATAGTCGGCTTCATACCGGCAAACGAAATAGAACTGATGCCTATATTGGCGAAGAACACGGGGGCGAAAAGCGTGTAGGAGTCCACCTCCACCTGCTTATCGATATACACGCTTGCCCTGTGGTCGGTGGACAGCACCACGCCCGCAAGAAACGCGCCCGTAATGTCGGCGACGCCGAAAATCTTTTCCGCAAGCCAGCTGTAACCGAACAGCACGACGAGCGAGTAGACCGAAAGCCTGTGCTTGCCCGGCCAGCGCTTATCCAGCCATTTAAAGGCTTTGGAAACCACCCAGCCCAACGCGATTGCCACGGCGAAGAACGCCACAATCATAATTACGGTGCCGTACGGCGTGGTTTTAAACGCCTCGAAAGCGTTTGCCGCCTCGGTGTTGCCGCTCTTGGCAAAGCCCGTAACGACGGAAAGCAAGACAATGCCGATAACGTCGTCTATTATTGCGGCGGAAACTATGGTCGTGCCCAGCTTGGTGTTTATCTTGCCCAGCTCCTTTAAAACCGAAACGGTGATGGCAACCGACGTAGCCGTAAGTATAGTGCCTATAAATATGCACCTGTAAATGTTGTTAAGCCCCAAGCCGATGTTACCGAAAGGCAAAGAGATAAGAAAGCCAAGCAACATAGGCACCGCAACGCCCGAGCACGCCACAAGCGCGCTGGCAACGCCCGTACGCTTTAAGTCCTTTACGTTGGTTTCCAACCCCGCGCAGAACATTAAAAGCAGCACGCCTATCTTGGAGAATATTTCCAGCCCGCCGTTGTGCCCTTCCTCCGTTACGGCAAGCTTAAACAGCGAATAATAACTCTTGCCCTCGAAACCAATCAGCGCAAAGCCGCAAAAGTCGCCGAAAATAGCCGGACCAATCAAGACGCCCGCAATTATAAACCCCAGCACCTGCGGCAATCCGAAGTGCCTGAATATAAGCCCGAGCGACTTTGTGAAAAAGATGATTATGGCAAGCACCGCAACAAAACCGAGCCCGTCGTTTACGTAAAACATATTTAACTCTCCGCATCCGATACGAATATTTTAAACCGTTACATTATATCAAATATTTTTAAAAAAGGTTAGCGTTTTAAATGCCTTTTCACGTTTTACTTACAAAACCTACATAAAATTTCCATAAAAAAGTTTTGAAAAAGGTATTGACAACGCAAAAATATGTGCTATACTTAAAGTACAAAAAGAAAATAACTTACAAAAAATGTTAGCCGGCAACATTAGTAAAGGAGTAAGCTATTATGAAGGACAAGTAGCGGCGAAAGCCGGACAAGGACTTTCGTAAAAAATTAAACGTATCTTTTTAACACCCCTACCGAGCGGATAGCTTTAAGCGACCGCCCGAAAAGTAAAATTACCCAAGTGGGAAACTTGCAAGGAGTTAAAGTTATGAGAAAACTGTTTTGCAAATCCAACGAAGATAAGGAAGGGTAAACTCCAATGTACTATTCATCTATTGGAATCTGAAATCCGATACGGTAAAATCTTTGCGGCGGAAGTATGCGCAAACCGAAGCCGCGCGGGTTAGACCCAAGCACATAAAACCGTGGGACGTTGGTTCCTGAGTTAAAACTTAATAAAAATATTCACCCCGTGCGACGCATTGCACGGGGTTTAATAATTCTAATCCCCCCCACTGCCGCGCCAGGGCGTTTGCCGCCCTTTTAACTTTTAAAACATTAAAACAGCCCCCGCCATTTTACGGCGGAGGCTATTAAATTTGCACTCAATCGGTTATTCCACCCTCCAACTCGTCCAAAGTGAGCGAAAAACTTTCTATAAAGTTATTTATAAAGTACTCCACTTCGGGCAGATTGCGCGAATGAAGGTCCGCCTCTATGCTCTTTTTAGCCTTTTCGAACTCGCTGTTGCCGCATCGGTGCTCTTCCATACACTTTATGTAAGCCGCAAGCCTGTCCGCCGCCTTGACGATTTTGTATTCTTCGGAAGCCGTATCGGGCTTAACGCAGGGGGCAAGCTCCTCGGCGAGCTCGGCGGGGAGCATATCCAAAAGCTTGTCGCACGCCTTGTCCTCCAAATTTTTATACGCGCCGTGTATGGAGTTGTTAAAGTACTTTATTGGCGTGGGTAAATCGCCCGTCATAACCTCGCTGCACTCGTGATATACGGCGTACATAACGCACTTTTCGGCGTTTACGTTGCCGCCGTACAGCTTATTTTTGATTACAGCAAGCGCGTGCGCAAGCATTGCTACCTGCTGTGAATGTTCCATAATGTTTTCGTCGCGCACCGAGCGCATAAGCGACCAGCGGCGGATATACTTCATTCTGTCTATAAACGCGTAAAAATTGTAAGCCATAACCCACCCCTTTAAGGAAGTGTAAACATTATCTTAAATTTTGCCGTTCGTTGTCAATTAAAAAACTTATAAATAAAAAAATTTCCCTCACAGCCGCTATTTAAGCCGTTGGGAAATTATATTTCTTTTACGTATTCTATTATGTCTTCCACCCTGCAATCGAGAATTTTGCACAAATCGTCCACCTTAGCAGTGCTTATCCCCTTGCCGTTCCTCAGCCTGTCAACCGTACTGCTACTTATACCGTATCTGTTTATAAGGGTATAAGTAGACTGCCCCCTGTCTTTAAGCGTTTTCCAAAACGGCGCGTAAGATATCATAATTTTATTATAATTTATAGCCTTTTTATTGACAATAGTCATATTTTAGACTATAATTAAACAAAATAAACGCGGAGGAAAAAAGTTTATGACGGAAGAGTTTAAAAATATGCTTGCCCTTGCGAAAAGCGGCAACGCCGATATGCAGTACAAGGTTGCGCGCGTACGCCTACGGCGACGATAATTATTGCGTTGAAAAGAACTTTAATCAGGCTTTGGAGTGGTACGACAAGGCTGGGCAAAACGGCTCGTTGCCCGCAATGCACGAAACGGCGTTGCTCTATCAGGAAATGCTTGGCGAAAACGCCGACCCCAATATGTACGTGCAAATAATAATGAAGGCGGCTCAGCGCGGCTACGCCCCCTCGCAACTGTGGCTGGGCGAAACGTGTTACCGTTTAGAGCAATACGAAAACGCCGCGCCCTGGCTACAAAAAGCGGCTGACTGTCAGAACGAAAGTATATCCGTAACAGCCAAGCGGCTGTACGCCGTGCTTTTAATGGACGGCTTAGGCATTACGCAGAACAGGGATAAAGCCTTTAAATTGCTCAGCGAAACCTGCCAATCCCCCGATACGGGCGACTACAATTCTATGGCGCTTAGAGCCTTGGCTATCTGCTACCACTACGGCTACGGCACGGCGATTGATTACGACCGTGCGCGCGATTGCTATAACGGAGCCAAACGAGCGGGTAACACAAACGTAGACCGCAACCTTGCGCAACTTGAAAAGGATGCCCGCGCCGTTGCAACGTCCTCCTCTTCGGGCATAAATTGGGGAGTGGCGGCGCTGTTGTTGCTTTTGTTCTTCCCCGCAGGAATAATCTATATTTTAATGAAAAAATAAAAAGGAGATTTTATAATGACTATTACGGGAACGGGCTACAACGACAAATACAGCGTAAACGGCTGGGGCGAAATATTGGATTCGAGCGGCTGGCGCACGGGTTTTAAAATTAACGGAAACGAACTGCTGTGCGAAACCTCCTCCCGCTGGGTTACCGCGGGGTGGTTACACTCCGGCGGAAGTATAAGTTACGCAAGCGATTACAGCGGCAACAAACCTTTTTCCGGTTGGAGCGATTGAATTTACGCTTTAAATTTGCAAAGCTAAAAAACAGCGCGATTTAATTGACATTACGTAAAGAAAATAATATAATTACGTTACAAATTTAATAACCGTCGGGGGTGCCGTCAAATTTTTTGCAATGGCGGCTGAGATTATACCCTTTGAATCGGCAACGTAATGGTTGAGCGATAGTACAAAGATGCGTATTCTGTGCGCCCCGAAAATAACGTTTTCGGGGCGCATATATTTTACACGGCGGTTAAGGCGCAAAAAATGCGCCGTAGGAGGTTTTATGTTTAACTTTTCCCTGCTTGCCGCCGTTTCCGAACAGACGACGGAAATAGTTACCTGGGTATCGATTGGCGTAATAGCCGTGCTGGCAATAGTTTTTGCCTTGCTGTGCATATTCGTCAAAAAGTACTCCACGCACGAGATTGCCTACGCGGGCGTAAGCCTTGCACTGTCGTTCGCGCTGTCCTTTATAAAGTTTACGCCCGTGCAGCTCGGCGGCTCGATTACGCTTGCAAGCTTTGTTCCCCTGCTTATATACGCCTATAAATTCGGACCTGTTAAGGGCACGCTTGCGGGCGTTATGCTGGGACTTTTCAACTTTATTTCGGGACCGTATATCCTGACGCCGCTAACGTTCTTCCTCGACTACGTTCTTGCGTTTGCAAGCATAGGGCTTATGGGTTTCGCCCCCAAATTCGGCAAACTTCCGCTTACCGCTAAGGTTTGCATAGGCGCGGTATTGGTTTACGTTGCAAGGTTTATCTTCCATCTGCTTTCGGGATTTATATACTTTGCCGAAAACTCGATTTGGGTAGATTTGCCCGCGCCAAATATGTTTGTTTATTCCTTTATATACCAATGCGTGTACCTGCCCGCCGACTGCGTTTTAGCCGTTGTAGTGCTGTTTACGACAGCCAAGTGCAAGGCTCTTGACAGGTTGCTTGCAATGATGGAACATAAAAAGGGCAAGGCGCCCGAAGGCGGCGATTGCCCCGCGCAACCCGATTGCGCCGAACAAAACGACGCCGATAAAACTTTAAACGCATAAATACGGTAAAAACTTACGCGCCCGCGCTTTAATAAAAAAGCGCGGGCGCGTAATATTTCAGCACCTTGCAAACTGCAAAATGTCTACTATTACGGCAAAGCCGAGAATAAGCACAAACCCCACGGCGTGTATAACCGCCTCCACTTTTCTCGGAATAGGCTTTCTGAATACCCACTCGATTAAACAAAAAATAACCTTGCTACCGTCCAGCGCGGGTATGGGCAAAAGGTTGAACACAGCGAGGTTTACGCCTATATACGCGGCAATCTGCAAAAAGCTTTGCAACCCCTGCGAGGCAATGGCGCCCGTAACCTTTATGGTGGTAACCGGTCCGCCCATCGCGCTTATGCTTAAACTGCCCGTAAGCAGTTCGCCCAACACCCTGAAAATTGCGCCCGCCGTCTTGAAAGAATAGACGAACGACCTGCCCAGCGTGCCGAAAAAGGAAAACCTTACGTTTTGCGAAGTTACGCACCAATAGAGATTGCCGTCCTCCCCCTTGTAAGTATCCGAGCCGAGAGCGCGCCACAGCTTGCTGATTTCCGAAGAGTTTTTAAAATTACAGTCGGAGCGGAGGATAACCTGCGCGCTCGTCTTTTCCCCCTCCCTTAAAACTTCAACGGTTACCTTGTCGCCCTCCGACTTGCCGCGCAGAGCGTATATCAGGTCGGTTGCAAAGTAGGCGGTTTTGCCCTCTATGCCCAAAATGACGTCGCCCTCCGCAAGCGAATACTCCGCCGCGTAATTAGGGTTTTCGGCAATCGCGCCCATCTTGTAGCAGGGCTGACCGAACGAAAAGAAACCGACAATTATAAGCAGAACGGCTAAAAGGTAATTCATAAGCGCGCCGCTTACCAAAACTATAATTCTTTGCCAGGGCTTTTTGCTGTTGAACGAGTCGGGCGCGGCTTCTTCGCCGTCCTCCCCCTGAAAGGCGCAAAAACCGCCCAAGGGAAAGGCGCGCACGGAAAACAGAGTGCCGTGCTTTTTGCCCTTGCGCCTGAACAGTTTAGGTCCGAACCCTATGGCAAACTCGTTTATTTTGAACCCCAGAATTCTGCCGGCTATAAAGTGCCCGAACTCGTGCACGCATATCATTGCCAGCAAAATTAAAACGGCAAGCAAGACCGAAAGTATTACGTTGCCTATGCCGGAAGCCAAAAGATTTGTCATTGTACCTCTTTAATAATTCTATAAGCCACTTGGCGGGCGTTTAAGTCGGCGGAGAGCAGAGCTTCGTACCCGTCGGCTTTACCGTTCACCACAGAGCTTACAACCCTGTCGGCTACGGTATAAATATCGGTAAAGCGCAACCCGCCGTTTAAAAACGCGTTTACCGCAACCTCGCTTGCCGCGTTTAAAGCCGTGGGCAGAATACCGCCCTCTTCCCCGCAGGTAAGCGCCAAATCGTACAGCGGATATTGCTTGCGTTCAAGCGGCTGAAAATCGAGATTTAACCGTTGCGTAAAGTCCAACTGCTTCAAACCGCAGTCCAATCTGTCGGGATAGGTAAGCGCCAGCTGAATGGGCAATTCCATTGTCGGGTAAGATAGCTGCGCAAGCGTAGCCCCGTCCTTAAAGCGCACCATAGAGTGCACTATGCTCTGCGGGTGAATTACCGCGGTTATTGCAGAGTAAGGCGCGCCGTAAAGGTGATGAGCCTCGATTACCTCGTACCCCTTATTCAACAATGTTGCGCTGTCTATCGTAATTTTTGCGCCCATCTTCCAGGTGGGGTGCGCGAGAGCCTGCTGGGGCGATACGCTTTTAAGAGTATCCCACGCCCTGCCGCGGAACGCGCCGCCGCTCGCAGTAATTATAAGGCTTTCGAAGGGGGCGCGACAGTCGAAGTTTAAACACTGCCACAGCGCGGAATGCTCGCTGTCTACGGGCACGAGCTTTGCCGCCCTTTTCATTACCAAATCGCCGCCGCAGACAAGCGTTTCCTTGTTGGCAAGCGCGAGGGTAGCCCCCAGCTCTATTGCCTTTAAGCTGTATTTAAGCCCCGCAAAGCCGCCGCAGGCGACAAATATTACGTCCGCCCCGCACTCTTCGAGCGCTTTAAGCGCGCCGCCCTCGCCGCTTAAAAAGGTTGTGCACTGCGGCGCTTCCTTATAGTTTTTCGCCGCGGTTTCGTCCGCAAGGGCGGCAAACGGCGGTTTGAATTCGTCAATCTGCCGCGCAAAGCTTGCAACCGAACCGCCCGCGATAAGCGCGACGATTTGAAACTTGGCGGGATAGCGGCGCACAACGTTTATAACCTGCCTGCCAATCGAGCCCGTACTGCCGACAACGGCGACTTTCTTCATATCTATTATACCCTTTAAAATTTATTTAATGTCTGTTTGAGTAATAAAAAGGCGGCAATGCCGCCCCGTTTTACGCGCCCTTAACAAGCGCGCAAGTTATTAAACCATCATAAAGCACACTACAATCGCCACGGTTGCAAACAGCATACTGTCGAACCTGTCGAGCACCCCGCCGTGCCCGGGCAGAATATTTCCCATATCCTTTACCCCGCAACCGCGCTTTATCGCGCTTTCAAACAAATCGCCCAGCTGTGCTAAAATCGCGGTGGGAACAGATATAAGAATGAGCACGACCACGTCGGGAAGTTTACCGCCGTAAACAAAGTCGACCGCGCCCGAATAGCGGCATATAACCCAAGTAATAACCGCCGCGAGTATTCCGCCGAGTACTCCGCCGACCGCGCCTATAACCGTCTTATTCGGGCTTGTATGTGGAGCAAGCTTTAACGGCAAAAGTTTGCCGAACACTTTACCGAGGAAAAACGCGCCCGTATCCACAAAGGGAACTATTATAAACAGCAATAGTATAGCCGCTTCCGAGTTTTCCAACATATGGTTAATGTTAGGTCCCACGCTTGCCAGCGCGCCGCAGTAGAGCAGGCACAGCTCGGCATAGGCGGTGCTCTTCAAATCGCTCCGCTCGTGGTCGAAAACCGTAAGCGAGGCGGTTACCATTGCGCCCAAACTGCCGATAGCCAGCAACAGCAGTAACGCCACAACGCCGGGCGAAGGCGAACCGAGCTTTATCGCCACCATTTTACCTATTACGAAAGAGGGGATAAGACAAGCGCAGGTGCCTATTACTATCCACCTCTGCGCTTCGGAAATGCCGCCCGTAAGCAACGGCTTTTCGCCCTCGGCTACCTCCGCCGCCCTCTTATGTTCGCCGAGAGCGCGGGTAAATTCGTATGCGCCTACAACCGAAATGAGCCAGAATAACAGGTCGACGCCAAGCGCGCCGTAGTCCAATCCGTCCTTTACGGGTATAAGCAATTTCATAACCAGCAAGCCCACCATAACCAATACATAGCAGACGCCGGTTATAACCCTCTTCTTCATTACAATAAAACTCCTTTAAACCTTGCCGAAACGCCTTGTCCGCGCCGAATAATCGCCAATCGCTCTTTCAAATTTATCGTCGGTGAAATCGGGGAACAGCGCGTCGGTAAAGTACAGTTCGGCATACGCCGCCTGCCACAGCAGGAAGTTGGAAAGCCTCAGCTCGCCGCCCGTTCGGATAATAAAATCGGGGTCGGGCACGCCGTCCGTATATAAAAGACGGGAAAACGCTTGCTCGTCCACCCGCACACCGCTCTCCGCGGCTATATTTGCGGCGCGGACTATCTCGTTGCGGGCGCCGTAGCCCAGCGCCATTATAAAAGTAAAGTCGGCTTTGTCGGGCGACTTAGCCGCGTTTGTTTCTATTATCACCCTCACGTCGTCGGGCAAGAGGGACAAATCGCCTATAATTTTTACGCGCGCGCCCTTGGATACGAGTTTTTCCACGCACTCGCAAAAGTGCTTGCGTATAAGCTCGTACATCTTTTCAAGCTCGTCTTTGGGGCGCATAAGGTTTTCGGTGGAAAGCGCGTACACGGTTAAATAGCGCACGCCCAGCTCCTTGGCTCTTTCGGCAAGCGCGACCATACGTTTAAGCCCCGCGCTATGACCTGCGGGCGCGGGAAGCAAACGCTTGGTTGCCCAACGCCTGTTCCCGTCCATAATGATACCCACGTGGCGGGGTATGTTTGTAAGGTCGTTTTTCGCCATACCTATTTTGCGCCCAAAATACAAAATTGCAAAGGCAATTAAACAACCCGAACGCGAACGCGCGCTACGGATTGTAAAAAACCTGTTGCGTTAAACCGTCATTATTTCTTTTTCTTTTGCGGAAACGGCGGCGTCTACTTTGGCAACCGCGTCAACCATAAGCTTTTCGGCTTCCTTTTCGCCCTGCGCAAACTCGTCCTCGGAAACGCTCTTGTCGTTCTTCAACTTTTTAAGCCCGTCCATAGCGTCGCGGCGCACGTTTCTCTGCGCAATTTTGGCTTCTTCGCCGAGCTTTTTAATCTGCTTAACCAAATCGCGGCGGCGCTCCTCGGTAAGTTCGGGGAACACAAGCCTAATAACCTTACCGTCGTTGGTGGGCGTTAAACCTATGTTGGAAATCTGAATAGCCTTTTCTATGCCCTTCAACGCTGATACGTCCCAAGGGGAAATTACAAGGCACCTGCCCTCCTGCACGGATACGTTAGCCATCTGGGTAACGGGCGTCATTGCTCCGTAATAATCTACGGTTACTTTGTCGAGGATATGGGGGTTTGCGCGCCCCGCGCGGATTGCCGCAAAGTCCTCTTTAAGTACGGAAACCGCCTTTTCGAGTTTGTCTTCAAGCACAAGCAGTATTTCTTCAATGAGCTCGTTTTCCATTGTTGTTCTCCTTTGATATTCTAATTTGCGATAATTTAAATTCAATTGTTGTCGATAACCGTACCCAGCTTTTCGCCGCATACCACGCGCACTATCGAGTTAGGCTCGTCCAGCCCGAAAGCTATTACGGGCACGTCGTTTTCCATACACATAGTAGCCGCCGTGGCGTCCATCGCCTTGATGCCGTTTTTAATAATATCTATATAATTTATATGCTCGTACTTCTTTGCCGAGGGATTGGTCTTGGGGTCGGAATCGTATATTCCGTCTATATTTTTAGCCATCATCAACAGGTCGGCTTGAATTTCGCACGCGCGTTGAGCCGCCGCCGTATCGGTGGAGCAATACGGGTTGCCCGTACCGCAAGCCATAATTACAACCCTGCCCTTTTCAAAGTGGTGCAACGCCTTGCGCAGAATGTACGGCTCGGCAACCGAGGTCATAATGAGCGCCGTCTGCACCCTTGTGGGAATGCCGCGCTGTTCCAACGCGTCCATCATTGCAAGCGAATTCATAACGGTGGCAAGCATACCCATATGGTCGGCGGTGGTGCGGTCCATCTTTTTGCCCTGACGCCCGCGCCAGAAGTTGCCGCCGCCTATAACCAGCGCGATTTCCACGCCCATTTCCTTTATGGCTTGTATCTGGTCGACCACTCCCGAAATAACGTTTTCGTTGAGCCCGTGCCCTTCCTTGCCCGCAAGCGCTTCGCCGGAGAGCTTAATCAGCACTCTTTTATACTTAGGTTGCATACCGTTCCCCTTATATTATATTTCCACTACCAAATTATAGCATACGCGCAAAGACAAATCAATACATTTACGGATAAAATTTAAACCCGTTCGCGCGGGCGGAACGCGCAAATTTACCCGAAGTATTGCAAAATTGACGGCATTATATTACAATAAAAATATGATAACCAAAAAATGCGCGCTTACCCTCGGCGGGTTCGCGCTTACTACGTTTCTGTTTTTTGTTTGCTTACACGTTACGTCGCTGTTTAAAACGTCCAAGTGGATGGGCGTAGGCGTTGCCGTCGGCGTGTTTGTAATTATGCTGATTTTTACGCTCGTATACCGAAAAAACGCCGTTCTTCCCTTTTTTGTCATTCCTATAAACGCAATTGCCGACGGGCTGGCGGCAAGCAGTCTTTTCACCCATATAGGCGTATACCCGCAAATATGGCAGACGGCAATTCTGTTTGCCGCCGTAAACGCCGCGTTCTTTTGCTTTTGCCTGTTTGCAAAAACAACGTTTTTTAAAGAGCATTTCGTAATTTCGATTTTATGTTTTTGCGTTACTATTGTTGCGGCGCTCATAACCGCCACCTTAGTCAACGATACGGTAAAGCTTCACCCCGCAATAATATGGCTTGCCTGGTTAAGCTTGATTCCGCTTTTTTCCTTTATAATATCCACCGCAATCTACGCGGAAAGCGCCTTAAAGCAAATAAAAAATATCTGCTACGGCTCCTTTGCCGCGCTGATTTTAATCATTATTGTAGTCATTTCGGTAATCTCACAGGGCGAAGCGCTCGACGGATTTGGGGACGGCTTAGGCGGCGACGTTGCGGGCTCGTACAGAAGGCGCAACCCTTTCGAATACCGAGACGGCTTCGAGGACGTAATTTAAATTAAGTACGCCCCGCGCGGCCGTCGCCGCGCGGGGCGTATTTATAATAGCAAAATTTAGAAAATCGAAGCGCTATATTTCATCAATAATTGCTTGATCTTTTTATTTATATATGTTATAATTGATTTACCGAATGGGAAAGCATATGGAAATCAACAAAGTATATAACAACGATATATTTGATTTATTAAAAACTCTGCCGGACAACAGCGTCGATATGATATATAGCGACCCTGACTATAATGTCGGCATTAAATATAACGGAAAATCATACACTAAAAATTTTGGCGAATACATTGAATGGTACATAGCGCTTGCCAAAGAATCGTTGCGGGTGCTTAAACCCGACGGTAATATGTTTTTTATTAACTACCCCAAACAAAACGCTTATTTGAGGGTAAAATTTTTGGACGAAAGCTGTTATAACGTTTTTGATTACGTATGGGTTTACAATTCCAACGTGGGTCATTCCCCAAAAAAATTTACTACGGCGCACCGTAGCATACTGCACTGCACAAAGTCCGCGGACAATAAGTGGTTTAAAAACCAAGTTGCCGAACCTTATAAAAACCCGACGGACAAAAGAATTCAGGCTAATATGGCTAACGGAAGTTGCGGGCGTATGCCTTATTCCTGGCTGTACTACGATTTGGTAAAAAACGTATCTAAGGATAAAACTATTCACTCCTGCCAAATCCCCAAAGGCTTAGTGGAAAAACTAATTTTAGCGTCAACTAAACCCGACGATTTAATTTTAATACATTTCGGAGGGTCCGGGGGCGAAATTGTATGTGTGCAACAACTTGGCAGAAATTTTATTTCCGCCGAGTTGGACGAAACATATGTAAAACTTATCAATGACCGCTTGGCAAACAACGGTCAAATTCCCGAACAATTTAAGTTGAAACACAAACAATAATCAATTGGTCAGATACGGTGAAAACAGAGCGATAAGTTCTTTATTTGAAAGAGGTTGTACCCCGCGGGTTTTAGCAAACTTTTGGGCAACCTCTATAATTACTGAAAAATCAATTTTTTCTTTTTTACCCTCGCATTTTAAAACCTCGTCAACAAATTTTTGAAACAGAATCGGCACCGATATACAGCTTAGCAACGTATTTATTCTGCCGTTTTTCCTCTTACCCGCAATCGTAAAATCAGGGCGGTTATCGACGGTATGATATTTTACGTCTTCATTCCAACTTAAAACGTCAAGAAAATGAAGGAATGAAATCACGTCTATCTTTAAATTTTTTTCGTCGATTTCCCGCTGAATTTCAGCGATTTCACTTTTTACCTCTTCATCGGGTACAAATCTCAATTTTTTATCAACGTAATTAAAATCAAAGAGATACGCCATTCTATAAATTAAGGCGGAAAGCTTTTTATAATTATCCAAACTTATTACATTATATAATCTACACAACAAGTTCCAGATATCCGCAAACTTAAAGTTTTCGTAATCTTTACCCACGTTTGGCGACATATCGTTAAGATTAGGCTCTTTTCTGAAATATTCTTTGCCCGGTTTAAGGAAAAAGACTTCCCTTTGGTCGTCGAGTTTATCCACTACGTATTTAACGGGTTTTTTAGGGTCGGTAAATTTTATGTCCAACGCCTCCTGAATTCTCGCCTTCCTCTTTTCTATAACTTCCGTCGGACAACCTATGACTACTTTTGTAAACATATAATACCTCCATACATTTCACGAGCATTATAACATAATTAAAATATAAATCAATACCCGCGCGGGGCATTGATTTATATTTTACGTTCTTTAATCTTCGAACAGCCATTTTCTTTGAATGTAAACTTTTTCGTAATACTCGTACAGTTGCCTTGTAAGTTGAGAAATTGCGCGGAACTTCGGCGGAAGCATACTTACCTCGTACAGAGAGGAATCGTGATTGCTCGATTTTATTTTTTGCATACCGAAGAGTTGACAAAACTTTTTGCCGTTTAAAGTAACGGCGTCGGCAAGCATTCTCTTTATATATACTTCCTGCCTGCCGAAGTGCAAAAATTTTTCGACGGCGGCGTTGAACAGGGAAAACAGCACGCCCGAATTCTGATAGTCGGGGTGAATTACTATCGAAGCGAAATACAAATTGTACGGATAAGGCATATCGTAACTCAAAATCATCTCGGGCGACAGAGCCGTATCTATAAAATCGCCGTTTTTAATATCTTCGTAACACTCGTCGGTTATGGGAGCGATATTTATGTACGCTAAAATTTTACCCGTAGCGTTGTCCTTAGCCATAACGTATATGTCGGGGTTGACGTCATACCACTCCTTGCAAAGAGATAGCTCGGCGCGGTAAATTTCTTCGTAGACGACTTTGTCAAGCTCCGAAGCGCTCTCTATATCGGCATAGGTTACCTGTTTGCCCGTAATAATCGTATATGTGGCGGTTTCGTTTTTATCCTCAGCCGTTTCACCGCCGTCGTTTACGCTTATCAAGTTGGAAACGTAGTCGAAAATTTTAGACAAATCTTGGGGGTACTCGAAATTCTGAACGTTGCGCAGCGTTCTGGGTAAATCGTTTGTGGAAATATTCTGCGTGAGCGTAAACAGCGCCGCATCCTTTTTTATTCCCGAGAGAAAATCGTTGTAGAAACTGTCCCACTCGTACCTGACCCACTGCGAAGACATATATTCCACGTTAGTGCCCACGACTATTAAAATTTTAGCTTGGTCGAGCGCGGCGTCTATATCCGCCTTGTACCGCGAACTGCCGATAATTTCCAACGACTTGGTGGAAAAGAAAACGGAATAACCTTTTTGGGTGAGTTGAGCGTATAAGTCCTTTGCAATTTCGTAGTCTTTGGTAAAATTCTTGTTTTCGTCCCTGCATTTAAAAGATATAAATATTTCGTTCATACTTCCCCCTTCGTAAAAACTTATAAAATTACCCAACTAAACTTTTGCTGTTCAGTTGGGTAAAACTTTTACTTTGACTATTTAATTTGTAAAATCAGTTCTTTTTCATAGCTTCAACCTGCTTGGCAACTTCGTCCTGCAAGTTTTCCTGCTTCTTTTCGATGCCTTCGCCCATTTCCCAGCGGACAAAGCGCACGACCTTAAACTTTTTGCCTATAACCTGCTCTACCGTCTGCGTGTCGTCCTTTACGAACGCCTGCTTCAATAGGCAGTTTTCGGAATAGAACTTACCAATTTTACCCATAACGATTTTTTCCAAAATCTCCTTGGGCTTCTTGGCGTTCTTTTCGTCGTTCTGCATCTGAACGAGCATTATTTCCTTTTCCTTCTCGATTACGGAAGCGGGCACTTCCTCCTCGGTTACGTAAGAGGGCTTGCTTGCCGCAATCTGCAAAGCTACGTCGTGAAGGGTTTCTTCGCTGCCCGCAACAAAATCGGTTGCTTCAACCATAACGCCGACCTTGCCGCCCATATGGATATACGTTTCAACCTTGCCTGCGGTTTCGTAAACTTCAAACCTGCGTATGGCAATTTTTTCGCCTATTACAGCCGTTGCCGAAGTTACGTAGTCCTTTACCGTTGCGCCGTCTAAGGGGCAGGAAAGAAGCGCGTCTACGTCAGCGGGCTTGTTTTCCGCAATTACCTTTGCAACCGCGTTTACAATGCCGTGGAACTTATCGCCCTTGGATACGAAGTCGCTTTCGCAGTTGATTTCCAAAAGCACGCCGACGCCGCACTTTTCGCATACGTAAGCGCCAACCGCGCCTTCCGCCGCAATACGGCTTTCCTTTTTAACCGCCTTGGCAATGCCGCGCTCTCTCAAAAGCTCGGCAGCCTTTTCCATATCGCCGTCGGCGTCAATCAACGCCTTTTTGCAGTCCAACATACCGGCGCCGCTCTTATCTCTCAAAGTCATTACGTCTTTTGCCGTGAATGCCATATATATTATCTCCTTATTTAACTTGAAATTATGGGTCGCGCCGCGCAAAACCTACGTTTTGCTTGCTACGCTAATATTGTTTGATTTATGTTATTATTCGGCTTTGGCAGCTTCCGCCTTTTCAACCACTTCTTCAATGGAAGTAGGCTCGGCAACCGCTTCGGGAACTTCCTCTTCAACCGAGTAAGCTTCGCCCTGATTAGCTTCTATTACGGCGTTTGCTATTACGCTTGCGATAAGTTTAACCGCGCGGATAGCGTCGTCGTTGCCGGGGATAACGTAGTCAATCAAATCGGGGTCGCAGTTGGTATCGGTGATAGCTACGATGGGAATGTTAAGCTTTCTTGCTTCGGCAACCGCAATGTCCTCGTTGTGGGGGTCTACCACGAACATAACTCCGGGCATTTTACCCATATCCTTTATGCCGCCGAGGTTGGTCTGCAACTTGAACATTTCCTCTTTAAGCTTGGCGACTTCCTTTTTGGGCAACAGCTCGAACTCGCCGTTTTCTTCCATCTTTTCAAGCTTAACCATTCTGTCGATACGCGAGCGGATAGTCTTGAAGTTGGTAAGCGTGCCGCCCAGCCAGCGCGAATTGATGTAGTACTGACCGCAACGCTCCGCCTCTTCCTTTATGGCGTCCTGCGCCTGCTTCTTGGTGCCGACAAAGAGAACGGACTTGCCTTCCTTTACGGTGTCGCATACGAATTTGTACGCTTCTTCAACCAAACCTACGGTAAGCTGCAAGTCGATAATGTGAATGTCGTTGCGCGCCGCATAGATGTATTTGCTCATCTTGGGGTTCCACTTTCTCGTCTGATGACCGAAGTGTACGCCCGCTTCGAGGAGCTGCTTCATAGTGATAACTGCCATATTAAACCTCCGTTAAACCTCCCCGATGGCGTGTCTCCGTTGCCAAGCTTCTTAATTGCTTTGTACAAAACAAACTAATTGCAAGTCAAACGCACACACAAAGGACTGTTAAGCGGAATTGAAAAGATTTTTCCGCCACGGGCAGTCCGCCTTACGGGTGTGAATTATTTTATAGCTTTGATATTTTAGCAGAATTTTCCGCGTTTGTAAAGCATAAATTAAGCAATTTACTTAAATTTTACTGCCAATACTCCTCCGTAATGCCGTTAAAGAAGTCGTACATATATTTCACGTTTTCAATTGCCGCGTCCATATCCTTTAACGACAGACGTACAAGAGCTTTACGCGCTTTGAATTGTTGACAACAGTCGGTTTTATCTATTACTTTTTTTAATTGCGAGCATTTACCTTGATTTTCTTCCCAAAAGGTCCATACGCCCGCACGGTAGTAAAGCTTGAAAAAAGCGCAATTTTCGCAACACTTAATTTTCTTTTTCGCCCTTTTCATATTGCTCCATCTCCTGCTGAATTTCTATAATCTGCTTAAATTCGGTAAGTTTTAAAAGCATTTCGGCAAGCGCTTTTTGCATTGCCTTAACGGTAAACCTGTTTCTGTAAGTTGAAAGTAATTGCCAATCGTTGCAACCGTCTTTATTGCCCGTAAACTTTTCCTGCTTGCGGCAAAATCCCGTTTTGGTTTTTTCAAATTTCATCGAGCCTTTAACATAGTACGCTCTGTAATAATTGCAGGCAAAGCACTTCCCGCACTTTTTTTCTTCTTCCATTCGTGTTCTCCTTTACAGAAATATCTGTAAAAATATTATATTACATAAATTTCTGTAACGCAAATGAATTTAACATAAATTTTTGTAGAATAGAAATATGAAAAATTATGGAAACGCGTTGAAACATCAACGGGAATTAAACGGATATTCACAAAACGCGCTTGCAAAAGCCACAGGACTAAACCAACAAATGATTAGTTGGTGGGAAGCAGGCAAAGGTCTTCCAAATATTGATTTCTGCGTTATACTTGCAGATTTTTACAAAATAACGTTAGATGAGCTTGTCGGCAGAACTGAATACGATATAACCAAAAAAGAAGATAAATGAATTTTTAAATGATTTATACAATGCCCCTTGTCTTCCCCCTTAGTAAAGGGGGAAGATGTCTGCATTAGCAGACAGATGAGGGATGTGTATTTGCCACCTTATTTAAAATTTAATCATAAAGCAATTTCAACCGTTGCGTAACTTATAATTTGCTTTACATATTGTACAAATTACTTTATCCCTCTCTCGTCGCCTATGGCGACACTCTCCCCCTTATTACGAAAGGGGGAAAGCAAGCGGCTGGTACGGTTACCCTTGCCCTTCCTCTTATAAAAAAGTGCGGGGAAATATTTTTACCCCATTTAATTTTATTTGCCGTAGCTTAATATTGGCTTTATAATAAATACAAATATGGTTAAACTGCGAAACGAAAAGCTAAAAGAAAATTCGCGCAAATTACGCAAAGATATGACGGAAGAAGAGCGGAAACTGTGGCATTGCTTTTTAAAGACCTGCGAAATAAAATTTTACAGGCAAAGAGTTTTTGAAAACTACATAGCCGACTTTTACTGTCCGTCGGCACATTTAATAATAGAAGTAGACGGCAGTCAACACTTTGAAGACGAGGGCGCGGCAAAAGACGAAAAGCGCAACGCATATTTTTACAACTTGGGCATAACCGTATTGCGTTTCAGCAATTTACAAATCAAAAAAGAATTTCAAACGGTAAAAGAAACCGTTTACAGCTATATCGGTAAACAATAATAAAAACGTAGGGCGCATTGCAAAAATGCGCCCTATTAAACAAAAATTTTTAAATTAAGTAAGCGGTTTTAAAAGCAATGCCGCTATAAACACTATTCCGTTGCAACGACAGTTGCCGCAAGCTAAAAACACGGCTAAATTTAATTTTAGCCCCACCGCTTTTAAAATTGCTCCCTTAATATACCTTAAACACGCAAATTTTAGTTACTCGGCGTCCTCTTCGTTCTGATAAAATTCAAACACTTCTTCCAAAAGCGCCTCGTCCTCTATCGGCTCTAAAACCTGCTCCTCTTCCTTATAGCGGAAAATGGCTACCTCGTCCTCGGCAACGGCGTCGTTGGGCTCGGCGGCAAGCAGTAAGGCGTACTTTTCGCCCTTGTACTCGGTTACGTCCAAAAGCCTGAACTTTATTATATTATCGTCGTCGTCGATAAGCTCTATTAAATCTTCCTCGGTTTCCTCTGCGGAAAGCTCCTTATTGTCTGCCATATCATCATTCTCCTTTTTTGTTGATTTTCTGCAAATACCCGTCCAGAATATTGGCGGCGGCAAGCGCGTCTACATACTGCTTGCGCTTTTCCCTGCGCATCCCCTCGGAAATAAGCGTTTCGTGCGCCATAACGGTTGTAAAACGTTCGTCCTCGCAGATTACCGGCACGGAAACCGCCTCTTTAAGCGCGGAAATAAACCGCTCCGTCTTTTGCGTTTGCAACGCCTCCGTTCCGTCGAAGTTTACGGGAAGCCCGCACACTATCGCGGTTGCGCCCTTTTCCCTTGCCAATGCGGCGAGAGCGGCAATATCCTCTTTGAAATTTTTGCGGAAATACGTTTGAGAGGGAAGCGCGTAGGTATTAAACGGGTCGGAAACAGCCACGCCAATGCGCTTATCGCCTATATCGAACGCCACATACCTTTCCACTGCAACACCCCGCCAAACTTTTACTTAAATATTATATCATACCCTTTTTACATTTACAATCATAATAAGATAGATATTTATGGCATAAGCGGAAATAAAAACTTTTAAAAAGTACACCCCGCGGAACGGCAAACCGTTCCGCGGGGTGTTTTTGCGTTTTGCGCCGCGTGCGGAAATTACTCCGCGCCGTGGCACTCGCCGCCTTGCTCCGAGCAAGCCATATCGCCAAGCTTCTGGTCGATATACTGCTCCGCCTTCTTCATAACGTCTTCCTGATTCTTCTTTACAAGATTTCTCAGCTTGCAGTTATTTGCAACGAGCAACGCGCCGCCCGCCATACCTACGGCGAGACCGAAAATAAATTTTTCCATATTTTCTCCTTTAAGAGCGTTTTTCCGCTCAATAAGAGTATGCGGCGGCGTTAAACTATTTATGACTGTAAATTTTTTACTTGAAGTCTTAAAAGGAAATTTTCGTCCGTAAGCTTTTTAATTACGGCGGAAAGACGCTTGTTTTCCTCCTTCAAGCTGTTGTTGAGTTCGTCGTAAAGGTTGTTTATTTTATCCTCTATTGCCTTTCTGCCCGCGTCCGTTACGGTATAGCCCGCCTCGCGCATAAGCCTCTCTATTCTTTCGGGCTCCTTTGCCATAACGTTGCGGTACTTGTTCTGATAGCGGAGCATAAGCTTATCGTCCCCCTCCGCAAGATTTAAAACGGCGCGGCGTACGGATATGCCTTTGCTCTTTTCCTTTAAAATCGCCTTTAAAATTTTGTCCGTTTCCTCGTCGGTGAAGGGGCGGATATCCTCCGCTTTGAGCTCCGTACCCGAAAGTATGGCTTTAACTTCTTCGTTGTCCGTGCTCTTTAAAAGCGCATAGTAGTAGTTGCGCACGCTTCCCTTAGCCCTGCCCGAATTTTTTGCGTACTCCTCGAAGATACGCGTAAGCGTTTTGCCCTGACCTTTCCCCTCGCAGACGTACTTTACAAGGCTTTGCGCCTCTTCCTTGGTGTAGCCGTTAATCTTTTCCATAACGCCTCCTTGTTCATTAAATTACAGAAAGGTTATTGACATAAAATAATTGCATTATTCATTAGATAATTAAAAGACGCAATTTTGATTTAACGCAAATTACAGAGGTTTAAATGAGAGTATATTTTTTGTCCGAACGCCCCGCCGCGCTTAAACTCAACGGCGCATATATGGGGCTTATAGACAGTTTTGAAAAATTTGTGGAAATGGGCGAAGGGCAAAAGCTCCTTGCCGAAGCCGTGCCGGACGCGGAATATATGCCCGTCAATTTTTTTATAGACGAAAAATTTTTTTCCGCCCCGCCCGACTTTACGGAAGTGTACCTGACGGAGGGCGACGCCGTAATATATATTTCCCGCTATACAAGGCGCGACGGAGAAATAAAGGTTATAGCGCAAACGCAATTTTGCGGAGGGCAGTATACTCTGTTTACAAACGGCGGGCGCGTCTATTTAAACTGCGAAAAGGACGGTTGCACGCTGTACCCCCTCTCCGCGGGCTTTGAAAACGCGACCTTGCGCGAGGACGCGGTTGGCGGGCGCCCCGTTTTGCTTGCGGAAGGCAAGGGCTGCCTTGCGGCGGTATCCGAAGAGGGTAAGCGCGTATTTTACAACCCCGCCGAAAGCTGGGAGTGCGGCGAAAAGCTTATTGTAAACGTTGCCTTTAACACCTGCGCCGACTGCCGCGGCGTTTGCACGTTCGGCTACGACGGAACGGCTATGCGCCTTGAAAAAAGCGTTACGAAAGAGAGCGTAGCCCCCGACGAACGCGTGTTGCACTTTGCCTTTTTCGAAAGCGTTTTAACGCGCGGAAATTTTGCAAAATACCTTGCCGACGACCTGAAAGTTATGGCTGACGAGTTGCCCGACTTTTTAGGCGGGTTTGTGGACGTAACACTGCCGTACAGCCGCTTTTACCAGAGGCACGGCGATTTGAGGGCGGCGGGGCTTGTTTATCCCGTTGCCGACAATCTATTTAAAGTTAAGTACTACGCCGTCGACTTGACCGACGGAAAAATTTCGAACGTGTACGAAGTGGAATGACAGCCTCAAAAGCGCATATTGACAAAATTTTACTTTTATAGTATAATCGCGTTATGAAACACAACCAATCGGGCGAGGACTATTTGGAGGCGATACTGCTTCTTTCCAACGAGCTGGAACACATACACCAGATAGACGTTGCGAGAAAGATGAACGTATCTCAGCCCGCAGTACAAAAGGCGCTTAAAATTTTAAAGGGCAACGCCTATATAGAAACGGACGGCTTGCACATTTTTTTAACCGAACAGGGAAAAAGATACGCGCGAGAAATATATCACAGGCACTGCACAATACGCCGCTTTTTGGTTTTGCACGGCGTGGACGACGAAGTTGCCGACGGCGACGCGTGCGAAATGGAACACTGCGTTTCCCCCGCGACCTTTGCCGCAATGGAAAAATTTGTAAACGAAAACGGAAAATAAAACACGGCGGGCGGTTATTACAACCGCCCGCCTTACTTATTATAATAAAATTATTCCTCTTCGCCCGCAAGCAATCTCTCGCGCTCGGCAACGGCGAGCGCCTCGGTCATTTCGTCCAAATCGCCAAGCATAAAACTGTCTATCGAATACAGCGAAAGCCCTATTCTGTGGTCGGTTACGCGCCCCTGCGGAAAGTTGTAGGTGCGTATGCGCTCCGACCTATCCCCCCTGCCCACAAGCGACTTGCGCTGGGCGTCCTGCTCGCTTCTGTTAAGATTGTTGTAATAGTCGTACAGGCGCGAACGCAAAACTTTGTAAGCCTTGTCCTTATTCTTTAACTGACTGCGCTCGTCCTGACAGGTTACCACTATGCCCGTGGGAAAGTGGGTAAGACGTATGGCGGTTTCCGTCTTGTTTACCTTTTGCCCGCCCGCGCCCGAAGAACGGTAAACGTCTACCCTCACATCCTCGTCGCGTATTTCCACGTCTACGTCCTCGGCTTCGGGAAGTACCGCCACGGTAGCCGTGGAGGTGTGCACCCTGCCCTGCGATTCCGTTTCGGGCACGCGCTGAACGCGGTGAACGCCGCTTTCGAATTTAAGCTGTTTATAGGCGTCTTTGCCCGTAACGTTTAAAACTACTTCCTTTAACCCGCCGAGCTCGGTTGTGTTTTCGTCCACAACCTCCACTTTAAGGCGGTGCTTTTCGCAGTAATAGCAGTACATACGGTAAAGCTGGGCGGCAAACAGAGCCGCCTCGTCCCCGCCCGCGCCGCCGCGTATTTCCATTATGCAGTTTCTGTCGTCGTTCTTGTCCTTGGGCAGAAGCAATATTTTAAGCTCCTCTTCTATGCCCTCCAACCGCCGTTTACAGTCGAAAATTTCCTCGTTTAAAAGCTCGCGCATTTCCGCGTCGCCCTCGCTCTTCAACGCTTCCTCCGCCTGCAAAATTTTACGCTCTTCGGCAACGTACTCCTCGTACTTTGCCGCCGTTTCGGCAAGTTCCGACTGCTCTTTGGCAATTTTGGTCCACTCCTCGCTGCCTGCGGGAACGGACGGGTCGGAAAGCTTTTCGGTAAGCGTTTTGTATCTTGTATAAATGTCGCGCAATTTGCAATTGTTCATAATAATTTTAAGGAAAGAGCGGCAAAGCCGCTCTTTCAACACTCTGTTTATATTTTAAAAAGCAATTTTCAGGAAGCGGTCCACACCCGCGAAGTCCTTTACCACCATAGCGTACTCGCGCTTGTCGAAAAGTTTTAACACTTCCTCCGCCTGCCCTTCGCCCACTTCAAGCATAAGCAAGCCGCCGCGGGTGATGTAGCGGGTAACTTCCTTTGCAAGCCGCCTGTAAAATTCCAAGCCGTCCTCGCCGCCGTCCAAGGCTATGCGCGGCTCGAAGTCGCGCACCTCGCTCTGCAAGGATTGAATTTCACCGCTCTTTATATAAGGAGGATTGCAAACTATGAGGTTGAACCTGCCGTGTACTCGCGTAAACAGGTCGCTCTGCACAAAATTTATATCCACCGAATTGTAGTTTGCGTTTTCCTTGGCGAGCATTATAGCCGCGTCCGACACGTCTGCGGCGGTTATTTGCACCTTTTTACCCCTTACGTGCTTAGCCACCGAAACGGCGATACAGCCGCTTCCCGTGCACATATCCAGCACCTTGTCGCCTTCCTCTACGGCGCTTACAACCTGCTGGGCAAGTATTTCCGTTTCGGGGCGGGGTATTAAAGCCCTTTCGTCCACCTTAATCGTGCAGTCGTAAAATTCAACGTCGCCGATTATATACCAGAGCGGTCTGCCCGTCAGCCGCTTTTCTATTATCTCGTTGATTTTGCGCGTTTCACCCGGCTTTATAACCCGCTGTGCGCCGAGGTCGCTGCGGTTTACGCCGAGCACGAGCGCGTATATCCATTCCGCGTCGCTCTCGTCTATGCCCTCCGCGGCAAAAGTCTTCTTTGTTTCGGCAAGCATTTCCGAAAGCAGTCCGCCCGTAACAAACGAGGTTTCTTTCAATTCAGGCTGTTCATCCATCTCCATAGCGGCGTTAAAAGCGGCGATTGCCACCTCCACCATCTCCTTATCCGGCTCGCGCGTGGTAAACACTTTCTGTAAAAGGTATCCGGGCGACTTGAAAATTTTTGAAATGGGACCGTGGAAATGCGCCAATAATTTTAACACTTCATACGAAATTCCCGCGATTACGGGCAACAGCACAAACTCTATGCCTATATTGGCAAGCGCCTGCAAAAAGCCGTTGGCAATGCCGTTTACCTTTAACGCCCAGCTTACCACGCCTATTACGGCAACGTTTATAAGCAAAACTATAAACAGAAACGAAGTGCCGCACCTGTCGTGTATGCGCGAACAGCCCATAACGTTTTCGGGCGTAAGCTCCAACCCCTTTTCGTAGCAGTTGATTGTCTTGTGTTCCGCACCGTGATAGCGGTACAGCCTGCGGATATCCTTTAAAATCATAATAAGCCCGAGGTAGGCAAGGAATATGACCAGCTTGAACACGCCGAGCATAACGTATTCCCACACCGAGCCTTTAAGCGTTTTCCATATGTAGGTATCCAACGTTCTTATAAGAAAGCGGGGCAACCACATAAAGAAGAATACAGCCAAAGCAAACCCCAACACAACGCCTATAACGGTTATAACGTGCATAAGGTTTAATTTCAGCTTTTCGGCAAACCACTTCTCAACGCGCCCCGGCTCTTCGTCGTCGGAGCCGTAAACCTGCGCCGAACGCGTAAGCGCGCGGGTGCCGCGAAGCAACGAGCCGAACATATTTACTACCCCCCTTACGAAAGGTATTTTCGAAGCCCGCCGCCCCGACGCGGTGCGGTTTATACGCTTTTTTTCGATTTGTATTTCCCCGTCGGGGTCCCTTACGGCGGTGCAGTACGCGGTTTTGCCCATCATCATTACACCCTCCATAACGGCTTGCCCGCCAACGGAAGAACAAATAGGTTTTTTCTTTTTCTCTTTCTTAGACATAACTATCTTCTCTATACAGGTTTACGCAGACAAGCGCCCGCCCCGTTACTCCCCGCCGTTGCAAATTGCAAACATACGCGGCAAATTGCGCAAAGTCGGACGGAGAAATATAAAAAAGGGCTTCAAACAAAAATTTGAAGCCGTATTTTTTGTCAGATGTTGTATCTTTTCTTGAACTTATCAACACGGCCACCCGTATCTACAAGCTTTTGCTTGCCTGTAAAGAAGGGATGACACTTGTTGCAGATATCCACTTTAAGAGTATCCACCTTTTTGGTAGTACCCGTTTTAAAGGTAGCGCCGCACGCGCAAACAACCGTTACTTCGTGATAATCGGGATGTATATCGGGCTTCATATCTTCACCTCGCTGTTAATTCTTGATAAATGCTAAATCATTATAATTAAAATATAAGTATAAGTCAATCGATTTTGACCTTTCTTACGAATTTCTTTTTCAAAAGGTTGATTTAACTTAATAAATGCCGTATAATAACAGCGTATGGATAATTGGGTTTTAATCGGTCCTAAAATGCTTGAAAAGCAAAGCCAGACGGAAACGGAGGTCGGCGCAACCCAGGTTAAGGTGCGCGTTACCCACGTTTTGATATCCGCTTTCGACGGTTTGGCTTACACGGGCGCAACAAAAGTAGCCTACCCCAAGACGGTAGGGCGCATAGCCGTGGGCATAGTTACCGCCACGGGCGAAAACTGCTACGGGGTCAACAAGGGCTCGCGCGTGTATCTCAACGCCGTGCGCCCCTGCGGAAAATGCTACGCCTGCAAGAGCGGCAACAAGGGCGAATGCACCTCCCCCCTCGTTGCGGGGCAGGACTTCGACGGCTTTTTGCGCGATTTTGCGGTGTGCGAATACAACGACGTTACCGTTTTGCCCGACAGCGTGGACGATATACTCGCGCTGTGCATAGAAAACGTTGCGTTGGCAGAAAATATATACGATAAACTCAACCTTTCCACGGGCAGCAGGGTGGCTATCGTAGGGGCGGGCTTCCTCGGCTCGATACTCGCCCAAATCGCGCTGTACCACAAGCTTGTGCCAATCGTTATAGACAACTACGCGCAAAATATAGAAAGGTTGCAACAGAGCGGCGTATTTTTCACCTTTGCCGCGGACGACGCGCTGGGCGCGAATATAGAAAACGCGACGAGCGGCAGTATGTGCGACGCCGCAATATACACCTCGTGCTGTAAGCTTACGCCCACGGTGCCCGCCAGCGTGCTTTCCCGCAAGAAGGATATGGTTCTCGGCGGGTTCTCCACGGTAAACTTTTCGTTCGATACCGCGCCGCTGTTCGAAAAAAATCTGCGCGTGTACGCCGTTTCCGACGGCTACGGATATACCGAAACGGCGATAAATATGCTGGTGCACGGCGCCGTAGATTTAAGCCACTTCAAAAAGGAAATATTAAAAGATTTCAACCCCGCCGCGTTGCTTACGGAAATTGCCGACAAAGCCACGCTTGACAGCAAGATGACGGTTTTAAAACTTATACTTTAACCCGCCCGTGCGGAATAAAGGCGCAACCGCGAAAGCGCTTTCCGCATTTACATAATGCGCTTACTTAAATTTATATTTTCGCGGTTTTTTATATGCATTACCGTAATTGCGGCGCTTACTGCCGCAATTATTTTTTTATGCGTCTATATCCACTCGTTACTGCCCGCCGCCGCGGCGGTCGCGCTCGCGTACGCGATTTCGGTTGCGGCGGCTTTAAGTCTGCTTGCCGGCGACAGCCCCTCCGAATTCAAGTACGGCTGGCTTACGCTGATTGTCGCCCTGCCCGTAGCGGGCTCGGTACTATACTTCATATCGTATATAAGCCGCGCGCACAGAAGCCGCCGCGACGTTCTGCCCCCGCCCGCCACCTGCGTTTCGTACGAGTACTTTGCCGACGGCGCAACCCTCTTAGACCGACTTACCGCCCTTATATCCGCGGCAAACAGGCAGGTGTATTTAGAGTTTTATATACTTTCAAAGGGACATATATGGGGGGCAATACTCCGCGAGCTTAAAAAGGCGCTTGCCCGCGGCGTTGAAGTTAAAATAATTTACGACGGCTTGGGCAGCGCCCTGCGCGCGCCCAAGCGCGACTTTAAGGAACTGAGGAAAGCGGGCGCGCAGATTAAAACCTTTAACAGGCTTCTGCCCCTGCCCGTTTCCCGCTTAAACTTCCGCGACCACAGAAAAATTGCCGCGATAGACCGCAAAGCCGTATTCATAGGCGGAGTGAATATTGCCGACGAGTACGCCAACCTCTCCTCCCCGCACGGATATTGGAAAGACGGCGGCGCGCTGTTTTTCGGCGGCTTGGCGGAGTACTATTCCGACGTGTTTTTGCAGGCGTTCGGCGAAAAACAGAGCGATTGCCCCCAATATATGCACCCGCTAACCGAAAAATTGGAGTTCCGCCCCGTAGTCGACGACCCCGTTACCAAGGGGAGCGTATGCGAAGATTTGCTGGCTTCTGCGATATATTCGGCTACCGAGCGCATATACGTGTTTACTCCCTACCTGTGTATGGGCGACAAGCTTAAAGACGCGCTGCTGTTCGCCGCAAGGCGGGGCGCGGAAGTAAAGATTATAATACCTCACATACCCGATAAAAAACTTACCTTTGCCGTAACGCGCACGTACTGCGAGGAGCTTGCCGCGCAGGGCGTTAAAATATTCGAGTTTACCCCCGGCTTTATGCACTTTAAGGGCGTGATATGCGACGACAAGGCTCTGCTTGGCAGTTACAACTTCGACTACCGCTCTATGCGGTTAAACTACGAATGCGGCGTATTGGGGGGCGCTCCCCTCGCCGAAGATATGGCGCGCGACTTTGAAAGCTGTCTTGCGCTGAGCGCCGAATACGAGCAAAAAAAGCGCAACGCGGCGATACGGTTTATTCAGTGCTTTTTGCGTCTCATTGCCCCCCTGGTTTAGTTGCGGCAAGGCGCGGTTTATGATATCATTAAGGCGATGATAAAACTTATTGCCAGCGATTTGGACGGAACGTTGCTTCCGCCGACAAAGATAATGCCCGAAGATACTTTTACTCTGATTGAACGGCTGTACGAAAGTGGCGCGGTGTTTGCGCCCGCAAGCGGAAGGCAACTGCCCAACCTTAAAAAGCTGTTTGCCCCCGTCCTCGATAAAATTGCCATTATCGCGGAAAACGGCGGGCTGGTTTGGCGGAACGGTGAAATAATTTTCAGCGACCCCACCCCAGCCGAGGACGTTTTGCGCGCTTTGAAAGAAATTCGCAAAATCGACGGCTTATAACCTGTGCTGTCCTGCGCCGACTGCGCGTTTTACGAGGACGGCTTTCCTAAATTTGTCGAGGTCTTAAAGCGTTCTTATTCTTCGGAAATGCGTGTGGGCAACCTTGAAAGCGTGCTGAAAGACAACACGGTATTAAAAATTTCGGTATGGGACGCGCTTCCCGCCGCGGAACACGGCGGCAAAGTATTGCCCCCTTTAACCGCGGGGTTGCGTACGATAGTTTCGGGTTACGATTGGGTTGACGTAAGCGCGGCGCAAGCCGACAAGGGCAGGGCGTTTAACGCTCTTATGGAAAATTTGGGCGTGCGCAGGGAGCAGACGGTTGCGTTCGGCGACCATATGAACGACTACGAAATGCTTACGGCGAGCGGCAAAGCATACGTTACGGCTAACGCCTATCCGCCTTTAAAAGCGCTTGTAGGCGAAGAAATACCCTCCAACGCGCAATTCGGCGTTATAGGCAAACTCAAAGAAATATTGACAAATTTACAGGGGAATTAAAATGAAACTCTTTATTGCTTCGGATATACACGGCTCGGCGGTATGGTGTGAAAAGATGGTCGAACGCTTTAAGCGTGAGGGCGCGGACAAGCTTGTGCTTTTGGGAGATATTCTCTATCACGGACCGAGAAACCCACTGCCCGACGGCTACGCGCCGCAAAAGGTGTTTAATATGTTGAACGCTCTGCGCGCTCAAATCATCGCCGTGCGCGGCAACTGCGACAGCGAAGTCGACCAGATGGTGCTTGAATTTAACGTATCTTCCGACTACGCCGAAATTTACGACGGCGCAACCAAGATAACCCTTTCCCACGGGCACAGAGCCGTTCCGCCCCTCGGCAAAGGCGACGTATATATTACGGGGCACACCCACGTGCCGCTAAATTGCACCGAAGCGGAAGGTTATGTGCACCTCAATCCCGGCTCCGTTTCCCTACCAAAAGAAAACTCCGCCCACGGCTATATACTGTACGACAACGGCGTGTTTACGTTTAAGGAGTTGTAATATTTAAAGGTATTGAAACCAGAGTGTTTAAAAGGACGGTATGTGGCATATAATAATAGTGCAAAGCGTGGTATTTTAAATAAAATACTTGACACGCTTGTCCGTTTATGGTAATATAGACGTACGGGAAGAACCTTAGACAGCTAAGGTCGGCGGGGAGTTCGTTTACGAACTTCCCAAATTTTTTATTTGGGGAAGCTATGAAACCCTTCTTTACGTACGAACAACAACTTGAAAAGTTAAAGAGCGGCAATCTGATAATAGACGACGAAGCCGCGGCGTTGGGTTACTTGCAGTCGGAAGGTTACTATAACCTTATCAACGGATACGCCCACTGCTTTAAATGTAAAGCGGGATTTATCGCAAACACCAAATTCGAACACATTATTGCCCTTTACCGCTTCGATAAAGATTTAAGAAATATCATTTACAAATATACTTCTACAATAGAGTGCACCATAAAGGCGGCGATTGCGCACGAATTCAGCGGCGTTCACGGCGTTGACGAAAATAAGTATCTTTCCGAAGACTGCTTTGTTACCGACGAACACACACAAGAGCATATACAACGCCTTATCGCCTCGTGTCGGGACACAATCACGGAGTCCACAAACCGCAACAGCAACCGTTACCGCAAGTACATAGCGCACAGCATTAACAATCATAACCACGTTCCCCTATGGATACTTATACGCGCAATGACTTTCGGCACAACCACCATATTTTACAGGTATATGTTGCAACCCGAAAGAGAGGCTATCGCTAAACGTTTTCACCTGACGGGCGCGCAACTTTCCAATATTTTAGAAATTGTGGTTTCTTTCAGAAACATAGTTGCCCACGGCGAAAGAACTTTTTGCACAAAACTATCCCGTTCGCGGTTGATTTCCAACTCGGTTACCGACAACCTTAAAATCGACAAAAACGCAAACGGCAGAAATAAACACGGCAACAACGACATATTCGCGCTAATGATATGCTGTAAATATTTACTTACTCCCATAGACTTTGTCGGTATGTTCCAAGAAATAAACAGCGCAATTCAAAATTTAAGTGAAATTATAGGTCCCTCGAATATGGGCAGAATAAGAAACGAAATGGGCTTAAAGAAAAGTTACGTAAACGATTTGCTTCACAAAAAATTTTTTTAAAATATAACCGATGCCGCGCGGCAGTTGCCGCGCGGCTCATTTGTTATTACGCATTTAGCTACAAAGTAAAACGCCGCAAAGGCATTGACATATAAGCTTTTCAGGCGAGTATAAGCCTTCCGTTTAAAATAAGATATATTAGGTCGATAAGGCACAGAAGCCAGCCCCAGCCGACGACAAGAAACAGCACAAACACAATTATGCTTACCGCATCCTTTTTGTTTAACGCGACGCTTAACCGCACGAGGCACTCCACAACCCAGCCGACAAAGGGAATTATAAGCAACAGCGCCTGCACTATCTTTTCCTGACCGTAAAACCATTTATCGAAAGACATATAACGCGCTCCTATAAAATTAAGCTTTTATACTCTATGCGCGCGACTGAAAATTTATGTTAAAAACAAATTCAGCCCGACGTAAGTCGGGCTGAATTTGTTTTTACTTACTTAGATGTTAAGCAAACGCCAGATATGACCTGTCGCAATCATCATAATCAGGTCGATAAGCCAAATGAGCCAACCGCCGAAAATACGGATGATGCCGGCAACAATCTTACCTTCGGAAAAGCGCGTAATCATACCGAGTATCCACGCCGTAAAGGGAATAATAGCCAAAATGATGCTGACTATTCTGCCAAGACCGAAGTAATCTTTCTTTCCACTTGCCATTTTCAGTTCTCCTTTTTTGTTTGTTTATACTATTACTATTATATCATATAAAGATAATATGTCAATCATAATTTTATTTTTTTATATTCCGCAAATAAATTTGTTTAAAATTTACGGCACAAAGGAGGTTCCCAAAACGGAAACCTCCTTTCGTTAGATTTTAAATTGAAACCCTCGGCTTAAACAAGCTCTATAATGGCTTCCTCAGCCCCGTCGCCGCGGCGCTGACCGAGAAGGTAAACGCGGGTATAACCGCCGCCCTGACCGAGTTCTTCCTTGCGCTGAGCGTACTTGGGAGCAATTTCGTTAAACAGCTTTTCCATTAAAGGGTGCTGAATATCTTTCGTCCTTGCCTTGTACTCGGACTTCTTTTCCGTAAAGCCCTTAACTTCCTGCAAGTCGCGCAGTTTAGCCATTAAAGCGCGGCGTACGGCAAGCTTTTTGGGACTGTCCTGAATTACCTTAACGGTAACTTCCTTGCCCTTAGCGTCCGTCTTTTTAACCTGCTTTTCTTCGTTCAGGTCGTACACGCTCATAGCCTTTGTTATAATTTTTTCTACGTATGATTGCAAAGACTTAGCCTTTGCCGCAGTCGTCTGTATTTTGCCGTACCACAAAAGTTCGGACGCCTGATTTCTTAATAATGCAATTCTCTGTTCAGATGTTCTTCCTAATTTCGCGGGCATCTTATTAGTCCTCCTTGTTAGCTAACGAAAGTCCGTAGGACTGCAATTTCAAAATTACTTCGTCCAAAGACTTTCTACCCAAGTTACGCACTTTGAGCATTTCGTCTTCCGTTTTTTTGGTTAAATCTTCAACCGTGTGGATATTTGCGCGCTTTAAGCAGTTGTACGAACGCACCGACAAATCCATATCCTCGATTGCCATTGCAAGTATCTTCTGCTGACGGTCGTCCTCGTTTTTAACGAGTATATCCATATCCTTGATTGTTTCCGACAAATCGACAAACAGACCGATGTGGTCCTGCATTATCTTTGCGGCAAGCGACACGATTTCCTTTGCTGAGAACGCTCCGTTTGTCCACACTTCCAATACAAGTTTGTCAAAGTCGGTATTTTGCCCTACCCTCGTATTCTCAACGCTGTAATTTACTTTCTTTACAGGCGTGTAAATGGAATCGATGGGGATATAATCGATAAGTTCGGTTTTGGTATGGTCGGCGCCCTTATAACCTCTGCCGCGACCAATCGTAATTTCCATATCGATTTTGCCGCCCTCGTCAATGGTGCAGATGTGCTGGTCGCCGTTTATAATTTCTATTTCGGCGTCCTGCTCTATATCGCTCGCCTTTACCACGCAGGGACCTTCCTTATAGAGATGCACAACCTTTATATAGTCCTTGTCGGTAATTTTTGTTTTGATTGCAAGAGTTTTTAAATTGAGAATTATTTCCGTAACGTCTTCTTTGACGCCGACGATGGGCGAAAACTCGTGCTTGACCGACCCGTCTAAAAACCTGATTCCTTGCGCCGCCGCGCCGGGCAGAGCCGACAGCAATATTCTTCTAAGGCAGTTGCCTATTGTGAGACCGAAACCCTTTTCGAGGGGTTCTACAACAACCTTTGCGTATGACTGATTCTCGCTTTCCACTACCTCAATCTTGGGTATATCTATCTCAATCATATACTACCTCCTTATTTTTATGAATTACTTGGAGTACAACTCGACAATCATATGCTCGGCAATCTGGCTGTCTATATCGTCTCTTGCGGGAAGCGCCAAAATTTTGCCTTCAAGTTTTTCGGGGTTGAAGTCCAACCACTTGGGCAGATTGCCTACCTTTGAAGATTTTATTGCCTCGAAGTATTTGTTGGAGGTCTTGCTCTCCTTTACTGCGATAACGTCGCCCACCTTTATTACGTAGGAGGGAATGTTTACTTTTTTACCGTTTACTGTGAAATGTCCGTGGTTTACAAGCTGCCTTGCCTGAGCGCGGGACACGCCTATACCCATTCTGTATATAACGTTATCCAGCCTTCTTTCAAGCAGTGAAAGCATATTGGCGCCCGTGATGCCCTTCATTCTGTCCGCACGCTCGTAATAAGCGCGGAACTGACCTTCCTGCACGCCGTAAATGCGCTTAACCTTCTGCTTTTCACGGAGCTGCTGTCCGTACTCGGAAACCTTTTTTCTGCCTGCGCCGTGTACGCCGGGAGCTACGGGACGCTTTTCGAACGGGCACTTGCCGTTATAACATTTATCGCCCTTTAAAAAGAGCTTTGCGCCTTCTCTTCTGCAAAGGCGGCATTTTGCTTCTCTGTAAGTTGCCATAATCTATCTTGTCCTCCTTTATACTCTGCGACGCTTAGGCGGTCTGCAACCGTTGTGGGGTATGGGCGAAACGTCCGCAATCAGCGTAATTTCCAACTCGCAGTTGGCAAGCGCGCGGATAGCCGATTCCCTGCCTGCGCCGGGTCCCTTTACGTAGACCTCTACGGAGCGCAGTCCGTGTTCCTTAGCAGCCTTAGCCGCCGTTTCGCAAGCCATCTGAGCCGCGTAAGGAGTGCCCTTTCTCGAACCTTTGAAGCCGAGCGCGCCCGCCGAAGACTGGCTGATGGCGTTGCCCTGCATATCCGTTACGGTTACCAAAGTATTGTTGAAAGACGATTGAATGTGTACCTGACCTTTATCGACCTTTTTAAGCTCTCTGCGCTTTCTCGTTACGGTCGTCTTTTTATTAGTTGATGCCATAAAACTTTAAATCCTCCCTGACCTTACTTTGCGCCCTTCTTCTTGGCTACCGTGCGGCGGGGACCCTTTCTCGTCCTCGCGTTTCTCTTGGAAGATTGTCCTCTTACGGGAAGTCCCTTTCTGTGGCGGATTCCCCTGTACGAACCTATTTCCATAAGTCTTTTGATATTGAGCGATACTTCCGAGCGAAGTTCGCCTTCCACTCTGTAATTATGGTCGATATACTCCCTGAGCTTGGATACTGCGGTTTCGTCGAGGTCCTTAACCCTGGTATCGGGGTTGATGCCTGTTGCCGCAAGAATCTTTTTAGAGGTCGTTAAACCAATACCGAATATATAGGTAAGACCAATTTCGATTCTCTTCTCTCTGGGTAAATCTACACCGGCAATACGTGCCATACGATTTATTTCCTCCGTTTATAAACTTGAATTTGAATTTTGTAAATATATATCCAGCCCTATCCGAAGCGGGGCGTAAAAAAATTTCGGAATGAAAGCCCTGCCTTTAACGGATATGCAGTGTTTTTGTGTTCGTACGGGTTGTCCGCCTTTGGCAAACGCCCCGAAAAGAGCAAATTTTTGCCTGAAACACGCGAAAAAACGGAAAAGTATGCCCGTCTTACCCGCGTTTTTGCACGCGCGGCGAGCTACTTTAACCGAAATAACGCATTGTACATTATATCACATTGCGTTTATAAAAAGCAAGAAAAACTCACCGCAAAATGAGTTATTTTTTGCATTACTTTTTTGCGGACGGCTTGCGCCCGTTTAAAAATTTTTAGCCCTGTCTTTGCTTGTGGCTCTTGTTCTTGGAACAGATAACCATTACCTTGCCGTTTCTTTTAATTACCTTGCACTTGTCGCACATAGGTTTTACCGAAGGTCTTACTTTCATATTTATTTCTCCTCTCGCAAAAAACTTTTTACAGCGCGCGAATTGTATTTTGCCAATCTGAAAGGCGCCGCCTTTCCGCCCGCAATTATTCTGGGCGCCGTTATCGCCGCGTTGCGGAAGCTAAATCCGCATAGGGCGAAAAACCGTAAATTGGGTTGCGCTACGCAAAAAGTTGTTTTGCTTGCTACATTTTTATTTTAAATTTTTTCTTATTTGAACTGATTACAAAACGAGGCTGTCCGCCCTGTAAGCGGGTTGTTACGACTTCGCACAACGCCGCAAAGCGTACTATTACGTACGCGCCCAAGGCGCGCGCCGCGAAGAAACACCGCTAAGCTTATATACGGAAACCAGCCTCAGCCTTTGCTGCGCCAGGTTATGCGCCCTTTGGTCAAATCGTAGGGGCTCATTTCCAGCTTTACGTTGTCGCCCTCGATAATTCTTATATAGTTCAGGCGAAGTTTGCCGGAAATATATGCCGTAATCACATATCCGTTGGTAAGCTTAACTTTGAAATTTGCATTGGGCAGGCACTCTATAACCTTGCCTTCCGCTTCGATAACATCGTCCTTGGACAAACCTTATTCCTCCGATTTAACTTTACCCGCCGTCATTTTAAGAAAATGCGCCACGCGAGCGTTGAACGACTTATCCCGCACGATTCCCTCTTGGGAAATATTTACGGGCAAAAGCCGCAGATGTTTTATATTTTTGGTTTTGGGATTTTCGAGTTTGCGTTTTCTGCCGTCGACGACAAGCGCCTTTCCGCCCGATACCTCGGCTATAACGTAAAGTTCGCCTTTGTCGCGCCCCTGCAAGCTTAATGCAACCTGACCGCTTTGGGGTGTTTTAACTTTCATATACGCCCCCGTCAAAGGGTAAGTATTTCCACGCCGTCCTCTTTTATGAGCACCGTGTTTTCGTAGTGAGCCGCAGGCTTGCCGTCGGCAGTTCTCACCGACCAGCCGTCAACCTTATCGAACACGACCTTGTACGTGCCCATATTTATCATAGGCTCGATACATATAGTCATACCCGCTTTAAGCCGCACGCCCGTACCCTTTCTGCCGTAGTTGGGCACCGAAGGGTCCTCGTGCATTTCTCTGCCGATACCGTGCCCCACAAGCGCCCTTACCACGCCGTAGCCGTTGCTCTCCGCGTGGGTCTGCACGGCGTAACCTATGTCGTACAGCGGCGTGCCCGCTTTAAGATTTTCAATCGCCTTAAAAAAGCACTCCTCGGTAACCTTTACAAGCTTTCTCTTTTCCTCGGACACGTTGCCTATCAGATAGGTGCGCGCCGCGTCGCCGTTAAAGCCGTTCTTTTCGGCGGTGATGTCTACGCTGACGATATCGCCGTCCACAAGCACTCTGTCGGACGGAATACCGTGAACGACAACCTCGTTTACCGAAACGCAGGAACTTGCGGGATACCCGCAGTAACCGAGCTCAGATGGAATTGCGCCGTTCATAGTAATATACTTGTAAACGAGCGCGTCCACTTCCTTGGTGGTCATACCCGCGCAAATGTGCTTGCCCACGTAATCGAGAGTTTCCTTAACTATCCTGCAAGGCTCGCGCATCAGCTCGATTTCTTCGTCCGTCTTAACGTAAATCATTTGCCGACACGCTTTCCAAGCTCCGCCGCAATGACCGCAAACACCTCCGAAGGGGGTTGCTTGCCGCTCTTTACGGTAAAAAGTTTGCCCTGCTTCTTGTAGTAATCTACAAGCGGCTGGGTTTCCTTGAAGTATGTATCCAACCTTTTGCCAACAGTTTCGGGATTGTCGTCGTCCCTCTGATAAAGGGGACTGCCGCACTTTTTGCAGGTAGTCGCGCCGTTGAGCGTGGTTACGTGGTAGCTTTCGCCGCAGGAGCATACGCGCCTGCCGCAAATTCTGTCCATAAGCAGATTTATATCCACGTCGATATTTATACACAAATCGATATGGGCGAACTTATCCAGCTCCTGCGCCTGAAACAAGTTGCGGGGGAAACCGTCGAGCATATACCCGCCCTTTACGTCCTCCTCGCACAGCCTGCCCTTGACTATATCGCAGGTAACTTCGTCGGGCACAAGCTTGCCGGCGTCGATGTAGCTTTTAGCCACTTTGCCGATGGGCGTGCCGCCCTTTATATTAGCCCTGAAAATGTCGCCCGTAGAAATGTGAGCAAGCCCGAAGCGTTCTTCGAGCATACTCGCCTGAGTTCCCTTGCCTGCGCCGGGTGCGCCGAGTAAAACTATGTTCATTGTTTAATCTCCGTTGTCTGCCGTTCAGGCATTCTGCTTTTACAAGCTATTATTTAAGGAAGCCCTTTTTGTAATTTTTCATCATAAGTTGCGATTGAAGCTGTTTGTCAATTTCAAGCGCGCAAGATACGACGATTAGTATACCCGTTGTGGAGAATACGCTGATTAAGTCCGTAGACAGCCCCACCGCGGAAAGTATAACCGCAAGTATCGAGGGGATAAGCGCGACAATCGTAAGATATATTGCGCCGAACAGCGTAATTCTGTTGTTTATTTTTTTAAGATAGTCCGAAGTGGGTTTGCCAGGTCTTATGCCCTGAATAAACCCGCCGTTTTGCTGAATCGTCTTGGATACGTCGTCGGGATTAAACTGCATCGATGCGTAGAAGAATGAGAACAGGAATATGAGGACGCAAAGCACGACCATATATATCAGCTGTCCGTACCAGGTACCCGTACCCGAGAACCACTCTGCAACGCCCGTTTCGAACTTACTGCCCGGCCAGAAAAGGCTGGCAAGCATAGCGGGAACGCTTATTATAGCAAACGCGAATATAAGCGGCATTACGCCCGAACCCGATATGCGCATAGGAATTACCGACGACTGACCGCCGTACATTCTTCTGCCCTTAACCTGTTTGGCGTACTGAACGGGAATTCTTCTTTCCGACAGGTCTACCGCGCTTATTGCGGCAAACTCTATTACAGTAAGAATTACGAAACCCAGAACTTCCCATAAAACGGAAGGTTGCGCCGCGCCGGCAAACTCCCCGACGCCGAAAGCTTGCAAAAACTTAGCGACTATCTGGTTGCCCGCCGTGGAAAGTATGCCGATAAAGATTATAAGGGAAATACCGTTGGAAATGCCGTATTCGGTTATTCTTTCGCCCAGCCACATTACAAGCATAGAGCCGGCGGTATAAACTACCGTAAGGAATATGCCCGCAAGCCACTTTGCACCCGTTTCTCCGATAGCGCTGTTGGAGCCGAAGAACGTAAGCTTTATAGCTATATCGTCGCCCGAACCGCGGAGACCGAAGTTGACTATAATTCCGATAGCCTGAGCTATGGCAAGAACGATAGTAAGAATACGCGTGATTTGCGCTATTCTCTTTCTGCCCTCTTCACCCTGCTTGGAAAGCCTTTCGAGCGCGGGAATACCCACGCTTAAAAGCTGAACGATAATCGAAGCGTTGATGTACGGGCTTATACCCAAAGCAAACAGCGTTGCGTTGGAAAGCGAGCCGCCGGAAAGCGCAGCCATTATGTTCAGGAACGACTGTCCCTTTATCGCCTCGCCGAACGTTTTTACGTCGATGCCGGGCACGGGAATGTAACAGCCGAGTCGGAATACAAGCAAAAGAAGCAGAGTTATCCAAATCTTCCTTCGTATATCCTTATTCTTAAAACAATTTTTTATTGTTTCAAACATTTAGAACCTCATTTTGCGAACGGTAAACACACGACACGGCGCTTAAAGCGCCGAAATTCTCTGCCTGCCGTTCTCAACTAACCGTTAAACGGTTTCCGCAGTGCCGCCCGCCTTCTCGATAGCTTCTTTCGCGCTTTCGGAGAATTTAGCCGCCTTTACGGTGAGAGCGACTTTAACCTCGCCCTTGCCCAAAACTTTAAGCCCGCCGTTGTTCTTTACAACTTTGGTAAGGCTGTGTTCTACAACGTAATCGTAATCAACAACAGTGCCTGCGGGAACCGAAGCAAGCTGCGAAAGATTTACAATCAGGTAGTTGGTAGCCCACTTGTTGTGAAAGCCTCTCTTGGGTATTCTTCTGTGCAGGGGCATCTGACCGCCTTCGAAACCGGGACGTACGCCGCCGCCCGAACGCGCCCACTGACCTTTATGTCCTTTGCCCGAGGTTTTGCCCTTACCGGAGCCGATACCTCTGCCTAATCTCTTGGGAGAAGTCGTTGCGCCCTCTGCGGGCTGTATTGTATCTATTCTCATAATATCTTCTCCTTATACCTCTTCAACCTTCAAAAGGTACTTAACCTTTTCAATCTGCCCTAAATTTGCGGGCGTGCTCTCCAAGGTCTTGCTCTGACGGATTTTTTTAAGCCCCAACGCCGCTACGGTAGCTTTTACCGATTTGGTTTCGTTGGACGCGCTCTTTATAAGTGTAATCTTAACCATAACTTCCTCCGCTTAGCCTAAAATTTCCTCTACCGACTTGCCCCTTGCCGCGGCAACCTCTTCGGGAGATTTAAGCGCAACCAACCCTGCGACAGCCGCTTTTACGCAGTTGATGGGGTTGTTTGTGCCGTGCGACTTGGTGCGGATATCCTTAACGCCCGCGGCTTCCATAACCGCACGCACGGGACCGCCCGCGATAACGCCGGTACCTGTTTCGGCGGGCATCATAAGAACCGAACCTCTGCCGAATACGCCGACTACTCCGTGGGGAATAGAAGTGCCTTTAAGGTTTACCCTGCTCATATTCTTTTTAGCCTGAGCGGTAGCCTTTTCAATCGCTTCGGGAACTTCCTTGGACTTGCCCATACCGTATCCGACCGAACCGTTGCCGTCGCCGACTACTACCAAAGCCGCAAAGCGCATATTTCTGCCGCCCTTAACCGTTTTGGTAACTCTGTTTACCTGTATAAGCTTTTTGATGAATCCGTCGTCCTCTTCCCTCTTTCTGGGTCTGTCGTTTCTTCTTGCGGATTTTTCTTTCTTTTCTTCCATTGCCCTGCTCCTTAGAAATTAAGTCCTGCTTCTCTTGCGCCGTCTGCAACAGCCTGCACTCTGCCCGTATAGAGGTATCCGCCCCTGTCGAACACAACCGTCTTTATGCCCTTTGCAACCGCGCGCTCGGCAACCTTTTTGCCTACGACCTTAGCGGCTTCCGTCTTGGATAAATCTTTAACCGCGCCCTTTACTTCCTTTTCCATTGTGGAAGCCGAGCACAGGGTTACTCCCTTAACGTCGTCAATCACCTGTACGTAGATGTGGTTGAGCGAACGGTAAACGCTGAGTCTGGGCGCTTCCGCAGTGCCCGAAACCTTTTTTCTCACCCTCGTATGACGGCGGAGTCTTTCCTCGTTCTTGTCGATTTTCTTAATCATAATATTCTCCTTAAATTTAGGACAATCAGCCGCGCTCGCGGCAGTCCTTCGGATTTGGCAAACCCCGTAACGGCAATTTACTTGCCGTGAGGCGGTTACGGCTTTAAACGCTTGCAAGCAGAACAAATTCAACTGCGCGTTTTAAGCTTCGATTATCAAAATAATCAGGAGAACGCAACCGTCGGGATTTTAAGCCGCGGGAATACCCGCATACCCGAAATTACTTCTTGCCCTTACCTCCCGTTTTACCTTCCTTGCGCTCGATTACTTCGTCGCTATACGCAATGCCGTAACCGTGATAGGGTTCGGGAACTCTGAATTTTCTTATGTTAGCCGCGGTCTGTCCGACAAGAGTCTTGTCGATACCCGCAACTACTATTTCGTTGGGCGTGGGGCAGGTGAGCGTTACGCCGGCGGGCTCTTCGAATTCAACGGGGTGGGAGAAACCGATGTTCATAACCAGCTTCTTGCCCTGTTTAGCAACCTTCCAGCCTACGCCGTTTACCTTTAAGCTCTTCGTATAGCCCTCGGAAACGCCTACTACCATATTGTGGAGAAGCGCCCTGTAAAGACCGTGCTTAGCTTCGAGCTCGGCAACGTCGCGTCCCTTTTCCACAAGCGCGTGCGCGCCCTCTACCTTAATCAAAATGTCGCCGTCCACTTTCTGCGTAAGCGTGCCTTTGCCGCCCTTTACGGTGATTATGCCGCCGTTGAAAGTTACGGTTACGCCTGCGGGAATAACCACGGGCATTTTACCAATTCTTGACATTCCTAAGTACCTCCTTACCAGATGTAGCAGAGCACTTCGCCGCCTACGTTGGCAGCCTTTGCCTGCTTATCCGTCATAACGCCCTTATTGGTCGAGATGATGGCGATACCCAGTCCGTCCATAACCTTGGGCATATTTTCAACGTTTGCATAAACTCTCAGACCGGGTCTGGAAATTCTCTGCAAAGCGTTTATAACCGACTTTTTCTTGCCCGCATACTTCAAGGTAACAACAAGTTTACCCGCGTATCCGTCCTCTACAAGTTTAACGTCGGACACATAACCTTCTTTTAACATAATGTCGGCGATAGCCTTTTTCATATTGGAGGAAGGTATTTCTACTGTTTCTTTATTAACCGCAAGCGCATTCCTTATGCGCGTGAGCATATCTGCTATGGGGTCTGTCATTTTATATCTCCTCCTTTATTACCAACTCGACTTTTTAACGCCGGGTATTTCACCCTTATAAGCAAGGTTTCTGAAACAGATACGGCACACACCGTATTTACGCAAAACCGCGTGGGGTCTTCCGCAAATGGAGCATCTCGTATACGCTCTCGTTTTATATTTGGCAGGCTTCTGCTGCTTATTTATCATCGACTTTTTTGCCATATTTCTTTACTCCTTACTTCTTGAAGGGCAATCCCAGCGCCCTTAAAAGCTCTCTTGCTTCTTCGTCGGTCTTTGCAGTGGTAACTATGCAGATATCCATACCCCTGATTTTTTCAACCTGGTCGTACTGGATTTCGGGGAACATAAGCTGTTCCTTAACGCCCATACAGTAGTTGCCCTTGCCGTCGAAACTGTTTGCGGGAACGCCGCGGAAGTCGCGCACGCGGGGAAGAGCTATGGATACGAATTTGTCGTAGAATTCATACATTCTGTCGCCGCGAAGGGTAACTTTGATGCCTACGTTCATTCCCTCTCTTACCTTGAAGTTAGCAACCGACTTCTTGGCTTTGCAAAGTATGGGCTGCTGTCCGCTTATAAGCTTTATTTCGTTTACAGCCGCCTGTATGGACTTTGCGTTGTCCTTTATGTCGCCTAAGCCCGAACTGATGATAATTTTTTCAAGCTTGGGTACTTGCATAGGGTTTTTATAGCCGAATTTTTTAGTCAATGCGGGCACGACTTCTTCGGCGTATTGCTGAGCTATTCTGCTCTTATATACTTTCTTAGCCTCTTTCTTAGCCATTTTCCGTATTCTCCTTATTCAGCCTTATCTTCCGCGGGGGTTTCCGCCGCTTCTTCCGTTTTAGCCGCGCGCTTTCTGGTACGCTTTTTGGGCGCTTCCTTAGCGGCGTCCGCCGCCTTCTTGCCCTTGCCCGCGTAAGCTACGTCGAGCACCGCTCCGCACTTGCCGCAAACTCTTACCTTTTTGCCGTCTACAATGCTGTGCTTAATTCTTACGCCCTTGCCGCAGCCCGCGCAAACTACCATTACGTTGGAAACGTCTATTGCGCCTTCCTGCTTTACTATTTGGGAAGTTTCGTTTGCCTTTCTTGCCTTTTTAGCCTTGCTTTGAAGGTTTACGCCTTCAACCGTTACCGTACCGTTCTTGGGAGAAGTGGCAATTACCTTGCCCTGCTTGCCTGCGTCCTTACCGGTGATAACTACTACATTATCATTCAATTTAACATTCATCGCATTTCTCCTCTATTAAAGAACCTCGGGTGCGAGAGAGATTATTTTCATATAGTTCTTCTCTCTCAATTCTCTTGCTATCGGTCCGAAGATACGCGTGCCCTTGGGCTCGTTATTGTTGCCAAGGATAACGGCGGCGTTATCGTCGAATCTGATGTACGTACCGTCGTTGCGTCTTACGCCCTGTTTGCTTCTTGCTATAACGGCTTTAACCACGTCGCCCTTCTTAACCGCGCCGCCGGGCGTTGCGGTTTTAACCGAGCATATGATTACGTCGCCGATGTTGCCCGTCTTTCTGAAAGAACCGCCGAGCACTTTTATGCACATAAGCTCCTTTGCGCCGCTGTTGTCTGCGGCTTTGAGCCTCGTCTGAGGTTGTATCATATAAATTCTCCTTATTTATGACTTACTTACAACTCTGCGGGGTGTTCCCGCCGCCAAGATTTTCAATTGCTCAGCCGCCTTGACGACTTATAATCAAAAATCTGTGGCTACCGTTCAGAGGGTGAAGCGACAACTGCTTGCCCTTACCGAGTTACTTCACCGTGCCGTTTGTCGCTAAGCTTATCCCCAAAGCCCGTCCGCCGTTACCTTATTATTAAATAACAGAGGAAACAGGCTGTTTAAAGGGAGTTTGCCTTTTATCGATAACCCGCCGGAAAGCGGAGTTCGGCGCAATATTGCGCCGTTTGCCGACAAGCAAATCTTACTTAGCTTTTTCGATAATCTCTGCAACTCTCCAATTCTTGTCCTTGGAAAGCTTTCTCGTTTCTACTATCCTGACTTTATCGCCTACGCCGCATTCGTTATTCTCGTCGTGAGCTTTGAATTTGGTGGTCTTGGTTATAGTCTTTTTATAGAGGGGGTGCTTGCTCTTTTCGGTGATTGCAACAACTACCGTCTTGTCCATTTTATCGGAAACGACCAACCCTACTCTTTCCTTTCTCAAAGATGTCCTTACTTCCATAACCTTTCTCCTTAACCCTTAATCTGCCTTGCGCGGATAACGGTGTTTACCCTGGCGATGTCCTTTTTTACAAGGTTGATTTGCATAGGATTTTCAAGCTGTCCGCTTGCGTGGCGGAAACGCAGATTGAAAAGCTCGGTCTTTAAGTCCGACAGCTTTGTGCTAAGTTCTTCGTCGCTTAAATTCTTTATTTCCTTAGCCTTCATTAGCTTCACCGCCTTCTAAATCTTCTTTCCTTACAAACTTGCACTTAACGGGCAGTTTGTGCGCCGCAAGGCGCATAGCTTCCCTTGCGATATCTTCGGGCACGCCCGCCATCTCGAACATTACTCTGTCGGGCTTGACGATTGCCACCCAGTATTCTACCGAACCTTTACCGGAACCCATACGGGACTCCGCGGGGTGCTTTGTAATGGGCTTGTGGGGGAATATATCTATCCAAACCTGACCGCCGCGCTTGATAAATCTCGTCATAGCGATACGCGCCGCTTCGATTTGGTTGGAGGTAATTCTTCCGCCCTCTTCCGCTACAAGACCGTACTGTCCGTAAGCGACCTTATTGCCCTTGTGCGCTCTTCCGCGAATCTTGCCGCGGTGCTGCATTCTTCTCTTTACTCTCTTGGGGATTAACATTTTACTCTTCGCCTCCGTCTGAGATTATCAGCTTCTTTGCGCCGGCAAGCACTTCGCCCTTGTATATCCAGCACTTAATGCCGAGTACGCCGAAGGTGGTGTGCGCTTCCGCAAAGCCGTAATCTATGTTCGCCCTCAACGTTTGAAGGGGAATAGAACCGTCGTGGTAACTTTCGCTTCCCGCGATTTCTCTTCCGTCAAGACGACCGCTGACGGTGATTTTAACGCCCTTTACACCCGTTTTGGATACTTTGGAGAGCTGCTGTTTGATAGCTCTTCTGTAAGATACGCGCTTTTCGAGCTGGGAAGCAACGGCTTCCGCCACAAGCTGCGCGTCCTGGTCTATTTTTTCAACCTTGATAACGTTGATAATTATTACTTTGCCGTTCGTAAGCTTGCCGAGGTCTTTCTTTATAACCTCGATTTCAGCGCCCGCCTTGCCGATAAGCACGCCGGGACGACCGGTATAGATGGTAACTTCCACCTTGTTTGCCGCTCTTACGATGCAGATTTTGGATATTGCCGCGTCGAAGTACTTCTTCTTTATGAAGGTACGGATGACGTTATCTTCTTTAAGCTGTTTGCCGAAGTCCTTCTTTTCAGCGTACCACTGGGTATCCCAGCTCTTGATAACGCCTACTCTCAAACCGTGAGGATTAACTTTCTGTCCCATACTTGACTCTCCTTAAATCTTCTTCGCGTCGAGCACGACGGTGATGTGGCTGGTTCTCTTCAAGATTGCGTGTCCGCGTCCCTTGGATACGGGCTGCATTCTCTTCAAGTGAGGTCCGCCGTTTGCGTAAGCTTCGGCTACGACTAGGTCGCCCCTGTCCATACCCTGATTGTGCTCCGCGTTGGCTGCCGCCGAAAGAAGCACCTTTTTAACTTCCTCACTGCCGCCCTTGTTGCAGTACGTGAGTATAGCCGCCGCTTCTTCCACGCTCTTGCCCCTTATGAGAGCGAGAACGGTTCTCACCTTGTACGGGGAAATTCTGATATATTTTGCCGTTGCGTAAGGACGCTTATCCTTAGTTGCGGCAATCTTCTCTGTCTTTTTCTTCATATTGCTTGCCATAACTTAAACTCTCCTTACTTCTTCGTCGTCTTAGCCGCGTGCCCCTTGAAGGTTCTGGTGGGGGCAAACTCGCCGAGCTTGCAGCCTACCATATCCTCGGTAACGTACACGGGGACGTGCTTTCTTCCGTCGTATACGGCGATTGTATGTCCTACGAACTGGGGGAATATGGTTGTAGCCCTGGACCAGGTCTTAACGACTTTCTTTTCGCCCGCAGCGTTCATTGCTTCTATTCTTGCCATAAGTCTTTCTTCGACGTAAGGTCCTTTCTTAACGCTTCTTGACATTTACCTATTCCTCCTTTAATTGATTCTCTTTAATATATATTTGGAAGAAGTGTTCTTCTTCTTTCTCGTCTTATAACCCAGAGCAGGCTTGCCCCAAGGCGTCATAGGACCTGCGTGGCCCACCGGACACTTGCCCTCGCCGCCCCCGTGAGGGTGGTCGTTGGGGTTCATTACCGAACCTCTTACGGTGGGTCTTGTGCCGAGATGACGGGTTTTACCCGCTTTGCCGAGGTGAACGATTTCGTGTTCGAGGTTGCCTACCTGTCCGATAGTAGCCCTGCACTTCAAGGAAACGAGCCTCATTTCGCCGGAAGGCATCTTAATCGTTGCGTACGCGCCCTCTTTTGCCATAATCTGCGCGGAAATGCCCGCCGCCCTGGCGATTTGCGCGCCCCTGCCGGGCTGCAACTCGATTGCGTGCACAACCGTACCTACGGGGATGTCCGCAAGGGCAAGCGCGTTGCCCGCCTTGATGTCCGCCGTGGGACCGGAAATAACCTTGTCGCCTACGTTAAGACCTACGGGTGCGAGTATATATCTCTTTTCGCCGTCGGCATACGCAAGCAAAGCGATGTTTGCGGACCTGTTGGGGTCGTACTGAACGGAAACTACCTTTGCGGGAATTCCGTCTTTATTTCTCTTGAAGTCGATTATTCTGTACTTCACCCTGTTGCCGCCGCCGATGTGGCGAACGGTTATTCTGCCCGTATTGTTTCTGCCGCCCGTCTTTCTCTTGTCGTGAAGAAGGCTTCTTTCGGGCTTATCTCCCGTAAGTTCCTCCCTTCTGAGGACGGTCATAAAACGGCGGGAAGGGGAAGTGGGTTTATATCTTTTAACTGCCATTTTTCATTCCTCCTGTCAGGACAGCGAATCGAAGAATTCAATCGTCTTCGAATCGGCTTTAAGCTGAACGATAGCCTTTTTGTAATCGGGTGTATAGCCCTCGTTCCTGCCCATACGCTTCAACTTACCCTTGCAGTTTACGGTGTTTACGCTTTCAACGTCAACCCCGAACAGCTTTTCAACGGCGAGCTTTATCTGAGTCTTGTTTGCCGACTTAGCCACTATAAAAGTGTATTTCTTGTCGGCTATTCCGTCGTATCCCTTTTCGGTGAGAAGGGGTTTTATAATGATATCCTGAGCTAACATTATTCTCCGTAAACCTCCTCGATTTTCTTAACGGCAGCCTTGGTTAAAACAACCTTAGCGTTGGCTACCACTTCGTAAACGGACAACTGCTCTACGGGAAGAGTGCAAAGGTTTTCAAGGTTTCTTGCCGCCAATATTACTTTCTCGTCCGCGCTGTCCATATATACTACCGCGCTCTTGTCAAGGTTGAGCGCCTTTTTGAACGCCGCCATCTCCTTGGTCTTGCCTTCTTTAACCGCAAGCTTGTCTATTACCACAACCTCGCCGTCGGCAACCTTTTTGGAGAGAGCGGAAAGAAGCGCCGCCACCCTTGCCTTTTTGTTCATATCCTTGGAGAAGTCGCGGCTCTTGGGCGCGAACACTACGCCGCCCTTTATCCACTGGGGAGCCCTTATGGAACCTTGACGGGCGTTACCCGTTCCCTTCTGTCTCCAAGGCTTTCTGCCGCCGCCCCTAACTTCCGTACGGGTGAGGGTCGACTTTGTGCCTTGTCTGTCGTTTGCGAGCCTTGTTACCACTGCCTGGTGTATGAGCTCTTCACGGTATTCCGCGCCGAAAACTTTGTCGCTGAGTTTAAGCGTGCCTGCTTCCGTGCCGTCCATTTTGTATACTTTAATGCTGGGCATTTCCTTCGTCCTCCTTATTTAACGGTATCGTTAATGGTAACGATGCTTCCGTCAGGTCCGGGAACAGAACCCTTTACGAGAATGCAGTTTCTTTCCGCATCCACTCTGACGATTTCGAGGTTTTGAACGGTTACGTTTTCGCAGCCGTACTGACCCGCGAGGTGCTTGTTTTTGAATACTCTCGAAGGCGAGCTGTTCGCGCCCATAGAGCCGGGCTCTCTGTGCACGGGACCTACGCCGTGGGTTTCTTTAAGACGGTGCTGATTCCATCTCTTGATAACGCCCGTGTAGCCGTGTCCCTTGCTTACGCCGTGAGCGTCGATTCTGTCGCCCGCGGCAAACACATCCGCCTTTACTTCCCCGCCTACCTGATAGGAAGAGAGGTCCGCAAGCCTGAACTCTTTCAAAACTTTGCAGGGCTTAACCTTTGCCTTCTTGAACTGACCGAGCTCGGGCTTTGTAAGCGCCTTCTCGCTCGTTTCACCAAAACCGAGTTTTAAAGCGGCATAGCCGTCCTTTTCAACAGTTTTGATTTGTATTACAGGGCAGGGACCCGCCTGCAATACCGTTACGGGGATTACCTTCCCCTCCGCCGTAAATATCTGTGTCATACCTTCTTTACGGCAGATGATTGCTTTATTCATCGATAAAGTTCCTCCGTTTTATTTTTTATTTTCAGATAACTCGTTTTGCGTTGCGCCGCTTTACAGCGTCGGCACAAACCGTTGGTTATCTATATTGGCTATAATTTTGTTGCTCTGAATTTTATTAAAGCTTAATCTTGATATCTACGCCTGCGGGCAAATGAACGGTGTCCAAAAGCTTTGCGTTGGGGGTGTAGATGTCGATTATTCTCTTATACGTTCTCTGCTCGAACTGTTCGCGGCTGTCCTTGTACTTGTGGGGGCAACGCAAAATGGTTATAACCTCCCTCTCGGTGGGAAGGGGAATGGGACCCGAAATTTTAGCGCCGCTCTTCTTCATCGTTTCTACGATGCGCGAAGCCGCAAGGTCTACAAGTTCGTGGTCGTAAGCCGCAAGTTTGATTCTGATTTTCTGTCCTGCCATAATGTTTCTCCTTGAATTATCCTAACAATTTTGCGTGTCAACCTAACCGTGTGTATCGCGGCTTCCGCATTAAAAAACACCGAACGTAACGGCGTTTAAAAACTCAGCCACGGTTAGTCGCAGGGGTCGCGCCCCTACATTTGTCGGCGTAAATTATCTTCTCCCGCGGGTTTGAACGGGAGTTTGAAGTAACTTTACGCTTCATCCCAATACGCACTTTTTTTCGGCACGCTTGACTATTATATTAAATCGCGCATTTTTTGTCAAACGTTTAAAACGTCTTTTTTATGGCAAAACGGCGGTTTTTTGCGCGGTTTTGCCCCAAAACGCCCCGTTTTTAAGCCTTTTTCTCATTGTCGCCCTTCTCTTGTGTCTTGCGCCGCGGCAACGCACAATATATTGTCCTTTTTTGACTTAATCCGACCGAAAACGACAGCCTTACAACGGTAGCAAATATATCAAAAAATATGTATTAAATTTTTTTATGGCAAAATTAAAATGTTATATAGCAATTTTTTTGTTATAAATTTTCAATTTTTATGTTAAATTGCTGTTAAATTTACTTTCGGACAAAAAATTATTTGCCTTGCGCGGAAGAATAAATTTTAAAAAGGGTATTGAAAGCGCGGCTTTTATATTATATAATGTAATAGATAAGCGGCGAAAGCCGAAAAAGGGGAACTACATTATGGGTATAACTGCAAAAGAAATCAAGAACATAGCCGTTATAGGGCACAGCGGCGAGGGAAAGACCACCCTTTGCGAAGCTATGCTGTTTAACGCCGGCGCGATTGACAGAATGGGCAAGGTAGCCGAAGGCACCTCCGTTATGGACTACGACGAAGCCGAAAAGGCGAAAGGCATTTCCGTATACGCCTCGGTTGCGCACCTCGAATGGAAGGGAATTAAAATAAATCTTTTGGATTTGCCCGGTTTTTACGATTTCGAGGGCGAGCGGCACGAAGGGCTTGCCGTGTGCGGCGGCGCGGTGCTTGTGATAGGCGCGAACGGCGTTTTGCCAATCGGTGCGGAGAGCGTTGTAAACTACTGCTTAAAGCTGGGCAAGCCGCTCGTAATATTCATTAACGGTATGGATAAGCCCAACGCCGACTATGCGGGCACGGTTGCCGCCCTCAAAGAGAAGTACGCAGGCAAGATAGCGCCCATACAGATACCCGTTATGCAGGACGGCAAAATGGTTGGATACGTAAACTCCTTCCGCGAAAAGGCTTATGAGTTTTCGACGAGCGGTCCCAAGGAAATACCCGTACCCGAAAACCTGAAAGAGCAGATGGACGCAATGCAGGACAGACTTGTGGAAACGGCGGCGGAAAACGACGACTTGCTCTTGGACAAATATTTCGAGCAGGGCGGACTTACCAAAGCCGACGCCGTTCACGGCATACGCAAGGGCATTGCGACGGGCAACGTAATACCCATTATGGCAGGCAGCGCGCTCAACAACAGGGGCGTTATAAATCTTTTGGACGAAATAGTAACGTATATGCCCACCGCCAACGAACACAGAAACGTTTACGCCACCGACGTTGCCGCAGACGAGCTTGTGCACGTAGACTGCGAGGAAAACGGCTTGCTTGCCGCGCAGGTTTTCAAGACGGTTTACGACCCCTACTCGGGCAAACTCAATTATATTAAGATTTACCGCGGAAAGCTTAAAACGGGCGACGTGGTGTACAACGCAGACACAGGCAAGGAAGAGCGCATAGGTCAGATATTTACGCTTATGGGCAAAAAGTGCGAGTTGGTTACGGAGTTGACCGCGGGCGATATAGGCGCGGTGAACAAACTTACGGCAACCGACACAAACAACACGCTTTGCGCGCTTGGCACAAACCTGCGCTTCGACCCCGTGCGCTTCCCCCGCCCCGCCCTCTCTATGGCGGTTAAGGCGGCGAACAAGGGCGAAGAGGACAAAGTATTTTCGGGACTGAACAAGATGCGCGAGGAGGACTACACTTTCTCGGTTACCAAAAACGCCGAAACGGGCGAGCTGATTTTGAGCGGTCAGGGAGAAACCCACCTCGAACTGCTTACGGCTAAATTTAAATCGCGCTTCGGCATTTCCACCGTGCTTTCCGAGCCGAGGATACCCTACCGCGAAACCATACGCGCGGTTGCCTCTGCGGAGGGCAAACACAAAAAGCAGTCGGGCGGACACGGTCAGTACGGGCACTGCAAAGTGCGCTTCGAGCCGTGCGCGGGCGAATTCGAGTTCGGCGACGAGGTTGTTGGCGGCGCCGTACCCAAACAGTACATACCCGCCGTTGAAAAGGGCTTGCGCGAATGTCTTGCCCACGGCGTTTTGGCGGGCTATCCCGTAACGGGGGTAAGAGCCGTGCTGTACGACGGAAGTTACCACGACGTGGACTCTTCGGAAATGGCGTTTAAAGCGGCGGCGGCGCTCGCCTTCCGCGAGGGAATTAAAAACGCCAACCCCGTACTGTTGGAGCCCGTAGTAAAACTTAAAGCCGCCGTTGCGGGCGAATATCTCGGCGCGGTTATGGGCGATATCTCCAAGCGGCGCGGAAGAATTGTGGAAAGCGACACCGACGGCGATATAACTACGGTTGTAGCCGAAGTGCCCCTTGCGGAAACGGCGAAGTATGCCACCGATTTGAGGAGCATAACCCGCGGACAGGGCAAATTCTCCACCGAGTTTTTGCGCTACGACGAGCTTCCTCCCGCCCTCGCCGTAAAGGTTATAGCGGCGGCAAACAAGGAATAACGTTTATAAAAACGCGCCTTTTAAGGCAATTTGCCCTAAGCGCGGATAAAATTATTTATATTATAAAAGCGGCGATTGCTTCGCCGCTTTTATAATATGTTTTAATAATCGCTCAGTCCCAGAAGATAATCTACTGAAACTCCGTAAAATAAAGCAATTTCCGCCAACAGCGCCAACGGCGGCTGTCTTTGCTCCTTTTCATAATGCAAATAAGTAACGCTGTTTATTTGCAACATTGCAGAAACTTGCTTTTCGGTTAGCCCACGCGCTTCCCGCAATTCTTTTAACCGCACTTTTACCACAGAATTCCGCAAGCAGTACATAGACGGCAACGACAAAGTTATAAACCTTAACGTAGAAAACGCCATAAAAGAATTTTTCAAATAAGAAGTAGCGCGCGGCGTAGTTAAACTCCGCCGCGCGGTTGACGTGCGCTAAAAAGCCCGCCGCGACAAAAGAAAAAGCCGCGAAATGGCGCGGCGGTTTTGATTGACTAAATACAGAAATTGTACTGATATATTCACGGTGGCGGAAGCCGCCCACAGCAAGGAAACCTTTTAGGCGGTTAGCCCCTTTGATAAGTGGGGAATGTGTTTGAGCATTCTTCTACAAGGGGGTGATGGTATGGAATTTAACTTCCTGCGCTTACTTCTCCGTTTGGTGGAGCTCGGCGCGGTGCACTCGTTCAGAGTTACGCAAGACAAAATTTACATAATCATAAAAAAATAACCGCCTCGTTTTACCCCGTTGGCGGTTATTTTAACCAATACTCGGGCTAACCGTTTTTAAGGTCATTCCCTTGCTGTGTTTTTATTTTACCATTGTTTTTTCTAATTGTCAATATTTTAAGAAAAGGAAAACAACCCTTTAAATGTTTGGGTGTAATTTGGGTATTGCGGTAAAAAAACCACAAAATCAATGATGTATTGCAAAAACTTAGCTTTCGCCGCGCTTTGCTCCGCCGCTCCTTTTATTAGCTTAAATTTTATTTTTGGCTCTCTTCTTCGGGGGCGGGCTGTTCGCCACTTTCGTCCGCCTTTTCTTCCGCTTGCCCGTTCTCCGCTTCCTCCGTTTGAGCGGGTTGGGTTTCCTCTTCCGCCGCCGCGCCGCTTTCCGCCTGCGCGCACTTTAAAAGCTTACCCTTTTTATCGTACTTTTCGCCTGCAATAGCGGGAATAAGGAAACGGTACAAATATTTACCCTTGCACCAATCGATTGCAAGAATAATACTGAATACAACGGTTGTGCCGAAACACCAAATCAAGTCGTGCATTGTGTCGATTAAACCCAAATCGAGGTAACCGTCTAATTCCAGCGTCTGCCCGTTGCCGTAGTATATGACCGTTTTGGTAATGTTGTCGATTTCCACCGTATGCAGGTTGTCGTAAGGTTCGTGCAATAAAAAGGAATGGAAGTGGCGCACAATGGTATCCTGCTGCATATCCATTGTGTGAAGAAGGCTGTCGCCCGTGTACTCGTAAATTTCCCACACTACGGAAAGAAGCATTGTAAAGCCTATACCGAACAGTATGCAGGCAATAACGCCCTTGGCGTTGTCGGGCGCGCCTATAAGCGACTTAACCAAAATTATACCGACAACCGAAAAGACTATGCCCCAAGCCGAGTGCAGAATATCGTCCAAATGTTTTATTTTTCCGTAAAAATTATAGCTTGCGCCGAGGAAACAGAACAGCACGAAGAGCATCATAAAGATTACGTAACCCAAGGGACATTTTACGTTTAAAGAATATTCCGCAAGATAAAAGACGAACACGATTGCCATATATGCAAGCGCAATAGGTATATCCCTGTACTGACCTATTATTATAAAGTATATAATCGAAGCTATGCAAAACGCCACAAACAGCGACATAATTACCGTTACGGGCACGTTTTTAAGCCTGTCTTTTAAATATTCCCTTAACGGTCGTCTGTTTTTAACCTTAGTCATAAACCAAATTCCTTATGTGAATGTCTCGTTTGCCGCCGCAAATCAATAATAAGTAGCTACGGCTTCCTCGGGGGGAAGCGGAGCGCACCGCTCCATACTCTCCGCGCTGAGGACGGCGCCCTCCTTGCGGTACGCGGGGCTGTACTCGAAACCTATTTTCGCCGTAACTATAAACCAATCTTTCGTTTCTATACCTTCCGCAAGCCCGTTGGTCTTTAACGCAAAGCCGTCGTATGCGATATCCGCCTCGCAACAGGTCATAATAAACCTGCCCATAACTATACAGCCCGCGGGCAGTTTTTTAGAAACCGCCGCCATACCCTTAAACTTTACCGTCTTACCCAGATATGATTGCGGCTTTTCGGATAAGTCGCGGTAAAACAGCGCAAAATCTCTGTCCTCTATTTCTATTACGGGCGCCTCTATATCGAAAGGCATTGGGTCCTCTATCTCGTCATACTCCACTTTGCCGCCTATATACTCGTAGACTATATCGGGGCGGCGGGATATGCCGCGCACGATTTTGTGGAAATCCATCCGCTCGTACTCGCCCTTGAAGCGGTTGAACACCGCCATTTGCGTCATATTTATTTTATCGAACACAAGCTGACGCATATTCGTATTGTAGCTTATAAACGTTGCCGCGTCGAAAAAGGTCATCATCTGGTTGATTACCCAATTTTCGGGCATAGCATCGAAAAACTGTTGCAAAAGCCAGGTGCCGTTGTATTCAACTATGACGCGCTTGGCTCTGTTTTTGCGGGTAAGCGCCGTCAGCGTGCCCTCATTCAGCTCGTCCTCGCCCGCGATAACCTCTATGGCTACGTTTTTAACCTTAAAACGCTCGGGCGCGTACTCCTCTTCGCCCTCCTCGCACACAAGCAACATTGTGCGTTCGCCAGTGTCCATACGCGGGTCTTCAAGCGTTTCCTGTATAAACTTAGTCTTGCCCGAGTCCAAAAAACCGAGAAAGACGTAAACGGATATTTCCTGCATTCTACCTTACCATATTATTTATAATGCGCAGTTTTCTTAAACGCCGAACAGCTCTTTCAGCTCCTCGCCGTCAATCTTACTGCCTATAACGCACAGCCTGCCCGTGTATTCCGCGCAACCTTCGCGCACGTCGCTCTCACCGGGAACGTAGTCGAAGTGCAACCACTTTCCGTCCTGCCCCTCTACAATACCCTTGGCGCGAAGCACCGTGCCGAACCGCGCGCCGTCGGAAAGTTGCGAAAGCGCCGCCTTTAAACCTTCCGCCGTAAACTTTGCCGAAGTTTCTACGCCCCAGCTTGCAAATACCTCGTCGGCGTGGTGGTGATGCGCGTCGTGCCCGTTGTGGTCGTGGCAGTGTTCGTGCTCTTCCTCGGCGTGATGATGCCCGCAGCACCCGTGTTCATTGTGGTTATGGTGTCCGCAATGCCCGCGCTCTTCATCTTCGTGATGATGATGTCCGCAACAACCGTGTTCGTGGTGGTCGTGCTCCTCGCCGTGGTGATGTCCGCAATGCCCGCCCTCTTCGTCTTCGTGATGGTGATGTCCGCAACAGCAATGCTTCTGCTCGCCCGTAAGCTTGTCCAGCTCGCTTTCGAGCGTTGCCGCGTGCTCCATAGCGGTAAGTATTTGCTTGCCGTCCAAAAGCTTCCAATCGGTGGTTACAACCGTAGCTTGGGGGTTGTGTTCGCGCACTAGTTTAAGCGCGGTTGCAAGTTTTTCACTGCCCGCAACGTCGGCGTGGCTGAACACTATGCAAGCCGCGCTCTCGATTTGGTCGTTGAAAAACTCGCCGAAATTTTTCATATATATTTTGCATTTGTTTGCGTCTACAACGGCGGTAAGCGAGTTGATTTTGCAGTCCTTTAACCCCGCGCTTTCCACAGCCTTTACTATATCGGAAAGTTTGCCCACGCCGGAGGGCTCTATCAAAATTCTGTCCGGCTTGTACTCGTTTACAACCTTTTTCAAAGCCTCGGCAAAGTCGCCCACAAGCGAACAGCAAATGCAACCGGAATTGAGCTCGTTTACCTGTATGCCCGCCTCCTTCATAAAGCCGCCGTCAACGCCTATTTCGCCGAACTCGTTTTCTATTAAAACAAGCTTTTCGCCCGCATAGGCTTCCTTGATAAGCTTTTTAATCAGCGTTGTTTTGCCCGCGCCGAGAAACCCCGAAAAAACGTCTATCTTAATCACTTTAAATTACCTCGCACAAATTCATTATATATTTTATACGCATAATCAAAAGTTGTCAAACAAATCACTTTAAAAACCCGCTATACTTGAATAAAGCATAGCGGGTTACCGTTGCGATAATTAAATCTTATTTATATGTAAGGCGGCGGAAAGAACCGTCTTCCTTGTGTATCATAATGTTAGCGTCCTGATTTCCGGCAAGCTTTTTGGCGAAGTCGATTGCTTCCGCCTGAGTGAAAAACAGCTTTATCGCCTTTGCGGCGCCAGCCGCTTTAACCTGCCACCTGTTATCCTCTTTGCGCTTGGAAATATGATAGGTCTTTGTTGTGGATGCTACTCTGCCCTCGGTGGAGGGCGCCTTGTTCTCTTCCATTTTTGTCTCCTTATTCTGTGCCGCCGCAGGTTTTTCGGCGGGTTTACTCTGTATTTGCGGTTGCGGCTTGGGGGCAGGTTTTGCCGCCTGAGCCGTCGGCGCCGTCTGCCTTGCCGGCTGAGCGGGCGCGGGTGCGGGTTGCCTTACAGGTTGAGCGGGCGCCGCCTGTCTTACGGGTTGAACGGGCGCGGGCGCGGGCTGTTGCCGCTTGGGCGCGGCTTCCTCCCTTACCGTAGGCGTATTGTTTTTGGGTGAAGCGGGTTGGCGTTTAGGCGCTTTCCCGACGGCGGCGTTTGCACGCCGCTTTTGATACTTTTTGCAGAGCAACCAGGCGATTGCTATTATCAACAATACAATTATTAAAGTAACCGCCGCAATGATTGCCACCCAACCCCAAGGGTTGAACCAAGAGGGCAAAAGTAAACGACCCATATTTTATCCTCTGTAATATTCCATTATAATTTATATGCATTGTATCATACTTATGATACCTTGTCAAGCGACAATTTTCCCCAAATTTTACGCAAAGATTGCGGCGGACTTATCGCCCGCCGCAACCGTAAGCTTTAAATTAAATTTATCTGAGCCTTACATAAGGTTTGTCGAGGTTGCCGCTTTCGCTTACAAGCTCCCAAACGTTTTCATAATCCCATACGGTGGAATTTACAGCGATTGAAGACTTGAACTCAGTAAGCGTAATCTCCCAGAAATCTCTTTCGTAAGCCTGATAGAAGGAGTTGCCCTCGTCGTCGGAAGAGCCGAAAACCGTAACGTCGTAGTTACCGTTGTGCTCGGCAAACGGCGCAAAGCAATTTCTTATCATATCGTCGGAATTTGCCGAGTAGTGTCCAACGAAGTTAGAGCAGTTCTTTGCCGCAATTTCAACAAGCGTCTGGTCGCTGGTGTAGTACATCGTGCCTTCGCTTACGCAACTCATTATTACAAGTTTGCCTTTGCCGTCGCCGCGTCCGCCAAGGAAACCGCCCGCCATTTCCACAGCTGAAAGTCTGCCGAGGAATATGCTGTTGGTTATTTCGAGGTAATCGTTTAAATTCCTGTCATCATACCTGCCTACGAAGCCGCTCGCGTATCTGTTATCGGAAACGGCGTAAGCGTCGATAAAGCAGTTGGAAATATAGCATACCGTCCACCCCGTAGCACCGCCCGCCTGAATGTATCCGACAAGGCTGGCAACACGCTGCGTCTGGCTCTGTACCTTGTGGAGATAATTGCCGTCATCGTCTTTATCGCTCGTTACGGACACCCTGTCAATGTAGGTGGTAGAACCCGTGTCGCTGGAAGCAAAGACCTGACCTACAAGTCCGCCGACCCTCTCTCTTCCGAGCACGTCTACGTTATGCACCTTAACGTTATAGATATATCCGCCTTCCATCTGACCGATTATACCCGTCCTCTGACTTCCGCTCTGCACGTCGATAATGTTGAAATCTTCAAACGTAACGTTCATTATCGACCCGCCCTTTACGTTGCGGAACAATGCGGTATAAATCTTAGTATCGTTAACGGTTTTTTCAATCTTTGCGTTGCTGAGCTTATGTCCGTTACCGTTGAATACGCCCACAAACGGCGTGTCCGTCGTTGCAACAGAACCCTGGAAATCCAAATCGTTTTGAAGCAGATAAATCGTAGCCGTATCGTTGCTTGCAAGCATCTGTTCGAAGTCTGCTTTCGTAGAAATGTTTTTCGTTTTAACTTCCTTAGTATAAACTTCCGTCTGCGAATCGCCTTCGATATTTTCAAGGAAGTAATATACGTTATAAGCCGCACTGTTGGACTGGGCAAACTCGAACGTTTTGCCCGTTGCGCGGAATTCCTGTTTAACCGTGTTAGCGTTCGCCTTGATTTGTTCTACGGTAGGCGCCGCCTCCGTTACGGGCAAATTTAACGAATATATATAACCCGTGGGGCTTGTAAAATCTCCCGTTAAGCTGTAACCGTTTTTATTTACCGCCAAATTGGAAGTCTTATTTACAAAGTCGACCTTTGCGTCCTTTGCCGCCACATAGATAAGGTATTCTTTCGACACGATTTTATCCGCAAGTCCGTTGCCGTCGATAGCCTTGGCTATGGTAATGTTGTCTTTGAACGTTACCGTTTCGGTTACCTGCCAGATTCCGGGCTTAGTAGCATCCCAATTGGTAACGGAATTGAACGTGTTGGGATTATCGTACGTTGCGTATTTTAAGAAGCGGTCTCTCTCGTAAAATTCCGTATCGATTATAGCGTTGCTGTCGGAAGTACCATTTACAACGTCGGGCTTGGGTATACGGTAACCGTTAGCCGTAGCCTGTTTGTCAACGATAATGGAATTGCCTTCCAACCCTTCGATTAAAAACTCGCCCACGCGGAAAGTATTTTTCTTTACGTTTACTTCAAAAGTCTTATTCTTGGTAACCTTTCCGACAGTTACGCTTGCAGTAAGCGTTACCTTTTTATCCGCATCAATCGGGCGCAAAACTTCAACTTTCACGTCGGAGTGGTTGGAGTTGGAAGTACCCTTAATATCGGTTATGTTGATTAAAGAAGGGTCGCTGGAAGTCCATTTAATGTCGGTATTCTTGATTCTGGTTACAAGGTCGAAATTCTGATAGAGAGCTTCAACCCTTATAGGCAGATAAGCCATATCCAGCACCGCCTGCGCGTCGGCTTCGTCTTTACTCGAAAGTTTTGTAAGGTCGGTCATCGCGTAGTGTGTATATTCGTCCCAGCTTGACTTGTTTAAACGGCTTCCCTGAGTAGCGTTGTCGTCTTTGAGAGCAAACAAATCGCCCATATTTATGGAGTAATCTTCGTTTCTCCATTTCTTATGAAGGGTTTTATCAAAACCCAACCTCTTGGAAGGCAACTCCTTAAAGGTATCCGTTGCGGGCACAGCCGTACCTATCTGACCGTTATCGTTATATTTTGTGTTGTATTCCGCCTGACCGGAAACGACGTAAGGCTTTTTGCCGTTGGTTACAAAGGTGGAATTTTCTACCGTGCCCCTGTACTCGTCGTCCGCCGTATAAGGACTGTTGTCTATAACGGAAAGAACGTTTGCAATGTGGTTGTAGCTGAACGTTTGGCGGGCAAGGTTTATATTGCCGCATCCGCCGTCCACTCCGTTGTTTACGTACGCAACCGTGCCTTCGCCGTCGACGTCGGCGCCGTTGTTATACGAAGTGATATTGTCGATAGATATAACGCCGGGATTGGAGTTATCGGTTACGCCGTGCATACGGTTATTGAAGGAAAGGCAGTTGTACATAAACACCTCGCCTTCCATTATGGAACCGCCCAGCTTAAAGCCGTTGCCGTCGCCGCACTCGGTTTTATATATGGAGGTATCTCCCTCCGCCTTAGATTTATCGAACGCGGGGAATTTGTTGTTGTACTCTTCCTGCGTTTCTAAAATGAAACCGTTTTCGAACGCAACGCAGTTGTACATTATTACCATTCCGATATTGCCGCTGTCCGTCTTTGCAAACAAGTCCCAGCCGTCGTCGGAGTTACGGTAAGCGATACAGCCGTCGAACACGTTGCCGTATCCAACCGTCAGCTTTGCCGCGAAGCCGTCGGCGTTTTCGCCGTAGGTTTCGTTGTCGTAATTGTTGTACGAAGTGCAGTTTTTAATTAAATTATAGCTGGGCCAATAGTTGATGTCCGCATACTCGGTATACTGGTTACCCGTAGGGCTGTAACTTCTGCCAAGCTGTAAACCCGTGTCGCGGTTATCGTAAAACTCGCTGTTTTCTATGATATTGTAGCTTCCGCCGATATACATACCGTTATCGCCCGCGCCGCATATATCTATTCCGTCCCAATGAATGTAGTCGGAATAAATCTGAACGCCCCTGTTTGTCGAAAGGAAAGGCATTGCGTAAAACGCAATTACAGCCTTTTGGGTAGGGTCGTCGTTGACGATATTTATATATTTTTTGTGCGAACCGCTTCTGAATATGGTTATTCTGTCAAAGAGATTGTAAGTACCGGGCATAACTCGGATAGTATCGCCGGGCATAAGAGTTTCGTCCATAAGCGCAGACGAAATGCTGCGGGGGTCGTCCTTAGTACCGGAAGCCGTTTCCGTGCCCTCTACGCCGACGTAAATAGTACGCGAGGCTTCGCCCTTCTTTTTACAGGCAGCCAATCCTATTGCGCTTGCGGAAGTGCCCGCAACGGCAAGCATTAAAAGCGCCGCAATAATTTTTCTTGTTCTCATAAGCTTTTATTTCCTTGTTTTTTAGTCTGTTAAGGCGCAAAAGCTTGTACGCCTTTTTCGCACTCAGCGCCCAACGGCAAAAATACCGTTGGGCGTTGTGCGTGCGTAGTTTAAATTTTTATTTGCAATCATGCGTTGTAAATAATTTCTATGCCGTAAACGTTTATACCGCTGTTACCGGAGAACAGGTAGAACGTTCCCGCTTCGGTTACTGTATATTCACACTTGGTTACAGGGTCAACGCTAACGCTTCCAACCGCCGTACCGTCGGCTTTCGTAAGTTTAAGGTCTCTTGCCGTGCCGCCGCTACCGCTTGCCGCATAAACTATAATTTTTGCAGCCGCCTTAACTTCGATGCTGATATTTCTTGAAGCCGTCGTGCCCGTGCCGCCGAATTTAATTCTGTGAGTAAACGTTTTTCCGTCAATCGAAGCGTTGCTCGCATCTACCGAGATTTCTTTGCCAGACGCGCCGTTTACCGTTACTTTTGCATTTGCCGTATCGAATAAAACTACCGACGTAGCAATTTTTGCCTCCAAAGTTTTAACCTGGTCGGAGCCTATCGATACGTTCTGTAAAGAGCCGGCAACAGTAACGAGCAATTTGCACGTTGCCGTAAAGTCTACGCTGCCTCCGCTTACGGAATCGGCTACGGTGGCAACAACTGTAATCACGTATTCGCCGGGAGCAACCTGAACGGCTGTATCCGTAATTTCAACGGGAGTCGCGCCTTCTTCCGCGTCTTTTGCAAGCATTGTTATGGTCTTAGGCGTAATCGTCGCCGAAACATTTTCACCTACGAGCGCAAGTTCTATATCGCTCTTTACAAGGGCTATCGTAGCGCTTGCGTCAGCCACTTCCGTTACCAGCGTAGACTTCAACGAAGCGGTTATACCCGTTACGCCGGATATAGCAGATTCTACGTTAATGGTGTACGAACCGGTTACGGTTTCTTCACCGACCTTTACGGTTATCGTCTGGTCGCCGAGTATTGCAAACATTTCGGCGGTAAGAACAGTTGTTCCGGGAACAAGCTCCGTTTCGCCGAGGTAGTACTTCAAGTTTTCGGTTATGACCGCCCTCGTCTTCTTACCTGTATACTGCGTTACGCTAAGACCTTCTACTTTATAGTTTGCGTCAACCGAGAAAGTATCGCCTACGGTAAACTTCTGCTTGAACTTAACGTCGCCAACGTCGTTGGGATGAGAAACGGTAACCTTCGCAAGGGAAACGTCGCCGTCCGCCAAAGGTATGTCTGTTGCGCTCGCGTCTTCGAATTCGGTATCAACCTGAATATAGAAGAAGTAAATATCATCCTTGGTTGCGGTAGTGATGTAGTATTCATCCGCCTTGGGAAGAGAGATTTCGGATACCTGAACGTCTTTCGTATCGACTTTCTTCTCATACAGCGAATCCATAGCCGGCGTTACCGTTTCAATACCGTTGGCACCCAAATCGGACTTGGAGAATACCTTTATGCCCCTGCCCGCAGAGCCGTTTGTATTCCAATAAATGGTAAGTTTTGCCGCGCCGTCGGTAACAAGTTTGAGATACCTGTCTTTCTGTAAAGCATTACCGGAAGTAAACGAACCGCCGCCGAACTGGAAGCGCGAAGGGAAGTACCTGTCTTCCGTTTCACCGGAGCCGCCCGAATTTACGTTTGCCTTGCTGTCGTTTGCGTGCGACGTAAGTGTAGTGCCGTTACCTTCGATAAGCTTCGTATCCGCCGAAACTACGCCCGCGGGAACGTTGGCAAAGTTGACCGCATAAGACTTAGTACGCAAATCGGGGTTCTCGGTTATAGTATAAGTTACTTTACCGCTTGCAATTGTGCCGTAGGTAATAGTAGCCTGAGCGTTTGCCGCAACGGTATTCGTGTCAAGACCGCTTACTTTTACCTCATTCGCGGCAACGTCTTCTTTATCGCCGTTTTCACGCGATACTTCATACTTCCAGGTAGAAGTCATTCTGTCCTGCACGGACTGGGGTTGCGTAAGAGTACCTTCTTTTACGACAAGAGAGGTAGAAACAATTCCGTTATTAACCCTAACGGTAACCGTGCTTACAAAGTCTTCAAGCTCCGCGGTAGAACCCTCCGCCAGCTTGCAATTTTTAATTTTCGCAACCACGCTGTACTCGCCGTCAGCCTTTAAATTATCCCAGGCTTCGCAGTCGGCACGGTCGGGGTCTTTAAGCGCTATATCGAGGTTAGCCGCAGGCACTTCGTCCAACTTGTTGCCCGAACCGTCTGCAAAATAAACTTTAACCGCGCTCTTATCTATGGAGTGCGACTTCTTCGTTTCGGAAAGCTGAACTTCCGTATCGCCTACGCCCTCCACTATGAGAGCCTGCGCCGCCGCGGGAATTTGAAGTTTATCGGATTCTTCACCCCCCCCCAAATCTGCCAGACACAAATCGCACTTTTTGTCGTTATTTTCGTCAACGTGGTTTTGGTTGGTTATAGGGTCCTTGCCGCAGTCGCAAGCGCCGTTGTGCGTCTTCCCGTCGGAATTCGCCGTGTAGGTATAGGCGTGGGTGTGGTTATCTTTCTTGGTGCAACCCGCTACTCCCGCAACGCCCGTTCCTATTGCGCCCGCAATGATGAATACGGACAGAACTTTGGTTAATTTATTCATTTATTTCCTCCTAATAATTAACTCTCTTTTACGGCGCAAACGTGCGTTTTTAGCGCAAGCGCCTTTTTGTCTTATATATACTATCATACTGCAACGCGCTTGTCAAACCCAAAATGAAAATATTTTACTAAAATTGTTATTAACATTCATACAATACGCCCAAATTAAGGAAATAATAACAATTTTCGCCTTAAATTTCTTGTTGCCGATAAAGCTCTTTTATTTTTATACGGACAAAGCGACAAATAAACGGCGTTTAACCGTTAAGAAAAGCTTAAACCAAGACGTTCAAACGGCTGCCCTACGGCTTTCGTGGCAACAGAAATAAATAATTTGTATATCCTTTGCCAGCTCCTTTACAACCCGCATAGTCTTTTGCATATGCCCGCCGTCCAGAAACACGAAAGGGTCGTCCATAATTATAAACGGCTTTTCGCCGCCGAACATATTTTCCACAAACGCCAGCCGCATACAAAGCGCGCAAATACTTCTTAACCCCGTACTGAAATGCTTTTCGCTGTGAATTTCTCCGCTCTGCTCGAACAAAACGTTGAATTCCTCGTCTATTGTTATTCTTTCGCCAAGCGTTTCTTCTATTACGTCGGCGTACTTTAAAAAGACGTCTTTGACGGGCGCGACGTACCTGTCCTTTAAATTACGGTCGGCTTTTTTCAGCAATTTTTCCGTTTCGGAAAGCACGTAGTGCCGCCGCTTGTATTCGTTGAGTTTTTCCTGCAACGTTTCCAGCGCGCCGTATTTGTCGCCGAGGGTTTCAATCATAGCTTCGTCGGAAGCTATCTGCCCGTCGACTACGGCAAGCAAGTTGCGCTCCTCCTTAACCCTTTCGGCAAGAAGCGAGTAATCGGCGATTTCCGCCGAAGGTCTTTGCCCAAGCCCGTATTTTGCCGCGTAATCCGCCGCCTCTTTCCCGCACTTTTCAATTTCCCCGCAAAGCCGCGCGGTTTCCGCGCTTGCCCGCTCTATTTCTTCGAGCTGGGCAAAAACGTTTTCCTCCAACCTTATATTATACTTGCCCAGCACCCCGCTTATTTCCGCGTAAAGTTGCTCCGCCTGCCTACGGGTATCTTTTACTCCCGTTTCCGCCTTTATGCTGTCCGCTTTAAGATTGCCGTACTCGGAAATCATATTAAAAAGTTTTACGTACGCGCCCTGCAAATCGCCGTCCGCAATGCCGTAGATGGCGAAAAAGTTACGCGCGCCCGCCGTAAGCGCGTCTTTGCGCAGGCTGAAACTCTGAATACGCGCCCGCCTCTGCAACTCGTCCTCGCCGTACTGCGCGTAATCGTTAAGGTCCTTTTTAAACGTTTCGAAATCGAAAATAATTCCGTTTTGGCTGTAATAGCCGTAGGAAGCCAAAACTTCTCTTACCGCGCCTTCTATGCTCTGCAACTCCGCCTGCGCTTCGATTGCCGCGCCGTCCAAAACCACGGCTTTCGGCGACGACTGCGAACCCTTTATTTTCCACAGCACGGCAACCACCGCCGCCGCGAGAACGCCGCCCGCCAACAGCGCTATGCCCGCAATTTTACTCACCAAAACGAGCGCGCCGCCCGCAACGGCTACAATGGCGAACAGCGCCAACAAAACCGAATAAACTTTACCGCTTTTGCTTGCGGGGGCGTTAAAGGGCGCGGCTACGGCAGCCTGCGCCTTGCGCCTGTTGTCCAGATTGCGGTATCTTTGAATTTTACTTTCAAGGTTTTCCATTTGCTCGGCGTCGGGAGTTTTACCAGCAAACTTGCGCTGTAAAGACAGCCGCCTCTGTCCGCCGTCCTCTTCGCCAAGCGCGCTTATCTTTACTTCGAGGCTTTTTATTTCGTCTATATCGCCGCTAAGCTTGCGCAGAGCACCCTCTTCGGGCACGCCCGCCTGAAAAACGCTTTCCAAAAGGTTGAGTTTTTCCTGTTTTTGACAATCGAACGCCGCCGTGGTCTGCGCGCCGTCCAACATAGTTATGCGCCTTGCGTTGCTTTTCAACAAAAGGTTTTCCTCTTCGCTCGGCAACCCGCCCGCATACTTCGACCGCCAACCGTCCAACTCTTCCCGCAAGCGGTTGCACCGCGCCGTCATAGCGTCCAGCTTTTCCCACCGCTCCAAAACGAGATTGGTGTTTTTAATTTCCTCAATTTCGGCTTCCGCCCTTAAAATACTCTTTTGAAGATTGTTTTTCCGCGAATAGCTTTCGTCGAGAGTTTTGGCAATGCTTTCCAAATTGGCAATCTCGCTCTTGACTTCGAAAATAGCCTGATTGGTCTGACTGATTAAATCGTTGTTGCCCTTTGCCGCCTTTAAATTCTTTCTTGCCCTTTCGAGCCGCGCAATCACCGTTTCAAAATCTTCTTCGCCGTCCGCATTTTCAACAAAGCAGTTAAGCTTGGTAAGCATACCGCCCGCGGCGGTCGTATCAGCCGCGTCCGAGGTAATGAATACGGTGCGCTCGAAAGTTTCTTTATCCACTCCGAACACGGCTTTACCCAAATCGCCGCCGAAGCCGCCGTAAACCCTGTTGTTGCAGTATACGGTCAGCTCGTCCTCGGTATCGCTCTTTTTGCCGAAAAATCTCTCTATCCTGTACGTAGCGCCGCCCGTTTCAAACGTTAAGTTTCCGCCGAACTTGCCGCCGGCGAAGGGGTAAAAGTGTTTGCGGTCGTTAAACTCCTTGGCGTTTACCCTGACGGAGGGCAACCCGTAAAACATTGCCTTTATAAACGCCGCAAGCGTCGTCTTGCCGAAACCGTTATTTTCGCAAAACCCCGTAAGCCGCTCGTCGAAATTATAATCGGCGTTGCTGAGTTTGCCGAAGTTTTCTATGTAGCACTTAATCAGCTTCATTATTCCACCTCTCTTCCGCCAAGCGCCTTTAAGCCGCAGTTAATCAGCGCGTTTTTGTCCTCTTCGGAGTACCCGCCCTCCAACACCGCCCTTATAAACTCGCCCCTGAGCGATACGTTCCCTTCGAGGCAAGCGGCGTCGTACTTGACGTAAGCGGAGTTTTTAACCGACACGTAATAATAGCTGTGCGCCAGCTGTTTTTCTATCTCCTTATCCAGCCCGTCGGTATCGTAATCCACCTCGCCGACAAGGTTTACCCTTACTATATCCGAAGGCTTGCACTTGATAAAGCCGCCTACTTTGCGGCAAGCGGTAAACAAATCCTGCGTGTCGCTTATATCCACGCAGACCTCTTCGAACACCCTTGCGGAAGAGGGAACAAACTCAAAAGTCAGCTTTTCGTCGGTATCGATTACTACAAACCCCTTTTGCCCCAGCTCGTCGAAGCCGCGCCCTTCAAGACAGCCGCAATAGGCGTACTGACCGCGCTCGTCAATTTTTCCCGCGGAATAGGTATGTATGTGCCCCAGCGCAAGATAATCTATGTTTTTGTTGCGCAATTTCGAAAGCTGAATTTTGCCCGCGCCGCCCGAATTGCCCGCCTGCCCGTGCATTACGGCTATATTGATTTTGTCGCTTTCGAGTTTAAGCGAAGAGTACAGGGAAAGCGCGTTGCTTCCGTCTATTTCTATTCCCGAAATTGTAACGTTGCCGTAACGGTAACAAGTCCACTCGTCGGAAAAGGTTTTTAAATTTTCCAAACCGTACTCCGTGTACGATTCCAACGTATCGTGGTTGCCGCGCAGATACAAAAAGTCTATATCGGGAGTGTTTCTCACCACACTGTAAAAAAATTCTTTGTCCCGCTTTAAAGGGCGGTCGGAATCGAAGATATCCCCCGCCAAAATAATGACTTTTATACCGTTTTTAACGGCGTACGCAACCATACGGCTCATTGCCGCGCGCAGTTCGCGCTTCCTTTCGTCCGATTTTTCTTTGGGCAATTTAGACTCCATTTTAGAGCCGAGATGTATATCCGCGCAGTGTAAAATTTTCATATTTGCTTCCTCTTAAATATGACGGCGTTAAGGCGTGCGTTTTACGCGCCTACCGACAATATTTTTCGGCTGATTATAACATAAAATATATGTACCGTCAATACGGGGCGGTTAAAAAACGCGCCCGCGGCTTGCGCTTGAAAAACGCCGCGGGCGCGACAGTACGCCGTAACTATTAAACAAAATAAGCGTTTACCCGCCGCATATGTCCGCGCCAACCGCAATTTCAGGCGAGCAGACTTAAAATTTCTTGGTACTGGCTGTCGCTTATATTTTGCAACGCAAACAAAATAAACGAGTAAATTTCTTCCGTCATTTTACATTGGGCGGTTTGCGCTTCTCCGAGCAGGACGGAAGCCTTTATAAGCACCTCCTGCCTGTCCGTGGTTTCGCCGCCGCCGAATATAGCCGCAATGCGGTCGCAACAGTACGCCATAAAGTCGTTTTGACTGCTCCATTGCCTGATTTCGGGAATTTCGTCCCACGGTTTGGTTGTGCGCGCCTTACGTAAAATTTCCGTTAATAGCACGATAGCCTCAACCGTCTGCGCGCCGCGGTAGCAGTACTCTCCGTCCTCTTCCTCGTCCGCTTCTTCCACGCCGTCCTCTTCTGACGCGTTTTCAAACTCGTTTAAACGACTTTGAAGGCGGCGCTCCATCTCTTCGTAATCCACCTCCCCATCGTCGTCGCGGCGGTACAGGTCGTCCTCTTTCAAGTTAGCCGTTTTCATTCTTTCGATTAGCTTTTCCCGCCGCCTTTCCAAAAACGCAAGTCTTGCGGCGAGCGGGTCGTTTTCGTCATAACCGTCGTCCTCGCGCAGGTCGGCGGGTTCTTCGGGTTCGGCAAGCGGGCGGTTTACGTCGCCCGTAAATTTGTAAGTTTTTAAGTCGACCGCCGCAAGCTCGCCAGCCGATAACAGCCCGTCGGCGATTTCTTTCAACTGCGGATAAGACAGGCTTGTTTCATACATCAAGTCGAACACGTTTATGTGCAATTTTCCGCCGCGCGCCCGCAACACGCAGGCGTTTAAAACTTTATCGTAATTGTCCATAAGTTTTACTCCTTTAATCCCATATGCTTCTCGTGCGCTTAACCATCCAGGAAGAATCGTAACGGTATTTCGGGTCTTTGAAATCGATTGAAGGCTTTCTGTAATTTTCCGCCTGCGGAAATTGCGTATATTCGGGGCAGTCGAAGTACAGCTCGAAACACCCTTTCAGCGGCATATGGTTGTTTATGGTTATGTAAGCGTCGCCCGGCTTTACCCTGTGCATAAGCTCGTCCTCGGAAACGACGTACTCCTCAATAAACTTTATACCGCCCTGCAAGTATTGCGCGGGGTCGGGAATTATGTGCCTGCCTATCTGTTCCTTAACCGCCTTTGCCGTGTTTATGTCGTTGGTGCCCAAAAAATAAGTTAGGTTACAGTTGTTGCGAATCTGTTGCGCCACGCCGCCCGAATACGAAGTTTCAAGCTGGGTATAGTCCTGCACTATCGCGGTTATGAATATGTTCAATCCGCGCCCAACGCTGAATATGGTGGGGTAAATTTTATCGGCTTGCAGGGTGGGGAACTCGTCCAACAGAAACTGAACGGGAACGCCGAGCGGCGCGCCGCCGTTGATGGCTTTTTGCTTTAACGTATCAAGCGCCTTTACTATGTATTGGTTGACAAACCCGCGCATCCTTTCGTCCGTCATATCGTACGTCAAAAAAATTACCTGCGGCTTGTCGCCCAAAGTTTTAACGTCGAAGTTGTCGGCTATGGTAAGGTGGCGCACGTCGGGATAGCTGTAATTGCTTAAATAGCTTTCTATAAGCTGAATGTAGCACGCCCTCGTCTTGGGGTGGTCGTTGATTATGCCGCGCACGTACCTCCACACGGAATCGTCCTTATCCCGCGAAGAGAAAAAGCCGAAGTCCTCGAACTCGTCCCCGTATTCGAAGCGGTAAAAAATTTGGGAAACAGTTTCAAAGTTAATCTGCTCGGGAAGCACCCTGCGCCTGCCCGTCCGCGCCTCCTGCTCGCGCGTTAAAAGCATATCCTTAAACAGTCCCAGAGTAATGCCGTATATAAAGCCCCTCGCGCCCTCGTCCCAACTGATATCGTCGTCCGAACGTATGGGAAAGAGCTTGTCGTACAGCTTTTTTAAATCCGCCAGCGCCTCGTTTCTTATGTTTTCCTTTTCGTCGGGGTACAGCTCGGCTTCGAGATACCTCCTCGCCACGTCCGCGACGGGATTGAACAGAATCTGCGAGTACTCGGGGTGAATAAAGTCCATATATTTTACGTTTTCCTCGCCGTAAATACCTTTGAGATATTCGGAAGTATACCTGAAAAGCTCGCCCTTTATGTCCGCGACGATAACCGAAATTTTACCGTCCAGATTGAATAGGTAGTTTTCCAGATAGCGCATAGATTTTCCGCACCCCGTAGAGCCGGTTACAAGCGCGTGGCACAGCCCTTTGCGCTGTACCACGTAAAGCTCGCCGTCCTTATCCCTGTAAGCGGAAACGGGCATACCCGGCGCGTGTTTGCCCAGCGCGCCGTATTTAACGTAGCCGCTCTCTTTCGCAACGTCGTCTATTCCCAGCAGAACCGTCTGTTCGCCGGGGACGCTCTTTGCAAATTTTCCAATCAAGTTTGAGTTAAGTTTCATTTTGTGCCTCCTCCGAAGCCGATTTTCCTCTCGTCCGTAAAAATGCTTTCGCCGCCGCTCTTGCCGTACTGCCTTTCGAGATATTTAAGCATATCGGGCATTAAAAGCATATCGGGCAGCCCCCTTAAACGGGTTACCGTTTCCGCCGCGTCGCCCTCTTTCAGCTTTAAGAGCAGTATGCCCGCGTCGCTGTTTTTGCCCTCTTTAAGCTCCTCTATTAAAATCTGCCGTGCAAGCCGTCCGCACTGCTCGTCGTCGTTGAGATAGAGCATCTGCATTGCGTACAGCACCGAAGCGATATGGTCGCGCCCGTAATTGTGGGACAGAGAACGCAGGCGGTTGCCCTTTACGGCGGAGTTACTGAACAGCTCCTGCACCTTATGCAGGGCAAGCGCCTTTACGTCTATTATTTCCCTCTCGCACTCTCTTTTGCCGAACTCGGAATTCGCGGTACAAAAACCGTTTAAATAGTTTTTGTACATCTCTATGTCGCACGGGGCGGAAAGCTCGTCGAGCACGGTGTTTTTAAGCATTTTCTCATAAGTTTTTATTTCCTTGGGCTTTACGCCGAAATTTTTGGCGATAAAACTCCAACTGTCCAAGCCCGCTCCCGCGGCTTCGCGCATTAAAAAATAGTAGTAAACGCTTCTTTGCGTCAAATAGTTCATTTTTATCCTCTCCTTATTATTTCTTCTATGTCTTTTTCTATCAGGTCGTAGTACTGCTCGAAAATATCGCACACGGTCGCATCGTCCTTTTCCGCCGTAAGGCAGGGCGCGCCGTCGTCCTCGTCAACGTAAAAGACCACCGCCCTGTCCGCGGCGATTCCCGGTATCTTGCCCACAGGGTATAAAATACAGTATATCTTTTCCTTATAGGGAATAACGGCGATTTGCTCGAAAGTTAATTTGCGCCCGTCGTCGTCCATAAGAATGATATGAGACGTGTTGTTTTCGTCAAGTAATATATCCAAAACGTTTTCCATTTCCGTTACCTCCTTTTCTGTATTCAATCATACCAAAAAATGCCATTTTCGGCAAAGGCACGTTCCTTAGCCCTTTACCGATTAGCTGCAAAAACAAAAAGGAACCTGCAAAAAATGCAAGTCCCTTTTAATTTAAAATTGCGCGTTAAATAGTCATATCCAGCCCGTTTTCGCTTACGTACGAACACCAGATTCCGTTTTCGAGAATTTCTTCCCTTGCAACTTCTTTAACGAACGCTTCCGTTTCCGCTTGGGAATTTCCTTTAACCTCTTTCCACCTTTCGTAAGCCGAGGCGTAAAATTTAATCATCTTTTTATTGTCTTCCGCCTTGCGACCGTACGCCATTTTTCCCAGACCGCCCGCCAGCAGTAACGAAAGCGCGGAAACCGAGCCCAGCAAAATAGCAGTAAAGTTGCGGTAAGACAGGCTGTAAAAAATAGCGTGCTCCCAAAACCAATCTGCGTTTTGCGCCCTTTTAATAAGAGCGACTATTTCCAGCGCGGAAATAAATAAGTAAATTACTACGGCGGCGATTTTAAGCGTTACGGACAGCGTCCCGCACAGTTTAGCCCGCTTGTCGTTGGGCTTCCTCTTGGAGGTATGATAATTCAATTGCCCCGTAGGTTTTGTGTTGTTGCCTATCCACACCTCGATAACTTGACTTACGTCGGCTTTTATATTTTCCTTGCCGCCGATTACTTCCAGCGCCTGAATCGCCTTTTCTATCCACGCCATATCCACCTTTTGCGACCAGGCGTAAAGATGGCACACGTTGAAGCCGCTTATTTCGGAAATACACAGGGAGATATAAAACTGTATTCTTAAAGCTTCGGCAAAGGCGCGGTACTCCACGAATTTTTTGTGATAATTCTTTTTATTGCCGCACAGCACCAGACACAACATTAAAATGAGCGCCGCGGTACAGGCGAACATTGCATACGGGCAAGAAGCGTCGTCGTAAATCAAAAAGGCGAATACCAACAACGCGCCTATAAAGGCGAGGCTCTTTATAAACGGCACATATCTTTTACCGTTATTAAAGCAAGAAAGTCCGTCGGCTTTAACGTAATGCCGCCGCAAATTTTTGCGGTAACCGTCAAGCCCTTCCGCGTCCTTCCAAAGCCTGACCGCGTTATCGTCCGTCTTGATTTTTTCGGAGTTGTATTTATCCGTCTTTGAAATTATATTTTTTAAAAAAGCGGGAGGGTTTAAATTTTCGTCGGTTATATCTAAAAGTAAATAGTCCTGATAGCGTTCGCCCTCGTCGCCCGTAAGACAGCTTGTAAGCCACTTTCTGTTAATATCCGCCTTATCGTCGCCGCTCTGCCTGCGCGTCTTTATCCAAACCACCGCAGTATCGTTTATAAGCCCCGGTTTAAACAGCTTATCCCTGTCCAGAAATTTATGTTCCAAAGCGAACTTTATTACTTCCACCGTGCCGCAGCCGTACTTGGTCTTAGGCTCTTTGCCGTCCCACAGCGCAAGCAAAATATGGGAATGTTCCGCCATATAAATGCCGAGCTGGCGGTACTCGTAGCTTTCCTCGTCCGTGTTTGCCGCCCTTTTGAGCCACTCCCCGTTTTTCTCGGCATCGGGCGCGTATATGATTTTTTGGGCGCGCGCAAGATAGTAATCTAACTTTTCCCTGTCGGCGGCGTCCTTTGCCTCCGCTTCCGCGATGTCCTGCGCGGTGGCGTTTATATTTCTTTTTGCGGCTTGCAGATGCACGTCGAAACTCTTTTTATACTTGTCTATCGCACAGGGAAGCACGGCGTACACGTCCATTCCCAAACCGAAAGCCGCCTCCGCGCACAGCATATCCGCCCCCTGCGCAAACGCGTTGAGCATAATAACGGGCGTATGCCCTTTACCCTTTTTTCCGCCGTTACAAAGCTCTTTTATCTGCGTAAGACTTTTTTTAACCTCCGCGCCGAGCAACGCACCGTCCCCTTCAACGAGGTCCCTGTGCCCCGTAACGCCCACGATTACGGGTATTTTTCCATCGTGATTTTCCTCTTCCCAGGCAAACGCAAAACGTATAAAATGCTTCTTTTCTTCGCCCTTTTTTAAAACGGGCTGTTCGAAAGCGGGGTTATTTATGGCGTCGGGGCAAAACTGCGGTTCAAGACAAAAGCCCCCGAATTTATTGTACACGCCGCTTTTACCCGCAACGCCTTTGAGCTGACCGCCCGAATAGAATTGCAGGCAGGGCATATCCGTATACACGTCCATTTTTATGCCCGTAGCCTTGCCCTCCGCGTGCGCCGCGTGTTCGCCGTTTAATACGTAATTGTGGTCGTACCCAAGCGTTGCCGCAAGACTTTTGTCGCCTATATGTTTGCCTATCGCCTTTAAGCGGGTAAAGTCGAAGGGCGTGCCCTTTACCCCTCTTTTTTCGCCCGTGGGAATGAGTCCGCCGTCGACGGGCGTGTAGTAATCGGCGTTTATTTTAAGCATATTGCCGCGGCAATCGCCGTTTTGCTCTCCGTCCAGATTGAAATACGCGTGATTTGTGGGGCACCACAAGGTGTCCGCGTCGCTCACCGCGCCATACCCGATAATCAGCGCGCTGTTCTCGATTTTAAAAGTTACGGTAAACTTTAAATTGCCGGGATAGTTTTCCTCTCCGTCCGCGCTGAGGTACTCCAAAGTTACGCAGTCGTCGCTCTCCTGCGTTACGGTAAACTTCTTTTTATCGAAGCCCTCGTTGCCGCCGTGCAAATGGTTTTCGCCGTCGTTTGCGTTGAGGGCGTACCGCTTGCCGTTAAGCGCGAACCCGCCCTTGGCTATTCTGTTGGCAACCCTGCCTATCGTCGCGCCCGCATAGCAACCGCTTTTAACGTAATCGCTTACCGACTTGAAGCCGAAGACCACGTCGACGCCGTTTACGCGTATGGCGTTTATTCTTGCGCCCACCTCGCAAATATCCGCTTCCAAGCCGCCGCCCTTCACCGTGTAAACGTACACGTTTTTACCTTCGATTTTATCGTAAATAATTTTCATATCTTTACCTGATTATTTTAAACCGCGCTATTGCGCGCCTCTTTAACTTTTTACCTTTCGACTATTTTATTAACCGTAAACCAATTTCAACTTTCTTTACATAGGTCTTAAATTTTTATTCAGTCTGTCGACTATCCACAAAAGCCGTTTTTCCCTGCCCGCCTCCGTCTTGGCGTCGAAATATGCGCGGGCGTAAGTTTTTTTAACCGACTGCGGCATAGCCTGAAAATTGGCATAGGCGGACGGGTAATCTTTTAATAACAGGCTAAGCTCGGCTATTGCCTCCTCCCCAAGCGACATTAAATCGACCGCGTTCCACCGTCCGTTGCGCTTGGCTTCCTTTATCTTCTCCCTGCCGTACTCGGTCATAAGTCCGCGGGCTTCGAGGTCGGCGACAAGCGCCTTGTTTTTATCCGACCACTTACCGTCAGCCCTGCGCGGCGCAAAATACTTTTTATAGGTTTTGTTGTCAACGCTCTTCATCTGCCCGTCTATCCAGCCGAAGCACAGCGCTTCTTCCAGCGCTTCCGCCGCCGCAAGCGTTTTCACACCGCCGCTCTTACCGAATAAATCCAATAGCCCTCGCTTATATTACAGTTGCCTTTCAATCAATTTCCGAATTGTTCCCTGCCCGCAAATAACAATTCGCCGTTCATATCTTCCTCTTTTCATACTTCTCTTTCGCATAGGCGTGGGCTTCGGCAATGAGCGGCTTCAACTCCTCGAACCTTTCGGCGGAGGGATTTAAACAGCACAGCCAACTCAGCCAACCGTACACGGGGTGGGGCATAATTTTATCGTTTGCCGTAAAATCGTATTTCATATCAATAACGCCGCCCTTTTTCGGTCGCGCGGGGATATTGCCGTATAAATTTAAAAAAGTTTGCCGCCTTACGCCTAAATTTACGCGGTAAACCGAGTTGCGGTCGAGGTGCGAAGAGCGGTCGTTTTCGCCGTCTTTCTCTTTAACTGTCAGCACGTACACGCCCCGCTTCAATTTATTTTCGGGGTTGTAGAATACGCCCCTCTCGCCCCAACTTTCCACTACGGCAACGCCGCTTAAATTTTGCACGCAGTAATCTATAATTTCGTCCGCGAGCATAAAGTATCTCCGTAATCTTCGTATTTGTTCTGAACGTAAACGCGCTTGCCCAACAAATTTATAGCCTTTTGCGGACAGCGGGAAAAACAGCGGTAACACATAGTGCATTTGCCGTTAAATTCAGCTTTGCCGTTCTCTATTTTTATGTTCTGCATAGGGCAAACGCCCGCGCATATACCGCAACCAACGCACTTTTTGCCGTCCGCATTTATTTTATTATAGTACTTTTTTGTTTTGCCGCCGAAATACAGCCTTTGCCCCAACAGCCCCGCGATATGCGCGAAAACGCCCAAACCGTTCCGCGTATATTTGCCGCGTTCGATACTTGCAACCGCCCTGTCGATTTTTTCGTCCGCTTTTTTTATAAGCCCGCGGTTTTGAGCGGGCGACTTCTTTAAGATTTTTACGTCGCCTATACTGTCGGGCATTTTCAGGTGCAGTCCGCCCGCAACGTTAGCCCCGTACTTTTTAAACAGCCTTGCCGCGCAACCCGCGCCGTCGCCGCTGAACATTGCCATAGTACAAATTATAAAAACGCTTTTGCCGCGCCAAAGCCCGGCGTTGTCAACAATGAAATCGCGCACAATTTTGGGCAGGTCGGAATAGTACACGGGGTAGGCGAACACTATTTCTCGCGCGCCCTTCGCCGCCTCCGCCGCCTGCGGAGTTTCGAGCGCGAACGTTTCCGCACCGCTCTCTATTCCGTTTAAAAATCTTTCGATACAGCGCTTCGTATTACCCGTGCCGCTGAAATAAATTCCCGTCATTTTGCTCCTCTCTATTCAATCATAACATTTTTTAATTGAAATTGAAAGGGATATATTGCGATTTTACCTGCCGTATGTTAAAATTTTTGTATGAATAATTTTGAAGTACAGCAAATTGCAAAGCAGACTTTTAAATATTTGCAAGCCAATATACGCGTCGGTATGCCTCTGCCCGAATTAAGAAAAATTGCGGAGGAAAAAATGACGGAGCTTGGCGCAACTTCTTTTTGGTATTGGGACGTGGGTGCGTTTATATTTTCAGGCGGGGACACCGCTTTGTCGGTTTCGGGAAAGCACTATAAAACCGCCGAAAAAGTTATTGCCGAAAACGACGTTATCACCGTAGATTTAAGCCCGCAGGTCGGCAACGTATGGGGCGATTTTGCGCGGACGATTATCATAGAAGACGGCAAGGTAATACCGTCGACTGACAGGATAAAAAACAAAGAATGGAAAAACGGATTGCTTGCCGAAGAAAAATTGCACGGCGAACTTATGAATTTCGCATCACCCGAAACGACATTCGAAGAATTGTATTTTTATATGAACGACCGCCTTAAAACCTGATTTACCATTGATTATAACATTAAAGTCAAACACCGTCAATACCCTGATGAAAATCAAAAAGACTATTAAGAGCAGACCTTATTAAATACGTTTAAGCCGTATACAGAAACTATTTAAATAATAAAGACGGCGTATTTTAAAATACGCCGTCTTTATGGTGTGCCCGACTGGATTCGAACCAGCGGCACCGAGCGTCGGAGGCTCGTGCTCTATCCAACTGAGCTACGGACACACACCGAATTTTAATTGAAAATAGCCGCAGGGCAATTTTCAACCTTTTATATTTTATCTTCCGCACGGGTAAAAGTCAACCTTTCGCGTACGCGTTGACGATACCCTTTAAAATTTCCACCGTCTTTTGCATTGCCTGCACGGAAATATACTCATTAAGTCCGTGAGCGTTACGCCCGCCCGTACAAACGTTGGGGCAGGGCAAGCCCATAAAGGAAAGCGAAGAGCCGTCGGTACCGCCCCTTATGGGGAAAATCAACGGCGTAACGCCCGCCGCAAGCATTGCCGCCTTGGCGTTTTCCACAAGGTGCATATGCGGAGCAATCACCTCCGCGCAGTTATAATATTGGTCGCGCATAGAGAGTTGAAGCCTGCCGCCGTATTCTCCGTTCAGCTTTTCGACTACCGCGCGCACAAAATCTTTGCGCCTATCAAACTCCGCCCCGTCGTGGTCGCGGATAATGCCGTTTACCGTGCAACTCTCCACGCCGCCGCAAATTTCCGTTACAAAATAGTACCCCTCTCTGCCCTCGGTAGTTTCGGGGCGTTGACTTTCAGGAAGCGCGCAAATAAACTTGTTTGCCACGGCTACGGCGTTTATCATTTTGCCCTTAGCCTGCCCGGGGTGAATGTTTACGCCTTCTATCTTTATTTGGAAGCAAGCGCCGTTAAAAGTTTCGTAAGATATTTCCCCCAGCTCCTCGCCGTCGACGGTGTAGGCAAAATCGCACCCGAATTTTTTCACGTCGAACAGCTTTGCGCCGTGCCCTATTTCCTCGTCGGGAGTAAACGCAACGCCTATATCCCCGTGCTTTACTTCGGGGTGGCAAACAAGGTATTCCAACAGCGCCATAATCTCGGCGATGCCCGCCTTGTCGTCCGCGCCCAGCACGGTAGTACCGTCGGAAGAAATAATTTGCTGACCCGCCAATTCGTTCAGTTCGGGGAAGTCGGCAACGCTTATTTTGCCCGTTGGCAGGCATATATCCCCGCCCGAATAGTTGTGCACCATAGGTTTAACGCCTCTGCCGCTCGGCTTTTCAACCGTGTCGATGTGCGCGATAAAACCTATCGAATGCGCCGCCTTGCAGTTTGCGGGCAAGCGGGAATACACGTATGAATTGGGCGTAACTTCGGCTTTAAGCCCCAAAGCTTCAAGCTCGCAGACAAGCATTTGCGCCAGATTTTTCTGGCAGTCGGAGGAGGGCGTAACGCCGAAATTTTCCTCGCAGCTGGGAGTATCAACGCGCACGTAGCGCAAAAATTTTTGTTCGACCGCTTCCATAAATTACAACCTCTTAAAAGCGCAGTTTTCGCCGTCGTAAACGTAGCCGTATTCCGCCAGCCGCGCAACCACCTCTTGCTCCTCCGCGCAGTACCGCGCGCAGAAATCGCCCAGCTCCTCGCCGTCGCGCAGAGCCGTATTTACAAGGGAAAGCAAAATGAAATTATCGGCGGGTAAACTGCTCATACTGCAATTATATCACCCCGAAGAATAATATGCAATTCATTTTATTGCAAACGCCGCCGCGCCGTGCTATAATTTGCATATATGAAAACTGTCGTGGTAGGAATGAGCGGCGGAGTGGACAGCTCGGTTGCCGCACTGCTCTTGAAGGAGCAGGGTTACAACGTAATAGGGCTGTTTATGCTAAATTGGGAAGAAACGGGCGAAAACGGCGCCTGCACGGCGGAGAGCGACTACGCCGACGTGCGGAGGGTGTGCGCTCTTTTGGATATACCCTATTACAGCGTAAACTTTGCAAAGCAGTATCGGGAGCGCGTTTTTAAGCACTTTTTAGAGGAGTACGCAGCTGGCAGAACGCCCAACCCCGACGTGCTGTGCAACCGCGAAATAAAGTTTGGACCATTCCGCGAGTACGCGCTTTCGCTCGGCGCCGACTACATAGCCACGGGACATTATTGCGGCGTGAGCCACAATTCAGACGGCAGTCATCACCTGTTAAAGGCGCGCGATTGCGGCAAGGACCAGACGTATTTTTTAAATCAGGTAACGCAAAAACAGCTTGAACGCGTGCTGTTCCCCCTTGCAGATTTGCCCAAGGAGCAGGTGCGCGCCATTGCCGAAAAGCATTCGCTTGCCACCGCAAAGAAAAAGGATTCCACGGGGATATGCTTTATAGGCGAGCGCAACTTCCGCAAATTTTTAATGGAGTACCTGCCCGCGCAGTCGGGTAAAATACTCACGCTGGACGGCGAGGAAGTCGGCGAACACGTGGGGCTTATGCACTATACAATAGGTCAGCGGCGGGGCGTAAACCTCGGCGGCAAAAGGGGCGAGGACGGCAGATGGTTTGTAGTAAAAAAGGACGTTAAAAACAATGTTTTGTACGTATCCCACGGCGACGAAAGCCCGCTGTACTCGGTTGAGTGCGAAGTTGGCGGACTAAATTGGATAGGTTTCACCCCCCCGCAAACGCCTTTCGGGTGTACGGCAAAATTCCGTTACAGACAGGGCGAGCAAAAGGTAACCGTGCACTTTAACGGAGAGCGGGCGCGCGTTGTGTTTGCGGAGAAACAGCGAGCCGTTACCGAGGGGCAGTACGCGGTGTTTTACGACGAAACGCGGTGCCTTGGCGGCGGCGTTATAGAAAAGGTTATATATTGAAAGAGCGCGGGCGAAAGTCAGTTTTTAACAAACTTACTTTCGCCCGCTTCTATGCCTATAAGCTAATTTCTTTGTCCACGTTTGTGGGTAGCAAAGTTTTTTATAATCGTTTATGATATGCTCGGCGTATGAACTTATTTGTTGAAAGGCTTAAAGAATTGAGAAAAACAGAAAGAATAAGCCAGCAAAAACTTGCGAAAATATTGAACGTATCGCCCAATTGCATTAGTAGTTGGGAAAGGGGCAAAGGCGAACCTAATTTAGATATAATAATTGCCATTGCCAAATATTTTGACGTAACTTGCGGCTACCTCTTAGGAGTGGAAGATTATTGAGTTGCAACCACTACTCTTGTCTTCCCCCTTAGCAAAGGGACAAGCAATGTATATTTAAAACTTACCACCTTAAACTTGTCTTCCCCTTTAACAAAGGGGGAAGATGTCTGCTAACGCAGACAGATGAGGGATGTGTATTTTTATACCTTATTTAAGTTATGTATTTTTACCTTATTAAATAATTTGAATTATTCAAATACTAAACTTTTACTTTACATATGGTAATATATCACCTTATCCCCCTCTCGTCGCCAATGGCGACACTCTCCCCCTTATTACAAAAGGGGGAGAGCAAGAGGTAGGTGCGCGCGAAACACTATTTAATTAAACGGGAATCGCGCCCTTTTTGGGCTTATTTTTTCTTAACTCCGTTTCGATTTCCGCGCAGGTTTCGGCAAGCTCTTCCTCGGTTTCGCCAACCTCCACGCCGTCTAAAATGTTTTGCAGTTTGTACTCCCTGCTTAAATACTTAATAGTTTGATATCCTATAATTGCCGAGAGCGTGCCGTTGGCAAGCCCTTGCACCGAGCTGTCTACAAGCACGGAAATTACCGAACCCAAAAAGGGTATTCCCTTTGCCGCGTCGCCCACAGTGCGGGCTATGCCGTTGCCGATTTTAAGCCCGCCAAGCCCGTAAGCGACAAGCGCGTTGCGCACAACCGCGCCGAAAATTTTTACCAGCTTGGAATCGGAGGGGCGGAAGCCGTACAAAAATACTATGTCCTTTATCATCTGCAAATTTACCGCCGCAACAAGCATAGTATCGATTTTACTGTCCTGCGAAAGCGCGGAATACATTGCCGACTTCATAGAGCATTTAAAAATTATGTCGCGCGCGCTCCTCTTTACCGAGCCCTCGTACAGCGCGGTAAGCTGTTCCTTTATAACCGCGTCGTCGCGCTTTTTTACGCCCTGTTCAAGCCTTTCCACCGAAAGGCTGTCGTACCATCCCACGCCGGCAACGTTGGCGCAAACGTCGACGATTTTTTGCGCAATCTGCATCCTAAGCCGCTTGTTTTTGCGCTTTGCCGCCGCCGCCGTTTTATAATTGACGTTGGTTATAAAGTAGTCGGACTTTAAAATTTTTACGACGGGCACTATGTAAACGCATATAAACAGCACAACCGAAACACCCGCCGCCGCATAGCCCGCGTACTCGTTCATTTCCCATATGCTTTTACTTACAAAGAAGAAACAGCAGGCGAAAAACACGCCTATAAGCGCAACCAACAGCCGCAACACAATAGTTGCGCCCTTGACATTTTCGCGCTTTACGTACTTTTCTTCGTACTCGTAAATGTTCATTGCGCCGTCCTGCGGCTTTTTTTCCTTCTTCTTTGACTGCCGCACCGCGTGGGCGCGCAAACTCACGTCCGCAGTAGCCGCATCCGCCGCCGCAATTTCTTTTCTTTTATTTCTTTTCATAGGTATTACCCCCGTAATATAGGCGTTTTATCATAGCCCCACGCTGAAAGGATACAGCGCGGACTTGCTTACCCCGCGGTCGCGCGCGGCTTGCTTTAACGCCTCTTTTTTATCCATTCCCGCATCGATATAATACTGCAAATGTTCGCGTTCGGAAAGGGCGTTTAAAGGATTTTCGCGCTTGGGCGCGCCCTCAACCACTATAACGTACTCCCCGCGCTTTTCGCCCGCCAAGCCGTCCTTTAAATTAAACGGAACAGCCTGCTCGTGCAGTTTGGTAATTTCGCGCACGGCGCACGCCTTTCTGTCGCCGAAAACCGAATAGAGCGAGGATATGTGGCGGTCAACGTCCTGCGGGGCTACGTGGAAACACAGAGTTAAATCGCTGTCCGCATACCTTTCAAGCAGTTTTTTACGCTCCCCCTCCTTGTCGGGAAGAAAGCCTATAAACGCAAACCTGTCGGCGGGAAGCGCGGAAAGCACCAACGCCGACAAAAACGCGTTTGCGCCGGGAACGACGGTGTAGTCTATCCCCTCCGCTCTGAGCGCGGCGCATACGACGTTGCCGGGGTCGGAGATTACGGGCATACCCGCGTCCGACACGACGGCGATATTTTTGCCCGCACGCGCGGAAGTTATTATTTTTTCCGCCGCCTCGCGCTCGTTGAATTTATGGCAGGCTAAAAGCGGCTTTTTAATTTCGTAAGCGTTTAAAAGTTTTATGGTGTGGCGGGTGTCCTCGCAATAAATTTCATCTACCGCGCGCAAAGTTTCCAGCGCGCGCAAAGTTATATCGCCGAGGTTGCCTATGGGCGTTGCAACAAAGTAAATCATTATACCGTTCCGCCTCCGTTTTCCGCGTTGTTTACAATATCGGGCAACACTTCCAAAGAGGGCTTGCCGCCCTTTACCGCCTCCGCCATAACCGCGTACGGCGCGGCGTTAGCGCCGCCCTTTATAAACTGCATTCTTTTGGGTTCCAGCCCGTGCGCCTTAAAGGTATAAAACATTTCCGCCAGCCTGTCGGCGCGGTTAACCATTGCCAGCCTGCCGCCGAATTTAAGTTTTTTTGCCGCCGCCGCTATAATTTCAGGCAGGGTTACGGTGATTTCCTTGCGGCAAATAGCCCGCTCGTAAACGCAATTTTCAAACCCGCCGCGCTCGTACGGGGGGTTGCAAAGAATAAGCGAAAATTTGCCGTCGTACTCCGCGCCCGCGTCCTGTACTCTGCCTTCCACCACGTTGACGTTAAAGCCGTTGTACTCCGCGGTGCGGCGCGACATATCGGCAAGGGCGGGTTGAAGCTCGAACAGCGTCAGGCTTGAAACGTGCGGGTTTAAACAGAGAAAATGGAAGCCCACAACGCCGCTGCCCGAACAGAAGTCGGCAACGCTGTCTTTAAGCTTTCCCTTTGCAAAGCGCGACAAAAGTATGCTGTCCGAAGTGAAGCGGTACAGGCTTGCGTTTTGTATTATAATTTTATCGCCGAACAGCGTTTCCGCCGATTCGCCCTCTTTGAGCACAAGTTCCATTTTACTTATAACGAAAAAACGGGGCGCATATGCACCCCGCGTTTTCCGCCTTGATTATTCGGGTTTTACCGCACCCGTGGGGCAAACGTCCTCGCAAGCGCCGCAATCGATGCAGACGTCGGGGTCTACAACGTATTTGTCCGCGCCTTCGGATATTGCGCTTACAGGGCAGGTTGCCGCGCAAGCGCCGCAGCTTACGCACTCGTCCGTAATGATATGTGCCATTTCCAGCTCCTCCATAATTTGTTTTTATTTAATTAACGAAAACTTTCATATTTTCGCTTTCAACAATTATATCACACAAAATTTAAACTGTAAAGAGGTAAAAATAAATTTTTTACCCTTAATTGTCGGAAGGGGGCGCTCCGTTTCCTCCGCCCGTCGCCCCGCCGCGCGGCTTTTGTCGCCCGTTTGCATTATCCGCAGGGTTGTTACGCCCGTCCTTTCTGCGGTCGCGGCGCTTATTTTTATTAAAATTTTTTGCGCCCTCGTTGCCGTTTTTTGCGTTATCGCGCCCCTCGTTCGCCCCGCCGTTATTCCTCTGCGCGGGGGCGTTGTTCCTGTGTTCGGGTCTGTTCTCCCCGCCGTTGTTGCGGTTGCCCTCGCGCCTGTCGGGGCGGGCGTCTTTGCGGCGGTTTTCGCGGTTATCCCGCCTTTCGCCGTTATTGCGGTTACCCTCGCGCCTGTCGTTTTTCTCCCCTCTGCCGTCGCGGTTGCCGTTTCTTCCCTCCCGCCTGTCGGGAAGGTTTCCGCGCGGTTTTTCCGCTACGGGTGCGGACGGCTTTTCGCCTTTTTCCGTTTCTTCCCCGCCGTCGTCCGCCGCGCCGAGTTCGGAAGCGCCCATAACCACGTTGCCGCGCATAAACTTAATTTCGTCCACGCCGAAGTCGCGGTACGAAACGGAGTCGTTCTGCTCTATTTTTACCTTGACCTGCATTTTAAGCATATTAACGTTTACGACCGAGCCCTTGCCTTCGGGGGTATCCACCTCGCTACCCAGCTTGGGCACCTTTTTGCACGCCTCGGAATAGTAATCGTTTTCGTAGGCAAGGCAACACATAAGTCTGCCGCACAGCCCCGATATCTTGGTGGGGTTTAACGAAAGCCCCTGATTTTTTGCCATTTTAACTGAAACCTTGAAAGGCTCGCTCATACACCCTATACAGCAACATTCCCTGCCGCAGGGGGCAAGCCCGCCCGTCAGTTTTATTTCGTCGCGTATGCTTATCTGCCTTAACTCTATGCGCATATGAAACGCCGACGACAAATCTTTTATAAGCTCGCGGAAGTCCACCCTGCTTTCGGAAGTGAAGAAAAATACCACCTTGCTTCCGTCAAACGCAAATTCGCAGTCGACCAGCTTCATTTCCAGCCCGCGGGCGGCGATTTTTTCCTGAGCGGTTTTAAGCGCTTCGCCCCTGCGCTCGCGGTTGCGTTGCACCTGCTCCTCGTCGCGCTTGGTGGCTATTCTTACGACGGGCTTTAAAGGCGTTACTATTTCGCCCTCGTCCACCTCGCCCTCCGGCGCAACTACCGTGGCGTACTCCAAACCTTTGGCTGTTTCGACTATTACGCCCATACCCTTTTCGTAGCTGTCTTTACCGGGGGCAAAGTAGTACGGCTTGCCGCCGTTTTTAAACTTTACGCTAACTATCTTTACCATACTGTTTCCTTAAATTTTGCTTGCGCCTATCCGCGCCCGCCCGCGTTCTTTTCGGCTACCCGTAAAAGCAAATCGTACAGGAGGGACGAAAAGTTTGCGTTAAACTTCAAATCGGCAAGCGCGCCGTCCACGCCCCGACAAGCGTACACCGCCGCCGCAAGCGAAAGTGCGCCCGCGTGCGCAATATCCTGCGCGTACGCCTTTACTTCGCCGAAATATTTTCTCTGCATTTCGCAGAGCAGTTCCTTTTTATACTTGAAATCGCCGTATTTCTGCGCCGCTTCCACAGCCTTTGCGCGCGTGCCCGCGCGACAAATTTCTTCCGCCGCCGCGGCAGTTTCCTTAAACCAACCGCCGCCGAGCATATTCTGCGCAACGCCCAACACCCCGCCGCAAGCTTCCGCCGCCGAACGGTTGAGCGGGTTGCCGCCCGCGCGCTCCAACGCCGCATAAATTTCACTTGGTGTAAACAGCGGTATTTCCAACAATTTTACGCGCGACTTTACCGTGTCGAGAACGGGCGCGAGAGTGGTTGCCCCCAACAGAAAGTGCACGCCTGCGGGCGGCTCTTCCAATATTTTTAAAAGCTTGTTCTGGAATATGGGGGAAGCGGCGTTAAAGTCGCTTATTACATACAGCTTTTTATCGTACTCCAACGGACTGAGCGCGGCGTCCTCCACTATCGCGGAGGCGACGTCAGCCGTCAGCTTTTGCGCGGGCTGTGGATAAACCTTTAAATCGGGCAAGCCCTCGGAGGCGATTAGTCTGCCGTTGCGGTCGTCCGCGGTTGCGCCGAAAAATTTCAGCGCGAACAGCTTTAACGCGCGGCGCAGGTTGCCCTCGTCGGCAAAGTACAGCATATAGGCGTGCGAAAGACGGTTGCCCGCCTTATCGCCGCAAAAAATTTTATATGCCGCAGTACCGTATATAAGCTTTTCCATAACACCACTTTTTAATTCGCGGATAAAATAATCAAACGCGACGCCGCCGTTTAAATCAACCCTTTTTCTTTGAGCAGGGCAAACACCCTTTCCGCCGTTTCGTACTTGGTTCCGCCGCATTCAACAGCGCATATGCGGGGGTATTTTTTCAAGAGCGACAAGTACCCCTCGTACACCCTGCGGTGAAAGTTTATTCCCTGCTGTTCCATTCTGTCGCCCTTGTCGGCGCCGTGCTTACGCTCGAACGCTCTCTCGGGAGAAATGTTCAAAAAGACGGTTAAGTCGGGGGGATAGCAATCGAGAGCGACGGCGTTGATATCCTCTATATACTTTTCGCCCAAGCCGCGCGCCGCGCCCTGATAGGCGAGCGACGAATCTACGTACCTGTCGCATATTACGAGTTTGCCCGCCGCGAGAGCCGGCTCTACTATTTCTTTAAGGTGCTGTATACGCGCGGCGGCGTACAAAAGCGCCTCGCACTCGTCGCACATAGCAACGTTTTTGCCGTCTAAAATAATTTTTCTTATCTGCTCGGCAACGTCGCTTCCGCCCGGCTCGCGCGTTATAATAAAGTCCGCGCCTATCGCCGTAAGCTTTTCGGAAAGCAGGCGTATCTGAGTGCTTTTACCCGAGCCTTCACACCCTTCGAAGGTTATAAACGCGCCCCTCATTTTTTAACCGCTTTAATCTTGCCGTCGACTATACCGAACGTCTGCTTTGCCTTTAAAAGCGTTTGCACGGCTTGCTCGCTTATAATTTCGCCCGCGATTACCACGGGGATACAGGGGGGCGTTATGCCCGCGTTGTCCGCGCACATCTTGCCCACCGCCTGTTTTAAGGGCACCCACTCACTCTTTTGACGGTAGGCGTACAAAAAGCTGTACGTCCTGTCGGCGGAGGGAATTGAAGGCACGTCCTTATAGGTGTTTTGCAGTTTTTTAAGCGTGCATATCCACAAGAGCGTGTTCTTGAATTCGGCGATATGATAAGGCTCCACCGAAGGGGAAAGGTAGAAGAGAATATACCTGCCGTCGTTGAGTTCGGGATATATGCCCTTCTTCTGGAATACTTCCTGCGCGAGGTAGGGAGAAATGCCCAAAGGCTTGAAATCCACGGCGAGCTTAGCCCAATCCTGCGAGGGGTATAAAGTTATACCCTCCAACCCCGCCTTGAATTCGGCAACCGCGTTTTTAGCTTTAATAAGGTGCTTTGGATTGTTTATAAAATACTTTATGCCGTACTCCACGCTTGCCATTATGGGGAAGCTGGGTGAAGTGGTGCGGAAAATTGCAACCGCCTCCTCCGCGCGGGCAACGAGTTTACTGTTTTTAACGCATATCACCGCGCCCTGCGTAAGAGTGGGCATAGTCTTGTGCGCGCCGTCCACCCACATATCGGCGTAAAGGCTTGCGTGCCCCGCGCGGTTTTCTTCCAGAGCGAGGTGCGTGCCGTGCGCGCCGTCGACAAACAGCAGTCTTTCGTACTTGCCCATAACCTCGGCATAGCTGTCGAGGGGGGCGATATTGCCGTAGTAGTCGGGCGAAGTTATAAGCATACCCGCTATGTTTACGTCGTTGACTATAAGCGTTTCTATAAGCTCCGCCGAAGGGGGCATAAGCACGCCGTCAACCTCCGCGCCCTGAACTATTACGGGCTCTAAATTGAGCAACCGACAGGCGTTGAAAACGCTTTTGTGCGAGTTGCGCGGCACTATTATTTTATTGCCGTAAGCCGCAGCGACAAACAGCATTGCCATTACGCCCGAAGAGGAGCCGTCGGTTGTTATAAAGGCGCGCTCCGCGCCGAGAATTGCGGCAATGTCTTCCTGCGCCTTTTTAATCGCGCCCGAGGGACAGCTTAAATCGTCGGTAAAATCGAGCTCGGTAAAATCAATCGGCGCGACGGGGAAGTGCGATTTGAAATCGCCGCTGTTTTTGTGCCCCGGCATATGCAACCTGTTTTTATCCTTGCCCTTATGCTTATTCAGTTGTGTAAGAATTTCGTATTTGTATACCATAAATTTTAAATATGTTTAGCAATATTTACTTTTTAGGTTTCATTGTGGGGAAGAGTATTACGTCCCTTATGGTCGCGCTGTCAGTCAAAAGCATAACCAGCCTGTCTACTCCCATACCAAGTCCGCCCGTGGGGGGCAAACCGTATTCGAGAGCCGTTATAAAGTCCTCGTCGACCTGCGCGTTGCAACCGGGCTCCGCCACCCTCTTTTCGGCAACCTGCTTAACAAACCTCTGCTTCTGGTCGATAGGGTCGTTGAGCTCGGAAAAGGCGTTGCCGAATTCGTGAGCGCAGATAAAGTACTCGAACCTCTCAGTAAATGCCGGGTCGGAGGGCTTACGCTTGGCAAGAGGGGAATTTTCCACGGGGTAGTCGTATATAATCGTAGGCTGTACAAGCTTATCTTCTACAAACGCCTCGAACAGCGCGATTAACACGTGCCCCTTGGTAGCCTTTGCGCCTTCGGGCACTTCGCAGCGCAGTCTTTCCGCCTCCGCGCGCGCCGCCGCGTCGTCCGCCCAAGAATCGTAGTCGGCTCCGCTGTATTTCTTTACGGCTTGCTTCATAGTCAGCCGCTCCCACTTATTGCCCATATCTATGGGCGTGCCCTGATAGCTGATTTGCGCCGTGCCACACACGCTTAAAGTAACCCGCTTGTACAAATCTTCGATTAAGTCCATCATACCGAAGTAGTCGGTATAAGCCTGATACATTTCAATAGTGGTGAATTCGGGGTTGTGGAACGCGTCCATACCCTCGTTGCGGAAAATTCTTCCCACTTCGTACACCTTTTCCAGCCCGCCGACAATAAGGCGCTTTAAATACAGCTCGGTTTCTATGCGAAGATACATATCTATATCCAGCGCGTTGTGGTGCGTTTTAAAGGGACGCGCCGCCGCGCCGATTTCCAGCGTGGTCAAAACGGGAGTGTCCACTTCGAGATATCCCGCGTTATCCAGATACGCCCTTATTTCCTTTAAGATTTTAGAGCGCAACACGAAAGTCTTTCTCACTTCGGGGTTGACAATCAAATCCAAATCGCGCTGACGGTAGCGTATGTCCGTGTTGGTAAGACCGTGCTGTTTTTCGGGCAGGGGCAACAACGCCTTGGAAAGCATTTCTATGTGCGTGCAGTGCACGGAAATTTCGCCCGTCTGCGTCTTGAAAACAGTTCCCTTTATTCCGACTATATCGCCTATGTCGTAGTCCTTTTTAAACGAAGCGTACGTATCCTCGCCCACGTCGTCGCGGCGCACGTAAATCTGTATGAGCCCGTCGCGGTCGGAGATATGGCAAAAACTCGCCTTGCCCATAATGCGGCGGCTCATAAGTCTGCCCGCAAGGCTTACCTCTTTGCCTTCGAGCTGTTCGTACCCCTCTTTAACCGAACGGGAATTTGCCGTTGCGGCGTACTTGGTCTTTTCGTAGGGGTTATTGCCCTCAGCCGTAAGCTTGGCAAGCTTTTCCCTGCGGATTTGAGCCTGTTCGATTAGTTGCGCCTGCTCCTCCTCTTCGGTAAGAGGGGCGTTACTTTGGTTGTTTTGCATAAGTTTTACCTTTTTAATTGCGTAGTGCGCAATCTGTAACCGCAAGAAAATACTTTATAATTCCTTTCTGTCGGTTACTCGTTGCAGTCGTTGATTTTTTAAATTATTTAATAGCTAAAATTTTAAGCTTGTAAGCGCTTCCGTCGGGGCAGGTTACGGTTACTACGTCGCCCTTTTTCCTTCTCATAAGCGCGGAGCCTACGGGGGACTCGGAAGAAATTTTGTTGTTCATAACGTCTACGTCGGTTACGGAAGTTATTGTGTAAACTTCCTGCTCGCCGAATTCCTCGTCGCGCACGGTAACAACGGAATCAAGGTGAACGTAGGAATTGTCGTTGATTTCTTCCTGAATAACCGCGTTTTTAATCTGGTATTCGAGTTCGGCAATCTTGCCCTCGTTGGAGCGCTGTTCTTCCCTTGCCGCGTCGTACTCGGCGTTTTCCGAAAGGTCGCCGTGAGAGCGCGCTTCGGCAATCCTCTCTATAATTTCGGGGCGCTTTACCTTGACAAGGTTGTCGAGTTCGGCAACGAGCGCATCGTAATTCTTTTGGGTCATTACAAATTGTGAATCAGCCATTTAAAATACCTCTTTTTCAGCGCGCAACGCGGCTGTAATTTTCTTTATTTTACTTTTTTAAACACGGATAGCGACTCCGAAACGAACGGAATCGCAATACACTAAACACTATTATATATTTTTCCGCCCCGTTTGTCAATTATATACGGCGGGCGGGCGTTTATTTGTTTAGCGAAGCAACAAAGTCGCCTATCCTGCCGATAGCTTCGGAAAGGTTCTCCTGCGAGGTGGCGTACGAACAGCGCACGTGCATAGCCCCCGCCGCGCCGAACGCCGTGCCCGGCACTACGGCAACCTTTTTTTCGCGCAAAAGCCTGTTGGCAAACCGCTCTTCGTCAAGCCCCGTCTTTGCCACGGATGGAAACACGTAAAACGCGCCCCTCGGCTGAAAGCATTCCAGCCCCATAGAGTTGAAGGCGTTTACCATAAACCTGCCGCGGCGGGCGTATTCCGCGCGCATTTCCTCCACCACCGAAAAGCCGTCGGCAAACCCCTCGGACAGGGCGGCGTTAGCCGCGTGCTGGGAAACCCTCGGCGCGCACATAATTCCGTATTGGTGAATCTTGAACATAGCCTCGTCTATTTCCGCGGGCGCGCACACAAACCCCACGCGCCAGCCCGTCATAGCAAAAGCCTTGGAAAAACCGCCGATTACCACCGTTCGCCCGCGCATATTGCCCAGCGAAGCAATTGAAACGTGCCTGCCGACGTAAGTCAGCTCGGCGTAAATTTCGTCGGAAATTACGAGTAAATCGTGCTTTTCTATTACGGGAATTATTGCAAGAAGCTGTTCCCTCGTCATTATTCCGCCCGTGGGGTTGTTGGGATAGGCGAGTATAAGCGCCTTAGTGTTTGCCGTTATAGCCGCCTCCAACCCTTCGGGGGTGAGTATAAACCCGTTTTCCGCCGTGCACTTTACCGCCGCGGGAGTTCCGCCCGCAAGCGTTACCGTGGGCGCGTATGAAACGTAACAGGGCTCGGGCACCAAAATTTCGTCGCCCGCGTCGCATACGGCGCGGAGGGCAAGGTCGATTGCCTCGCTTGCGCCCACCGTTACGAGGGTATGGTCGGGAGTGCAATCAACGTTGAAACGCTCCGCCATATAGCGGCAGATATTTTCCCTTAGCTCGGGCAAGCCCCTGTTCCCGGTATATTGGGTAAGTCCCTTTTTTATCGAGCGGACGGCGGCGTCGCGTATGTACCAGGGCGTAACGAAATCGGGCTCGCCAACGCCGAGAGAAATGGCGCCCTCCATCTCCTGCACGATATCAAAAAATTTACGTATGCCGCTCGGTTTTAAATTCCTTGCGCGCTCGTTTACAAAATTCCGCATTTTATTTAACCAAAAAATTACGTCCGCCGCGTTGCAAAAGCGGGGATTGCCCGCATACGCAGTTTACGCTTTTACTTTAAACCGCGCCGCGAATGAAAAAGGGTTACGGCTGAACCGACAGCCTGCCCTCGTCGCTCTTTTTCATAAGCGCGCCCTCGACCTTGTATTTCTTCAAGATAAAGTGCGTAGCGGTTGAAAGCACCGAGTCGTACGTGGAAATTCTTTCGGAAACAAAGCGGGAAATACTCTTTAACGAGTTGCCCTCCACTATTACGGCAAGGTCGTAACCGCCGCTCATAAGGTACAAATTTTTAACCTCGCCGTGCTCGGCGATTTCCCGCGCAATAGCGTCGAACCCCTCGCCCTTCTGCGGCGTTACCTTTACCTCGATTAGCGCCTCAACCTTGTTTTCGTCGATAATATCGCCGTTTACAATCGCAGTATACTTGACGATGGCGCCGCTCTCTTCAAGCTTGCGCACCTCTTCGGCGGCTTGCTTTTCGCTTATGCCCAGCATAGCCGCAAGGCGCGCGGCGGGTATGCGCGAATCCGCCTGCAAAATGGTGAGAATGTCCTTTTCCAATGCTTCCATAATTTTTTACCTCTTGCGCCGCCGCAACTTGCGGCGGCAGTTATATTTTAACTTTTTTGCGGTTAAATGTCAATTTATTGGGCGCAAAGCGTTTACTTTTGCCGCAATTTAAAGTAAACTGTCATTATGTTTAAAATTTGGGCAAAAATAATAACGGACGGCAAGATAGAAAAACAGCTGACCTACGAACGGGAGGACAAATTTTCCTACTCCGATTTTTTTACTTACCTTGCCGACATCTGCGAGGGGCTGGACATTGCCACTCCCGTGCTGATTAAAACGCACATATTCAACTACGCCAAATTCAACACCGTGCGCTTTTTACCCCGCGACTTTGCCGAAACGGTGGAATTTGACAAACTCGTGCTCGAAAATATAGTAATTTAATATTAAAAAAACCAACCGCGGCGCGCCCTTCGCGCCGCATAAAATTAAGGCAACGGCGCATACTCAACGTATGCGCCTTACTTGTATTATTTGTACCGTAAATTTGATTATTTTGGGCATATGCGGCGGGGTATTCGCCTTTTCGGGCTTTAACCTGCTGCTGTTTTTAAGCTTTAACAATCTTACCGCAATGCGGTGTTTTCTTGCCGTGTGCAGCGTTTCCGCGCTGTTTGAAATTTACGCCCTTTCGGTATTCAAGCCGTTTAAAGGACTTAAATAGTCGTTCTCAGGCGTTGGTTATGGTAACGCTTATGCCCGTGGAAGCGTCCTGATACGTCATCCAATAGCCGCCCCCGTCCACGGGAACGAAGCTCGCGCAGTCCTTTAAGCTGGGCGGCGGAGTATCGGGGTTTTGCGAGGGCACGCCGTAGCAGATATAGCGCGGCTTGCCCTCTATCGACAGCACGCCGAAAACGTAGTATTTGCCGTTTCCGTAGGCAATCTTTACGAACCTGCCCCCCTCCATAGCCTTTTCGAGCGCGGCTTCCTTTGGATACGCGGCGAATATTTTTTTTATATCCGCCTCCATTCTCGAATAGAAATCGCCGCCCGCAAGCCCGCCTACCGAGGGCTCGCCCCCCGCTCCGCCCGCGGCGGTCCGTGCGCCTCTTCCCTCTTTCTCGCTTTTGACAGCGCAAGCAGCCGCCTCATCTTCGCCGCCTGAATTCCGTTCCTCTTCTTTCGTTTCAGCCGCGCGTACAGCGGCACCGCTTTGAACAGAACGTTCATAATAATTCACCTCCGAAATGGCTTCGTCGTCGTAAGCCGCTCCGCCGCGCTGGGGGCGGATGTTTTCCCGCTTGGTCATTTCCTCTTTAAGGTCGGGGAGGGCGCAAGCCATCTGCCCGCAAGCCGCGCTGGCTATTGGCGCGACGGTGTTGTGGCAAAAGCACACCAAAAAGGCGAAGCCCGAGGATAGCGAAAACTCCGTTTCCCCCTCGTAGGAAAGCCCGTCGAAAATTACGGTGTTAAGCCCGTCGGTAATGCCGAGCACATACCTGCCCTCCGTAATGGGCGCAAAGTTAATAAGCGAAACTTCCACCTTTAAAAAACCTGCGTAAGTTTCCGCCTTGACAAGACCGGAAATATTGCCGCCGTCGGCGGAGAACCCGCTTTTGACCTGTTTAATTACAGCTATTTTTTTTATGTAAGCCGCCAAAACGCACCCCCGTTTAAGGACACACCTTTATTACCTTTATGATATGATAGTACGCCGCAAGGAAAAAATTTATTCTATAATTGTAATTTATGGGCAAATTTTGTCATAATCGTATTTGTAAGCGGTTATAATTGGCAAAGGTTGTGTTTTTTCACTAATATTTTATTTAAAAGATTTGCCAACTTGCACGGCATTTGATATAATATCATCGTGAAATTCTGCGGTTTTACGCCGCGGGACCCGTACAATGCAAATAATTAAGGAGATTAAATATGGCACTCACCAAAAATCAGAAGATTCTCGATTTCGTTAAAGAGAGCGCGGACCTCGCCTGCCCCGATAAAATAGTCTGGGTTGACGGAAGCCAGGCGCAAATAGACGCCCTGAGAAAGGAAGCCGTCGTTTCCGGCGAGCTTATAAAGTTGAATCAGTCGCTGTTGCCCGACTGCTACCTGCACAGAACAAAGGTAAACGACGTTGCCCGCGTTGAGGACAGGACTTTTATATGCACAAAAAACAGGGAGGACGCAGGTCCCATTAACTATTGGCTCGACCCCAAACAGGCGTACGAACTGAGCGCGGAAATCGCGCGCGGCTCTATGAAGGGCAGGACTATGTACGTTATCCCCTACTCTATGGGCGTTGTCGGCAGCGACTTTGCCAAGTACGGCATAGAAGTTACCGACAGCATTTACGTAGTCCTCAATATGTGCATTATGACGAGAGTGGGCAAAAACGTTTTGGACGCCTTGGGCAAGGACGGCGACTTTATTAAGGGCTTCCACGCAAAGTGCGACGTAGACGCGGAAAACAGATACATTATGCACTTCCCCGAAGATAACACGATTATTTCCGTAAACTCGGCTTACGGCGGCAACGTTCTTCTCGGCAAAAAGTGCTTTGCTCTGCGCATTGCTTCTTACCTCGGCAAATACGAGGGCTGGATGGCGGAACATATGCTTATTTTGGGCGTAACCTTCCCCAACGGCGAAAAGAAATACGTGGCGGCGGCTTTCCCCTCCGCTTGCGGAAAGACCAACCTCGCAATGCTTATCCCCCCCAAGCACTACCTTGAAAAGGGATATAAAATCGAGTGCGTGGGCGACGATATCGCCTGGATACGCGTGGGCAAAGACGGCAAACTCTACGCCGTAAACCCCGAAAACGGCTTCTTCGGCGTAGCCCCCGGCACCAACGAACACTCCAACCCCAACGCTTTGGCGGCAACCAAGCGCGGCACGATTTTTACCAACGTTGCGCTTAACACCGACGATATGACAGTTTGGTGGGAAGGGCTCAACAAGAATTTGCCCGAGCACTGCATAGATTGGACGGGCAAACCCTGGTCGCCCGCTAAGTTCGACAAGAAAGACAAGTCGACCTACGCGGCTCACCCCAATTCGCGCTTTACGGCGCCCGCAAAGAATTGCCCCTGCGTTTCGCCCTCGTTCGATTCCAAGGAAGGCGTGCCCCTCGACGCAATCATATTCGGCGGAAGAAGGGCTTCCACCACTCCCCTCGTATACCAGTCGAGAGATTGGAACCACGGCGTGTTTATAGGCTCTGCAATGTCGTCTGAAACGACTGCGGCGGCTACGGGCGCGGTAGGCGTGCTCCGCCACGACCCTATGGCAATGAAGCCTTTCACGGGCTATCATATGGGCGACTACTTCCAGCACTGGATAGATATGGGCAAGGTAGTTAAAAACCCTCCCAAGATTTTCAACGTAAACTGGTTCAGAACGGACAAAGACGGCAACTTTATGTGGCCCGGCTTCGGCGACAATATGCGCGTGCTCGAATGGATATTGAAGCGTTGCGACGGCTCGGTAGACGCCGACGAAACGGCTATCGGCTACGTTCCCAAGGCTGAGGACATTGACCTTACCGACCTTGACTACGAAATTTGCGAAGGCAATAAGTTCGGCGTTAAGGAGCTTAAAGAAATTCTTGCCGTAGACAAAGCAAAGTGGGCTAAGGAAGCTGAGGAAATCGAGGGCTATTACAACGGCACGATTAAGGACCGTATCCCCGTAGAGCTTACGGAATGCCTTGAAACGCTTAAAAAGAACTGCGCGCAACCCGCCGCGGCAAAGAAAGAAAAGGACAAAGAGTAATTGAATTTAGTGAATTGTCAAACTAAGAGCAACACTTATTGAGAAATAATAGAAATAAATCAA